>JBAZSY010000003.1:0-195648 GCA_041662185.1 Bacteroidales bacterium
ACTTTTTATTGATTATTTTTCCTCTCTATATCCAATTTATAAATTAATAACCATTTTTTATATCATAAATCGAAAAACAATCAACCAATTATTAAAGATAAAACAAAGTTTATTGACAATTTTGAGTTCTATAACAAATATCATGGATAATCAAAACTAAGTTTGACCAATAAGAAATCATGTTTATAAAATTTTCTAAGTGTATATAGCTCTATTTTTTGTCCATTAGAAGAATTTATATACTAAAATAACCTAATTTTTGTCCATTAGAGCAAATTCCAATAAATTATTGATAGTAATAGGTGTTTTAATAAATCTATTTTTTCCTTCCATAATAAGGCAAAGATAATTAATGTTATTCATCCCACCTAAATTTTACATTGAGCATTTATTAACTACCTAATTAAATTAACTTCACCTTTCTGTTCAAACAAACTCTTTCCTGAATATTTAGTTTTATATAGTAGTCTCCAAATATATACTCCAGAATCACAATATTTTCCATTACATTTTCCATCCCAACCTTTGGTTTTGGAAGAATAAATTCGTTCTCCCCAACGATTATATATCTCAAAAGATTCTATAAATACTTTTTCATTGCTCTCACATATTGGAAAAAAAGTATTATTTGACATTTCTAATGGAGTGAAAGCATTTGGGAAATAAATATTTATTTCTGGATATACAACAATAACAGAATCAAGGAAATATCCACATAAATGATATATATATACATAATAATTTCCTATATGCGTAATTTCATAAACAGAATCTCTTGATCCTGTATTCCAAAGATAAGAAATACAATCATCACAACTTACATCAATTGTTATTGGGAAATCTTCGGTAACTATATATTTATCGTCAATAAAAGAATATTCATCGGGTTTATTAATTACAAACAAATTAAGATTTATTATGCTATCACAGCCTTTATTAGTTAATAAGTTTTGAGAATAAGTTCCTGTATTTGATTCATTAAATCCATTTAAATTATATGTTGTACCTTCACAAATATTTTTATTAATTTGAATATTATAGGTTGGATTTACTCTTAGATTAAGATAATAATTACTATCACAACCTTCTGTTGTTTGAAATGATTTTAAATAAAGACCTTCTTGCGTTTCATTAAATCCATTTTCATTATAAGCTTCACCCTTACATATCTCTCCTATAATTGTATCGTAATATGAAGGATTTACTTTTAAGTTTAAATTTATTATACTATCACAACCTCCTATTGTTTGAAACGAATGAGTATAAAAACCATTTTCATCTTCATTAAATCCATTAAAATTATATTCTTCTCTACCACAAATTACTGCAAAGATTGTATCGTTATATATAGGATTTACTTTTAAATTAAGATAATAGTTACTATCACAACCATTTATTGTTTGAAAGAACGTGGAATAAAAACCTGTTATACTATCTTTAAATCCATATAATTCATAAACTCCTTTTTCACAAATACTGGCATTAATTGTATCTTTATAACTTGGGTTTACATATATCGTTATTGAATCTTTCCAATTACAATTATACCTATCTACTACATTTACTAAATATTGTGTAGTTGATAGTGGTTGTACAGTAATATTCTGAGTAGTATCACCTATATTCCAAATATATCTTTCAAATTTATTTACAAAAATAGTTGTAGAGTCTCCGTAACAAATAGTTGTATCATATGAAAATTTTATTTTTGAATATAATGAATCATCTATTATTATATTTTTAATTAAAGTATCGACACATAATCCATTATACATACTTGCTATTAATGTAACAGGAAAAGCTCCTGAACTATCAAATATAAAAGAAGGATTATTTAAAGTTGATTCTGTATTATTTGGTAAAAACCATTTAATATTATCACAAGTGTCATTGCTTTCAGAAGTCATATCATCATTAGAAATCATACTATGATTTAATAAAGTAACTTCTCTTGTACAAGGATTAACATTATAATCAAAAGCAGCAAATGGGTATTGATTTACAGATCGAACAGAAAGATAAAAAAAACAATTATAATTTTCAGGATATGTACATTTACAAATATAAATATTACTATCATTAGGAAGTATGACCTCTCTTGAAGTAGAAAGCGTAACATTTGGATTTGACTCTTTGTACCAAATATAATTAAATCCTAATGGAGCTTGAAATGTTAAATTTCCTACATCTCCACAGGTTAATTGCTTTATTTCTCTTGAACCACATTTTAAATTAAAATAAGCGTAACCAAAATGCCCACCACGTTCACAATCATAAGTGGTTAGTCTTATCTTTACTGTTTGATTATTATATTGCAACAAATCTAAACCAATTGCTGTCCAATCTTTCCAAATAACGTCTGAATTTGGAATAGAATCCCAACCCAAACTTCCACTTGCATAAAAATCTGTAAACCCACATTCATTTAATAATTGGTTATTATTGTCAAGTATCTCAAGTGTAAAACGAGGTTGTTCTAATTGTGGATGATTTGGTGATTCAAGAACAATTGCATATTTTAGAATTAATAAATCAAAATTATTTGTATCAACATTAAATGTATATGTAATTGCTTCAGCTTCTCTTGAGGCATGAGAATTACCTAATTTTATAGAATTTGTATCACCAATAGGAACAACATAAAGTTGATTATTTGTATTAGTATCTGTTTGATTTATATCTAACATTACAGTATGTCTATCTGGATATATACCAATAACACGATATGGATCATCATAATTTCCATAATAACAAGTTACCAATGAAGTATCATATAAATGTGTATAATCAAAACAATTTTGAGACAATAAATTTATTGAAGTAATAATTGATAAAATTATTATAATAAAGTATAGTATATATTTTTTAATCATAATTTAGTAAGTAAGTGCCTATTAACTACCTAATTAAATTGACCTCACCTATCTTTTCAAAAAGTTCATTTTCCGAAAACTTAGTTTTATAAATTAATTTCCAAATATAAATTCCAGAATAACATTCTTTACCATTATATTTCCCATCCCATCCTTTAGTCTTAGAAGAATAAATTTTTGTACCCCAACGATTATATATTTCAAAAGATTCTAAGAACACATTTCCATTATTATCATATATTGGAAAAAATGTATTATTTGATGGTTTTAAAGGAGTAAAAGCATTCGGAAAATATATATTTATTTCTGGTAAAACAACAAGTAGAGAATCATAGATATTTCCACATCCTGTATATATTGTAACATAATAACTTCCTGTTTGATTTATTTCTATTTTAGGATTTGTAGAACCTGTATTCCAATAATAAGCATAACAGCCATCACAACTAACATCAATAATTATAGGAAAATTTTCAACAATAATATATTTATTTTCAATCATAGAATAGTCTGGATATAATTGTTTTTGATATAAATTAAGTATAACTATACTGTCACACCCATTTATTGATTGAAAATAATGATTATAAACGCCTGGATTACTACAATTAAAACCATAATTACTATAAGCTTCTCCTTCGCATATTGAATCATAAAAAGTTTCAAGGTATTTATCATAAACATTTAAATCTAAAACAATCAAACTATCACAACCTCTTTCTGTAATATAATTTATAGAATAAATACCATCTTCTGACTCATTAAACCCATTACTTTCGTATGTTTCTCCCTTACAAATATAAGCTTTTATTGTATCTATATAATATGGACCTATAGTTATATTTTGAATTAACGTATCAACACAATCTCCATTATTTAAATTTGCTATCAACATAATAGGATATACTCCAAGGCTATCATAGGTAAATTTTATTGTATCAAGATTTGATTCTGTCCCATCATGAAATATCCATTTTATATCCCCACAATGTTTTTCCCCTATAGGGATAGAATCGTTATTAGATACAATACTACGATTAATGAACGTAACCTCTCTTGTACAAGAATCTATTTCATAATTCATTTGAGCAAAAGGATAATTTCTTTCTGCAACATATTTCATAAATAAATTGCAATATTCATTTTCTTTTGAAGTACATTTACAATAAAAAACAGAATTATCAACAAGTACAGATATTTTTCGTTGGGTTGATATAATATTTTCTTCATCTCTATCCTTATACCATGAATAATAGAAACCAAAAGGAGCTGTAAAAGGAATAGAATCTACTGATCCACAAGCTCTTTGGGTTTCATATTTACTTCCACATTTTAGCGTAAAATATCCATAACCAAAATGTCCGCCTTCACTACAATCATAAGAAGTAAGTCTTATTGTGATTGTTTGACCATGGTATCTTCCAAGATCTACTCCCATTGTTGACCAATCTTTCCATATTACATTAGTTTCTGGAACTGAATTCCAACCTAATTCTCCACTTGCATAAAAATTAGTATAACCACAAATCTGGTCTAAAATTCTACCATTCTCACCCCATATAGAAAGAGTAAACCTTGGTTGATTATTAACCGTATGATTAGGGTCCTGAAGAACAATAGCATAATTTAATATCAAAAGATCAAAATTTGTTGTATCAATTAAATAAGTATAATTTATACTTTCTGCTTGAGCATTAATATCCCAATTACCCAAACGAACAGAAGCTATTTCTCCCGAAGGAACTGTTTTAAGCATATTATTTGTCATTGGATCTGTCTCAGTAGTATCATTATGTACAGTATGCCTACTATACATACTTTCCGGACCAAAATCTATTAATCCTCTATAGGTATTAGGATCATCATAAGAGCCATAATTAGTAGAACAATTTGGTCCTCTCAAATCCAAAAAATCAAAACAATTATCATTATAAGTAAAAAAAGGGCAAGAAGAAGCACAACGATAATCTAAATTATCGCAATAAGAATGTATATAACACAAATAATATGTTGCAGGTTGAAGATTAGTTAACGTGCAAGAATTTGTATGGACAGTATCATAAATTTTCTGAGTTGAAAATTGAGGATAATATTCTATTATCCAACCTGTAGCATTTTGATTTGAATTCCAATTTATGTCAACAGATGTTGTTTGAACATTAGAAACTACTGGATTTTGAGCAATAGGACAACTACATTCAAATGGAGGTGGTGGAGGTGGAGAAACACATAAAGTAGTTGAATTACATGATAAATTGGTATCATTACAACCATTACAATTAGTATTTACTGTTACACAATAAGTAGTAAGACCATTTGGTATATTTGGAAAAATACAATTTGGATTAGTTGTTGTAATTACACTTGTAACACCTGAATAAGACAAAGTAACTGTCCATACAATTGTTGTATCCGGTTCAATCCAGTCAATCTCCATATTCCCATTTTCAATATATGGGAAAATACTTAAAGCCTTAGGGCATGGACATAAAGTACGAAAACACACTTGTAAATAAGAACAAGGTATAATGGGAAGACAATCAGAACGAATAGTAAAACAATAATCTTTATATGGACATAATCCTGTTAGTTGTAAGGACATTGAATTTACTGTAAATATATTTTGAGAATTTGGCATATTACCAGAAGTACATTCAACTATCCAAGTTGTGTTATCTGGACCAGTCCAATTCAAAGTTGCAGAAGTTGTTGTAATATTACTAGAACTAAAAGTTGTAGGTCGAGGACAATCTATCTGTACAAAATTCAAATTAAAACCAGGAAGAGGAGTATCTGTATCAGAAAAAAAACGTACTGTAACCCTTGAAGAACGTGAACATATGTTAATAGTACTATTACCACCACAATAAGTTCCTAAAATTGTATTAGATGTTGTCCCTCCATCGTAAATAACCAACCTCGTCTTTGCACATATATCTAAATTATAAGTCCCTATTATAGTAAAATAACTACCTTCATTTGTTGCATTTATAGTAAAAGAGGCATCAGAATTAATAGAATAATTATTATTAGCTCCTCCATCATCATATAATGTACAATTACTTGAAGTTTCTTCTTGATGTCCTGTTGTAGGCATATTATAAGTTTGTGCAGCAATACTTGTTGTACAAAAAATCACAAACATATAAATAAGAAACTTTTTCATTATATACGGTGTAATATTATCCTCATATAAATGATATCAGTTATTTATAGCTATTTATACAGCTATTGTTATTATAACACCATTAACATTGATTTTGTAAACGTTTTTATAATAAAAAATTTACCTAAAAAATTTAAACCTCTCTTTATTAAGAAATTAAAGTGGACGAACAAATATTTTACTACCTTCTATTCTTTCTATTTCTATTTCAGTTTTTGGGTCTACAAAAGACGTTGTAGTGAAGACTTCTATTCTCTGACCATTGATTTCTGCCATACCTGCATAAGCAAGGCGTGTAATTGATATTCCCTTATCCCCAACTTTGAAATTTTCATGATTTATTTCATTAGCCTTACCATCTATTGATTTATCTAATGCAAATCTTTTCCATGTCTTTGCTCTTAAAGAATAAATCAATAGTCCTACACCTAAAATTAATGAAACAAATAAAGATATTATTCCCCAAGTTGAACCATATTCTGCATATACCCTGACAATACCGTAAACTATAAGTGCCAATCCAGATAGTCCTGCAATTGTTGTTCCTGGAATAGCTATAAGTTCCAATACTAATAAAGCCAAACCTCCTACCAATAACAAAAGAATAAACAATAAGTCCATATACGTATATTTTTATCTGATTTCTACTTTTAAATGTTTCTTTTCCAAAGCATGACACATCTTTAGAAGTTCATCATAACTTCCGTGTTTAACTGCACAAAGTCCTTTATGATCAACAATATTGGCACAATTTGAAGCTTGTTCGTAACTTAAATTACATATAGAAACTAAACAATCAATAACATAATCAAAGGTATGGACATTATCGTTAAATAATATCAATTCACTACCCTCTTCATCTATTGATGTTAAACAACCTTCTTCTTCGGGATTAGATTCACTATATATATCTGCCATTGATAATGTTCTTTTTAATAGGGCAAAGATAGAAAAAGAATTTTAATATTATCGCATTTAGAAAAAGAATTTTAAAACTACATTCTTTCTGGAACTTTAATCCCTAATAAATTCATTGCAGTCTTAATTGTATTTCCTACAAATGCAGCAAGACTTACCCTCATTGCAACAATAGATTCATTTTCTTCTTTTAAGATTGGAATGTCTTGATAGAAAGCATTAAACGACTTGGCAAGATCATAAACATAATTAGCTATCAATGCGGGAGAATTTGTTTGTCCTGCCTGATCAATAATCATTGGAAAAGCATATAGATTTCTTACGATTTCCAATTCCTTAAGATTAAGCTCCAATGAAGTATCAAGTCTAATATGTTCAATAACAATGTCCTTTCCTTCTTCCGCTTTTCTTATTATTGAACGGATTCTTGCATGAGTATATTGAATAAAAGGTCCTGTATTACCATTAAAGTCAATAGATTCCTTAGGGTTAAAAAGCATATTTTTACTTGGATCAACCTTTAGCATAAAATACTTCAATGCCCCAAGAGCTAACATATGATATAATTTATTTGCTTCCTCTTCACTGAATCCATCTGTCTTTCCATGTTCAAGTGTTTGTTGCTTTGCGGTTTCAATCATCTCATCAATCAAATCATCAGCATCTACAACAGTTCCTTCTCTCGATTTCATCTTACCCTCTGGCAATTCAACCATACCATAAGAAAGATGATAAAGATTATCAGCCCAAGCAAAACCAAGTTTCTTTAAAACAAGTTTCAACACAGTAAAGTGATAGTTCTGCTCATTACCAACAACATAAATCAATTTATCTGAATTAAAGTTTTTATGTCTTAAAACTGCAGTCCCAAGATCTTGAGTCATATAAACAGAAGTTCCATCAGCCCTTTGAAGAAGCTTCTCATCTAATCCGTCTGCAGTTAAATCACACCAAATAGACTTATCCTCTCTTTGATATAAAACTCCCTTTTCAACACCTTCTTTTACCAATTCCTTACCCAACAAATAAGTATTAGACTCATGATAAACCTTATCAAAATCAACTCCAAGCTTTTTATATGTTTCATCAAACCCTTCATAAACCCAACCATTCATCATAGTCCAAAGCTCAATTACTTTTTCATCCTTAGCCTCCCATTTCCTTAACATATCTTGAGCTTCCAAAAGAAATGGAGCAGTCTTTTCAGCAATATCTTTATCCACGCCCTTTTCTACCATCTCTCCTATCTGACGCTTATATTCTTTATCAAACAAAACATAATACTTTCCAACCAAATGATCTCCCTTCATGCCAGTAGACTGAGGAGTTTCTCCACTACCAAACCTTTGCCAAGCCAACATAGACTTGCAAATATGAATACCCCTATCATTAACAAGATTTACCTTCTTAACAGCATACCCATTAGCCTTTAGAATTTCAGCAACCGACCACCCCAACAAATTATTTCTAATATGACCAAGATGAAGAGGTTTATTAGTATTAGGCGAAGAATACTCAACCACAACAGGTTTCTCTTCTCTTATTGTTTGATAACCAAAAGTATATTTTGTTTTATTAATATCCACAAACTTCAACCAATAGCTTTGAGCCACTTCAAAGTTCAAAAATCCCTTAATCACATTAAAACCCTCAATATCCTCACAATCCGCCTTCACAAACTTCCCTATTTCATTAGCAATTTGTTCAGGAGATTTCTTAGCCTGTTTCACAAAAGCAAAAACCACTAAAGTGAAATCACCAATAAACTCTTTTTTAGTAGCAGAAAGTACAATATCTTTAGCCTCAATACTTATATTATATAAACTATTTAAAGCCTTACTTACAGATTCCTGTAATAATAAATCTATCATTATATCAGTTCTTTTTTCAGTTAAAATAAAGTGCAAAGGTAATAAAAAAAACAATAAAAAAGTCGCTCCAAGAATGGAGCGACTCTATATTAGATAATTGTTAAATTAATTATTCAACAACAATTTTCTTTGTAGCTAAACCACCTTCTGTGTACATTTTAACCATATAAGTTCCTGGAGTGAAACCAGCAACATTAACAGTTGAAGTAATACCGTTTACAGAATTTTCATAAATTTTTTGTCCAATCATGTTAAATATTTCAACTTTATTCATATTGAAAGAAGAAGCTAAAATAACTTGGTCTTTAGCAGGATTTGGATAAACATAAGTTAATGTATTAATATCAATATTTGAGTTTAAACCAGCACCATTAATAATAGGGAATATCATAATATCTAAATCTATTCCCCAAGCACTATTAATTGTCATCCATTCTCTTGCAGTAGCAGTTTCTGATGGATAACTTAATGAAAATGATTTTTCACCTGAAGCACAATTTATTGGAGTTGTAGCAATAAGTAAGAAATCTGAAATTATTGTATCTTGAGTTGCATTAAGTTCAAATTCAGGAACATTAATTACAGCTGCAAAATCAGAAAGATTTTGAACAGCTGGTAAATTAAATGTAATTAATGCTAAGCCTGCACTAGAAAGATCACTTACTGTATTTGTATTAAAAGTAACATTTGATATTTCAGCACCAACTGTAGTAGATGTTGCTGAGTGCAAAGCAGCAGTAACATCTGTACCATTAGCTGTAAGATTATATTGTCCCATTATAGCAGCAATACCTTTCACAGGAACATTCCAATCAATATTATAAACTTGTGCATAAGCAGCATCGCCATAAGAATTTGTACCTGTAACAGCTGTCCATACTTGTGTTACATCTGAAAAATACAATTTAGCACTATCAACTGTAGCGCAAGAATTAAAGCTATTTGGATACAAAGTGTAATCCTTAGTTAGAGTTACATTATTTTTAACTTTCATTGAAGTTAAATTAGTTCCATCTTTTTGAGCCATAACGCCCATTGTTAATCCTAAAGCAAGGACAAAAAGTGTAATCTTTTTCATTTTGTTTTTTGTTTTTTTGTTATTAATAAATTGATTCGTTTTCGAGCTGCAAATATAAATATATTATTTCAAAGAGAGTACATTCAAAGTAAAAAAAATGTGTTTAGCTATTTAATTGTTGCTTTTATTAAGAATAAAAATATAGTAGAGTAGAAAAATTCATCAGCTAACGGCTATTTTTTTTATTTATCTATGTTTGTTTAGAAAAATATTACTACATTTGCTTCGTCTTTAAGATAAAAGATATTAAGACAACATAAAATAACATAATTATTAATCGAGTATTTAAGTTGTTAGAAAGCAACTTAAATCTAAAAAACAAATTTATTATGAAAAGAAGTTTACTTTTTCTTTCATTAATTCTGTGCTTTGCTGTTGTAAATGCACAAAATATTAATGTAAAGCAATCAAGAGATGGTTCAGTAAAATCTGGACAAAAAACAATCGTCAATCCTAATCACATTCCAACTACTTTTAAAGTTGTGAATAATACAAAAGACCCTATTCCTGCTGGATATGCACGTGTAACTTTAACTGCAGGCGATGTTTGGGGTGATGGTAGTGGTTATCAATTACTATTAGATGCTGATGCAACTGCTTATGGGGTAGAAATCCCTACAACAGGTGGGCTAAGTGACACTAGTGCAGCTTCAATTGCAGCTCTTGCTACTATTTATAATGCTTTTGAATATAAAATTCCAACAAATGCTGACGGCTCTTTAACTACAACTAATATTGTATTAAACAATAGTATTTCTATTGATGTCCTTCCTGGAACATTTGACTATGTTGTTACCAACCCAACTCCTGGAGATAGAATGTGGATTGCTGGAAATGGTAGGGGAGATGATTTAGTTATTAGCGAAGGAATTGAATATATATTTAATGTAACTGGAACATCTACAACTGGAGATAATGTTGTTATTCAATCCATTGACCCTAATCTTCCTGCTGCTTCTATAACTTGGAATTTTAATGATGGAGTACTTCCTTACGATTGGAGATTGTATAACGTTGATGGACAAACTTTAAATGAAGAAATAGCTTCATATTTCACAACTACTAATGGTTGGGAAATCCTTCAAAATGATGAAGAAGGAACTGATTTTATAGCAGCAGCAGCTTCTTATTTTGAGACAGCAGGAACTGCTGACAGATGGATTGTAACTAATCAAGTAAATTTACAAGGAGGGAATTATTTACAATTTGATGCTATGTCATTAAGTAGTAGTTACCCAGAAAGCTTAGAAGTAAAACTTGCTACATCTGGAGATCAACCTTCTGACTTCACAACAATGTTAAAATCAATTGAATCATTACCTGGTGGAGCTTTCACTACTTACACAGTTGATTTATCAGCTTATACAGGACAAGTTCGTTTTGCATTTCGCTTAACAAGTTATGATGCTTACATTTGTTTATTAGATAATATCAAAGTATTAGGTAATGCTTCTGGATTAAATGATATTGCTACTTCTACTTTTGGTGTTTATCCTAATCCTGCGAATGATTTCGTTACTATTTCTGATGCTAATGGTGCTGATGTTAAAGTAATTGATATGTTAGGAAGAACATTAATTACAAAGAGAATTAAATCATCTAATGAAACTATTTCTATCAACGACCTTCAAACAGGTATGTATATGATTCAAATGGTTAAAGACGGAAAAGTGTCTTCACAAAAACTTATAAAGAAATAATCTGAATTAAGAGATTTATCTCTATAAAACCAAAAGGAGTTGACCAAAAATCAACTCCTTTTTTTTATATAAATAATGGCTCAACATAATTCTCCTGGCTCTATAACGAATAGAGTGGGTAATCAAGAATTCTTAACTTTGCCCAATTAATAGTCCAGAAAGATTTAATCTTTTTCCAAATAGATTAAATATAAATCCAGAAAGATTTAATATAAATTCAAAAAGATTTAATCTATTTTCAAGAAGTAACCTACAATATCCATTTTTTCTCCTTGTAATTATTTTTATGGAGAATATACCACCACCTTGCGTAGCATTCAGGTGGGGTATATTCATTTTCTGTTTTTATTAAATATTTTTACCCACTCAAAACATTATAGAACCATTCTCCTTGTAATAAACTTGTTTCATCTATACTTATATGTTAAGATAAATTATTCTCATAGAGTATATATTGTTCTGAATGATGTTTTTGATCCCATTCTCTAAAGTCGCTAATATATTCTTTATCCCACTGGAATTTTACATCTATCCGATATGTAGGATTAGAGGAGATACATACAAAACACTTGACGCAAGCCATATTGTACAATTTATATCGTTCCCTTAGGATACAATAGGGAAAAGAAGGAAGAAAAAGAGGCTGAAATATGAATAAAATAAGAAGAAATTAAAATTGACTATTTGAGAGATTAAAACTTTTTTTTAGCATGAAAACTTATTTACGTAGATTTAAGTTGTAAATGCAACGGTATCAGAATTTGATTACACTAAATTAAAACTTGATTATAAAAAATTAGAATCAAATTCCAGTAAATTAGAATTTGATTCTACGAAGAGAATATAATGATTTATTCTCTATCCAATCTTCTACAAATCACTTTTAATTAGTGAATCTAAAAAAATAACTTACCATGTAATTAATCAATAATATGTGTACGGAATTGAAAAGACTTACTTAGAATGAAAATCCTAAACCTAATTTTGCTTCAAGAGATTGGAATTTAAATTCTTTTTTATCAGTTAATTTTTTTTCTTCTGTATCAGCTAAATCTTTAACAAAGTATTTATCGTAACCAATAGCGAGTCTTAAATGCCACTTATTACTTATTGAATAATTAAATGCTAATTCTGCATTTAGATATAAAGGATTTGTTTCAACATTTCTAAATTCACTTCTCACTATAGCTGTAGCTCCATTTGGAGTATAATAAACCCAACCATGCAAAACTCTATATGATAGATTAGAATAACCAATGTTTATTGAAGGTACAAAAGAAAAATTCTTTATTATAGGCAAATTATAACCAAGTCCTAAATACAAAGTATTTGCTTTCCAATCTCCAGTATAATGTTTACTTGCAATTGCTTTATCGACAGTAATGTATTTATATCCAATATTTACTTGAAAGTTAGATGGTATATTTCTCGAATATTTTATTGAAAGAGTATAATTATAATAACTTTCTGGCTCTGGATGTGCAGAAAAAAAATTATCAGGATTATTCCAATAATTCTTTGTTTCTTTAAATCCAAAAGGAATACCTCCTTCAATATATATTATATTCTTATTTTTTGTGTGAGTCTCTTCTTGAGCTTGAGTATTAAAAGAGAAGAGAGCTAATAATGCAATTACTAATAAACAATGTTTTTTCATGATAGATATTATTTTTATATAAAAACGAGTCATAAAAACTAATATTGTATTAATTCAAAGTTTATTTTTACAGAAAAAGGTGAACAAAATTATTCACCTTTTTAAGACATATATAATCTTCATTAGCATTTATATATAACGTTTGCAACGTCTCTACTATACATAATGAATAAAAATAATATAATGATTGTCTTGTAAATATTGCAGAATCAATTTTTAGCTTCTAACAATTTCTTTGCGGATCTTCTATTATTTTCGTTTTTATCATTGAGAGTATTTTCAATTAGTTTTAAGCTTTTTTCGTCACCTAAGACTTTTAATACTCTCATTATTCCACCTTTTATAGCATATTCATCATTCATTATCTTTTCCATAATAGGATAAGCTGTTTTAATATCTCCAAGTTCTGCTAATTTTTGAGCGGCAATATTTATGTCATCTTTTGAGTTATTAATCAAATAACGATAATAATTAATAGAAGAGTTATTTCCAATCATATAATATGCCCAAATACATTTATCACAATATTTTTGTTCTACATTATAACAATATTGATTTAAAATATTTTCAGCGTCTTTATAATCTTCAAGTACAGCTAAGGCCGTACCTATACATACCTTTTCATAATTTGATATATCTGTTCTTTTTGTTCTTTCTATTAAAAAATGGATACTTGTTTGAGCATCAATCCAACCTAAATATTGAATAGCTTCACATCTTATTAATTCCGATGTGTCATTTTTTATAACCTCTTCAAAAAAGGATATTATTTGAGGGCAAGATATCTTTGATAAATTGGATAATGCTATTGATTTATCATTTTCATTTTTTGCTGAAAGATAAGAATGTCTATTTTCTTTTAAACATACTTCTATTACCTCACAATTTATTTTCTTAGTCTCAGCTTTCATTTCTCTTCCCGTTTCAATATAACTCTCTCTTAGTTTCTTTAGTGAATTATTTTGTGTTTGAGAAAACACATTTATTACACATAATGTACAACACAAGAATAAAATGTTCTTTTTCATTTTCATAAATTATTTAATAGATCAAAACTAAATAGTAAATAGTGCAAATATTAGAATTGAAACAATGAATGTTACTAATGTTACTATTATACCTATTTTAAAGAATTGCCAGAAACCTATCTTTACTCCTTCTTTTTCGGCAGATTCTATTACAATTAGGTTTGCCATTGCTCCTAATATTGTTGCATTACCTGCAAGAGTTGAAGCTGAAGCTAAACATAGCCATAATGTTTGACTATTTACAGACTCCATTAGTGGTGTCATTAGAACAGTGAATGGCACATTACTAACTATTTGCGTCATAAAAAGACTTATTCCATGAATACCTAATATTCCACTAATATTTTCTGTAAGATTAACCTTCATCAAATTCTCTAATAGACCTACTTTTTCTATTGCAGCTACTACAATAAATAATGAAGCAAAAAAAAGTAATAGAACCCAATCAACTTCTTTAATTACTTTAGATGGTTTTGCTTTTCCTAAAAGAAGAATTAGAGCCGCTCCTGTAAGTGCAACCATAGGTATGGATATTGAAAACATTTTACCAAAGAAAAAGCCTAATACAACAAAAGCAAAGATAATTAAGGAGAGTTTCATCTTCTTAAATGAATAAGAATAATCTGATGTGAATTTAAGATGTGTTTTATCTGAAAAAGCCTTATGATAAAAGAGTTTTATAATAATAATTACTAATCCCATTCCAATTATAGAAATAGGCAAGAGATGTAGTATAAAATCGATATATGATATTCCTGAACTAATCCCTATAAGCATATTTTGAGGGTTCCCCGTTATTGTCATTACACTACCTATATTTGCTGATAATATTTCAGCTATTAGGAATGGAACTGGGTTAAGATTACTTTTTCTACAAATTGATATTATTACAGGAGTAAATAAAAGTACAACGGCATCATTAACTAAAAATGCCGATGCAATTCCTGTTATAAAAACAATTATTGAAAGTAATTTAGTCCTTGTATTTGCAAAAGATATAGTTTTAGAGGCTAATAGGGAGAAAAAGCCTTCAAGTTTTAAGGTTGAAACAATAATCATCATTCCCAAAAGAAGAGCTATTGTATTATAGTCTATTGCTTTAATTGCATCATTAAAACTAATTACTCCAAAAAGAATCATAGCAACAGCCCCAGTAAATGCTGCCGAAGGTCGATCAATATTTACTCGCGGTAATCTTGTAAAGATAATACCTAAGTAAGTAATTACAAAGATTACAAGCGCTACTGTTTCTATATCCATAAATTAATGCAATCTTAAAGTCCAACTTTAAATCTTTATAAAGTTGGACTTTATTTAATAACTCCTTTTCTTAAAATATTTTTATTTAGCAATAGGGTTATATTTATTTCTTCATTGCAGCTTTTATGAATGAAATAAATAATGGATGTGGTTCTTCTACTGTTGATTTATATTCAGGATGGAATTGAACCCCAATAAAATATGGATGATTAATTAATTCAACAACTTCTACAAGGTTTGCATCTGGATTAATACCTGTGGCTATCATTCCTGCATCTTCAAATTCTTTTAGATACTTATTGTTAAATTCATAACGATGACGATGACGTTCTGTTATTTCTTCTTTTTGATATGCATTATAAACCTTTGAACCTTTTTTAAGCTTACAAGGATATGCTCCTAAACGCATTGTTCCACCCATATTAGTTATTTTCTTTTGTTCTTCCATCATATCTATAACTGGATATTTTGTGCTTGGTTGCATTTCAACAGAATGTGCGTCTGGGTGATTTAGAACGTGCCTTGCAAATTCTACAACAGCCATTTGCATTCCTAAACATATTCCAAAGAATGGAACATTATTTTCTCTTGCATATTGTATTGCACTAAGTTTTCCGTCTATTCCTCTTGCTCCAAATCCTGGTGCAACTAATATTCCATCTAATCCATCAAGTTGTTCAATACATTTTTCTTTACTTTCTTCTAAGTGTTCTGAATGTATTAATTTAACTTTAACTTTGCATTGAAGCGATGCCCCTGCATGAATAAAGGATTCTGATATTGATTTATATGCATCTTTAAGTTCAACGTATTTTCCAACTAATCCAATAGTTACTTCATTTATTGGATTATTTAATCTATAAAGAAAGCCCTTCCATTTTTCAAGATTTGGTTCTCCTTGAGCTTTTACTCCAAGACGTTCCAAGACCCTTATATCAAGTTTTTCTTTTAACATATTCAAAGGCACTTCATAGATTGTTGGAGCGTCCATTGATTCAATTACATTATCTCTATCAACATTACAGAAAAGAGCTATCTTATCTTTTATTCCATCATTTAATTTGTGTTCTGTTCTGCAAACAATAATATCTGGCTGAACTCCTTGTTCAAGCATTTCCTTTACAGAATGTTGAGTTGGTTTTGTTTTTAACTCTCCAGCTGCTGCAAGATATGGTATATATGTTAAGTGAATAACAACAATATTCTTTCCTAATTCCCATCTTAACTGACGTACCGATTCAATAAATGGTAGAGATTCAATATCACCAACAACACCACCAAGTTCTGTTATAACAAAATCGTATTTATTTGTATCGCCAAGTATCTTTATTCTTCTTTTTATTTCGTCTGTAATATGAGGAATAACCTGAACTGTTCCTCCAAGATAATCGCCTCTACGTTCTTTATTTATAACAGTTTGATATATTCTTCCTGTTGTTACGTTATTTGCTTGTGATGTCCTTACATTAGTGAAACGTTCATAATGTCCAAGGTCTAAGTCTGTTTCAGCTCCATCTTCAGTTACAAAACATTCTCCATGTTCGTAAGGATTAAGTGTACCTGGATCAACGTTAATATAAGGGTCAAGCTTTTGAATCGTAACAGAATATCCTCTAAGTTTTAGAAGTAAAGCAAGCGATGACGATATTATCCCTTTTCCTAATGAAGAAGTGACACCACCTGTAACGAAAATGTATTTTGTATTGGACATATTATGTTGTTGTTTTAAATTATTCTCTCTTTCAATCTGCAAATATAATTATTTTTTAGTTTGCATTAATTGTAATTGTATTATTTTTGCAACCAATGAACTTAAAACAAAAAACTATAAATGGTGTAATTTGGAGTGCAATTGAACGATTTTCTAATCAAATTATTCAATTCATTGTTCAAATTATTATTGCTCGATTGCTTTTCCCTTCTGATTATGGTATGATTGGCATGCTTGCTATATTTATGGCAGTGGCTCAAACTTTCACCGATGGAGGATTTGGAAATGCTCTTATCCAAAAAAAAGATAGAAATAATACAGACTATTCTACTGTATTTTATTTTAATATCACAGTAGGTATTATTTTATCAATAATATTTTTCTTTTCATCAGGTTTAATAGCCAACTTTTACAAAATGCCAAAACTTGAACTTATTATTCAAGTGATGTCAATCAACCTTATTATTCTTTCTTTTCAAGTTGTTCATAAAGCAATACTAACAATAAGTATTGATTTCAAAACACAAGCAAAAGCATCTCTATCGTCTGTTATCATTGCAGGAATAATAGGTATTACTATGGCTTATACAGGTTTTGGAGTATGGGCTTTAGTTGCTCAATTCACAACCATTAATATTATCCAAACAATTCTCTTATGGTATTTTGAAAAATGGAGACCAATAAGAGTGTTCTCAAAACAATCTTTTAAAAGACTATTTAATTTTGGTTCAAAAATATTGGCAGCAAATCTTTTACATACAATTTATCTTAATCTTTATACATTAGTTATAGGAAAACGTTTTTCAGCAGCAGACTTGGGTTATTATTCTCGTGCCGATCAATTTGCTCAATTCCCTTCCTCAAATATCACAGGAATACTTTGGAGAGTAACCTACCCGATTATGTCTTCAATTCAAAATGAAGATGAAAAACTAAAAAATGTTTATCGTCAATACATTAAACTATCTGCCTTTATAGTATTTCCTCTTATGATAGGTCTTGCTGCAATTGCTGAACCATTTATAATTTTTATCTTAACCGAAAAATGGAGAGGTGTTATACCTATTCTTCAAATCATATCAATTTGCTATATGTTTTATCCGTTAAATGCAATTAATCAAAATCTAATGCAAGTAAAAGGAAGAAGTGATTTATTCCTAAGATTAGAAATAGTAAAGAAGATAATTGGTATAGCATTGCTATTTATAAGCTTACCTTTTGGGATGTACTATGTTTGTCTCAGTTTAGTAGTTTATGCGTTGATTAATCTTGCCATAAACACTTACTTCACATCAAAGCTAATTAATTTTAATATCCTTCAACAAATAAAAGATTTAATAAGAATATTATTTGCAGCATTAGCAATGGGAACAGTAGTATACTTAATAAACTACATAGAAATAAGCTATATCTTAAAACTAACCTTAGGAGTTATCGTAGGAGCCTTAGCATATACTTTTATAGCATGGATAACAAAGATGTCCGAACTAAAACACCTAACCAACCTAATACGTCCATATCTTCATAAATAACTTCAGCAAACCATTAATAGAGTTGATACTTTAACTTCCTATCTTAGGGCAGAAAAAGCCTATTTTCCTTTCTTCAAATCCCATATCAAACACCTGAAAAAGTAAATCGACCGATTTAGGTATGGTAAATCGCCGTTTTAGGGGTAGTAAATCGACCGTTTTACATAGTGCAAATCGACCGTTTTACTACCCCTAAAACGACCGATTTACCACATGCAAAACGGTCGATTTGCTATAGGTAAAACGGTCGATTTACTTTTCTTGAATTAAGGATTAACTTTAAAAGAATAAGCTTTTAGTTATAACAACCTGATTAATTTGAAGTTGCAAGACAAAAGACATAAAAAACTCCTTTTTTGGAACACAATATCCCAAAACTTTCATTTTTCCGTCATTTTTAAGCTTGTTTTTGAAGATAAAAACAAGGAAAGGTAGAATATTATTCCACCTTTCCTCTAAATTAATTTCAATTATTACTGAATTTCAATTTGTTACTTTAATAACTCCTGATCTGATACATTACCACAGGCTTTTTTCTATAAAACAAAAAAGCTACATCTCTTATTTTGAGATGTAGCTTATATTTTTTTATTTTCTATTTCTATTGAATTCTCTTATGCGTCTATATTTGCATAAGTTGCATTTTGTTCTATAAATTCTCTTCTTGGTGGAACATCATCTCCCATAAGCATCGAGAATACTCTATCTGCTTCAGATGCATTATCAAGAGTAACTTGACGGAATAGTCTTGTTTCTGGATTCATTGTTGTTTCCCATAATTGGGTTTCACTCATTTCCCCAAGACCTTTGTATCGTTGAATACTTACTCCTGTATTTCCAAACTCTTCTTGATGAATTTGACGTTCTTCTTCCGTCCAACAATAACGCTCTTGCTTTCCTTTTTTAACTAAATAAAGAGGAGGTGTTGCAAGATATACATATCCACATTCTATTAATTCTCTCATATAACGGAAGAAGAAAGTTAGAATAAGGGTATCAATATGGCTACCATCGACATCGGCATCGGTCATAATCACAACTTTGTGATAACGTATCTTATCCATATTTAATGCCTTGCTATCTTCTGTAGTTCCTATTGATACACCAAGTGCTGTATATATATTTTTTATTTCTTCAGAATCTAATACTCTATGAGGCATTGCTTTTTCAACATTTAAGATTTTACCTCTTAATGGAAGAATAGCTTGATAATTTCTATTACGTCCTTGTTTTGCAGTACCACCCGCAGATTGTCCTTCGACAATAAATAGTTCACATTTAACAGGGTCTGAATCTGAACAGTCGGCAAGTTTACCAGGTAATCCAGCAACTCCAAGAACTGTTTGACGTTGTACTAATTCTCTTGCCTTACGTGCAGCATGACGTGCAGTTGCAGCAAGAATAACTTTATTTACTATTAACTTAGCTTCCTTTGGATTTTCTTCTAAGTAATTATTTAATAACTCAGATACAATTTGATCCACAGCACCCATAACTTCGTTATTTCCTAACTTAGTCTTTGTCTGTCCTTCAAATTGTGGTTCTTGAACCTTAACAGAAATAACAGCAGTTAAACCTTCACGAAAGTCATCACCAACTATTTCAAACTTTAATTTCTCTAACATTCCACTCTTATCGGCATAAGACTTTAATGTACGAGTTAAACCACGGCGGAAACCAGCAAGGTGAGTTCCTCCTTCGTGAGTGTTGATATTATTTACATAAGAATGTAAGTTTTCAGTAAAAGTAGTATTGTATTGCATTGCAATTTCAATAGGAATATCTTGTTTGCATCCTTCGATACAAATAGGTTCTGGCATTAACTTTTCACGATTACCGTCTAAGTAATTAATGAAATCTTTTAAACCATCTTTTGAAAGAAATCTTTCAAAAACAAAGTTTCCTTCTTCATCTTTATTTCTATAATCAGTAATAGTAAGCTCAAGACCTTTATTTAAAAATGCTAACTCACGTAAACGAGTGCAAATTGTTTGATAATTATATTCTGAAAGAGTAAAAATAGTATTATCTGGCAAGAACTCTGTGATTGTTCCTCTCCTATTAGATTCGCCAACTTCTCTAACTGGATAAATTGGATCACCTTTTTCGTATTCTTGTTCATATTCTTTTCCATCACGGCAAACAGTAACTTTCATATGAGATGATAGAGCATTAACACAACTAACGCCTACACCATGTAACCCACCTGATACTTTATATGAACCCTTATCGAATTTACCTCCAGCATGCAAAACAGTCATAACAACTTCTAATGCACTTCTACCTTCTTTTTCGTGCATATCCACAGGGATACCACGACCATTATCCTCAACTCTTATTGAGTTATTTTCTAAAATAAAAACATCTATTTTATTACAATAGCCAGCCAAAGCCTCATCAATAGAGTTATCCACCACTTCATAAACCAAATGGTGTAAACCTCTCATATTAACATCACCAATATACATGGCAGGACGCATACGAACAGCTTCCAAGCCTTCAAGTACTGTTATATTATCAGCAGAATAAGCATTTTTTGTTTTATTCAATTCTTCACTCATCGTCAGTTAAATTTTAAAATTCAATCTGCAAATATAAGAAAAAAAAATCACATAAGACACAACAAAATGAAATCCAAATTTTCATAAATATAGAAAAAGGCTTCATACTCTAAAGGCAAAGACTTTCACTATAAAACTTAATCCCTAAAACTCAAATTAATTATTCACAGGATATTGAATTCTTGTGTGATAAATAGCTTGTAGTTTTTGTTTTAAGACTTGTTTTATTATAGTTATATCTCTAAATGTTATATTGGAGTTAGAGAATTGATTTATTTTAATTTGCTCGTCTATAATATTATCTACCAAGTTACTTATAGATTTTTCTGAGTGGTCTTTTAAACTCCTTGATGCAGCTTCAACACTATCTACCATCATTACCACTGCAGTTTCTCTTGAAAATGGTCTTGGACCTTTGTAGGTGAATATGTTTTCATCAATAGGTAGATCTGGGTGTTCAAGCTTTTGTTTATTATAAAAAAACTTTGTTTGACTTGACCCATGATGAGTGCGGATAAAGTCAATAATTGGTTCTGGGAGCTTATATTTATATGCTAATTTCACACCATCTACTACATGAGAAGTAATTATTTGAGCAGACTCTTCATTAGTTATCTCATCGTGAGGATTAAAACCTGTATTTTGATTTTCAATAAAAAACATTGGCTTTATGGTCTTTCCTATATCATGATGTAATGCACCAACTCTTACCAATAAAGCATTTCCACCTATTTGATGTATTAAATCTTCTGAAAGATTAGCAACCTGAACACAATGTTGAAATGTACCAGGAGCCTTAACAGAAAGATAACGAAGCACCTTACTATTAGTATCAGAATATTCTAAAAGAGATATTTCACTTACATATCCAAATATTTTTTCAAACAAATAAATCAGAGGAAATGCAAATAATGTCATAGCTGCATTAATTGCAAAATATCCAAAACGATACATATTTATTTTTGAAATATCTGCATCTTGTGTTAAAGTTATTGCAACATAAATAACAGAATAAGTAACAAATACAAATATACTTGTGGTAAAGAAGTCGGAACGTTTTCCCAAATGTTCCATACTAATTATTGCCATCATACCTACAATTAATTGATAGAATACAAACTCAAAACTATTTGGCACAGAAAAGCCTATAATAATAATATTAACCAAGAATACATAAAGTGCTGCACGAGAATCAAAAAACGTTCTAATCAGAATTGGAGTTAAGCATAGTGGTGCTATGTATATATATTGTGAATTTACATTAATAATTATTGCAGTAATACCAACCATTAATATTATAACCGAAAGTATTAATATTATTTTCTTATTATCACTATATAGCTCTGGATTAATATATTTAAAGAAAAATAACATTGCAATTAAAGCTAATGATACCAATATAAATTGCCCAATTGTTTGCTTATATATAGTTGTTTGTGATGTAAAATTATTTTCGTACTCTTTTTTATAAATTGAGAGAACTTCATACTTATTTTGGTCAATTTTTTCGCCTCTGGCTATAATTTGATCCCCTTTTAAAATTGACTGTTTAACATTTGAGACATTACTTAGTTGTATCTTCAATTGTTCTTGTGTCTTTTCATTATTATATTTTAAAGGGGTTTTTATATCTCCTACTTTTATCTCAAAAGGCATACTATCTTTTAAAACCATTATAGTATAGTCTAATGGTAATCCTTCTATCTCTGGAATTTCTGTTTTTTCTCCTTTAACTATATCAAAATAAAGCTTTTTATTGTTTACAATTGCACTCTCTTCTTCCTTTACCTCCTTATCTGTTTTAGGAATAAGAATATCTATTGGAGATATTAAGTTTTCATGTTCCCAAAAAGCTCCTTTTTGGAAATCATATTTGAATGTAGAGTTAGATGGGAATATCCAAACAATTAAACCACTTGCTAATAAAATTAGAAGCACTTTTGTTATGGTTGAGAAAATATTCTTTATTTTTCTTCTACTTGTTTTCATTCTTTTCTTTTATCTTTTTGGTTAAGGCTGTACAAAAGACAAAATCATTTAACTCTATATTATCTGATTCTAAAACATTTTTATTATTTCCCTTCCACCAAAGCTCTCCATTATGTAAATAAACAATATTATCACCTATTTCCACAACAGAATTCATATCATGTGTATTTATTATTGTGGTAATATTGTATTCATGAGTAATGTCATATATTAACTTATCTATAACAATTGAAGTCTGAGGATCTAAACCTGAATTAGGTTCATCACAGAAAAGGTATTTAGGTTGTGCAGCTATAGCTCTTGCTATTGCTACTCTCTTTTTCATACCTCCACTTAACTCTGAGGGTTTCATTTTATTTATCCCTTTTAGATTTACCCTTTCTAAAGAAAAATTTACTTTATTCAACATCTTAGCATAAGATTCCCTCTGAAACATTCTTATTGGAAACATTATATTCTCTTCAATACTCATAGAATCGAATAAAGCCCCTCCTTGGAATACCATACCCATATCCTTTCTTACATCAATCTGCTGTTTAGTTGACATTTGAGTAAATACCCTATTGTCAAATAAAACATCTCCAACATTTGGCTTATGCAATCCAACTATAGTTTTCATTAAAACAGTTTTTCCACTACCACTCTGTCCAATAATTAAACTACATTCACCTGGAGGAAATACTGTATTAATATCCTTCAATACCTGAATATCATCAAAAGACTTTGAAACGTTTTTAATCTCAATCATTAGAAAAATAAGTTTGTCATTAGTAGATTAAATACCATAATTGCAATACTGCTTTGTACAACGGCTTTAGTGCTTTGTATTCCAACTTCAACAGAGCCACCTTTCATTGTATAACCCCTATAACAAGCTATTGTTGAAATAATAAGAGCATTAACTGCTGTTTTGATAATTGCATAAAATATATCATAAGAAGAAAATTCAAGTCTAATACCTTCAATATAATGAAATGGCGACAATCCATTAAAAGCACCGCCAAATCCTCCTCCAATTAATCCAATAAAAATACTAATAATAATAAGCAAAGGGAAAAATATAAAACAAGCTAAAATCTTAGGTAAAATCAAATAAGACGCCGTATTAACTCCCATAACCTCCATTGCATCAATCTGCTCTGAAATTCTTTGAGAGCCTAATTCTGAAGCAATCATTGAAGCACATTTACCTGCAAGAATAAGAGATATTACAGTTGGAGCAAATTCCAAAACAAGAGCTTTCCTTGAAGCAAATCCATATATCCAAGAAGGATAAATAGGATTATTAAGGTTTAGTATCATTTGAATAACAACTGCTGCACCAATAAATAAAGAAATAATACAAACAATAGGGATAGATTCTACACCCAAAGCTTCCATTTCATAAAGAATCTGCCTCTTAAATACATGCATATTTTGAGGCTTCTTAAAAGCGTCCTTCATCAATAAAATGTAAGAACCAAACTCTACAAAGAATTTCTTAAATATCATTATTTAAATATTTCTATCTTAGTTTCACCATCTATTGCCGACACCCTAATTTTTTTCTTTTTCTTATCGTTGTTTTCAAGAATAGCTTCTGAAAGAGGATCTTCAACATTCTTTTGAATAGCCCTCTTTAAAGGTCTTGCACCAAATTGTTTATCCACTCCTTTTTCAATAATAAAGTCTTTCAATTCATCTGTAAACTCAATTGAATAATCTAAACCTTTTAAACGTTTTTTTAGAGTATTAAGTTCAATATCAATAATCTTTATAATATCATCTTTTTCCAAAGTACGGAAGAAAACAATATCATCAACTCTATTAAGAAACTCAGGAGAAAAAGTCTTATTAATATCATTATCAATAATACTTTTTTCTATTTCAACCACCTTACTTTCACGAGATGTTGTTGAAAAACCAACCCCTAATCCAAAGTCTCTAAGTTTTCTACTTCCAACATTAGAAGTCATAATAATAATAGTATTTTTGAAATCAACCTTCCTTCCAATTGAGTCGGTAAGATGACCATCATCTAAAATTTGAAGTAAAATATTGAATACATCAGAATGTGCTTTTTCAATTTCATCAAGTAAAACAATAGAATAAGGATGCATTCTAACCTTTTCAGTTAATTGTCCTGCTTCTTCATGACCAACATACCCTGGAGGAGAGCCAATTATTCTTGACACAGAATGTTTCTCCATATATTCACTCATATCTAAACGAATAAGGTTAGCATCAGAGTCAAACAGATACTTTGCCAATTCCTTTGCTAAATGAGTCTTTCCCACACCTGTTTGTCCAACAAAAATAAATGAACCAATAGGACGGTTAGGGTCATTAATCCCTACTCTTGCCCTACGAATAGCCTTGGAAACTTTCATTACGGCTTCATCTTGTCCAACAACAACACCCCTTAAGTTTTCTTCCATTTTAAGCAATTTCTGAGTTTCATCGGAACTAACCTTCTGAATCTTCACACCACTCATCATAGAAATAACATTAGCAATATCATCTTCTGAAACAACAACATAATTATCCTCTATCTCTTTTTCCCAAAGTTTATATTTTGTTTCTATATCTTCATTTAATTCTTCAATATTTAACTTTAAAATCTTAGCCTTCTCAAACTCTCTTTTAACAACAACTTCACGCTTTTCAGCCTCCAATTCAGTTATCTTTTTTTCCAATTCAACCAATTCCTCAGGCACTCTAACATCTCTCACATGAGCTCTTGCCCCTGCTTCATCAAGTGCATCAATAGCCTTATCGGGTAATTGTCTATCGTTTATATATCGTTCAGATAGTTTTACACAAGCCTCAATTGCCTTATCATCATATCTAACCTTATGATGTTGTTCATATTTAAACTTAATATTTTTAAGAATAGTAAGCGTTTCCTCTGCCGTTGTAGGCTCAATCATCACCTTCTGAAACCTTCTTTCCAAAGCTCCATCCGACTCAATATTCTTTCTATATTCACTTAAAGTAGTTGCACCAATACATTGTATTTCCCCTCTTGCAAGAGCTGGTTTAAATATATTTGAAGCATCTAAAGAACCAGAAGCATTTCCAGCTCCAACAATAGTATGTATTTCATCAATAAAAAGAATAATCTCTGGATTTTTTTCTAATTCATTAATCAAGCCCTTTAATCTTTCTTCAAATTGACCTCTATATTTAGTTCCTGCAACCACAGAAGCCAAATCTAAAGTATATATCTTTTTCTTAAATAAAGTGTAAGGCACATCCTTAGCAGCAATCCTTAATGCCAGCCCCTCTGCAATAGCCGATTTACCAACACCAGGTTCACCAATCAAGATAGGATTGTTTTTCTTCCTTCGAGAAAGAATTTGAGCAATACGTTCCATCTCTTTTTCTCTTCCAACAATTGGATCTATCAAACCTAATTCAGCTTGTTCCGAAAGATTTTTACCGAAATTATCTAAAAAAGGAGTAGGTTTCTTATTTTCTTTAAGTGGTGTAACTTTCTTAGATGTTTTTTTCATTGGACACTTTGCTCCAAATAAATTTTCTTCATCGTCATCATCGTCATCATTTGCCATATAAGAAGAATCAGCAAAAGGCTTAGGTGTATCTTCTTTTTCAAGTCCCTCTTCATCGGTTGATAAATCAGAAGAGTTCTTTATCCAAGCATGAATAATTTCATAAGTCAATCCATAACCAAAAAGAATATTAGCAACCAAATTATTACCTTCTTTCAATATTGAAGCTAAAAAATGTTCCGTACCAATTTCATCAACTCCCAAATCTGTTGCTTCAAGAAAAGATAATTTAATAACCCGTTCAGTTTGTTTTAATAAAGGCACATCTCGTTCTTCATTAAGAGCCATAAAAACATCCTGTTTTTGAACAGTTTTTTCAATTTCAGTTTTTATAACCTGTGCATCAATATTAAAATCAGTCAATATCTGTATTGCCTTACATTCCTTTTCTCTAATAATACCTAAAAATAAATGCTCAACTCCAAAGAAATCACTCCTGAGTCTCATAGCCTCATCACTACCTGCTTTTATAGCATTCTTAGCGTGTTCTGTCAATTTAGCGTCCATAATTTAATATGTAAAATATCTTCAAAAGTACAAAGATTATCTCTATTACAATATATTTATTGAAGGATAAAAAATAAACCCACAACAATATAACCATTTAAAGCATTATAAATCAAAATATAACCACGAAATAAAAATAAAAAATAAGATTTGTATTGTTTACTTTTTGATTGAAATCGTTGTTATAGTATAGTAAGATAAAAATCATAAGAAAAAACGAACAATAACAATTAATACATAATGACATGAGAAAAAATATATTTATTCTTTTTACACTAATCCTATTTGGTATTAGTTTCAATGCAAAAGCATACGATTTATTTGTAGTAAATGAAAGCGGAGATACTATATTTTATAATATTACATCTTCCTCACCTCCTTATACAGTTGAAGTTACATCAACTCCTGCCAATGCAAATAATTATTCAGGAGCAATAACAATTCCATCAACTATTTTATATAATGAGATAAATTACACAGTTAATTCAATAGGTAATTCAGCATTTTATAATTGCACCAATCTAACATCAGTCATAATTGGAGATTCAGTTCAAACCATAGGCGATGCAGCATTTGGAGATTGTTCTAACCTATTATCAGTTAATATGCCATCATCTCTTACACATATAGCAACAGGGTCTTTTAGAGGTTGTATAAATATATCTTCAATTTCTTTACCCTCAAGCCTTATGGTAATAGGTTCCGATGCTTTTAATTCATGCACAGCATTAACAAAATTAACAATACCATCTCAAGTAATAATTATTGGAGATGGAGCATTTAACAATTGCACAGGAATTGACACAGTTAATTACAACTCCATTAATTGTTCCATAGGAAATTTTATATTTAATGGATGTTCATCATTTACAAAATTAATTGTTGGCGAAAACGTAGTAAACATACCTTACAACGCATTTTCCGAATGCACTCATTTAACCTCAGTTTCATTACCAAACAATCTTACTACAATTTCAGAAAACGCATTCTCTTCTTGTATCAATTTAACATTAATCAATATCCCTAATTCATTAAATACAATAGATAAATTTGCATTTAAAAATTGCACAAGCCTAACATCAATTAATATTCCTAATTCAGTTTCAACATTAGGTGATGAAGCATTTTATAATTGCACAGCATTAACATCAGCAACAATAAGCAATTCTCTTACCTCAATACAAAAAAGAGTTTTCTACGGCTGTGAAGGCTTAATCTCAATCACCATTCCTTCTTCAATTACAATAATAGATGATGAAGCATTTGCAGGATGTAGAGCCTTAACAACAATTGATTTAGGCACTTCAATTACAACAATTGGAAAATCAGCATTTAATGAATGCAATAATTTAGCAACAATAACCCTTCCATCTACCATTACCCTAATTGATTCCCTTGCCTTTTGTTATTGCAATAACCTCAATTCCATTACAAGCCAAGCCATTATGCCTCCAGTCCTAAATTATGGAGCATTCTATAACGTCCACAATTATATCCCTGTTTATGTTCAATGCCCTTCAGTAGAATTATATCTAAATTCAGAATATTGGAGTAATTTTATAAACATAACATGTGATGTAGGATTAAATGATATTTCAAATATTGAATTACAAACAAAACTATACCCTAACCCAACACAAGAAAAAACAACGTTAGAAATTCAAGGACTAAAAACAAATGCAAATGTAATAATATATGACTATCTTGGTAGAAAAATTAAGACATATAAATTAAATGCAGGACAAAAAGAATTAGAAATTGATTTAAAAGGATTTTCTTCTGGATTATATAACCTAAAGATTACAAATAGCGATTACAATATTAACAAAAAATTAATGATAAATGGTTAATCTTTGTAGGGGGCGGATAATATTTCGCCTTTTTTTTCGTTATTGAAAATTATATTTCCAACTAATGATTCTCTAAATTTACCTATTATAGAAAAAAAAATTAACTTACTTTTTTACTGTTTCTATTGTTATAATAAATATAGCGGAAAAAGAAGTTGATTATTTTGTAAAAAGAGTTTTTAAGTCCGAGGTAAAAAATAGAAGTAAAATAGAAAAGTAAAATAGAAAAAAACTAACAGTTCGTGATTAAATAGTTAATTTGGGGGGCGTATTTCGGTACGTCCCTTTTTTGTATTCAGTATTTTAAAGCAAAAAAGAAGTATAGCCAAAAGAATTTATCATTCAAAACAATTATTTTGATATAAAATTTGTTTTAGTAAAAAACTATTTCTACTTTTGCGGTGTATAATTGATTGAGAAACAAAAGCTAAAAAAAGATATTTAATAGAATTATCAATTTAATACATTAAAGACTATGGATAGTTATTATGTAAATCAAAAAGCAGAAACTTCAGGAGAACACGAAGTTCATAAAGCATCATGTAAGCATCTTCCAAAAAAAGAAAACCTAATGCCTTTAGGGGAATTTGTAAAATGCTCTGATGCCCTAAAAGAAGCAAAAAAACACTATTCAAATGTAGATGGATGTTATTTTTGCTGTCTGCTTTATCATAAAAGATAAGATAAAAAAATGGTTAATGATGAATTGAACAATCAATATCAATATTTCAAGGGCGTTGCCGTTGGGGTTATGTTAATTCAGGCTTTCAGCCTTTATTAATGAAACATGCAATTGACGAGACGCGATAAATCGACGTCTCTACGATATTATTGTCAATTTTTTTTCGTGGTTTTGGTTTGTTGGGTGGTTTTGGTTTGGGTAGACGCAAGGCCTACCCCTACATTTTGGTTGTGTATCAATTGTTTTATTTGATTGGGTCTTTTTCTTTTGAATAGAGGCTAATGGTGTGTCTTTACTATATAACCAAGAATCCTATAATGGAAAACATGAAGTCCATTGTGCTATTTGCAAAAAGATCCTCCGATGGCTACCATTATTAGTTTGGGTGCTTATTATGTTGCCGCCGATGTCATAAGAAATAAGGCTGTTTGTAAAGATATTTCTAAGCCTATAATAGATATAAAATATATTTATTCCTGTTTTTCAATATTTTATCCGTATATTTGTGGAAAAATGAAAAAGCTATTTAATTTTACAAGAACAGAATCGATAGAAACAATGCAAACTGACTCTCTTTATACATTGAAAAGGCTTAGAGATGGAGTAGATTTTATGCAGATTAAAGATTCTAATAATATTAGTGCAAGCATTCCTCAATTAATGATACTTATTAATGGCAACGATGGAATGGTTGATGTATATAATTATAATAAAGAGATTAAAGAAAACAAGATAGAAAAGGAAATAGTATTAAAAGATTTTGATACTTATTTAATGCCACTTCTTTAATTTGTTATCCCGCCAAGATTCGAACTCGGAATAAATGAACCAGAATCATCTGTGTTACCATTACACCACGGGACAATATTATTTTTAACAACTTATGCACCAAAATAGATTTGGTTTAAAACAAAAAGACCAAAGTATAATTATTAATTATACTTTGGCACTTTATTTGTTATCCCGCCAAGATTCGAACTTGGAACATATGAACCAAAATCATAAGTGTTACCATTACACCACGGGACAATCTCATTGTGTTGTTTTGAGGATGCAAAAGTAATACATTTTTCTAAACTCACAAATTTTTTCTCTATTTTTATCACCTTTTTCTTTCAGTAGCTTGCTTTTCTTCTGTTTTATATGCTTAATTTATATCGTCAAGTAAAAAATTTCATATCTTTGCACTAAGTAACTATTAGATGTATGTATTCTGAAAAAATTATTGAGGTAAATGATTTAAAAGTTTCTTTTTTACGACAAAAACAGTGGGTTGAAGTTGTTAAGGGAATTAGTTTTTCTGTTTCTAAAGGAGAAATTGTTGGTTTAGTTGGAGAAAGTGGCTCAGGAAAGAGTGTTTCTTCTTTAGCTATTATGGGGCTTTTACCTGAAAAATACTCTAAAATTAATGGTGGTAGTATTCTTTTTTATGATAATGTAAAAGAATCTACTATTGACTTAGCTCATTTAGAAGAAAAGAGACATCAACAATTGCGAGGAAAAAGAATTGCAATGATATTTCAAGAGCCTATGACTGCTCTTAATCCTGTTCAGAAATGTGGCAAGCAAGTTTTGGAGATGATTCTTCTTCATAATAATCATTTTTCAAGCAAACAAAGTAAAGAAAGAGTTTTAGAGCTTTTTAGAGAAGTTCTTTTGACTGATGTTGAACGTATATATAATAGTTATCCTCATGAGCTTTCTGGTGGGCAAAAGCAAAGGGTGATGATTGCAATGGCTCTAAGTTGTAATCCCGATTTATTAATTGCCGATGAACCTACTACGGCTTTAGATGTTACTGTTCAAAAAACTATTCTTGATTTATTAAAGTCCTTACAAGAAAAATATGGTATAGGTATTTTGTTTATTACTCATGATTTAGGGGTTATAAAACAAATTGCAGATAGAGTTATTGTTTTATATAGAGGAGAAATTGTTGAACAGGGAAAGGTTGATGATGTTTTCTTTCATCCTCAGCACCCATATACTAAAGGACTTATTGCTTCACGCCCTCCAACAAATCAAAGACCTAAACATCTTCTTACTGTGGGTGATTTTTTAGATGGAAATATCCCTAAGCTTGATTATGTATCAATAGATGAAAGAAAAATAAATCACGAAGCATTATATTCTCAACCTTCGTTGCTTAAAGTTAAGAATTTAGTTGTGGAATATATTGTTGATAAAAATATATTTGGGAAAGTAACAAAGAAAGTTATTGCAGTAAATAATGTTAGCTTTGATGTTTACAAAGGAGAAACATTAGGGCTTGTTGGAGAAAGTGGTTGTGGAAAGACAACTATTGGGAGAGCTATTTTGCAATTGATTGAAGCTGCAAGTGGACAAATCGAGTTTGAAGGAATAATGCTTAATGAGATTTCAGAAAAGCAACTTAGAGCTATTAGAAAGAAAATACAAATTATTTTTCAAGACCCCTATTCTTCTTTAAATCCTCGTTTACCTATTGGAGAAGCTATTCAAGAGCCTATGAGAGTTCATAAACTTTATAATTCTGAGAAAGAAAGAAAAGAAAAAGTATTAGAGTTATTGGAAAAAGTAGGATTAGAACGAGCACATTATAATCGTTATCCTCATGAATTTTCTGGTGGACAAAGACAAAGAATAGGAATTGCTCGTTGCTTGGCATTAGAACCTGAAATTGTTATTTGCGATGAGAGTGTTTCTGCTTTAGATGTATCGGTTCAAGCTCAGGTTTTAAATTTGATTAATGATTTAAAGCGTGATTTTAATTTTACTTGCATTTTTATCTCTCACGACCTCTCTGTTGTGAAGTATATGTCAGATAGAATGATTGTGATGCAAAGTGGTAATATTGTTGAGTATGGAGATTCTGATAGCATTTATTCCAACCCTCAAACATCATACACAAAACGACTTATATCTGCAATTCCTCAGTAATTCTTGTTAAATTAAAGAAAATACCTATATTTGCAACTTACAAATGCCCTAAATCACTTGTTTTAGGGTTGTGTCAAACGAATCTCTAACTTTATGTTAAACATAGATGTAAGCTCGGAAATAGGTAAATTAGAAGGAGTTATTTTGCATAAACCAGGAATAGAAATTGAACAAATGATTCCTGATACAATTGCAGAATGTTTATACAGCGACCTCCTAAATCTCAATATTGCCCAAAAAGAATACTATTACTTTAAAGAAGTATTGTCGAAATGGACAAAAACTTATCAAATTATTGACCTACTTACTGATATTTTAAAAGATAATAATGTAAAGTCATTATTAGTAAAAGAAATATTAGCTAAAGAAAGAAAACCTTTTTTAGAAGAAGAGCTACTTTCTTTACCTGCTAATGAATTATCAAGAATGTTGATTGAAGGTAAACCCAATGATTTAGCTCCTTTATATAATTTTTTCTTTACTCGTGATGCCTCTTCAAGCATTTATAATCAAGTATTGATTAATTCTATGCAGTTTGAAGTTCGTTCAAGAGAAAGCATTATTATGGATTATATATTTAGATTCTACTTCAAAGCAGAAACAATAAATGCTAAATCTTATTCATTGGATGCAAATACAGAAGGAGGAGATGTATTGATAGGAAGAGAAGATGTATTACTTTTAGGTCAAGGTATAAGAAGTAATAAGAAGGGTCTTGAATTCTTAATCAATCACTACTCAAAAACAAAACCCAAATTTAATATACTAATCCAAACACTTCCTCATTCTCCAGAATCATTTATTCACTTGGATATGGTATTTACTATGTTGGATAAGGATAAATGTATGGCATACGAACCTTTGATAGTTAAAAACACTAATAACTTTGAGGTATGCCATATTGAAATAAATAACGGAAATGTTACTTATCATAAAAAACCAAACTTTATGTCTGGTTTAAAAGATTTAGGCTTTGAACTTGAACCAATAAATTGTGGTGGAAACAATAAACTATATCAAGATCGTGAACAATGGCATTCAGGTGCAAACTTCTTTTGTTTGGGTGAAGGAAAAATAATTGGTTATTCACGAAACACAAATACAATTGAGGCGTTAAATATTGCTGGCTTTGAAGTTTTGAAAGCTGAAGATATTTGTAATAATAAAATTAACATGAATGACTATAATAAATTTGTTGTAACAGTTGATGCTGCTGAACTTCCTCGTGGTGGTGGTGGTGCAAGATGTATGACAATGCCTATTAAAAGAAGTTCTGTTAAATGGTAAGCACAAAAAAAACTAATAAATATAATAATTAACAATTAGAATAAATGAAAAAGTATTCGTTAATAAACAACATCTTGGGTTGGGGAGTATTCCTAATTGCAAGTATAGTTTACTTAGTTACTGCTGAACCTACTGCTTCATGGTGGGATTGCGGAGAATATATTGCAACTGCATATAAGCTACAAGTTGGTCACCCACCTGGAGCTCCGACTTTTCAATTAATTGGAAAAATATTTTCTTTATTTGCTGGTGGTGATGTGACAAAAGTTGCATATATGGTAAATGCTATGAGTGCAATATGTAGTGGTTTCACTATTTTATTCTTATTCTGGTCAATTACAATGCTTGCAAAGAAATTTATTGCTAAAGGAAAAGAAATGACAACTTCTCAAATGATTGCCATTATGGGATCTGGGTTAGTTGGTGCTTTAGCTTATACTTTTTCTGATACTTTCTGGTATTCTGCTGTTGAAGGTGAAGTTTATGCAATGAGTTCTTTCTTTACTGCATTAGTATTTTGGGTAATATTAAAATGGGAAAGTCAAGCTGATGAAAAACATAACCTGCGTTGGATTATTTTAATTGCATTTTTAATAGGTATATCTATTGGTGTCCATTTATTAAACTTGCTTGCTATTCCTGCAATGACTTACGTATTCTACTTTAAGAAATATCCAAATACAACTAAGAAAGGTTTTATTTGGGCTGGATTGCTTTCATTCCTAATTGTTGGAATTATTCTTTATTTTGTTGTTCCAATGATAGTAAGTATTGCTGGTAACTTCGAAATATTCTTTGTAAACTCAATAGGGCTTCCATTTAATTCAGGTACAATAATATTCTTTGCAATAGTAATTGGATTAATTATTTGGGGAATTAAATATTCAAGAATTAAAGTAAAACCTCTATTAAATACTATTATTATTTGCTTTTTATTCCTTTTGATTGGTTATTCTACATTCTTTGTTTTAGTTATTCGTGCTAATTCAAATACTCCTTTAAATGAGAATGCTCCAAAAGATGCTGTTAGTTTATTGACTTACTTAAACCGTGAACAATATGGAGACACTCCTATTCTTTACGGACAATATTACACAGCACAAGCAGTTAAACAAGATGAAGGCTCTCCAAAATACATTAAAGATACTGCAAGCAAGCAATATATTAAAGTAAAAACATCAGGAAAGATTGAATTTGATCCAAATAGTTGCACTGTATTTCCAAGAATGTATTCTAACGATGAAACAAGAAAACATATAACATATTATAAATATTGGACAGGAATAAATAGTGATAGAAAACCAACCTTTGCTGAAAATTTAACATACTTCTTCCGTTATCAAGTAAATCACATGTACTTGCGTTACTTTATGTGGAACTTTGTTGGAAGACAAAATGATGTTCAAGGGTTTGGTTTAAATCATTCTAATTATGATCCTGAATCAAATGGAACAAAGGACTTATTAAATGGAAACTGGATTTCTGGGATTAACTTTATTGATGAGATGCGTCTTGGACCTCAAAATAATCTTCCTTCTGAAATGGCTAATAACCATGGAAGAAATAAATTATTATTCTTACCATTTATATTAGGGATTTGTGGCTTAGTTTATCAATTCAAGAAAGACAAAAAGAATAGCTTCGTTGTATTTATGTTATTCTTTATGACTGGTCTGGCTATTGCTCTTTACCTTAATATGCCTCCTCAACAACCAAGAGAAAGAGATTATGCTTTTGCTGGTTCTTTCTATGCTTTTGCTATTTGGATTGGATTAGGTGTATTTGCTTTATATGATTGGTTAAAGAAAATAAAGATGCCTGAAAATGTAAAAGCAATAGGTATAACTGTAATTTGTCTTGTTGCTGTTCCTGTTCTTATGGCTTCTCAAGAATGGGATGACCATGACCGTAGTGGAAGATATATGACAAGAGAATTTGCAAGAAACTACTTAGAAAGTTGTGATAAAGATGCTATACTTATTACATTTGGAGATAATGATACATTCCCTCTTTGGTATGTTCAAGAAGTTGAAGGGGTTCGTCCTGATATAAGAATTCTTAACTTTACTCTTTCTGGTATGAATTGGTATGTAGAACAACTATACAATAAAGTATATGAATCTGAAAAATGTCCATTCACTCTTCCTAAACAATATTATGGACTAGGGGCTGATGTTTCTGCTGTTTTTCCTGAAAGTGGTGATACTATTGAATTAAAAGATGCTTTAAGAAGAATGACTAATGATCCAAAAACAACTACATTTACTAATACTGGAGATTCTATAAAAATTCTTTTAGCTAATAACTTAAAGATAACATCAGGACAAAATGTATTTACATTCTCTATTCCATTAGATGAAAAACAAGGAATGAAATATCTTCAAAGAAATGAATTAATGCTATTAGATATTCTTGGAACAAACGCATTTAAACGTCCTATTTACACAATGAGTCCTCAATATTTTGCTAATATAATTCTTAACATTGGTGATTATGTACAACAAGAAGGTTTAGTATATAAAATTGTGCCAACAAGAGAAAGAGGTAATATTGCATTAGATAAGTCATATAAACTATTTACTAATAAGTTTCAATGGGGAGGAATAAATGATCCTAAAACCTATCTTGAAGATGCTGTAACAATTAATAACTCTCGTAATATGCGTCAACAACACATGTTATTAGCAAAAGGATTAATTGCAAGAGGAGATAAAGCCAGAGCATTAAAAGTTCTTGACAAGTCTCTTGAACAATTCCCTGAGTCTAAAATATATTTTGATAAGTTTGACTTGCAACTTGCAACACAATACTTTGATGCAGGAAACATGAAAAAAGGAGAAGAAATTCTAAATAAAATTACTGACTTGTATATCAATGATGTTAAATATTATAATAGATTTACAGGCAATAAAGCAAGAAGTGTTGCAAGTGCTAAAAATGAAGCTCTTCAAATACTTGCTTTAGTTAATAATTATGCAAAAGATTATAATATTCAATCTGTACAAAAAAGAATTGGTGCTATTTCTGAAATGCAATCTCTTTTAGGTGTTCAGGAGCTACAAAAAGGGTATAATGATTTAGTTAATAGTATTAATGCATCATTAGAAGTTGTTCGCTCAGGAAATAAAGCCGAGGGAGCAAATCAGTTAGTGGCTGAACTTACATCATTAGAAAAGATAATGGCAACTCAATCACAAGAACTATTTGACCGTGCATCAGAGCTATTAATGTTTGTATATTCTAATGCAGTAAATCATCAATTAAAAGCTGTTCAAGACAAAATAATGTCGAACCCAACATTTATGAAAATACTTCAAGAAGCTTCAAGCAAACAACAAGCTCAACAATTACAAGGACAACAACAAAACAATATTAACGTACCTGCAGTTAATTAACATAAAAAATATATCAAGAAGACAAAGGACAATTGACATTAGTCATTAGTCCTTTGTCTTTTATTCAAAATAGATTAGAAAATGAATATTGAAGTTTTAAAATCAAAAATACACAGAGCTGTGGTTACTCGTGCTGATCTTGCTTATATTGGTAGTATAACTATTGATGAAGATTTAATGGATGCAGCAAATTTGATTGAGAATGAAAGAGTGCATATTTTTGATATAAACAATGGAGAACGTCTAAGTACCTATGTAATAAAAGGGAAAAGAGGATCAGGAGAAATAGGTATTAATGGTGCAGCAGCAAGGAAAGTTCAACCAGGAGATTTAGTAATAATTGTTTCTTATGGTACAATGGAATTTGAAGAAGCGAAGAAACATACACCAATAGTTATTTTCCCTGAGAATAATAAATTGATTTAGAATCATTGAAATTAGCTAAGAGTTCTTTAAATTCATAGTAAAGTAGTCTAAGTTTTAAGAAATAAATGAGAAAATAAATGAAGAAAAAATTAAGAATAATAATATTCTTTGCTATAGGAATGGGGTTTATATGGTGGTTTTTAGCTAAGCTATCATCTCAAGAAATAAACCAACTCCTCTCTTCATTTTCTAAAGCTAACTACTACTGGTTCTTTGTAGCAATACTAATAAACTTACTAAGCTCACTAATAAGAGCAATACGTTGGCAACAACTTATAAAACCAATGGGGTATAATCCTAAGCTAATGCCAACCTTTTTATCTGTAATGTGTGGATACTTAGCCAATTTAGCAGTACCACGTTTGGGCGAAATAGTAAGATGTGGAATATTACACAAGAATCAAAAAGTACCATTTGAAAAAGCTATAGGAACAGTAATAATTGAAAGAGCAGTAGATGTGCTTCTTTTTTTAATTATACTTCTAATAGCCCTTTCATTAGAATTTAACTTTATAAAAGACTATTTGTACACAAATTTCAGCCATATATTTGATTTCTCTCAATTGAAATACTACTTGTTATATGCCTTTATAGGAATAATAGCAATAGCATTAGTACTTCATTTATTTAGAAAACAAATAAGACAAACGAAAATATACAATAAAATAAAGAGCGTAATAATAGGATTACTTGAAGGAATAAAATCAATTCTAAAACTAAAGAATCCCCTACTCTTTATCTTTAACTCCCTTTTTATTTGGTTTCTTTGGATACTTGGTACTTATATAATCTTTTTATGTTTACCAGAAACCTCTAACCTAACCTTTAAAACGGCAGTTATAGCAACAGTATTAAGTGCAGTAGGACCAATGGTAACACCAGGAGGAATAGGAATATTCCCAGCAATAATAGCAGAAACACTATTAATATACGGAATAATAAAACCAATAGGATATGCAATAGGTTGGCTACTTTGGATAGTATCTCAAATAGGTAGTGTAGTGGTTGGACTCTTTGGATTTGGTTATTTCTCATATAAAGACAAATAAGATGAAACAAATAGAAGCAATACATAATAAGATATACTCACTTTCTCAATTACAAGAACAAGTTAAAGAGTGGAATAAAGAAAACAAAAAAATAGTTTTCACAAATGGTTGCTTTGATATAATTCATCAAGGACATATAGATTATTTAGCAAAAGCAAGAGACTTAGGCGACAAACTAATAATAGGATTAAACACTGACTCTTCAGTAAGTGCAATAAAAGGACCAACACGTCCAATACAAGACGAGGAATCGAGAGCAATAATCTTAGCTGCAATGCAATTTGTTGATGCCATAGTTTATTTTAGTGAGCCAACACCTTACGAATTAATCAAAGCCCTGCAACCCGATGTCTTAGTAAAAGGAGCCGACTACAAACCAGAAGAAATAGTAGGCTACGATATAATAAAAGCAAAAAAAGGAGAAATAATAACCCTAACCTATCTTGAAGGTTATTCAACAAGCAATATAGAAAAGAAAATATTAGCTGGAAAAGAATAACTAAATCAAATAGAATATATTTAATTTATGACCCCAGAACGTACAATTTATTTAATTGCATCAGTTATATTATTATGCCTATTAGTCGGATGCTCTTCCTATAATAACAGTTTCTATCAAGTATATGAAACTAAATTATCCGATAATATAAACATGGATAAAGACAATATCTATTATGAAGATGATAATTGTAAGATAATATATGATTTCTGGTCCAATGGAGGAAATGCAGGATTCTCTTTTTATAATAAGACTAATAAAAACATATACTTAGACTTAGAAGAATCTTTTTTCATAAAAAATGGAATAGCTTACTCATATTTTCAAAAGAGAACATATAAAAAAGTAGATAAAATCTCTGCGGATAATAATAGAAAAGACTTAAAGACAACTTATATATTATCTGATGTTAAATTAAAGAATCCAACTAATAATCATATAGAAAAATTAATTGAATCAAATAATGGTTCAAAACTATTATCATTCTTCTTTGCTAACGACTATTCTGTTACATACGAAGAGTTAGAAGTAATATGTATTCCCCCTCAAACAATCAGGAATATTAATGAATATACAATTAATAAATCATTACATAGAAGTAATAATATAAATCAATATCCAAGCGACAAAACAACAAAGCATAATAATAATAATAATAATAATAATAATAATAATAATAATAATTTCTTTTTTAAATGGCTTATGCCCGATACAACAGCAAAAGGAGAAAAAAATATTACACCATTAAAAAGTCAAAATAATAAAGAAACCTTCCAACAATCACAAATAAGTCCATTAGTTTTCGAAAATATTATATCTTATTCTCTTGATAGAAATTCAGACGATTTAATAAGAATTAAAAACTCATTCTACATAAATTCAATAACAAACTATAGAGAAAAAGAGATTATTGAATACAAAGAAGTGGAATACTACAATGAAGACAAAATAAAACAAAGATGTTTTGTAGATAGCGTATTCGCTCCAAATAAGTTTTATATCAAATATAAAATCAAATTTAGTTTCAAAAACCTATTCTAAAAAAGGATTGCTCTAATCTATTCTACATAGCATAAGACATTATATCAAAAACCAATAAAAGATTTTATTGGTTTTCTTTTGTTATATCCTATACAAATCCATATTTAAAATTAGATTATTGTCCTTTTTAAATAGTAATAATATTAATTCTATTTCTATAATCATGCAAATGAAACACAATTTATCGCTTCTATTTAATAATTGCACCTATTTATTCCCAAACTTACATTTCTTCCTTAACCAAAGAGAGACATTAACAAGAAAAATTAATGCAGGAACTTCAACCAAAGGACCTATAACTCCTGCAAATGCTTCTCCACTATATATACCAAAAACTCCAATTGCAACAGCTATTGCTAGTTCAAAATTATTACCAGTTGCAGTAAAAGCTACAGAAGCATTTTTATCATAAGATGCTCCCATTAATTTTGAAGCAAAGAAGCTTAAGAAGAACATTATTATAAAATATAATAATAATGGAATAGCGATACGAACAACATCCATAGGAATTTCAACTATCATCTTTCCTTTTAAGCTAAACATTATTATTATAGTAAATAACAAAGCAATAAGGGTTATAGGAGAAATCTTAGGAATAAATTTTTCTTTATACCACAACTCCCCTTTTATTCTTACAAGAGATAATCTTGTTATCAAACCCATAAGGAAAGGAATACCTAAATATACTCCAACAGTTTTAGCAATAGTAAGGATAGAAATATCCACAATTGCACCTTTAAACCCAAAATAAGGAGGAAGTATTGTTATAAAAATCCAAGCATAAAAACTATAAAAGAATACTTGGAATATACTATTAAGAGCAACAAGTCCAGCTCCATATTCACTATTACCTTCAGCTAAATCATTCCAAACTAAAACCATTGCAATACAACGAGCAAGACCAATAAGTATAACTCCTATCATATATTCAGGATAATCATGCAAGAAAATTATAGCTAATAAGAACATAAGAATAGGACCAATAATCCAATTAAGCACAAGAGATATGCTTAAAACCTTAGTATTAGAGAACACCTTAGGCAAAAGTTTATAATCAACCTTAGCTAAAGGAGGATACATCATAAGAATTAAACCAATAGCTAAAGGGATATTAGTAGTTCCTTTCGACATAGAATCAATACTTAAACTAAATGAAGGAAAGAAATAACCTAAAGAAACACCAATAGCCATTGCTAAAAATATCCAAAGAGTTAAACCCCTATCTAAAACACTCAACTTTTTTCTACTCATAACTTTTAGTAATTTTAATATCGTTTGTTGTTTGCAAAACTACGAACAATATATTTATTCACAAAATAATAAGCAGAAATATTAATAATTTGTGTTTCTTTGCTCAATATTCGATATTATAAAAAGCTTTTAGCCGTGCAGCAAAGGTTATCTCTTATAGAAACTATTCCAGAGATTAATAGAATTAACCGAAATCCTCTATTATTAGTATTCAATACATATTCTGAATTAAGTAAAAAGAGAAAAGATAGAATTAATAATATTATTGATAATCTTTCTAATGTAAACTTTGAATATAAATTTATTGGGAATAAAATATTATGGGAATAATGATTCATAGATTTACAAAAGAAATAGGATGGACTTGTGTTGTAATAATAATTAATAAGATGAGAAATAAGCTCTTTAGGTTGCATCCATAAAGTAATTTAGTTGTATTCATAAAGAAATCAGGTTGCATTCACTTCGTTTTTATCTTGCAAGAGTGGCATTCTTCCTTAACAAGAGTGGCACTCTTAAGCTATAAGAATGCCACTCTTGTGACGCAATTATTTGATGAATGCAAGCCATTTTCTTTATGAATACAACCTAATTATTTAATGGATATTATCTGTTTAGCTTGTTTTTGATTTTAGTTTACTGCTTCTTTTTCCCCAATTATAGCTTCTTTCAACATGTTAATTTGTTAAGGTTGATATACTTTTTTTATATTCTTTGAGTTTATTCTTTAGCATTTCATCTTAGTTATTTGCTTGATTTAGATGATTTCTATTATGTTATTATTAATCTTTAAAATTTTTCAATTATGGGAAAAAGATATGGTACTTGGAAAAGGAAGTTTAAAGATGCTTCTGGCCAAGAAAAAGAATTGTATTTTGCATGTTCAAGAAGAGGAGAGGTTATTGGTTTCGACAAATTAACCGATATAATAACTGAGAATACTTCTCTTACACCTGGTGATATTAGTAATTGTTTGATTAGTCTTTCAAGAACAATTATATCCCTGTTGGAAGAAGGTTTTAGTGTAAGATTAGATAATATAGGATGCTTTAGTATTGCTGTTACAAGTGATGGTTTTGAATCGCCTAATGATATTTCTCCTGATAAGGTTAGAGCAACTAAGATTGTCTTTACTCCAGATAGAAAATTAAATTCTAAGATTAAGGACTTGAAGTTTAATAATTTTGACAAGAGAATTAGAGAAGCTATTGGAAAATCTAATCCTTTTTTATAGGTTTCAAGGCTTATTCTTGTTAGATAAATATTTATTATTATCTTTGCTTACTAAACTTTCAGAAAACTATCAGATATGAAAATAGATAATTCAGGATTGGAAAAATTTATTTCTCACGAAGAAATAAAGAAAATAGAGCCAATAATAGCTCAATCTCATAAGACTTTGGTTGAAAAAACAGGCAAGGGGAATGAGTTCTTGGGTTGGATTGACTTGCCTAAGGAAATAACTGAAGAACATATTTCTGATATTTTATTTGAGGCTGAAAAGATAAGAAAGAAAGCTGATATTTATATTGTAATAGGTATTGGTGGGTCTTATCTTGGAGCAAGAGCTGTTATTGAGGCTTTGCAACATAATTTTAATTCTCTTCAAGCGGATAGGAAGAATCCTTTTATTGTTTATGCTGGAAATACTTTAAGTGAAGATTATATTGCTGATCTTTTAGAGGTGCTTGATAAAAGGGATTATTGTTTAACTGTTATTTCAAAATCAGGAACAACAACAGAACCTGCTCTTTCATTTAGAATCCTTAAAGCTCATTTAGAAAACAAATACGGAAAACAAGAAGCTAAAGAAAGAATAATTGCAATTACTGATAAGGAAAAAGGAGCTTTAAAAACTCTTTCTAATGAAGAAGGATATAAAACTTATATAGTTCCAGATAATGTTGGAGGAAGATATTCTGTATTAACTCCTGTTGGATTACTTCCAATTGCAGTTGCTGGTTTTGATATAAAATCTCTTGTTGAAGGAGCAAAGGCAATGAGGAATATTTTACTTAATAATACATCCTTTGAGTTAAACCCTGCTTGGCAATATGCAGCATATAGAAATATACTATATAATAAAGGTAAATCAATAGAGCTAATGGTAAACTATTCTCCTAATCTTATTTATTTTAGTGAATGGTGGAAACAGCTTTATGGAGAAAGTGAAGGAAAAGAAGGGAAAGGATTATTCCCTGCAAGTGTTTCGAACACAACAGATCTTCATTCAATGGGACAATATATTCAAGAAGGAGCAAAACTAATGTTTGAAACCACTCTTCATGTTGAATCATCAAATAAGAAAGTAGAAATTCCTTTTGATAAAGAGAATCGTGATGGATTAAACTACCTTTTAAGTAAATCTCTTACAGAAATAAATCATAAAGCAGAGCAAGGAACTTCTATGGCTCATATCGACGGAAATGTACCACAAATAAAAATTAGTATAGAAAGAGTAGACGAAGAGAATTTAGGAGAGTTAATTTATTTTTATGAATTTGCCTGCGGATTAAGTGGATACACATTAGAAGTAAATCCATTTGATCAACCAGGAGTAGAAGCTTATAAAAAGAATATGTTTAAGCTCTTAGGAAAATAAATGATGAGAAGGATTTTTCTAATTATAGTATTGATTTGTTTTGTTATAACACTATATTCTCAAAATGATTCAATAGGCATTGAGTAGAAAGTATAAAAAGGAATTTATTAATTCAGTAAAAGCTTTTTTATAATTATTTTTGGCTAATTTTTGTTCAATGCCATTTAAAGATGTTAGAAGGTTTAGAAATGATAAATTCTTAGGCTTTCATGAAACCTATGATAATTACTTCCTATTTGCACCTCTTGAACTTATGTCTGGAATGAAAAGTTTTGATTTAGAAGAGTAGGAACACATATAAAGAAATGTTATTTGTTAATACTTCATCATTAATTATAATGGAAACAATTATTAAAAAAAATGATTACAAGAAAACAAAACGTAAAACCTCGCCAGTTCAAAGGAGTATCATTTGATGTGTTGGCAGTTGGTGAAAAATCAATGGTCACCAAAATGAATTATAAAATCGGTGATAAAGTGCCGCCTCATGCCCATCCTAATGAACAAAGTGGATATGTAATATCGGGGAAATACAGGATAAACTATCTGGAATTTGATGAAACCTTAAACTCGGGCGATAGTTATTCGATACCCGAAAATGTAGTGCATTCATGGGAAGTATTCGAAAGTGGGGAAGTGATTGACGTGTTTACACCTCCAAGATTGGATTATTTGTAACAAGATAAATGTATGAATTCTTGGGATAGCGATTATAAAGGGAACCAACCTACCCCCATTTACGAACCTCTTTGGGATATGCTTCAAGTATTTATCCAAAAGTTATCGATTAAAACTGTGCTTGATTTCGGTTGTGGTGATGGAGCTTATTCTTTTCTTATGGGAGAGAAAGGACTCTATGTTACGGGTGTAGATATTTCTTTAACAGCCATTAAAATGGCCGTTGCCAACAAAAACGATTGTAAAGATGAAAAGTGCTGGTTTATTAGGCATTATTCTATCCCCGAAAATCTGCCAAATGATTCATTTGATGCAGTGGTGATGTTGAATTCTTATCACTGTTTAACCAGCATAGAACGTCAAGGCATACTCTCTCAGGCTAAAAGAGTTTTAAAACCTGAAGGCTTTCTCTTTATAAGTGCTCTGGCGTTAGAAGATGAATCATATCCTAGACAAGACTGGATAGAAATTGAATCAAATACCTTTGAAGATGCTATTGGTAGGAAATTTCATTTTTTCTCTTTCGAAGAATTAAAGGTATAGTTAAAAGATTTTGAAATACAGGAAAATAATATTCTGCAAAACATACATCCTGCGTTTGGTAGAAAAAGTGTTTTATTGATTATTTCAGCAAAAAAAATCAGCAGAAAATAAATTATGTCCTATACACATTTTGGAAAACAAGCCGATGTTTGGAAACATTTATCATTATGTGAAGTGATGATAAATGAACACCCCCAAATATATATTGAGACAAACTCAGCATGTTCCGATTATTACCTAAGCAATACACCGGAGCAACAATATGGTATTTACCATTTCATTAATAAAGCTCCCAATTATAAGGACTTATTTAAATCGAAATATTTTGAATTAGAGCGTTCGGCAATGAAACAAAATAAATATCTGGGTTCACCAGGTTTAGCCATACGTATTCTGGGAGATATTATCGACAAATTCTTTTTCTTTGATATTGAGCCAGAGCCATTGACTACTATTGCAGAATTTGCGATGCAAAATCATATTGCCAATAAAATCGAAACGATTAACCGTGATTCAGTCATTGGGGTAATGGATATGTTGCCCACTTTGCCTAAATCCACATTGATTCACATAGACCCGTATGGCATAGATCAGCCAAGTGAGAATGAATATGATTACCTCGATTTGTTTGTCAAAGCTACTGAGTTGGGCATAAAGTGCATTTTATGGTACGGATTCAATACCCTTGATGAAAAGAAAAGCATTAATGAGTTCATAACTGACAAAGTGAACAATTGTATGAATGCTAATTTATCTTGTGTGGAACTAATCATGAAAACGATAAAAAACGATACTATTCCATGCAATCCGGGTATTTTGGGAAGTGGATTATTGACAAGCAATTTATCAGCGGAATCCATATTGAAAGTGTTAGATTATAGCGAGTTGCTGATAGATTTATACAAAGGAATCACCTTCAAAAGCTTTAAAGGTGATTTGTATCGTAATATAATAGAAATAAAGAAGACTTTACCTAATACATATAATTACCTGACAAAATAATCGCACTTTTTATTGCGACTTGCTCCCATAGTGTTTATTGAGATGAATAAATGATTCTTCTTTATTCTACTTTAGTAAGATCAAATATTTTAGTGCTATTGACTAAGAGTTTTACTACAAAATAACCGATTAGGGTTAATGCTGATAAACTTATAAAAACATAGTTAAAATTGTATTTTCCAGAAACTACTTGTCCAATTATGTCAAATAAACAGAATATTAATGTTAATGCTGCAAAAGAGTTTTTTTCACTTCTTATTGCTTTTTTCCAGTTAAAAGGAAGAGTTGGTTTTTTGTAATTGGCAAAATTAGGAATAAATGTTGTAACTTTATTAGCCCAAATTAAGTAGTTTTCTCCAAATTTGTCTCTCATAAATGCTTCTTCTGCATATATTATTCTTTCATAATAAAGCCAGTAAGCTAAAATAAATATAATAATAAACCAAGGATTAGCAACAAGTAAAGCAGGAGCTAACCACATTAAGAAGTTTCCTAAGTAAAGAGGATGTCTTACTATTGAATAAATACCAGTACTGTTTACTGAATCTGCTTTTTGTTCTTGGGTGTTTTTCCCAGATGTGTTTGAAGCCGCATGTCCAACAACGTGTACTCTAATAAATAAACCTAAAAGACCTACTGCTAAACAAAAGAAATTATAGATTAATTCTTGAGTTGTTCCATCTCCTAAAATAAAATTAGGGTCAGTTTCTTTTAATAGGTATAAACCTAATCCAATTACTAAAATTATTATTGGTAATATTCCTCTGTATTTAAACAGCCAATTACCTTGTCTTCGCATGTCTTCTTGTAATGCCATGTGTGTTAATTGTAAATTTGTTAATTGTTAGTAAACTATATTTATAATTTTTTTCTTTGCAAAGTTAATTCATCTTTTCATTAGAGTCTCTTTCTCTTTAGGGAAAAGACTTTGCAAAGTAAGGCAAAATATTTAACTTATCAGTTATTTCTTGAAAGATAGATTAAAAAAAGTGAACTTTGTTCTAGGCGATAACAAGGTTAGAAAGGTTCATTATAAGAAATAACAGGTAGTATCTATGCCTTTTTCTTTTGGTTTAGCACAATTAGTATTACTGCTAATATAATAATTATCACTCCAGTAATAATTTGAATATTAATATTTTCATTAAAGACAATTACTCCAATAATTATTGCAGTTACAGGTTCAAGTGGAGATAGAAGTGCAGTAATTGTTGAGCCTATTGCCTTTATTGCTAAAATCAATGTTAGGTTTGCAATAATTGTAGAGAATATTGACATAAATAATATGTTTCCTGCTGCCATAAGTGAAGGAATAGGAATAAGTGTTCCTTTAATAATGCTTAAAGAAAGGCAGAGTATCATTGAAATAGTAATTACATAGAAAGTCAATACACTTGAATCAATATCTTTCATTGAAGATTTATTAACTCCAATTATATACATACTATACATTAGATTGGTTATTGTCAATAGGAATATTCCATAACCACTTACCAAACCATGATTAGGGGAATAGGAAAGTAGAAACACTCCCAAAAGAGAAAGAGCAAGGGAAATATAGATTGACCTTTGAAGCTTTTCCTTATAGAATAACCACATAAATATTGAAATCATAACAGGAAATTGAAATCCTATTGTAGTTCCAATGCCTGATGGAATATAATCGTAGGAAGAAACCAAAGTAAGACCTGTTAATCCATAACCCATTCCTCCAATAAGAATAATGTCTCTAATATTCTTTTTGCTTAACTTAAAGTTAGCCTTTCTAAAGAAAAGATAAATTCCATATATAATTACTGATATAAGAAACCTATAGAACATAAGAGTCTCAGAACTCATTCCCTGAGATTTTACAGGAATAGAAAAGAAGGGGAGTAATCCAAAGCTTATCGAAGAGATAAGTGCATAGATTACTCCCCTGATTATTTTATTATTTGCTTCTTTAGCAGACAATATTTATGATTTTTTTCTTTACAAAGATAATTTTCTTTGCTGGTTTTCCTTCCATATAACGTTGTACTTCTGAATTTGAAAGTACAGCATCTTCTATTTCTTTAGCATCTTTGTCTAAATCAAATTCTATTGTTAGTCTTGTCTTTCCATTAATAGAAATAGGGTAAATGTATGAGTTTTCAACCAATACACTTTCGTCAATTGTTGGGAATTGTGCAAATGTTACAGTTTCTTTATGTCCAAGTAATGACCATAATTCTTCTGATATATGAGGAGCAAAAGGAGAAATTAGAACTGCGAGAGGTTCAAGAATTTCTCTTTTATTACATTTTAGGTCTGTTAATTCATTTACACAAATCATAAATGTAGAAACAGAAGTGTTAAAGCTAAAACGTTCTATATCTTCTTTTACTTTCTTTACTGTTTTATATAGAGATTTATACTCTTCTTTAGTAGGTTTTTCTTCTGAAAGATTTAAGTTATTATCTTTATCGTGATATAGTTTCCATAGTTTTCTCATAAAACGAAATACTCCTTCAATTCCTTTAGTATCCCATGGTTTTGATTGTTCCAAAGGCCCTAAGAACATTTCATAAAGGCGTAAAGTGTCGGCACCATAACGTTCAACTAAGTCATCAGGGTTTTGTACATTATACAAACTCTTAGACATCTTTTCAACTTCGTAGCCACAAATATATTTTCTTTCTTCTAAGATAAACTCAGCACTCTTAAATTCTTCTCTCCATGCTTTAAAGGCTTCTATATCTAATATGTCATTATCAACAATATTAATATCAACATGGATTGGGTCAAATTCATACTCGTTTCTTAGATTATAGGAAACAAATTTATTAGTTCCTTTTATCCTATAAACAAAACTTGAGCGACCTTGAATCATTCCTTGATTAATTAGTTTTTGATAAGGTTCATCTTTACAACAAAGTCCTAAGTCAAATAAGAATTTAGTTGTAAAACGAGAATAAAGTAAGTGACCAGTTGCATGTTCACTTCCTCCAATATATAAATCTACATTTTGCCAATAATCATTAGCTTCTTTAGAAAAATATCTTTCAGTATTATTAGGATCCATATATCTTAGAGAGTAAGCATTTGAACCGGCAAATACTGGCATAGTGTTACAATCGATAGTTACATACCAGTTTTTAGCTCTTGCTATTGGTGGTTCTCCATCTTCAGTCGGAAGGTAAACATCAATATCAGGTAGTTCCAACGGAAGGTCTTTTTCATCTAATACACAAGGAATACCATCTTTATAATAAATAGGGAATGGTTCGCCCCAATATCTTTGACGAGAAAAGATTGCATCACGTAATCGATAGTTTATTGTTCCATAACCAATTCCTTTTTCTTTTACGTAAGTAATAACTTCTTTCATTGCTTTTTTAACTTCCATTCCAGTTATAAAGTCAGAATTAATGCAATGACCAGTTTTAGAATCTTTTGATTCTGTCCATGTATTTACATCTTCTTCCTCTTCTCCAATAGGCACAACAACTTGTTTAATTGGAATATTAAAATAACGAGCAAAAGCAAAATCTCTGCTATCATGAGCAGGAACAGCCATAATTGCACCTGTTCCATATCCAGCTAAAACATATTCGGATATCCAAACAGGAACTCTTTCATTGCTTAATGGATTAATAGCATAAGAGCCAGTGAATACTCCTGATATTTGTTTTACTTCTGATTGACGTTCTCTTTCCGAACGAGTTTTAGTCCAAGTTATATATTCTTCAACTTCTTTCTTATGCTCAGGAGTTGTTAGTTTACTTATTAAATCGTGTTCTGGACAAAGAACCATAAAAGTAACACCCCAAAGAGTATCTGGACGTGTTGTAAATACTTCTAACTGTTTTTCTCCTTCTTCTAATAAACTGTTATCTTCAAGATTAAAGAATAATGCAGCCCCTTCACTTTTTCCTATCCAGTTTCTTTGTATTTCTTTAATTGAATCTGTCCAATCAACCTTATTTAATCCTTCAAGAAGTCTTTCGGAGTAAGCTGTTATTCTTAAACTCCATTGACGCATTGATTTTCTTTCAACAGGATAACCTCCACGAACAGATGTCCCATTAACAACTTCATCATTTGCTAATACAGTACCAAGCTTAGGACACCAATTAACCATTGAATCAGAAATAAAAGCTAAACGATAATTCATTAAAATATTGCTCTTTTCTTTTTCAGAATAGTTTTTCCAATCGTTTTCTGGAAATAAAAGCTTTTCAGTTTGAGATGCATCAATATCTTTAGTTCCTGATATCTCAAATTGCTTAATTAAATTATCAATAGGTTGAGCTTTTTTAAGCTTATTATCATAATAAGAGTTGAATAGTTGAATAAAGCACCATTGAGTCCATTTATAATATTTAGGATCACAAGTTCTGACTTCCCTATCCCAGTCAAAAGAAAGACCAATTTTATCTAATTGTTCTCTATATCTTTTAATATTTATTTCTGTTGTAATTGCAGGATGTTGTCCTGTTTGAATAGCGTATTGTTCAGCAGGTAGTCCATAAGCATCAAAGCCCATAGGATGAAGAACATTAAAGCCATTAAGTCTTTTGTAGCGTGAGAAAATATCAGAAGCAATATAACCAAGAGGATGACCAACATGTAAGCCAGCACCAGAAGGATATGGGAACATATCCAAAACATAATATTTTGGTTTTGAAGAGTCTATTTCAACGTGAAATGTATTGTTTTCTTTCCAATAGCTTTGCCATTTAGGCTCGACTTCTCTAAAATTATAATCCATAGAATTGTATCTTTATTATAGTTACAGTATGCAAAGATACAATATTATACCCTATTATTATATAATATCACTTGCTTTTATTACATTAAACACATGCTAATATTCGGAGAAAACTTATTTTTTAACTACGTTTTCAAACTAACTATTAATTACTTTATTATAAAGATAGATAAGTTCTTGTGCAGTCTTTCCCCATGAGAATAGCTTAGTTCTCTCAAGACCATAATTTATTTGTTTTTGCCGGAAGTCATTATCTGATAAAATCTTCTGTAACATCTCAGAAATTTCTTTTATATTAAAAGGATCAATTAAGATTGCTCCATTACCTGCTATTTCAGGGATTGCAGAAGTATTTGATGTGATAATAGGAGAACCACAAGCCATAGATTCAAGTATAGGAATTCCAAAACTTTCTCTTAGAGAAGTGTATAAGAAAGCTTTTGCTCCTGAGTATATATAAGGTAAATCAGTATTTGAAATATATCCTGGAGCATAAATATAAGGTTTCACCCATTCTATATTATTTTCTTTTAATATGCAATCAATATAATCTTCTTTTAAGTCTGCTATCAACAAATAAGCAATATTTTTCTTATCTGTCTTTTCCACATAATCAGCATAAGCAATAATAGTACGATCCGTATTTTTCTTAGGGTCGGTGTTTCCTAAGAAAAATATATAATTATCTTTGTCGATATATTTATTATATACTTCTTTTGGATTGTCTTTTATACTGAAATGTTTACTATAACCATTATGTATATATACAATTTTATTGTCAGAAAGTTTGAGGGAATCTTTAATAATATTAAGTTCGTAATTTGATACAGTAATTATTTTCTTAGCTTTAGGTATTATTAAAGGAACAATAAAACGACGATATATTCTTCCTAAGTTTTGATAAAGAGATTGATTTTTTTGAGTCCTTTTTTCTAAAAAGATAATATCATGAAGAGTAAGAATTAGTTTTGTTTTGTAGAAATATGGAGCAGTATTACTTGTGCAGTGTAAGATTTCGGGTTTAATCTTTCTTATAATTTTAGGCAACGCCCATTGTTCCCAGCCCAAATAACCACCAATAGATTTAACTTCTATTATTTTCATATTTTGAGTTTCTTCCAAGCATTTATCTTCTCCTGGAGATACGATAATATAGTATTGATTTTTTTTGTCTATTTTTTGAATTTCACGTATAGTTTCAAGTGCAACAAAATCCATTCCATGCTTATTTGTACGAAATATTCTTTGGGCTTCAATAGCTATTTTCATTATACTCCTTTTTTAGTGTGAATATATTTTTTGTTTACACCTCTAATTCTTAAAATATTAACCACCATAACCAAAAAGACTAATGGAAGTTTATGGAAAGTTTTTTTTAATCTTTTATCAACTAAAAAGTCTGGTATTGCCATAGCAAATGAATACATTAATAAAATAAATATAAACCACCATTTAATAGACCACACCCAGTCAATAAATAATAATCCTACTGCAAAACAAAAAGAAAAACCCATCACAACAACTCTTGGCAACATCATCCATTGGAATAGTTTGTCTGCATAATCCCAGTTTCCTTCAAAAACGGCTTTTGGAAAGTCCTTAATGGAGCCTTTTAAAATACTAAACTGAGCAGCAATCCAACGTCTTCTTTGTTTTGCAAAGGCGGTTTGTTTTCTAGTTTTTTCATCGTAAACATAAACCCAATTTAGAAAATCAATATAAACTCTTTGTTTCAATAACAATACTTCAAGTTCCTTGTCTTCTCCTGCAGTATTTAATTGTTCAACATTATCCTTAAACCATTTATAATCAAAAGCCATTCCAGAACCAATTAAAGCAGAACTCATACCAATTCTTACATGTCCTCTACGGAAAATAGAGTTATTAATTTCTTCACTTACAGCATCTAAAAGAGCTATATCGGTATCTATATTTTTTGCCACTCTATGAGCCTGTATTGCTTTTGAGCCAGAGTAATAAGCATTATTTATTTCATGCAAGAAATTTGATTCAACAACATTATCAGCATCTAAAATAACTACAATATCATATTCTTTATCACCCTTATATTCAATCGCTAAATTAAGAGCTTTTGCCTTTGAACTTTCTTTATAATTAGCCTTAACAATATCTCCACCTAATGCAATAATAGCATTATCAGTTTCCTCATTCATGTGGTCAGAAATAACCAAAACATCATATAATTCTTTAGGATAATCCTGCTTCATAAATTCTTCAATAGAATTAATAATAACAATACCTTCTTTATAAGCAGGGAATAGCACTAAAAACTTATGTTTTTTCTTCGCATCTTTATGCTTTGGAAGATTTTCTTTAATTGATAAAAGAGCAAATAAAAATAAATAAGCCACAGAAATAGCAGTTATTACGAAACAAAATATTTCAATAATATGAATAATAGTTATTATCATCACTATTTAATTTTATTTTTTGTTAGAAGTTCTTTATTATATAAAAAAGCAATAGCACCTTTCATTGCTGCATAAGCTAAATCGCATCTTCCTCTTATTGTGTATTTGAGAATATGTATAGAATTTGCAATTATTAATTGATATAAGATAGACCAAACTTGGTAATTCTGTTTTAGATTTCTTTTGGCAAACAGAAGTCTATTGCGAGTGTGATAATACACTTTTAAGGAATTTTCTTTTCCAGTTGAACGACTTTCTTTGTGATAAACCACACATTTAGGTTCATACCAAAGTTCATATCCAGCCCTTTTTATCATCTCGCACCAATCCATTTCCTCATAATAAAGAAAAAATAGCTCAGGCATTTTCCCCACTTTTTCAATAACCTCTTTTTTTATAACCATTGCAGCACCATGAAGATAAGGAGTAATTTGAGGCTTATTGAATTTTTCGTCATCATATTCACAATAACCAATAATTTCATTTCTAAGAGTAACTTTAGTAAATGGAGTAAAGCCAGCAAATTGTATTGTATTGAAAGGTTCATGAAAAAGAAGTTTTGGACTAATACCACCAATCATATCATCACTATCTAATCGGTCAATTAAAACCTTAATATTATCATTAAGAATATAAGTATCGTTATTAATAAAGAATAAATATTTCCCCCTAGCAATATCAATGCCAAGATTATTTCCTCCGGCAAACCCTAAATTTCTTTCACTCTTAATGCAAATAATATCACTAAATAATTCTTCTAATGGACTAATTTCATCCTTACGAGAAGCATTATCAACAACAATAATCTCATAAGAAACACTTTTTACAATTTTTTTAAGGCTTGTGATCATTTCAATAGTATCACCTAAACCATTATAATTAACTGTTATAAAGGAAACTAAAGGTTCATTCATATTTGTTAGTTTATCATTTTCAATAGTTTATTATTATCGCTATCTTTATTTTTTGCAATAATATTTTCTTCTACGAGTTTTTTCTCAATAAGTTCTTTTTCCGCAAGTTCTTTATCAAAATGAGGCGAAACAAAAATAAAAGCTAAACCAGTATAAACAATGAAACCATTAGGGAATTGAGAAAAAGCTTCATTTGCATAAGAAGCTACAATCATACCTATAATTCCACCATATAAGCCAATCATATAATGCCTTAACTCTTTATTTCTTAGTTTAAACATAATAATATAGCCGCCATAAACAATAATAAATACTAAAGTACAGATGTAAACACATAATCCAACAATACCTGTTTCTTCCCATACCAAAACAAGCCAAGAGTCGGTAGGAATATTTGATAAATTTGTATATGAGCCATAGTTATTTGCTCTTCCTGCACTTAACCCAATTCCGACTCCAAAAGGTTTGTTCGCCATATAGGTTTTTATCATTGCTTGATTATCTTTTCTTACAACATAAGATGAATCCTTATCAGGAGAAAAGGTCGTTCTTGTACGTCTTATTAAACTATTTCCTTGTCCAATATAAGTATATTTAAAAAAGAAAAATAGAGAAATTAATAATAAAGAAAAAGTAATTACAGTTTTTATCTTTTTACTAAACACAAGATATATAGCAAGACCAATAAAAGGAATAACTATAGCTACTCTTGTTCCAGATAATAGCATTCCGTAAATAGCTAATAAAGCTATTATAATATAATATATCTTAATTGATTTTTTTCTCTCTCCAATAGCAGAAATAAAAAATGTAACAAAAGAAAAAGCCATACTACAACCAAAAGTTGCAGCATCAGAAAAAAATGAAAAATATCTAATACCTGAATATATTATATGAGTTCTAGCCCCTCCGTCGATATATAACCATCTTTTTTCTCCGAAATCAAATCCATAGTTTTTCTGTATATATACTTTTATGAGAGCAGTTAATGTAAGAATAGACCAAATAAAAATTATTGTTCTCATTTGTTTATAATTCTTACAAATAATTTGAGTTAGAATCACAATAACAAAAAAATAAATAACAATTCCTCTAACTCCTGTCAACCATGCTTTTGCAGAAATAGATTCAGGATTAAAAATCTCAAGAATACAATATATTAACCATATTAATAGAGCGTATGTAAGTGGAGTTTTAGCTCGGTCCCATAAAATAGGAACTCTTTTACTAAATCCATTAATTATTAATGAAATAAAGATAAAAACAAGCATTGTATCCATAATAATCCCACCAGAGATAGATGGAATATATCTTGTTATACCCATTATATAGTAGTTAAAAATAAAGATAGATAAAAAGAGCCAATAAGCATTAGAAAAAATAAATAAAGAACCGAATAAGATTAAAGGTATAAAGCCTAGTGCAAGACCTAATATCCAGCTTATTCTTGTCCCAACAAAAAGAATAATAAAAACTGATATAATTAAGAATAATACTTGAATAAGTTTCCCTAATTTGAAATCTATTTTATTCACTATTTTGTTTTAAATTCCATTTGGATAATTTTATACATTAACTTTCTTATAATGCTATATGGTGGGAGTAATCCTGTAAATACTTCTGTAGCTTCAATAGAAGTTTTATTTAAGTAAACAAACAAAGACTCTTCATTACATTGTTTTGATAATCTTTCAAATAATAATTGGTCTGTATCTTTCCAAGCTCTATTTGCATCTGCAATAAACAAATTTACTGAAGCTAATTTAGTAATATTATTAGAAATAACAGAGTCTTTAAAAGCTGGATGCTCAATAATTATGACTTGTTCATCTTCAATAGTGTAAAAATCATTAATCGAATTAGCTAATAAATATTTACTATTGTCAGCATTAAAATCATTATGATAAGAAATATATTTTGTATTTATTTCTTTCAAAACAAATAAGCTAAGTAGATTTTCTCCAATAAATGATTTTCCTTCCCCTTCTTCATTAGTAATAATATTTATAACATTTTGTTTCTTTGAATGATCTAAATTATTAGTAATGGCATTAAATAAATAATGTTTGGAAATTTCTTTTATCTCATTTTGGTATCTTCTGTATTTCCCTTTAGGAGAATCAGGAAATGCGCCCAAAACATCTTTACCAATTAATAATTCTGCTTTTAATTTGTTTTTTAATGTGCGATCTAATAATTCTAATATCAGAAAATAAGAAAGAATAAATAAAAAAGAGCCAAATAATACACCAAGAATGATCATTTTTCTTTTTGATGGTAATGAGTTTAGAGGGAAGAGAGGAGGATTTAAGATTCTAAGTGTAGATGAGGTCATTTGTAGATTCTTTTTTCTTAGTAATGCTGCATTTAAATTCTGTAGTAAATTTAAATAAGTATTTTCTAAAAAACCAATTTGACGTTCTTGTCTCTTTAATGTTGAGCCAATAGGAGAGTAGAAAATATATTCATTATCAATTTCAAGTTTTCTTTGTGCTAAAACTTTTAATTCAGCCTCTGCCTTAATATTTTTCATTAGTTCTGAAAACCATTCAGTAATAATATTATCGACAGTTAAGCCTTCTTTTGTGTATTTTTGATTAGAGTAATTTAAGACAAACTCATTAATTTCTTTTTCTTCCTTGTTTAATTTCTCTTTGTATTTATTGAGCTTGGTTACAGATCGACTAATTGAATCAGTATTTGTTGATTCTAAAAATGCAACATCATAGCTAAGCTTTGAAACATTTTCTAGATGCTGAAGAAATTTAGAATTACTCTTTATTTGTTTTAAATTTACATCCATTCTGTTTTCAATCTCTTCTAATAACGCTTTAGAACTATTATAAGCCATTTTTAAATTTACATATTGTAAATTATATTCAGTTGATTGGGAAGCAATTTGTTTTGTTTGTTCATCGTAGTTAATAACTTTATTTGCAATATTAAAATCAGTTAAAGAGTCTTCATTATGTCGTAATAATCCACCAACTCGTAATAATTCGGATTGGAAATACTGAATAACACTATCTGTTTCACCAAATCTTAGATTTTGATATTCTTTAACAAATTCTTCATTTAATATTCTTATTGTGTTATATGCAATTCCAGGGTCATCACTTTCAAAGCTAACTTCCATCATATCACTATTACTAATTCTTTTTACTTGAATATTATTTAACGCTTGATAGCAATAATGAGGGTGATTCCAATTAAACAGCCCATATACAAAATTCTTTGGGCTTGCTTTTTGGTATTGATTTAATTTTATTAGTGTATTCTCTTCTGATTTTTTATCAATTAACTTTTTTACAGAATTAGGGGTTTTGTTATATATTTCAATAAAGTTCTGTTTGGTAATATTATTATTATCTTTATTTTTATCTCCATACATCATATGCTCAGCATATAATCTTAAAGATACTCTCTCAAGAGTAACTTTTGATTTAATAATATTAATTAGATTATCCATAGAATTATCAACAAAACCCATGTCTAACCTGTTTCCAGCTCCGGATTCAATCGAATATCCAGAAGCAAAACCAGTAAATATGGTAGTTGAAACACTAAAATTTGAATTTAGATTTCTTGTAAAGAAAATAGCTAATAAAGTAGCAATAAATGGTAAAAGGATTAACCATAATTTTCTTTTTATAATAATCCTTAATATATATTTCACAATTTTCATAATAATCTATTTTCTTTGTTTTGTAAACTTGTAATTGCAAATTATTTCAAGTTTTAAAAGAGCTATATTTAATTCTGCACGTAATTTCTCATATTCAGATGCTGCAACAGACTCAGCGTGTTTGCTTTTACTTAATTCAGAAGGTGATATTTTGCCATTAATAAAATCTTGCTCACCGATTGTAGATTCTATTTTTGAAAGGTTTTTTGCATCCAGAGTTATTTTCATTAAAGACAAATATTGAATTGCAGTAGAATATAATTCAACAATAGTTATTTTTTGTTCATCTAAATATGCTCCTTTTTCATATTTTAATTGTTCTACTCTAAATTTGAGTTGTTTAACTTTATTCCCTCTGTCAATCAAATCGTCAAAAGGAATGGAAATTGCAACTCCAATATGATAATAGTTTTGAGCACTTTTAGAAGTTTGATAAAAATCAGGAACAAGGTTTCCTTGCGTAAATGATTCTCCACCTAAATATCCGTATTGATATGCAGATGAAAATTTTAAATAATTTAACCATCTGCGTTTTTCTGACTTTAACAAAGACTCTCCTTCTTTTGTTCTATATTCGAAAAAATTAGCCTTAGATGTTGTTTCTATTCGAGCAAATAAAGTATCAATAGGAGGGAGTACTAATCCTAAGTAATCATCATCAGTAAATTGATATAAGTCATCAGTTTCTTCTTGTGCAAAAGTCTTTGAACTAAAGGATAAAAAGACAACACATATAAAAAATATAGTTATAATTCTTTTAAATGTCATATAAGTAATTTGTTTATACATTTCCTTTTTGGATAAATGCGGTAAATGTTTTGAAAATAATTTTTATATCTAACCAAAAGTTGTAACTATTAGCATATTTAATATCAAGTTGTTTTCTTTCTTCTGCTGATAATTTTCCTGCATCACCTCTCTTTTCAACTTGCCATAGCCCTGTTAGTCCAGCAGGTGCTAAAAAACGTTCAATACTATTATCATCAGTTAATAATTCTGCTTCATAAAGTGGAAGCGGACGATTTCCGACAACAGACATATCACCCTTTAGAATATTAAATAATTGAGGTAATTCATCAATGCTATATTTTCTTATTATTCTACCAACTTTTGTTATACGTGGGTCTCCTTCTAATTTTTGAAAACTATTGTCTTTTTTACTCTTTTGAAACAAAGCAAAATCATTAGCAACTACAGAATAATCATCTCCAAATAATAAATCATTATCATTAACTTTTTTATTATCAATAATAGTATCATCACCAACAAGAATATTGTCATCAATTAGAATCCCATTATCTGAAACAGAAATATTATGAAATTCCACCTGTTTTTCTTCTTCGTTTACAATTTGATATTGATTCAGCGTTGCAAATTCTTTAAGTCTTTTATCGGCATCCATAAACATGGAACGAAACTTAATAAACTTAAAAATTTTAAAATTACTCCCAGTTCTTTTTTGACAATAACAAACTTTACCTCTATCTTCAACCCAAATAGCAATAGACACTATAATAAATATTGGACTAAGTAGAATAATAGAAATAATAGAAAATATAATATCAAATAATCTTTTCCACCGTGGGAGTTTAAACAGCTTCAAAGAATTATTACTGTTTTTATTAAATATCACCATGTGTTTTTATAATAATTTTTTTACTCTAACATTAAGTTCAATAGGGTTAAAAGGTTTTATAACATAATCATTAGCTCCCAATTCCAAAAGACGAATTTTTTCACTTGTGCTATCGTTGCTTGATAGAATAATAATCTTAATATCTTTATAATGTTGATTGCCTTTTATATACTCTAAAAATTTCTCACCACTCATAATAGGCATATTTAAATCCGTAATAATTAAGTCTGGTCTATTACCTTGGTCTAACCATTCAATTCCTTTTTGGGGATTATCAAACCATATAATTTCATGTTCCTGACCAAGATACATAGATAAGATTTTAGCGATAGCTTCTTTATCATCAAGTATTAAAATCCTTTTATTCATCGTTTTCTATGTTTGTACGTAAATGACTTATATTAAGATGCAAAAATACGAAAAAATAGTATAAGTATATACCTTTTTGCTGATGCTTTAATTAATTTTATCATACAAAAAGATAATCAAGAGGATATTTCTTAAGATAATAATTTTGAAAGTATTTTAATTACCCCAATTAAGTTGATTGGGATTGTACAAAATAAGGTCTTCTATTCTTAAGAAAACATTGCTTGAAACATAATTGTTTTTACTTATATTATTATTTTTCCCTTCGAGCCAATTTGTAAATTTTGGATAGCAAGTAGCAATATTTATTTTTTCATAAGGGTAGCGAAAAGAACCATCAATAGCAATCCCATAAGGATAGCCAGAGTGTCCAACCATATAACCATAATCGAATAATTCATCATTATGTTTTTCAAGAGCTAAATATATTGTATCATCTTGAGTAATAATGAATGGATTTATTCTTTGAGAAGAACTACCGCCTATAGGAAGAATTATTGAATGACTCATTATATGACTTGTGTCTTTTGTGAGAAATAAACTGCTTATAGGTGTACTCCAAGTTACGGGAGCGGTATTAATAAATCCAAGAGTGCCATCAAAAAAATCTCTTCTAATATCATCTGTTGCAAGCCAACGATTGCCATTTGGAAAATATATTCCAAATTGAAGTTGTTTTGTGGCCCCAAGAGCAAGAGGTTGAACATAAACAGTAATAGTTACTTTAGGATTTTGCCAGTCGGACCAGTCTTGAGCCTTTGTTGTTGTAATAAAACAAACAAAGTCATTATAGTCGTTATCTCCGTTTTTAGTGTCTTCAAAACAAGCTGTAAAGTGATAAGTATCATAACCACCATTCATATAATTTTTTGAATCATTGGGAATATACTTTATGGTTTCGTTAGCGCCTTTTGGGAAAAGATAATTAAGAGGTACTGTTGTCCTACATATTTCTATAGAATCTGCCATAATAATAGTTATAGTATCTTGCTTTATAGGAGCTGTTTTTTCAATATAAGGGTCAAGATTAGAAATATCAAAAGGATTGAAATCAAAGTTTGAAATACAAGAAACACTAAAAATAGCAATGATTAATAATAAAAATATCTTTTTCATGATACCACCTTTTTTATTAATACTTAAAATAACTAATATTACGATAACAAAATACAAATACAGGTCAAAAAAGCCCTAATAGATTTTTATTTTTCTATTAGGGCTTTAAAGCGAATCAATTTATATTATTTTAATTACTTTAAATTTGATCCCCAATTAAGACCTTCTGGATTTCCTAAAACTTGACCCTCTTCAACAGATTGAAGTATAACTTTTGTTGCATTAAAATTAAGACTAAATGTAGTGCTATTACCTAATAACCATGAAGTAAAATTAGGGTAAGCATCAGCCATTGGAATAGTTTCTAATGACCAAGGAGTTTTTGGCAATGCCATTCCGAAAGGATACCCTTTTTGGCTAACAATATTATTATAATTAGTTTGTTCTAATGTATGATTATAAATAGCCAAATAAATTGTATCACCAGAATTTAAAACAATAAATGGATTAACTCTTTGTTGATAATAATTCCATGAATCTACTGCAAAAGCTTGTGTCTTATGACGTTTAATATGGTTAATATCTCCACCTAAAAAATAGGTAGTAGGCAATGGCCAGCCAACAGAATCAACATTAATAAATCCTGTTCTTCCATCAAAGAAATCTGCTCTTACAGAATTTGGAGCTGCTGTCCATATTTCATTATTAGGGAATTTTATTCCAAATTGGAAACTCTTTGTTGCACCTAATGCAAGAGGTTGAACATAAACTGTTAATCTATCAACAATATCATTTTTGTTGGTTTGAGAATTCCATGTGCCTGTAATTTCATCCTTAACTGTAATATAACAAACAAAATCATTATAGTCATTATCACCATTTCTTGTGTCTTCAAACATAGCCATAAATTGGTGAGTTGCATAACCACCATTTTGATAACCGTCTTTTGTTACAGGTTGATATTCTATGGTTGCTGTTTTGCCTTTTGGAACTAAATAAGGCATCTCAATTGTAGTTTCACATATTACTTGACCATCAACAGAAATTACAGTTTTCATGCCTTCCTGAACTGGAGCCATTTTTTCAACAAATGGGTCAATACGTTGTAAATCTAATTTTGTGCTATTCATATCTTCCGAGATGCAAGATACACCAACGATAGCAATTACTAATAACATCAATATTTTTTTCATACTATTTTTCTTTTTTATTGCGTTTAAATTGAGTTAATTTTACGGGTACAAAGATACAACATATTTTTCTATATGCAAGTGTTTTAGGTTTTTTATTTGAATTTATAGAATCCAAAGACAGGATCAACACCTTGGTGGTATTGTAATTTGATTCTAAATTATTGGTATCAAATTCTATTTTCTGAGACCGTTGCAAGGTAAAATTAGTATTAAATACGGACAAACTGATAGTTGTGCCATATATCTTTATTATCTTTGCATTATGAATAAGATAGAAAGCACAAGTTTTGCAGATATTGCATCAGATAATAGAAAAATCAAAGAAGTATTTTTCGATCAAAATGAATAACCCCCGCCGCAAGCAGATGGGGTATCATAAGTTTCACCAGAAAAGCGATAATTGGGCAACCTTTTGATATAATAACAATGAAACAAAAGTACAATTTTCGCCTCAAGCGGCGGGGGATTTACCCAAAGATATTAAAACTATTTTTTTTTATTAGAGGGCATCACCACTTTTGCAATGGTCTCCTTTTGCTAATTATATAAACTCTTTCTGGAAATATACTTGCTTTAATTTTGGAAATAAAAATATGGGGCAGAGATAAACCCTGCCCCATACAATTATAAATTAATACCAATTTTTATATACTTGATATACTTTTTATTGCTCCTGTTTTGGAATCAAATTCTATATCGTATTTTTTGGAATTAAAGGTTTTTATTGCACCGTATTGTACTAGTTCTAAAGGTTTTCTATATGTTTTATTTGGAGTTTCAACACTTACTTCTACCCTTTCTGGAATTGAATAATATACTCCATTTATTCCTTCTGACTTTTCTTTTAGTGTAATAACTTTTGGGCTATCACTTATAGCTTTTACTGAGTTACTTTTAGCGTTTTCTGAACCTGACATCATTATTTCTTTTGCTACATCTCTTGTGTGAAAGCGTGCTAATAATGGCATTGGGGAGTCTGTAAGTTTTAGTATTAGGTCTTCTTCGGATATAATTGGTTTCTTTGGATTTAACGTATAATAGGAGGTTTCTTCTACTGTTGTTTCTGTTCCTGTGAATAAAGACACATAACCATCAATTATTTCATCTAATTGTTTGTACATAAAGTCTACTGTAGTATTCATATATGTGCCATCAATACTTCCTGAAAGTATATCTATTTGTTTTTCTCTTAGTTGTTCTATTTTTTTCACTACTTCTTCTGCTGTTAGGTTTGTTTTTTCTAACATTCCTTTTTCTTGAAGACGTGATTCAAAGATTTGTTTTGTTTGGAAAAGTTGTTGCGTTTGTTGTGGTTGTGTTGTTGTTGAGTTATTAAAATGTTCATTGTGTTTATGTTCTAAGCCATCAACTCTAAGCATTCTATTGCTTAAATCTATTAATTTGCCATATTTCCCACCTTGTTTAAATATTTGGGTTAATGTTCCAATTTCCGATTTAGTTACTTTTACTTTGTTATCATTTAATAATAGTGCGTATTGTTGGTCTGGATCTTCTACTTCTCGTGAAGTAATCTTAATATCTTTTACTGAATATTTTACTTCATCGCTTGTTATAACATTTTTCAATCCAAGTAAGTTGCTTTGATTGGCAAATATTCCCTTTTGACATATTGTTTTGTTTACCTTTACTTCAAATACTACTTCAGTTTGTGGTATGTTATAATATATTGTTGTCTTATCATTATCCTTTGGGATATCAGAAATAGGATATGATTTATATAAAGTAGAGCAAGATGATAATGATATTGCTGCTACTAATAATAATATTTTTTTCATTGTTTCTATTTTTTAATTCTTACTTCTTTTATTGCTTTAAGTCTAAAAATTCCGTATTTATCGTCTTTTCTTATGTATTGATAACTCATTCCTTGTTTGTAGGCATATTGTAGAAGAGTTGCCATTTGTTCTAATTCTGCTTGAACAAGTCCTTTGCTTATAACGGTAAATACTGTATTAAAGTTTCTATCTATTATATTTAATTCTTTGCCTTCTACCACAAAAGAGTATCCTTTTGTTATTGGAGTAATAAAATCGAAACGTTTCTCTGTTAATGGTTTAAATGTTTTCTTGTTTGCATAAGTCCAACCTTTTGAGTCTTTTACTATTATTATTGAATCAAATACTTCTCCGAAGGCTTTATATTTTACATTTATTGTTTTTGGATTTGGGAATATCTTATTGTCTTTAATTACTGCTCGTTTTAGTATGTTATTTTCAAGATATGTTATGCTTGAATCTTTAATATCTAATATTGAATTTAATCCATCATATACTTTTTCTCCTTTTGTCCCAAAAACAGTATAACGACTATTCCTACGAGCCACAAAAAATGTATCTTGTCCTAAATATACTTTCACTTCATCATATTCTGGATATACATACATTATGCCTTCTTTACTTATTAATCCTTTTCCTCCATTTTGAATTTGATTATAGAAACCCTCTTCATTTGCTGGTTCTATATCTTCATAATATGCTTGAATAATCGGTCTTCCTCTCCTATTTAAAAGAGCTGTTTTATTACTTGAATTAGTTGTTTTAATATATTTAGCTCCATGATAAGTTACAACACTAAACCCTTCAAATTGTGCTTGGGTTATAATCTTACCATATCTATCAATTAATCCCCATTTCTCATTTAATTTATAAGAATAAATCTCATCTTCTATAACAACACTCATATCCTCATAAGCAGGATCAACTATAACCTTTCCATCATAGTCTGCCATTCCAATAAGAACATTTCTTCTAAATAAAATTCTTGACCAATCAAAATTAACAACACTTTTTGAATCAATCATCATTTTCTTAGGCTCTACCTCTTCACCTTTCTTGTTTATTATCTTAGTGTTTTCACCTTCCCTCATATAAAAATTATCGCCACCTATATACTTAACCACCTCACATTTAGGCTCAATAATCCAATTAAAAGGTAATAACGAAGGATTTTCTGCTTCCAAAAAAGTGATTACTGTATCTTTATCAAAATATTTCACTACTTCGCTATGAGTGTTGAATACCATATTTTTTTCGCCCATATTTGCAACAAAGAAAGTATCTTCATCAATCATTACCTTAATAGTATCAAATTCAGGATAAAGATAACCTAATCCATCCAAATTTGCCATTCCATATTTTCCTTTTTGCTTAGTAAGCACAAGCTCATCTCCTATTATAAATAGATCTTCATAATAAGGTTGAAACAAAACTAATCCATCTGCATTTAATAGAGCTGTCTTACCACTAGGCATTTTACCTTTTATATAAACATCATCTTGAACATTATAAATAGATATGCTTTCAAAATAAGGTTCATAAACTAATTTACCCATTATATTTGCCAAACCTATCTTACCTTTTGTTGTAAAAGAATAAAGATTAGACGTCTTTAAATCTTTCAACTCAGAAATAGTATCATATTTTCTAATTAAATTTTGCATCAATACATCTTGTTGTGCAAAGCTCATAAAAGAACAAGCAATAAACAAAAATAAGAAAACTAACTTTTTCATATATTTTCCTCCTATAGTAATTTTATAATTTTGGTTCTTGTTGACTAAGACAATGGAACGAACCTAATCCCCATATTATTTCTGTTGAATCAATTCCTATTACTTTTCTATCTTTAAAACACTCTTCAAGTGTATAAATTGCTCTATTATCGTTCTTGGAATTAAAAACGGGAACAATAACACTGCCATTTGCAATATAGAAATTAGCATAAGAAGCTGGAAGACGCTGGTCTTCCCAAATAAATTTTTCTGGCATTGGAAGTTCAATAATATTTATTTGTTTACCATTTTCTAATCTTGATTTTGAGAGTAGTTTTAAATTTTCTTGAAGAGGAGTATAATTCTCATCTTGTTTATTTTCTTCAACCACAGTAATTACAGTATCTTCATTAACAAAACGAGTTATATCATCAACATGTCCATCTGTATCATCCCCCTCTATTCCATCTCCAAGCCAAATAACATTCTCAACACCATAATAATTTATTAATCTTTCTTCTATCTCCGCTTGGTTAAGATTAGGATTTCTATTTTCATTCAAAAGACAAGATGTGGTTGTAAGAAGAGTTCCTTTTCCATTAAAATCAACAGAACCTCCTTCCATAACAATTCCACCTTTAAATATTTCCAATCCTAATTCATTTGCAATTAATGAAGGTATCTTATCATCTAATTCAGAGGGATATTTTCCTCCCCAAGCATTATAATTCCAATCCACAATTGCTTTCTTTCCTTCTTTTTCATTAATCAAAAAAGCAGGACCATGATCTCTGCACCAAGCATCATTTGTTAGGAAATTATGGAAACGAATATTTGACATATTGACATTTAAAGCAATTAATTCTGCCTTAACCCTATCATTCATCTCTTGGTTAAGAATATTGATATTAACTATCTCATTCTTTGCAAGTTCTTTTATAAAAAGATTATAGAAAGGGAATATTGTATGTATCTTATCTGGCCAAGAATTCTCATTATGAGGGTAAGAAAGCCAAGTGCTTTCGTGTTTATGCCATTCTGCTGGAAAACTATATCCTAATTCTTTTGGTGTATTCATTTTTAAATTCTCATTTCGTTATTGATATAATATTATAATTAGACACGATAATCAGACGCGATAAATCGCGTCTCTACGGGTTGTTTATTCGTTATCTATATATCTTTTTGTTATTGGTTGATAAGAATCTATTCTTCTATCTCTTAAAAAAGGCCAATGTACTCTATAATGGTCGGTTTTGGCTAAGTCTAATTCTACAACCTTAATGTCTTCTTCTAAGTGAGGGGCTTGATAAAGTATTGTTCCAAATGGATTTGACACAAAACTTCCTCCCCAAAACTGCATTTCTCCTTCTATTCCTGTCCTATTTACAGAAACAGTATGAACACCATTTGCAACTGCATGTGAACGTTGTATTGTTTGCCAAGCATTATATTGTTCTTTATTTGTTTCTTCATCTTGATTTAAAGCCCAACCAATTGCTGTTGGATAAAATAATATCTCTGCTCCCATAAGTGCTGTAATACGGCTTGCTTCTGGATACCATTGGTCCCAACAAATCAACACTCCTATCTTTCCATATTTTGTTTCAAACACTTTGTATCCTAAATCTCCTGGAGTGAAATAAAACTTTTCATAAAAGCCTGGGTCATCAGGAATATGCATCTTTCTATATTTCCCAAGATATTTTCCATCAGCATCAATAACTGCTGTTGTATTAAAATATAATCCTTGTGCTTTCTTTTCAAACATTGAAGCAATAATAACTATTCCAAGTTCTTTTGCAAGGGTTTGAAAACGCTCTGTATTTACTGATGGTATTTGCTCTGCTAAATTGAAATTATCATAATCCTCAATATCGCAAAAATATAATGAAGCAAAGAGTTCTTGAAGGCAAACTATATTTGCTCCTTTCTTTGCTGCAATGCGAATATTTCCAATAGTCTTTTTAATGTTTTCTTCTTTGTCTTTTACGCAAGATACTTGCACTAAACCAACTTTTACTTTCATAATTCTATTTCTTTTAATTTCTTTCTCTTAAAGTTTATTTGACTTAGGAATACTCCTAAGATTACTATAAACATTCCTATTACTTTGTTTTCTGTCAATAATTCTTTTCCCATCATAACCACAAATAATATAGTTACTATAGGCACTGCATTTGTAAACACTGTTGTCTTTGCAATTGTTAATCTCTTTGCTGAATAAGAATAACAGATAAAGGCTACTGATGAACAAAGTATTGCAAGTGCAAATAAAGGATAGAGTGTTTCAAAGTTAAATGTTAGTGATTGGAAGTGTTTAAATTCAAAAACAAAGAATAATGGCAAATAGTAAACAACTCCTATTATATTTTGAGTTGTAGTTATGGTTATTGCTTCATATTTATTTATAACCTTCGATAGTACAACACTATAGGAAACCGCAGAAAATACAGCTAAAAACATCAAGCTTATTCCTCTTCCACTCACATTTAAGGTCATTTCTGGAGATATTGTCATAAACCCTAGACCAACCATAGTAAGAAGAACCCCAATAATTATCTGCCAACGCAAAGCTTCTTTATTAAACAAGTATAATCCAAAAGGCACAAAGACAGGAATTGTAGATATAATTATTGACCCCAAGCTCGCATCAACAAATTCCAATCCCCAATTTTCTCCAAAGAAATAAAGAAAAGGTTCAAAAAAAGCAAGCAAGAGAAAAAGCTTATAGTCTTTCTTATCTATTTTATCTAATTTGCTTGCTGTTTTAAATATCACAAAAAGCAATATAGACGATATTAATAATCTAAGGGTAATGATAATAATTGGAGAAAAGCCAGCATCTAATAGCTCTTTAGTCCAAATAAAACTCATTCCCCAAAAAAGCATAGAGAAGAAAATAGAAATGTAAGCGTAGAATCGTTGTAACATAGTTTTGATTTAATGATTTAATCTGCAAATATCCGAAAAAAATATATTTAATTGGTACATTTGCAAAACTAATAAGAATAATTTATTGATGAAAAGAATTGGAGTACTATCAGACACACACGGCATTGTCCCAAAACAAGTCTATACTTTCTTTGAAAACGTGGATATTATCTTACATGCAGGCGATTTAGGTTCAACTGATGTATTGGATGAATTAAGAAATTTCAAACCAACCATTGCCGTTTTTGGAAATATTGACAGCTATGAAATATACTCTCAAATAAAAAGGATAGAAACCTTTAAAATCGAAGACACAAAAATAATGATGACTCATATTGGAGGTTATCCAAATCATTATGAGAAAGGAATAAAAGAATTGCTTACAATAGAAAAACCAAATATATTTATCTCAGGTCATAGCCATATATTAAAAGTTATATATGATAAGAAATTCAATCTCTTACATATTAATCCAGGTGCAGCAGGACATTATGGATTCCACCAAGTAAGCACATTAGTACGTTTTTATATTGATGGAGATAAACCAAAAGACCTTGAGATAATGGAATACTCTAAACAAGGCTAAGGAATATTTGAAGAAATTTTATTACTTTTGCATCAAATAAATCATTAGAAGATGAAACGGTTTTTAATTATAACTCTATTTGCATTGGTCTCCATGCCTGCCTTCTCTCAATTTCTTAAAAACTCAGAGATGGGTATTACCTTTGGAGGAGGAAACTATATTGGGGATATCAACCCTAAATATAATTTATATGGCACTAGACTAATGTATGGCTTGATTTACAGATATAATTTTAATCCTCGTTGGGTTATTAAGGCAAGTGCTATGTTTGGAAGTGTAAAGGCTGAAGATTCTCACTTTAATAATATTCGTAACCTAAGCTTTGAATCAAAAATAAACGAACTTGCCGCAACTTGTGAATTTAACTTCTTTGACTATCAAACTGGAAGTAAGAAACACAGAATAACACCTTATATTTTTGCAGGCATTGGAGTATTCTTTATGAACCCTAAAGCAGAAATCCTTAATCCACTAACTTACGAAAGAGAATGGGTAGAATTGCAACCATTAAATACAGAAGGTCAAGGAATGGATGGATATGACAAGCCATATTCTCTTACTCAAATATCTGTACCTTTTGGTTTAGGTCTTAAAGTTAGCCTAAGCAAGTTTGTATGTATTGGTTTGGAATGGGGATTGAGAATGACATTTACCGACTATATTGATGACGTAAGCAAGAATTATGTTGACAGATCAACATTAGCAGCCTGGAGCGGAGAAGTTGCAGCAACAGCAGCTGACCGAACTAATGAAATCCTACCACTTACCTATAATGCAGGTGGCACAATGAGAGGTAATCCTCAAACAACCGATTGGTATCAATTCTTCGGGGTAACTATAACCACAAAAATCCCTCACAAAAATAAATGCATCACCTTTTAGTTGAAAGAAAAGAGAATCTTAATATCTCCTTTCCTCTGCTAAAAGTATTTTTCTGTCATTTTCACCTTTTTTTGAAGGTCTATATTTGTATCCTCCTACAATTGTAGCAATATATTTATCTTGTGACACACCTTTAATAGTGTTTCTCTTTAATTTTAAATATTTTATAGCCATATTTTCAAAAATTATCCTATGTTTTTGCTACAAGATCAAGTGTTGATACTCTAACATCAAGTCTTGGTACTCCAAGATCAAGTCTTGGTACCCCAAAAAGCGACTTTTCTATATCAAAAAAGGGGCTTTTTGGGATCGAAAAAGCTACTTTTTTATCCATCAACTTCCCATCTTGGAGTACCAACACTTGATCTTAGAGTGCTAACTTCCTATCTTAGGTCAAAAAAAGCCTATCTAAATATTATTAACTCACTATCTAACTCTTAAAACACAAGACCTATTGGCTAAATTAAAAATAGATAGCGAATGTTTTATTAATTAATATGAAAAGAAATTAAGTGAAACAAAGTGGATTTTGAATTAATAAAAAAAATGGCACTGTTTTGAGTAAACAATGCCATTCGTTTAGGTATCTAAACTTTCTTTTTATTAAGGTTTTATCTTAGTCTATCTGATGAGCGTACTAAACGTTCATCTTTTCTTATTGCTCTTTGGGCTAATATCATTAGTAGTAATTGAAGTATTGGAAAGCTTATCGATATCTTGTTATATATTACTATTGGAGCTGAATAAAGAGCTGTAATTTCTTTTTCTAATCCATCTATCTTAATAAATAGAAGGTATGCTATATAAATTGTTATTAATAAAATTCCTCCTGCTGCGAATTTTAATTGCAATTCACGTCTTTTATATAGTAATATTGTAACTAAGGCTATTAATGATATTCCTAATTGTGTAAATATTAGACTCCATGCAGGGGTTGTTTGTACTAATTGTATACTATCGGGTGATTTGTCGTTTAATAACAGTCCGTAGTGTTCAAGTTGATGCATCCCTTTAAAGTCAAAGCTAAAATCAACTATTGGGAAAAAGAATGTAGCTGCTGTTATAATTATTACAAATGCTAACCATAATGTTTGAATTCTTTGTATCATTTTATTCTTATTTTATTGGATTATTGGATTGCAAAGATATTATTTTTTCTACAAATACAAAAAGCTCCCTTCGAAAAGGGAGCTTGACTGTTCCAAATAGTTATTATTAGTACATTCCACCCATGCCGCCCATTCCTGGAGCTTGTGGCATTGCTGGCATTTCTTCTTTTATTTCTGATAATACGCATTCTGTTGTAAGTATCATACTTGCTATTGATGCTGCGTTTTCAAGTGCAATACGTGCAACTTTTGTTGGGTCTATTACTCCTGATTTATGTAAGTCTTCATATACTTCTGTTCTTGCATTGAAACCATTATCGCCTTTTAGTTCTTTTACTTTATTTACAATAACACTTCCTTCCAAACCTGCATTTTCTACTATTTGACGTAGAGGTTCTTCTAATGCACGACGTACTATTTGAATACCTGTATCTTCGTCTTCATTTTCACCTTTTAATTTTTCTAATGAATCTATTGAACGAAGGTAAGCAACTCCACCTCCTGGTATAATTCCTTCTTCAATTGCAGCTCTTGTTGCATGAAGTGCATCATCGAAACGGTCTTTCTTTTCTTTCATTTCAATTTCTGATGCTGCTCCTACATAAATTACAGCTACTCCTCCTGCTAATTTAGCAAGTCTTTCTTGAAGTTTTTCTCTATCGTAGTCTGATGTAGTCTTTTCTATTTGAGTTTTTAATTGGTTTACTCTTGCTTGAATCATTGCTTTTTCGCCATGACCTGAAACAATTGTTGTGTTATCTTTATCAATTGTTATTTTATCTGCTGTTCCTAACATTTCTAAAGAAGCATCTTCTAATTTATAGCCTTTTTCTTCTGAGATAACTACACCTCCAGTTAAAATTGCTATATCTTCAAGCATTTCTTTTCTTCTATCACCAAATCCAGGAGCCTTAACAGCAACTATCTTTAAATTTCCTCTTAAACGGTTTACTATTAATGTTGCAATTGCTTCACCATCTAAATCTTCAGCTATTATAAGTAATGGACGACCTGTTTGTACTACTTTTTCTAATACAGGAAGAAATTCTTTCATATTAGAAATCTTCTTGTCGTAGATTAAGATAAATGGATTTTCATAAACTACTTCCATTTTTTCTGTATCTGTAACAAAGTATGGAGAAAGGTATCCTCTATCGAATTGCATTCCTTCAACAACCTTTACTTCTGTTTCAACACCTTTTGCTTCTTCAATTGTAATAACACCTTCTTTTTTTACTCTTTCCATTGCTTCAGCAATTTTCTTACCTATGAAAGAATCGTTATTTGCTGATATTGTTGCAATTTGTTCTATCTTTTCTTTTGCTTCACCAATTTCACGTGATTGTTTCTTTAGGTCTGCTATTACTGCTGTAACAGCTTTATCTATTCCACGTTTCAAGTCCATTGGATTTGCTCCTGCTGTAACATTCTTTATTCCTGCATTAACAATTGCTTGAGCAAGAACTGTTGCTGTTGTTGTTCCATCTCCTGCTTGGTCTGCTGTCTTTGATGCAACTTCTTTTACCAATTGAGCTCCCATATTTTGGATAGGATCTTTTAGTTCAATTTCTTTTGCAACTGTTACTCCATCTTTTGTGATATGAGGAGCACCAAATTTCTTATCGATTAAAACATTTCTGCCTTTTGGTCCTAATGTTACCTTTACTGCATTTGCCAAAGCATTAACACCTAAACGTAATTGTTCACGTGCTTCTACATTATATAAAATATCTTTTGCCATTTTGTTTGTATTTTTTTGAGTTAATAATCTTAATTTAGTCGAATTAAAGAATAGCGTAAATATCGCTTTCTCTCATAATCAAATAATCGTTTCCTTCAATGTTAATTTCAGTTCCAGAGTATTTACCATAAAGAACTAAATCACCAACTTTCACTGTCATTGGCTCGTCTTTTTTTCCTACACCTATTGCAATTACTTCACCTTTCATTGGTTTTTCTTTTGCTGTGTCAGGGATAATAATTCCTGCTGCAGTTTTTGTTTCTGCTTCTGCTGGTTTTACCAAAACTCTATCAGCTAAGGGTTTTACATTAATCTTTACCATAATTCTTTTCCTTTTTAGTTGTTAATTACTTATTGTGAATTTTATTTACTTGTTTATTTAAATTCTTGTTCTTTGATTATGGCGAAAAATGTGCCACAATAAAAAAAACATATAATTTCTGACAAAACGTCAGCATTGTGACATTATTATGTAATACAAAAAAAGAGCCATCAATAAAGACGACTCTTTTAAAAACCAAATTATGAAAAAATAAATTATTAAATTTATTGTTTTATCGGAGTTTGAGATGGGGCTACTGGTGCAGTATGAGTTGGAACAGTTGTCTTAACTGCATTTGGATTTAATTCCGTTCCGTTAGCTCCGCCTACATTTCTTCCTGGCATAACTGCACTTGCAGCTAAACAAAGAACTAATAAAGCAATAGCTAATCCCCAAGATGCTTTTTCAAGAAAATCTGCTGTCTTTCTTACTCCCATTATTTGACTTTGGGATTGGAAACTTGCTGCCAAACCACCACCTTTACTATTTTGTACTAATACTATTAGTGCTAAGAACAAACATACTATTAATATTAAAATTGAAATAACTACAAACATAATATCTTTCTTTTTTTACTTATTTATTATCTTCTATTTTCTGAATTTGCGTTGCAAAGTAAATACTTTTTTCTGGATTAGCCAAAATTAATTGTCTATAAATTTTTATTGCCTTATCCTTATGCCCTTGTTTAAAATAAATTCGAGCCATTGTTTCCGTTACTATTTTAAATTCATCTTCAACACTTTTTTTAACAACCTCATTAACACTTACACTCTCTTTTTCAATTTCAAGATTATTTACTTTCGGGTTTTCTATCTGCAAAAATCTTTCAACTAATTCTTCTTTACTTGGATTACTTGAGATATCAGGTTCTGTATAAGAGTCTATTTCTTTAATAATATCATGGCGACTTTCAATAACATTCCCTCCATTTTGTGCATCCTTTAAATATATTTTCTTTAACTCCTCTATCTTTGCATTGATTATATCAATATTTTTCATCGATGAGTTAGTGTTTATATTGAATTGTATAGTTCCTTCATTTTCCATTATCTCCTTTAAATGTTTTCTATCTGGAGAATAAGCAGATGCTAAGGATAAAGATTGTTGAAAATTATGACTAAGTGCTTTTGCACATTTTGCTTTGTAAATGTATAGCAATGAAAAATAAGGATACTTTTCTATTGTGCGAGATAAGTCAAATTGAATCTGAAAATCAAATTCATTATCCTTTATCTGCATCAATTTATTTATAAAGTTCCTATCCATTATTTACGTTTAGACTATTTTTCTTTATTAATTTCTCTCTATTTGAGATTGCAAATATAAATCAATCTTTTGAATTGCTAAAAAAGAAACGAAGAAAATAAAAAAAAGACTCAATATATTTGCTCAATAAAAAAAATGTTGTACTTTTGCAATCCGAAAAAAAATGAAATCAAGATGAAAAGAACATTCCAACCTTCACGCAGAAAAAGAGTAAATAAACACGGATTCAGAACAAGAATGGCGTCAGCAAATGGTCGTAGATTGTTAGCAAATCGTCGTCGTAACGGAAGAAAGAAGCTTACTGTTTCTGACGAAAGATAGAATTTATTCTTTATTTAGAGATATTACAAGAAGCATTGTTGTAAAGACAAGCAATGCTTCTTTTTTATTTCAATCAATTAATATTCCCCAATGAAACCAAATAGACAAAAGAAACAAGAAATCATTGAAAACGTTGAAGTTCTTGAAGCTGCCTCCGAAGGTAATGCTATTGCAAAAGTTAATGACCTTGTTATTTTTATTCCTTTTGTTGTTCCAGGTGATATTATTGATATACAAATAATAAAAAAGAAAAAAACTTTTGCTCAAGGTAAAGCAATTTATTTTCATAAGCTTTCAGATAAAAGAATAGAAGCTAAATGTCCTCATTTCGGAATTTGTGGAGGATGTAAATGGCAAACAATGAAGTATGAGTATCAATTATTTTACAAGAACAAACAAACAATTGATAATCTTGAGCGAATAGGACATATTGATTGTTCTAATGCTGAAAAAATAATTGGCTCAAAAGAACAATTCTTTTATCGTAATAAATTAGAATACACTTTTTCAACAAAACGTTGGTTTACCGAAGAAGATATAAAAACACTTGAGCCTAATTCATCTCGCAAAGGATTTGGATTCCATGTTGCTGGTTTCTTCGAGAAAGTATTAGATATTCAGTATTGTGCCCTACAAAGAGAGCCTTCAAACCTAATTCGTAACTTTATTAGAGAATATGCAGAAAAGAACGATTTAAGCTACTACGATATTAGAGAGCATAATGGTTTCCTTCGTAATATTGTCATTCGTTCAACTTCTCACGATGAATTAATGCTAATCGTTGTCTTTGCAGAAGATAGAGAAGAAATAGAATCAATGCTTGAAACAATAGCAAATCAATTTCCTGAAATTACTTCATTGATGTATGCTGTAAATGAAAAATTCAATGACACTCTTTTTGACCAAGACATAAAATGTTTCAAGGGTAAAGACCATATAATTGAATATATGCCTTCGTTCAAAGGAGATAGAGAAAACCTAAAATTCAAGATAGGACCAAAATCTTTCTACCAAACAAATCCAGAACAAGCATATATTTTATATAGTAAGGCAGCAGAATTTGCAGAACTAAAAGAAGACAAAATAGTTTACGACCTTTACACAGGAACAGGAACTATAGCAGACTTTATAGCTCCTTATGTAAAAAAAGTTGTAGGAATAGAATCTGTTGAAGATTCTATAAAAGATGCAAGAATAAATTCACAAGAAAACAACTTAACCAATACCGTTTTCTATGCAGGAGATATGTCAAAGGTATTAACAGAAGACTTTGTAAAAGAAAATGGTAAACCTGACATAATAATAACAGACCCTCCAAGAGCAGGAATGGCACAAAATGTAATAGAACAAATATTAAATATAGAAGCAAAAAAAATAATCTATATAAGTTGTAATCCAGCAACCCAAGCAAGAGATATACAATTACTTTCAGAGAAATATGAGGTAGGAAGAATACAGCCAGTTGATATGTTTCCACACACACAACATGTCGAAAACATAACTGAACTTATCCTAAAATAATATTCTTATTCAGCCATTCAATCAAAGTTAAAGGACTTTTAAATTTTGGGCTAAAACCCAAAAAATAGTCTATTTTTTACACCTTATCTCAGATATATTTCGTATATTTGCATCACGTAAATAACGCATTATAAACGCTTCATATAAAGAAACCAATCAAAAAGTTTCTTTCCTTATCATAAAATACATATCTTTGTACAAATATTTACGGTGTACACCCAAGAAGCCCTAAGGTATAGACCGTAATGGTGCTACGGTGTACACCGTAATAGTGTTATGGTATATACCATAGTGATATAAAAAGCTTGATTTGTTAGATCAAAACAAGGTTTTATTAGAATTATATCTTGATTAATAAGAAAAAGAGCTTGATTAATTCTGAGAACATAGCTTTAAATTAGAAATACTACTTATTCATTACTAATTAAACCAACCTCCATACCCAAAACAAGAAAAAACAAAACAATAATAACCTAAATAAAAAAGAATTATGTCGTATCGTTACAGAACCTACAAAAAGAAATTCCAGAAAAATGGAAAATCAGAAGAAAAATATTTTGCAGTAGCAAAATCAAACCGTTTGTTAGGAATAGAAGAATTAGCCCAAGAAATAGGGCAAAGAAGCATTGTGAAAGAAAGCACAATAATCCCAGTCCTAATTGAACTCTCCAATGTAATGGGAGATAAATTATCGCATGGCTATAATATTAAACTCGATAAAATAGGGACATTTGGAGTAGCAGTAAAAAGCAAAGGCTACGGTACACCCTCAGAAATAACCCCAAAAGAAGTTAGTTTCAGCAAAGTAACCTTCCGCCCAGATAAAAAATTAGTAACCAAACTAAAAGCAATGAAATACGAAAAAGAACCACCACCACCCAAAGGCTACATAACCCGCAAAATGCTACGTGAAGAAGAAAGAAAACTCCAAGAACAACAAGAACAAGACAACAAAGAGATTGAATAACTAATAAAATACACAAACCCCTGTAGAGATGCGATTTATCGCGTCTGATTAATTGCCTAATTGATTATATGATTGATTGTCTGATTCTAATTATTTGCATTTATTTATGTGTCTAATTATTTTCTTATGTTTAATTAATACAATTTGAATGCGAATGGCATAAAACACACGCAATTATAGGAGACGCGATAAATCGCGTCTCTACGGGGGTGTATTTAATAATTAAGAAGAATGATTGTGAAATTATTATGAATAAATGGGAACAATTATGTCTTGAGTGCAATATGTAAAAGAAATACTAAGAAGAAAATATTTTAGAGAAACTTTCTTGTTTATTTATATTGAAAGCTTGTTTGTGGAGATGTATTGACTCATTAAGAGAAATATATAATTATTTCTATTTATTTATTACCTTTGCAAGTTAATACTTAAGATAAGATATTGTAATGATGAAAAATAATCTTTCAAATATAAAACTAACTTGGATCCTTGTTTTTGCTTTTATTGTAATAAGCTTTTTCCCTCTTTTCACTAATTTGGGAACTCAATTACTAAGAACTTGGGACGAGAGTCGTTATGCTGCTAATTCTTATGAGATGTATAAATCTGGCAACTATTTAGTAACTACTTTTGATTATAAGCCAGATTATATGAGTTCTAAACCTCCTTTTGTAAACTGGTGTCAGGTTATTTGTTTTAAATTATTTGGAGTTAACGAAGCTTCTGTTCGTCTTCCTTCTGCCTTAGCTGTTTTGTTTTTGGGTATTGTATTAATTCTCTTTGGTGGAAAAATGGGAAAACCATGGCTGGGTTTTTATTCTGCACTAATTGCTACAACTTGTAGAGGCATTGCTGGTTATCATGCTGGCAGAACTGGTGATTATGATGCTATGCTTACTCTTTTTGTTACTACTTATACTCTTTCGTTTCTAACATATTTCCTTGAAAAGAAAGGAAAATACATACTCTATTTCTTTATTGCACTATCATTAGCCACTCTTTCAAAAGGCATCCAAGCTCTTATTCCTTTGCCTTTCTTGCTTTGTTGGCTCTTATATAAGAAAGAGTTTAAAAGCGTAATTAAATCTAAGTTTACATATATAGGTTTAAGTATCTTTGTATTGCTTATTGGTGGTTATTATTTGGGGAGAGAAGCTTATGATCATGGATATTTAAAAGCTATGTATGATTGTGAAATTGGAGGAAGATTTAATGGAGTTATAGATGGTCATCAACATCCTTTTGGATTTTATTTACCTATTATTAGATATGACCATTTTACCTACTTTATAAAGTTCTTACCCTTTGCTTTCCTTTTCAACTTCTTTATTAAAGACAAAAAGCTAAGAGAACTATCTATATTTAGTTTTCTTTTTGCTGCAATTTATTTACTTATAATTTCTTCTGCTAAAACAAAACTTCCTTGGTACACTATTCTTTCTCTTCCATTTATGTCTATAATTATAGGTATTTCTCTTTCACAAATTCATTCTTGGCTCTTTAATAAAAAACAATTAGTCTTTAAGATACTACCATTTATTCTAATGATAATTTTCTTCTATCATCCTTTTAAAGCATTAATTGCACAAAACTATAAACCTCAAGAGCCTCAAGAATATGTGCCTTATTATAATAGATTTAAGGTAATGAAAGATATTGAAAAAGATAAGATTAAAATTGACAGTATAGCATTTATTAGCCAAGTTGATGATAATCATTTCGATAATAATCAAGACGTATTCTTTTATATGTATAAGATTCAAATCGCAGGTAAAAGAGGAGTATTAAAAGAATTCAGATTTCTGAATAAAGGAGAAAACGTTTTGATTAACGAGGAATATACATTTGAGAGACTGAAAGAAAGATATGAATATGAAATGATTTATGAAAGTTTGAATAACAAGATTGTTAAGATTACTGGAATAAAAGATTAACAAGAGAATAATAAAGAAAAAAAATAAGATATATGACTTACACAGATAAAGAAAAAAAGTTTAAACGCTATACCGTTACAACAGCTTTACCTTATGCAAATGGACCTTTGCATATTGGACACTTAGCTGGGGTTTATGTTCCTGCAGATATATATGTACGTTATCTTCGTTCTATGGGAGAAGATGTTATTTTTATTGGAGGAAGTGATGAACATGGAGTCCCAATTACTATTAAAGCCCGTAAAGAAGGTATTACTCCACAAGATGTTGTTGATAGATACCACAATATAATAAAGAAGTCATTTGAAGACTTTGGAACTTCATTTGATATTTACTCACGCACCTCATCGGACATTCATGCCAAAACTGCTTCTGCTTATTTCAAGAAGCTATATGATGAAGGAAAGTTTATTGAACAAACATCAGAACAATATTATGACGAAGAAGCAAAAGCATTCTTAGCAGATAGATATATTACTGGTACTTGTCCTCATTGTGGAAATGAAAGAGCTTATGGTGATCAATGTGAAGCTTGTGGAACTTCTCTTAATGCAACAGATTTAATTAATCCAAAATCTACTCTAAGTGGTTCACTACCTGTTTTAAAGAAAACAAAGCATTGGTTTTTACCTTTAAACGATTATGAAGCTTTTATGAGAGAGTGGATATTGGAAGGGCATAAAGAATGGAAACCTAATGTTTATGGACAATGTAAGAGTTGGATTGAACAAGGATTACAACCACGTGCAGTAACAAGAGATTTGGATTGGGGAGTTAAAGTTCCTATTGAAGGAGCAGAAGGAAAGGTTCTTTATGTTTGGTTTGATGCTCCTATCGGTTATATCTCAAACACTATTGAATTAAAACCAAATGATTGGGAAAAATGGTGGAAAGAAAAAGATACTAAATTAGTTCATTTTATTGGTAAGGATAATATTGTTTTCCATTGCATAATCTTCCCTGCTATGTTAAAAGCAGAAGGCTCTTTTATACTTCCTGACAATGTTCCTGCTAATGAATTCTTAAATCTTGAAGGAGATAAAATTTCTACATCAAGGAATTGGGCTGTTTGGCTACATGAATATTTGGAAGACTTTCCTGGAAAGCAAGATGTTTTGAAATATGTACTTTGTGCTAATGCACCAGAGACAAAAGATAATGACTTTACATGGAAAGATTTTCAAACAAGAAATAATAGCGAATTAGTTGCCATACTTGGTAATTTTGTTAATCGTACAATTGTTTTAACTCATAAATATTTTGAAGGAAAAGTTCCACAAATAGGAGAATTAAACAATTTAGACAAACAAGCTATTGAAGAAATTAAGACATTCCCAGAAAGAATTGGAGTTAATATTGAACATTTTAAATTCCGTGAAGCTCTTTCTGAAATGATGAATCTTGCACGTTTAGGTAATAAATACTTAACCGAATGTGAACCTTGGAAAACTTATAAAACAGATATTGAACGTACAAAGACTTCAATAAATATAAGTCTTCAAATATGTGCTAACTTAGCAATACTTGCAGAACCATTCCTTCCTTTTACTGCTAAGAAACTTCAAACAATGCTAAATCTTAAAACACTTCCTTGGGTTGAAGCAGGAAAAGATAATTTATTAGAAGAAGGTCATAGAATTGAAACTCCTGAATTATTATTTGAAAGAATAGAAGAGGATGTAATTGAAGCACAAGTTCAAAAGCTACTTGAAACAAAGAAAGCTAATGAAAAGACAAACTATGTTGCAAATCCTCAAAAAGAGAATATAGAATATGATGACTTTGCAAAAATGGATATTCGTACAGGAACAATAATTGAAGCTGAAAAGGTTGCAAAAACAAAGAAACTACTAAAACTTACAATTGACACAGGAATAGATAAAAGAACAATTGTTAGTGGGATAGCAGAATACTTTGACCCAAAAGATATTATTGGTAATCAAGTATCCGTTTTAGTTAATCTTGCACCAAAAGCCCTAAAAGGAATTGAATCACAAGGAATGATTTTAATGGCGGAAGATGCAGATGGAAAATTAGTATTTGTATCCCCTACTCAAAAAATTGAAAACGGAACAGAGATAAGATAATAAGTAAAACAGAATATAAAAAATAAGGGAGCATAAACGATTGGTTTTATGCTCCCTTTTCTTATAATAGAATTAAGTTATAAGTTGAACTTTTGTTTTATTTTATCAACATAGTCTAACTTTTCCCATGTGTAGAATCCTACTTCTTTGGTGGTTTCTACTCCATTTTCAAATATTGTTACTGTATCTGTGTATGGAGTTCTGCCAAAATGTCCGTATTTTGCAGTTGGAGCAAAGATTGGGTTCTTTAAACCAAAACGTTGAACTATTGCATAAGGACGAAGGTCAAAAATTTCATTTATCTTTTCTGCTATTTTACCATCGTGCATTATTTCTCCATTTTCATCTTTTACTTTAGCGGTTCCATTAGTATTTACATATAATCCTACTGGTTTTGCAACTCCAATTGCATAAGCTACTTGAACTAAAACTTCTTCACATAATCCTGATGCTACCATATTTTTTGCAATATGTCTTACTGCATAAGCTGCACTTCTATCAACTTTTGATGAGTCTTTTCCTGAGAATGCTCCACCTCCATGTGCTCCTCTTCCGCCATAAGTATCAACAATAATCTTTCTTCCTGTTAAACCTGTGTCACCATGAGGTCCGCCAATTACAAATTTTCCTGTAGGATTAACGTGAAGTGTGAAATCATTCTTAAATAAATCCTTAACATCTTGACGTTTTTGCATTGCAATAACTCTTGGAATAAGAATATCTTTTACGTCTTTATGTATTTTAGCCAACATCTTTCCTTCTTCGTCAAAGTCGTCATGTTGAGTTGATACAACAATTGTATTTATTGCAACTGGTTTATTATTGTCGTCAAATTCTATTGTTACTTGTGATTTACTATCTGGACGAAGGTAAGTCATTTCTTTTCCTTCTCTACGTATTTCCGCAAGTTCTGACATTAATTGATGAGAAAGAATTAAAGATAAAGGCATATAATCTTCAGTTTCACTACAAGCAAAACCAAACATCATACCTTGGTCTCCTGCACCTTGGTCTTCTGGATTTGATCTTTCAACTCCTTGATTAATGTCTCCTGATTGTTCATGAATTGTTGAGATAACTCCACAAGAATTACCTTCAAACATATATTCGCCTTTAGTGTATCCTATATTGCGAATAACTTTTCTTGCTGTATCTTGTACATCAACATAACCATTGCATTTTACTTCTCCACTTAATACAACTAAACCTGTTGTAACTAATGTTTCGCAAGCTACTTTTGAGTTTGGGTCACGGCGTAAAAATTCATCTAATAGTGCATCTGAAATTTGATCTGATACTTTGTCTGGGTGTCCTTCTGAAACTGATTCAGAGGTAAAAAAATAAGCCATTTTGTTTTGTTTTTAAATGATAAAATAACCTGACAAAATGGAAAATCGAATTGATATAATCAAAAATGGTTTAGCATTTTTTTGTGTGGTTGCAATCAATTCAAATCTTTCCACATTTGTTGATGCAAAAGTACTAAAATAATTAATAGCAGCAAATATTAAGCTATAATAATTTTGCTACTATTAATTTTTATTTCTTCTTACCTTGATTAGCTACAGCTTCCATAAGTTTTTTAATTGTTTCTGGATCACCAATAAACTCATCTTTTACCATTTCCAACCTATCGTTCAATTCAAAAATATATGGAATACCTGTTGGAATATTGAAAGCAATGATTTCATCTTCACTCATTCCTTTTAATGTTTTAACTATTCCTCTTAATGAATTTCCATGAGCCACAACCATAACTTGATCATGCGTTTCAAAAGCCTTTAAGATATTATTTTTGAAGTAAGGCATTAAACGATTTATGCAATCTTGAAGCGATTCTGTTAATGGTAAATCTTTTTTATCTACATCTTTATAACGAGATTCATTCAATGGAGAACGTTTATCATTTTCTTCAAGAGCTGGTGATTGAATCGCAAAACCTCTTCTCCACATCAATACCTGTTCTTCTCCATACTTTTCTACTGTTTCTGCCTTATTTAGTCCTTGTAATGCTCCATAATGTTTTTCATTTAAACGCCATGACTTCTCAACAGGCAAATAATCCATATCCATAGCATCAAGAATATTATTCAAAGTCTTAACAGCTCTCTTTAAATAAGAAGTAAAACATATCTCTGGTTGAAAACCATTTTCTTTCAATGACTTTCCTGCGTCAATAGCTTCTTGCATTCCCTTTTCTGACAAATCAACATCTGTCCAACCTGTAAATAGGTTTAGTTTATTCCACTCACTTTCTCCGTGACGTACTAATATAAGTTTTTTCATTTCTTCTTTGTCTTTTCTGTTTGAACTAATTTCGATATATCTAATTTTCCTCCTAATTGATACTTTAGTGATAATAGCAATATTATTATTCCTCCAAGAATAAAAGGAGCACTTAACCATTGTCCCATATTTAATGTCATTGCCTCTTCCCAACTTTCTTGGTCATTCTTTAAGAATTCTATTAAGAAACGAGCTAAGAATAAACCAATCAAGAATATTCCAAAAATAAAACCTTGACGTGGTGGAGTTTGCTTTTTCATAAAATAAAAATAAAGACCAGTTCCCAATATAATATAAGATAATGCTTCATAAAGTTGTGTTGGATGATGAGCTATTGTTTGACCATCTCTAACAAAAATAAAACCCCAAGGTAGAGATGTTGCAACTCCATATATTTCAGAATTCATAAGATTACCTAATCTTACTGATGCTCCAGCAAAGCAAACAGCCAATACCAATCTATCTATTACCCATAAAAAAGGTACTTTTGTTTTTCGGCAATACATGTATGATGCAATTAATATTCCTATTGCAGCCCCATGAGAAGCCAAACCTTGATATCCTATAAATTCCCAACCATTTGGTGTATTTCTTATAGGAAGAAACATTTCAATCGGGTTTGCAATATAATAAGAAAACTCATAGAACAAACAATGTCCCAATCTTGCCCCAATTAATACCCCTGCAAATATGTATATCGCTAATTTATCAAGGAAATAAACCGATACCTTTTCTTTATTGAAGACACTTTTCATTAACAAGTAACTTATCACAAATGCTAATGCAAACAATACTCCATACCAACGAACGGATATTGAACCTATATTAACTAATATAGGTGATACATCCCAAACAATAGATAGTAAATTCATATTTTATAAAATTAAGTGGCAAAGATAGCAAAAATAACCTTTTGCATTTGATTCTTCCATGAAAGATTTGGTTCAATTGTCTTTCTTATTTCATCAGGATTTAAATCTGTGTTATTATAAAAATCAATAATAGAATTAATATTTAATGGAGACTCATCAGCTGGAGCTTTAATAATATATGGCATTGTTTCAAAATCATCATCAATCTCCGAATAAACAAAGCCTAAACCTCTTGCTGCATATTCTCTATTCGTTAAAGTCTATATATTAGTGATATTACTTCTGTGACGAGCTAAACTACCAATACCAAAATCACATTTTTCAAATATATTATCCAACTCCTCACCCGATAATGCCCCCCAGAAAGTAACATAATCATTCAATTCCAATTCCTCTACCTGTTGTTTAAGAGCAAATCCAGAAGCTCTTTCTGCCTTCCCAACAATATTTAGATGTACTTGTTGGATTAACTTTACTGAATGAGGACGTTGTTCTTCGATTATTAAGTTATTAATTTTATCAACGTAAATTTTTAAACCATTAATAGCCCTATCAACCCCATGCCAATAATGTAACTCCGCAACAACTAAAAGCTGTAGTACATCAGGATTTCTTCTATAAGATTGTTTTAAAGGTAACGCATCAAAATCAACCCCATTAGAAATCTTAATAGTCTTTTGTCCAAATATCTCATCATAATCAGAAAAAGTAATGATCGCATCAATATTATTAGCTAAATTTTTTCTAAAAATCTTATCAATATAATATGTAAGCTTGCTTGATTTTGATAATTCTTTTATTTCATTATCATAAGGGTAAGTAGGAATTTCCATAATAACCTTTACACCTTTTCTTCTTAGTTTTTTTGCAAAAGCAATAATAAAAGGCTCCGCATTTATAAAGCTTCTCATATAAACCAAAGAAATGTCATTTTCGACTATATAATGATACAAACTATTATATTCAAAACGCTTTTCAATCTTAGCTTTTATACCATTCCCAAAATTCTTTTGAACCTTATCCCCAACCCATCGAACTTGATTTCCATTCTTATCCCATCCCAAATAGCACAAATCAGTTTCAAATCCACATTCATTTAAAGCTCTAACCTGATATTTTATCTTTTTTGTAATCCCACTATATTCTGCCAAAGCATGAAAAACTAAAAAAATTGCTTTCTTTTGCATATATTACACTCCTTACTATTTGATTAAAAGCTCATCAAATGTTTTTTCCCATTGTTTACCTATATTTTCAAGCTTAAACCTCTCCACATTAACTCTCGCCTTTCCTCCCATTTCCTTTCTTATTTCTTCATTATCTATCAAATAACATATTTTTTCAGCTAATTGTTTAATATTTCCATTCTCAACCAACAAGCCGTCTTCACCATTTTTAATAATATCCTTTGGTCCACAAGGGCATTCAAAGGAAACAGCAGGAACTCCACAAGCCATAGCTTCAGTAATAACCATTCCAAAACCTTCAAACCTTGAACTAAGTACAAATATAGAACTTTCACAATATTTTTCAACTATCTCATTTGTTTCTGACTCCAAAAACAAATTTTCCATTAATCCAAGTCTATCCCTTTGTTTAATAAATTCAGTTCTATCTCCACCTCCATAAACTTTTAGTATCCAATCTGGGTGCTTTTCCGCAACAATCTTCCAACAATCAATCAACATATCAAATCCTTTCTGGTATGTATAACGACCAACAGCTATTACTTGCTTGGAATTACAATTCGATTTTTTATCTGGGAAAAATGACAAAGGATTATATATGTAAATTTTATTATCTATTTCATGCCATTTTTCGTTATCTTCACTACTTAAAGTTACAAAAAGAGAAAGTTTCTTTAGTTCTCTTAACAATTGAGTCATCCAAAACTTACTAAAAATATGCTTAATTATATTTTTATTCCCATCAAATTCCATATTTCTATAATGAGATCTACTAAAATGAATCTCTCCGATTTTCTTACTCCCATCATTAATTGAATTAATAAAATTAATTTCCCTTCGTAACATTGATATTGTTATATCGGGTCTAATCTCAGTTAGAATATCCTCAAGCTTTCTTTTATATAATCGTTGTTTTTCTAAATACAGCAATATTTTCTTGAATATAGATTGTTTCCATAGCTCATTAAAATTAATATCCAGATTTATCAAATGAATTTTAGGTGATAATTTATAATATGGTTCTTTATCTTTATTATCGGTTAAAATTATATATATATCATACACTAAAACATCTGCAAAATAATTTGCCTTTATTGTCAAAACCCTTTCCATTCCGGAAGGGAAATGTAAGGAGGGAATACAATAAACAATCTTTCTTCTCATAAAATTATTATTTTGTTATTGGCGAACAAATACCTAATCTTTGTATAAATCTTTAATTATATTTGAATCTTGATCTACAACAACTTTTGGTCTCTTAAAATATCTTTTTATATTTTTTATTTCGGAAAAAATCTTTTTAGAAAATGAACTATCAAATATTGTTGTTCTTGTTAATGGTTTATATCTATTGTGCCTAATAAACTTTATTTTGCCATAATTCAACAAACCTCTAGCCATTGAACCATCTTCTCCTCTAATAATATTAATTTTATAACCCACCTTTCGTCCTAATTCTGCATTTATAGAAAAAGCAAAACCTCTAACAGCCAATTCTGGACGTTTTATGCTAACTAATCTATTAAAAATATTTCTAAAAAACTCATAGCAAAAATATTTAATTCTATCTTTATTATTATGATAAATCAAGCTATACCTAACATTGACTCCAACGCTTTTGTTTTTTTCAAATGCACTTACAACCATATCCACATAATTTGGAGGATATATAGTATCTGAATCAATACATATATAATACTTCCCTTTCGCATTATCAAGTCCACACTGCCTTGCCGCACTACACCCTTTTCTGCTCTCATTATAACAAGGCACACTTGTTCTCCTAAAAATTTCTTCGCTATGGTCTTTAGAACGATTATTAATTCCTATAATTTCAAAAGGATATTTTGACTTATTTTCACTTAGCGACCAAATACAACTCAATAGTCGAGTTTCGTCATTATAAGTAATTATTCCAACCGTTGCTTTTGGATTTGGGTTATCATTAACCCCAATAACATTTTCTTTTACCCTATCAAATATTTCATCAGGAATACTAGAGTACGACTTCTCATATATTTTCAAATATTTTTTACTCCACTTCATTTTCAATAAATTTTAAAGGTTAGATTCCTCGTCATTCTTTAATTTTAAATATTCATCAATTGATATTGGAGAACGATAAAAAAATCGAATCTTTATATCTTTTTTTACCATATAAATAAGAGCAAAAAAAACTTTTTTAATTTCTCTCCATGTCCCTTTAGGAGGGTATAATTTTTCAACCATTTCTCTATTCCAAGGTTTTGTAAAAAATGATTTATAATATTCATCTTGTGGATTAACAATAAAATCAATTTCTCCTTCCCATTCATACCTATTAATCATCAAACTTCCTTCAGTATAGCTAAGTATTTTAAAAGCTAAAGAATGATAAGGAAAATAATTTAAAAATAATTCACCATAATTATTCTCATAATTCCCTGGCATCTTATCCTTTTCAAATAATACCAATTTATTATCTATCTCTAAAATTATCCATTTATGTGATTTCTTTGGAAACAAAAATTCTCCTAATAAACTTGGCGTTTCAATATATCCTCTTTTAGCAACCCTAAATTGCTCTTTTAAAAACTTTTCTGGATCATCTGTATGCTCCAAAACCTGATTACAAATAACATAATCAAATTCTTTATCCTTAAAAGGCATTTCCTCCCCATTTGCATTTATAATTTTTTGATGAGGATATATTTTAACATCTCCACAACGATGATAATTACTATCAATATATCTTTCAAGAATTAAATTTGACCGATATGAAGGATTATGACCAGAACCAACTTCTAAAACCCTATCTCTCTTTTTTATTCGTAGATCGTGTCTATCATAAGGTGTACGTACTTTCATAAAAATTTAGTTTTATTATTTCTATTGACTATTTTCTTTAACAACGATATTAAATCATATACTTTAAAAATCTGGATAAATAACAAACTTATAAATAATGCAAATGCTGATTTTATAATCAAACTAAAAATCATATTTATTTCTCCTAACAATAAATTAATTCCATACAAACTTATAAACAAAAAAGCACTTAATATAATTGGGAGTAATAATGACCTGAAAAAATCAACTATTTTTATTTTAAACACCTTATAGTACATCAATAAATAAGCTTGGAAAAAATTAAACGAAAAAGAAACCAAAAGTCCAATTGCAACAGCTTCAATAGATTTAAACCAAAATACACCAATAATAATAGCCAATACGTTTATAATTGTTGATAACAACCCACTTAGAAAAAGTGTTTTTGTCGAGTTTGCAGCTTGAAATATTGAACCAGAAGTTGATAATATCACTTGGAATCCAACTGAAAGAGAAAGTATTTGAAAACTTAAAACAGACTTAGTCCATTGCATTCCAAAAATTAAAAGAACTAATTCCTTTGAAGTAAAAAATAATAATGCAGAAAGGGGGAAACTAATATATGCCAAAAGTTTAACTACTTTTAAATATGAATCGGATAATTTTTTATAATCATTCTGAAATTCAGAAAAGATAGGATGCATAACAGGAGAAATTACTTGTGTAATATTTTGAAGAGGCAACATCATTAATCTATATGACTTTTCGTAATATCCAAGAGCGTTCATATTCAAATATTTTCCAATAATCAATTTATCTAAATTCCTCGAAAAATAATTAATCAGATTAAAAAGGAATTGATAAGCAGAGAAAGCAAAAATTTTTCTTAATGAATTTGTATTAAACCACCATTTAAACTTTATTGGCTTCTTTAAATAGGAAACAATAAATAGTAAAAGAGAAGATAAAATAGGGTTAATTAACAATGAATATATTCCGAAACCTAATAAAGCTGCCGCAATAGCTAAACCGCCCCCGATTAGTTGAACTGTAAAGGAACGAAAAGCAATAAATTTAAAATCCTTATCCTTATATAATAATCCATTAGGTACAATTTGAACTGATGAAAAGAAAAGATTAATTGAAAGATAATAACAAATTGGTTGGAGTATTGGCGATTTATAATAATTAGCTATTGGCGAAGCACAAGCAATAAATAATAATGAAAGCAATAGACCCGACCAAATTGTAAAAGAAAAAATACTTGAATAATCATTATCATCCAAATCTTTATTTTGAATAATTGCAGGAGCAATACCAATTTCAGTAAACATTCCAAAAAAAGCAATTATTACAGTAGCAATAGCAACAACGCCAAACTCTTCAGGAGATAAAATTCGAGAAAGAATTGCAGTTACCACTAATGAAATTATCATATTAGAATACTTGGCAATTGCAGTAAAAAAAACTCCTATTGTTAATTGCATTTTTAAACTTTCGCCCATAAAATCTTATTTATCCTATTTTAAAAGGTCAAACCAACAAAAAAACTCCATTAAGTATCTCTGAAAATTCAATTAATGAAACTTTAACTTCCATCATTATTATAGTTCGGTATTATTACACTAATTTTAGGCATATTCTATTTTTTTTACCTTTACCCACTCTTTTAATTCAAAATCATATTTTTTAATCTCTCTTGCTGGATTCCCTGCAACAATAGTATAAGATGCTACATTTTTAGTAACAACACTACCTGCTGCTACTAATGAATGTGTTCCTATTGTAACCCCTTGCAATATTATACAATTCCCTCCTATCCAAACATCATTGCCTATAGTTATTGGAGTTCCTTTTACACCTTGTTTTTTTATTGGTATATCTATATTTTCATAACTATGCGTTAGGGCTACTAACTGTGTACCTATACCAGAAACTACATTATCACCAATAGTAATAGGTCCTAATATCATACCTCTTGATGTTATCATGGTATTTTTACCAATAATTACATCTCCAATACCATTGTTAATAATTACATCATCTTCAATTATACTTCTCGTTCCTATAACTAACTTATTTGTTGCATTAAGATCCAGTCTGGCAGTTCTTCGAATAATTGAACCTTTACCTCTTTTAATTATCAATGGATAAACAAACACTCTTGCCCACCAACGTGTTCTTGCAGAATATGGATGTACCCATAAGTCAAGGACTAACTGTTTTAGTTTAGGATTTTGTTGTAGATAGAGCTTAATTTTTTCTTTCATAAACTAATTCTAATGAGATGCAACCAAGATTTTTGGCAAATATAATACATATTTATATTTAAATGCTATTTTTAGCTATAAAAAATGATAAATAAAAGGTGCTTAATCAAGATTGTCGTTTCCTAAAAAAGGTTTACAGTTTTTTGTTATTACTGCTTAGGATTTTATACTTAAAGTTTCTATTCCGATTTAGAGTTTACACTTTATTTTTTAGGCCTAAATTATATCTACACTTCTTTTTACATAGGTATAAAATAACCATGTCGGTTTGCTTATTTAAATCTAATACATTTATTTCAATTATAATTTCAATCTTCGATGTAACCTATCTGATTTTCTTTTAGTATAAAGCAAGTATGGGAAAAAACTGATTGTGTATTGAAAAATTAATTGGAAGTAAAAGTGATTGATAATTATACAAAAAAAATGGAGCAAAAATTTTTAGAATTAGGGAAAGAAAACTACAAACCAACTAAACAAAATGGGTCTAAAAGCTGTTAGATTACTTAGTGAAACAATAATAGTTTTTATTACCATTATTATGGTTGGCGTGAGTTTTTATGCCAGCCAAGCTCGATTATTTGATCCTCAAAATTATGCTTTTATTTCTCTTCTTAGTTTATTTGTAATTGTAATTCTTGGGATTAATCTTTTTCTTACTTTCTATTGGGCATCAAAACTAAAGGCTTGGTTTTTTGTCTCCACTGGTACAATTTTACTTTTTATTCCATATTTCACCACTATGGTTCAAATATCTTTTAAAGATCCTCATCCTTTAGAAGATAGAAATCTTTGTATTGTAACCTACAATGTGAACAGTTTTAATTACCACCATGACTATAATACAACATTGCAAAATATTGCATTTGCTATTGGAGAAAAAGATCCTGATATTATATGTCTTCAAGAGTTTTGGAGTAGCAATGATTCTACCTTAAATAGTATTTCAAAATTCATTGGTATGCCATATTATGTACTTGGGAAAAATGGAAAAGGCGTTAAAGACCTTGCATTATTTAGCAAATATCCTATTGAGAAAACGGAATGTCAAGTATATAAAGACACTCATAATGGAAGTATGTATTGTGATTTGAATTTCAAGGGAAGGCTAATAAGAATAGTGAACTGTCATCTCCAAACCACAAATCTTAATCAAAAAAAAGGTGAGATTAGAAAACTAAAGCAAATCACAGAACCAAGAGTCTTTTCTCAAGCCCTACAAAACATATATTCAACACTTTCAAACAACACAATTCGTAGAGCAGAGCAGGCCTTAGTGGTAAATAAAATAGTAAAAGCAACAAAAATTCCAATAATTGTTTGTGGAGATTTAAACGAGACACCATCATCTTTTGTTTATAACCAAGTGAAAGATGATTTAAGAGATGGATTTAAAGAAGCAGGCAGAGGATTCGGGGGAACATACAAAAGTTTTTTTCGAATACTAAGAGTAGATTATATCTTTCACTCCTCGGATTTCGAATGCGTAAACTATATAAGCGATAACATAGATTATTCTGACCATAATCCTGTCTTTGGATTCTATAAATTCAAATAAAAATCTGATATTAAATAATAGCTACATGCATTATATTAATATTATTTACCACACACCATATTGTATGCATCCAAATATTTTTGAGACACTAATTTAACACTCATATTATTTAGAGCATATTTATAGTTTTTTTCACCATGGCAATTATTAACTAATATATAAGACTTCTCCAATGCTTTTACTATTGATTTATTATTATCAGGAGAAAAAACGGGATTATTAGTTTCAAAAAGAAGTTCTTTTATATTACCTTTATCTGGTCCAATAACAACTTTCTTAAACAAAAATGCTAATGGCACATTTCCTGAATTCAATATATTTTTTCTTTGTACAAAAATAACATCTGATGCTGCCATATAAAAAGGTAAATCTAAATTATCAATTACTTCATCATAACTACCTACATTCATAGAAAAAATCGACATAACAAAACGCATTATAGAATAAATTATTTTTTTAAATCTTGAGTTATGTTTATTAATGACTAAAATTCTAGGAGCTAAAAGATATTTTTTTGAATTTCTATATAAAAGGAAAGCTCTAATAACCATTTTAGATTCACCCCAGTTCCTAAATTTACCAAAAGCCATAATTATAAATTTATCTTTTGGAAGATTTAGTTTTTTACGAGCCTCTTGTTTACTCATAGTTTCATTGTATGTTCTTTCATATATATGATGTGGGATAATAAAACTTTGTGCTTTCACCTCCGGAGAATTGCTATTCATCTCATATAAACTGAATTTACCCATATGTATTATGCCGTCAGACATTTCCTCAACCAAACGATAGACCCTTATTAAATTATTATTTGCATAATGAGGAATAATATTATGTCTTGTATAAAAAATCTTTGTTCCTGATTTCTTGAAATAATTAATTCTATTTTTAAGATTTTCTATTGATTCATCTGTAATGGTATCCCAATAAAAAAACTCTTCTGGCCATTGAATATTAATAATATCATATTTTTTATCACAATTCCAAAAGTTTTCAACAGAACATTCCACCTCACATTTCTTTTCTCGCAAACTATCTCGAAGTATTTGCACAAAAAGATTATCATTTAAATATTCTCTATAAACTAAAAGTACATGCATAATTCATTTTTCTAAACCATTTTTCCTTTTTTGGTGGGAAATACTCACAATACTACAATATTATTTAGAAATACAAGCTCAATAATATATAAAATAATTGATATTTTACCATGAGTAATTTTCTATTGATTAATATTGCAAATATACAATCATTATTTATCAAAAAGTATAATTTATCTATTTTATTCCCATAATTACAGAAACTTATCTGAATATTTAATTACGCAATTGAAAAAGATATAGCATTTACTAAGTAATAATTAATATCAATTATTTAGAATAACGGTTTAAACATATTGCAATAATAACAATAAAAATATAGATCCGAGAGGTTATAAAATGAGAAAAAGAGTGCGTGTTTTTTCAATAAGCAAAAACATTGATTAATTAATTGAGGGTTAATCCCTTTTTGAAAATGCTCTTGTTTCTGACCAGTTATTTGTTTTTACTGTTGCTTCATAAGAGCCATTTGGTAATACTGAATAGTCATAAACAATTTTAAAACTATCTGCTTTTGGATGGGTTGTTGTTGATACAATTTCTTTTGTTTTTCTATTCTTTATTTCTAAAACTAACTCCTCTTCTACTGCATCTTTTAGAAAGACAACAAATGTATAAGTCTTTGCTTTAGTATCTGGAACTTTGACAAGCTTATACGCTTTATGTATTAATTCATTTGATTTACCGTTTATATTAAACTTATAATCTATCTTACATCCAAAATCTGGTTCAAAGGCTTCTAATAGTTTTGTCTTATCTTCATTATAAATATAAACATAACCATTACCTTGTTCTCTATTTGCCCACCATGATAAACCATCACAATCAGAATCTGTAAACAAAAAATTATAATAACCTTCTTTTAGTTCTATTGTTTCATTGTATTCTTTATTATTATCAAGCTGAGTTCTTTCGTAAACTTTATTTTTAGTGTCTTTTTCAATAATATATGCTTTATTTCTTGTTGCATCATTATTGGTTTTATATGTTAACACAAATTTACTTGGGAGAATAGGAGATATTTCAAGTTCTTTATCTTCTGGTAATTTAATTTTATCTTTACCATCTAAAAAGAAAATATCATGAGCCACTTGATAGCCTGGTTGTTCTATTTGTAAGGTTTTATAATATTCAAAATCTATATCTACCATTGCTTTATTTCCTTTTATATATGGGGTTAAGTCATAAATATATTCATTAACCTTAGTTCCTGGACACCACCCTGCTCTATTATATATCCATGTTCCTCCTTGGGGTTGAATTGGATTACGACCACAATCATCTTTCCATATTGCTTGAGTTGCTATTCTTTCACCATTTACTATATAATAAAACTCTTTCTTTAAAAACTCAGCTGCTGCATTTGTTGAATCGCCTCCATGACCTGAAATAGTTACTCTTGCATATACGTTCTTAGTCCCTTTTGGAAGTATTATTTCTTTTGGAGTTACATAATCATCTATTGGCTTTTCTATATTACCATAAGGGAAATAGCCGTAATATATATTTTCTACCTTAATAATATTAGTTTTTTCTTTACCTACATTGAAAAGGAAATCAGTTGACGCTAAGAAACCATCTTGATAGCCTTCATAAATTACAATAATATCTACACTATCTTTCATTAATGGTAAGTAATTAGATATATCCCAAGACCAATAAGGATTCCAAGTCTTTGCATTATCTCCTGTATTATAAGCACCACTATAAGGAGTAATCATTCTACCTAATTGATAATTTACAGTATCTCCACCCTTTGTTGTTCTAAGAATTACACTAATTGAATAATCCCAATCACTACAACCTGTTTCAGGACAAGCAAGGTATAAGTTAAGTGTTATATTACTGATGTTTTTATCTTTTACAGGAAATAATGTCTTTTTTGCATATTCACCTTTAGTTGATAGATGAGTTTTATCGTGAACTCTAATTTTAAAACCATTCTCTTGTGAAAATGCATTAGCAGATAATAAAAGACAGAAAATAAGTAGATAATGTTTCATTGGTCAATATAATAATTATTAATAATTGGCAAAGGTAATAAGTTTTTATGTAGTTTTGTATTTCAAAATAAGAAAACACTATGCTAAAAGAAACAATTGAACAAGCTTGGGATAATAGAGAATTGCTTAAAGAAGAGTCTACAATAATTGCAATTAGAGAAACAATTGAACTCTTAGATAAGGGAGAGATTAGAATTTGTGATAAACAAGGAGATGATTGGATGGTTAATGACTGGGTTAAGAAAGCTGTTGTGCTTTACTTCCCTATTTGCAAGATGGAAACATTTGAAGTTGGTCCTATGGAGTTTTACGATAAGATTCCTTTGAAAATAATTATGAAAAGCTTGGAGTTAGAGTTGTTCCTCATGGTGTTGCTCGTTATGGTTCATTTCTTGCTAAAGGAGTTATTATGATGCCTTCTTATGTAAATATTGGAGCTTATGTTGATGAAGGAACTATGGTTGACACTTGGGCGACTGTTGGTTCTTGCGCTCAAATAGGAAAGCATGTTCATTTAAGTGGTGGAGTTGGAATTGGAGGAGTATTAGAACCTATTGGAGCAAATCCTGTTATTATTGAAGATAATTGTTTTATTGGCTCTCGTTGCATTATTGTTGAAGGAGTAAGAGTTTGTGAAGGATCTGTTCTTGGAGCAAATACTACATTAACTAAAAGCTCAAAGATAATTGATGTTAGTGGAGAAAAACCAATAGAATATCAAGGTTATATCCCAAAAAATTCTGTTGTAATACCTGGTAGTATAACAAAAGAATTTCCAGCAGGAAAATATAATGTAAATTGTGCTTTAATAATTGGTAAGAGAAAAGAATCAACTAATTCAAAGACTTCTTTAAATGATGTTTTGAGAGATTTTAATCTATCAGTTTAGTTAATTAATAATTAGCTTCTCAACAGTATTGTTTATTCTTACAAAGTAAATCCCTTTACTTAGGTCTGAAATATTGATTTTTGTTGATGGACTATTTATTTTATTAATAGTCTTTACTTCTTTGGATTGAATATCTGTAATAATTAATTTTGCATTCTTTAAACCAGAAGAAAGAATATTAACTTCTTGTGAAGTAGGGTTAGGATATAGTTTAATTGAATTATTATTCTTTTCACTATCATTTAAACCAAATATTGCATTACCATAAGCAATAAATGATCTTATTTCTCCCATATCATAACCATAAGAATTAGAAATAAAAGGTCTATAATAAATTCTATTATTAGCAACCAAACTATCTAAAACAGTTGATATTAATAAATCTGATTGAGAATTAAATTCCTTTAAATACCAACTATAATTCATTAAATTCAATGAATCTATACTCCACATAACACCTTTTTCAATTATATCTGATAATCCAGTATACACTATCTGAGAATTTGCCATTGCTTTGTTATCACTAATTGGAAAATAATTATCTAATCCTTTATTAATAATTTGAGGGATAGCTGCTTTAAATTTAAAGCTAATTAAAGAATCTTCTGTATATTTTATGTGAGTAACTGGTGAATCTATAATTGTTCCATCTTTAAGTTTTGGTGAAGCATCAGTTAATGATGTAAAAGCTCTTATATTTCTAATTCCAGGAAAAGTAGATCTATTATTTGCTGCATCTGTTACTGTACCTGTTGCAGGCTCAATAAATAAACCTCTATCCAATGGATTTATATTAACAGTATTAGATCTATGGTTCCACCATTGTTCTAATAGAGTAGTATCAAGATGATATATCAACATACCTTCTCCAGGAGTGTATAAATCCCATTTAATATTCTTTCTTTGTTCAATAATTAATGATTCATTAGAACTTAAATCAATACAATAAGCATGATTAGTGTTATTCAATGGAGATAATAAACAATCTTTAGTATCAGTCAATGTAATTAAAGAATCAATCCAACCAAGGTTATAAGCAGCATAAGAATTAATATAAGGAGGAGTATTTGCATTATTATTATATGAACCAGCATCCATTAATTCCCATTCTCCCAATGTTGTAGATTGACCACCACTTCCAGCATAATCAGTATCATAAAAATCAGGTAAACCCAAGTCATGTCCTATTTCATGGGCAGCAGTACCTATTCCATTAATTCTACTTGCAGACTGTCTTTCGTTTGAACAAGAATATTTTCTAAATCCTACTCCATCAACAATTACAGAATCCCCAAAATACCAAGAATGAGGCCATATTTCATCTACATTTCCTGTTGAATTTCTACCTGTTCCTGCATAAATAATATGAACAAAATCCACCTTACCATCACCATCAGAATCATAATTAGAAAAATCAACATTAGAATCCGCAGCCATAACAGCATCATGAGCCATTTCACGAACTCTATCCCAAGTGGCATTAGCTGAATAATAAGCAGAAGTATTTGATAAAGTGTAAGGACCAACAACTGTAAAATTAATATTTAATCGACCATGAGAACAATCCATATAGTATTCACTTAAGCTACCTGTTGCACCATAAGCAGTATCGCCTTCAACATTATATTTATCATTGAAGTCTTGCCAAGTGTAGTTAAATGCTTTATCTTGGAAATTCACCAAGAGAATAAGCATATTCTTATTCCCTATTTGATGCCTTGTGGAAGATGTTGAAGATGCAGCATCTTTTTTTTTTGGAGTCTCTTTTGATTGAACTCCTTCTTCTTTAAAACGATTTAATTTTTTATCAACCTGTTTCTGACTATAAAACAAATTAACTTTCACATTAGATAGAAAAGCTAACTCATCTTGACTTCTCTCTTCTTTATTACAAGCAAGTATATCCGAAGCTATCATATCCCCATTATCATCAATAACTGCATAAACCCAATTACCATTCTTATTATAAAGCAAAGAATAATTATCAAGAGTTGAAGCCCAAGAAATTCTTTCATCCCCTTGAAGAATAAAAGTAAGTGTTTTACCATTAGGCTGTTTAATAGTAATAGGTTTCTTGTCCGCAGGCACAGCAAATGTCATTATTGACGAAAATAAAATAACCGCAAAAATAATTATCGACTTAAATTTCATAGTTTTAATTTTATTAGACCGCAAATGTACTAAAAAAACCTTGTATTATTCCATTACTTACCCCTTTTTATAGTTTTTTCGATATTTTTCATCCTCACCATGAATTGCAATATTTTTTTTTCGTTTGTTGATTATTACCGTCAAAATAATTTACAATGCATATGATTATTAATTACGATAGAACTCTAAAAAATTATTCGCATTGGTTTTCATGTCATTTATCTTACATCTCAAATCATCATTTATAAACTCATCGTCAGCATTAAAATCACACATTATCATTTTGATAGAACCTAATGCAAATACTCTTTGCATCAATGTAATATAAAACTTTTGAATATCATCAATATCTTTTATTAGTTCATCTTTTTCAAATCTTAATCTTTGATCTTTAGGATGCAAATGTTCCAAGACACCAATCGGATAATTATCTTTAGGGAATCCATCACTATGTTTAACTCTGTTACAAATCCAATTTATTTTTTCGACAGGATATTTATTTTTCCAGTTTTTTTGAATATCAACATTGTACTTCTCTTTATAATATGCTTCTATTGAAATATTACTATCCTGACTAAAAAGATTATTTGCCACTTTAAGCAAGTCTCTATAAAAGTTTTCTAGTTTATGAAACAATTGCACATATCCCATTCTAATAGTATCATAGTAAGTTTCCTTTATTTGATCCCTATCTATTTTTAATAAGGATTTGTATTTCGAAGAATTCATTTGATTTACACTTTCTGCCATTTTTTTATTAACAGCAGGCAAAAATGCTTGGTAGTACAATGCTTTTAAAGAAGCTATTTCGGATAAACGATAAGTTACAAAATTGAACATTTCACGTCCTTTTTCATCTTCAGAAAGCAAGTTAAAATCCTTTATTTTTGAAAACTCTAATATTAAGTTTTCAACCAAAATATCAAATGGATTTTGATTATTATGTCTCATACTATATTAATTTATTTTGATTTTTCCAGTAACTACCCCACTAATCAAATATGTAGTTTCCTTTGAAATTAGTCAGTCCTATAAAAGGTTTTTCTGTGTTTGCTCTATTGTGAATAAGCTCTGCTGCCGTATTTCCATGTACTGCGTAGTGCATCTTATTTTGTACAGTAGCAAAAAATAGTATTTATAAACATCATCATTTACTTTCAACATTATTATAATTGTGTTTTGTTTTCGTTTTAAAATTTTTCTCCTCTACTGCCTAACTTCTCATGCATAACTTCTCAACATATGAAGATTTTGCTGTTTGTTGTCGCAATAGTAAGTTTCTTATTAGTTGACAAACAATTCCATCTAAACTTATAATCACGCGTCAAAAGTAAATAATTATTTTCAGATAATAATGTCTTTTTGGAATATTTTTAATAAAAACAGCTAATAGTCCTTTATTTATATCATTAGTTAGAGATAAATATTTGTTATTGAAAGATAATATCAAACAATAAGAATTTTGATGACAAAAATATTAGTATTGATACACATTTTAATGTACTATTAATCAATTACTTTATAATTGCACAAAAAAGACGCTATGTTTATACCCTGAAGACGCTATGTTCAGACTCTGAAGACGCTATCTTTACACCTCGAAGACGCAGTAAATGGACGTAGGGATCAAGTAAACGGAGGGTGATTACGCAGTAAATGGGACATAAAGACGCAGTAAACAGACGTGGGGATCAAGTAAATGGGGCGTAAAGATGCAGTAAAAAGATGGGAGGATAAAATAAACAGGTATTAAGATGCAGTAAAAAGGCTTTAAGAGTTAAAGAATATGTTAGATAAGAGCTCTGCGATGTAAGTATATTTCTGAATAAGAATAATTATCAAAGGATTTCTACACCACAAACTATATCTTTATTTTCGTATATAACATCTAAAAGAAGAAGTAATTACGATTAGATAAGTCTAATAGTTATTGAGGATTTAATATATCAAGTAATGAAATATGTGAATTTATTTCATTATTTGATATTTATTTTTATCTTTGCCCAATAAATGCACTATGCAAATAGCTAAGCTTACATAACTAATATGTAAGTAGATTTCTACCTTATAAATAATAGTATAATAATTATTATATGAATGTAATTAAAAAGGTATTTCGATTTTATTACGATGGGTTTCGTTCAATGACCTTAGGGAAAACTCTTTGGATTATTATCCTTATTAAATTATTTATCATGTTTGCTATATTGAAGATTTTCTTTTTTCCTAATTTCCTTAATTCCAAAGGAGATAGCAATAAGGAAAAGGCTAATTATATTATTACGGAAATGACAAAACGAACATAATTAATTATTAAAAACTTTATTTATGGAAGATTTAATTTTATGGTCTCGAGCACAATTTGCTCTTACCGCCATTTATCATTGGTTATTTGTTCCTCTTACTCTTGGTTTGGGAATAATAATAGGAATTATGGAAACTGCATATTATCGAACAAAGAAAGAAGAATGGAAAACAATTACCAAGTTCTGGATGAAAATATTTGGTATTAACTTTGCAATAGGTGTTGCAACAGGTTTAATATTAGAGTTTCAATTCGGTACTAATTGGTCTAATTATTCTTGGTTTGTTGGAGATATATTTGGAGCTCCTCTTGCAATTGAAGGGATAATGGCTTTCTTTATGGAAGCAACTTTTATTGCTATTATGTTCTTTGGTTGGAACAAAGTTAGCAAAGGATTCCACTTAGCATCAACTTGGCTAACTGTTCTTGGTGCATCAATTTCTGCATTATGGATATTGGTTGCTAATGCTTGGATGCAATTCCCAACTGGTATGACATTTAATCCTGATACAGTTAGAAATGAAATGACAGATTTCTGGGCAGTAGCTCTTTCTCCTATTGCCTTAAATAAATTCTTTCACACTATAACATCTTGTTGGGTTGTTGGCTCTGCTGTATGTATTGGTATTAGTGCTTGGTTCTTATTAAAGAATCGACATATTGACTTTGCAAAGAAGAGCATCAGTATTGCTGCACCAATTGGAATTCTTGGCATTGTTTTAACAATATACACTGGTGATGGTTCTGCATATCAAGTTGCACAAAAACAACCAATGAAACTTGCTGCAATGGAAGGATTATATAGAGGATCTACAAAAGCTCCTTTAGTAGTTGTTGGTATACTAAAATCTCATCAAACTGCAATGCAAGAAGAAAACAATCCAATTTCAATGGAGATAAAAATCCCTTATGTGCTCTCTTATTTAAGTTTTAGAGATGCTAATGCTTATGTTCCTGGAATAAAAGACCTTTTAGAAGGTAATTATCCTACACAAAATGGAATTAGACCTATTTCGGCAAAAGAAAAAATGGAAAGTGGTAAGTTAGCAGTTAAAGCATTAGGAGATTATAAGACATCACAAAAGGAAGGGAATACAGAAGAGACTCAAAAGAACTTAGATATAATTAAAGCAAATTATTCTAATTTCGGTTATGGTTTTATTAAAGATGAATCTCAACTTATTCCTAATATTGCGTTAACCTTCTATGCGTTTAGGTTTATGATTGCATTTGGAATTTTATTTCTTTTTTTATTTATTGCAATAACATATATGAGCTATAAGAAAATAGCTTTTGAAAAATATCGTTGGTTCCTTTGGTTATGTATAATTGGAATACCTTTAGCTTATATGGTTTCTCAAGCAGGTTGGGTTGTTGCAGAGGTTGGTCGTCAGCCTTGGGTTATTCAAGACTTAATGCCTACTTATTCAGCCATATCTTCAATCCAAACAAGTTCAGTTATAACAACATTTATTATATTCTGCATTCTATTTACTACTCTATTAATTGCTGAATTAAGCATTATGTTCAAACAAATTAAAAAAGGATTCTAAAAAACAAATATTATGGATTATAATTTTTTCATTCAATATTGGTGGTTTATCATTTCATTATTAGGTGCATTATTAGTTTTCCTTTTATTTGTACAAGGAGGACAAACCCTAATACCACAATTAGCAAAAAATGATTTAGAAAGAACAATGCTCATAAACTCTATAGGTAGAAAATGGGAGTTTACATTTACAACATTAGTAACATTTGGAGGAGCTTTCTTTGCTGCCTTTCCATTGTTTTATTCAACATCATTTGGAGGAGCTTACTGGGTTTGGATGATAATTCTATTTTGTTTTATCCTTCAAGCTGTTTCTTTTGAGTTTAGAAAGAAAGATAATAATTTCTTAGGAACAAAAACTTATGATATATTCCTATTAATAAATGGATTTGGAGCAACATTTCTTCTTGGAACAGCAGTAGGAACATTCTTTACTGGTTCAGAATTTATGGTAAACAAAGAAAACATTGCTAATCCAATTATGCCTATAATCTCTCAATGGACAAATCCTTTACATGGAATTGAAGCATTATTTAATGTTCGTAACTTACTTCTTGGAGCTGTTGTTTTATCTCTTTCAAGAATGTTAGCCTCATTATATTTTATAAACAATATAAATGACAATACAATACGCCAAAGAGCTAAGAAATCAGCAACAATATGTGGGACATTATTTGTTTTATTATTTGTAACATTTGTTGTTGTAACATTCCTTTCTGATGGATTTGCAGTTGACCCTCAAACAAAAATAGTATCAATGGTGAAATACAAATACCTTATCAACCTAATTGAATCTCCATATATATTATCAATGTTTCTAATAGGAGTTGTTTGTGTATTATATGGCTTAGGTAAAACAATCTTTTCAAAAAAGATATATACAAAAGGAATATGGTACAGTTCAATTGGAAGTATTTTAGCCGTTCTAAGCTTATTCCTAATCCTTGGCTATAATAACACAGCTTATTATCCTTCGACTACAGACTTACAATCATCACTAACAATCTACAATTCATCCTCAAGCCTATTCACTCTAAAAACAATGTCAATAGTATCCCTTCTTATCCCATTTGTTTTAGCCTACATATTCTACACATGGAGAAAGATGGATAAAACCTCAATAACAAAAAAAGAAATGCAAGAAGAAGGAACTAAATATTAAACATTAACCATTCTATGGAAAAGTTATTTTTCTGAATATTAAAAAGGGTTGAGTTAATTTAGAACTCAACCCTTTTCTTTTCATTAATAATATTTCAAGTCATCAAATTAAATCAAAAGACAGAAGAACTTTAGTCAAAATTAAAGCCCTTCTTTTTTGACTTAAACTTGATATAATTCTAACAAAAGCACGTTTAAATGTAATAAATCGAACTCTTTTGACTGCTTGGGTGGGTATCGTGGTGGTGTTACGATGGGTATCGTAGACTATCTACGATGTGCATCGTAGTTTTTAAGAATTTTTTAGGGAATTTATTTGTATAAAATCCTATTCTTTTTGAATTGAAAGAGATTTTCAACTGCAAATATATAAAATATTTGGGAAATAGCAAGGTATTTCTATTAGAATAATGTGAGTTCGATAAATTATATTTGTTTAAGATTAGGTGATCAGCAGTTTATTTTGTGACTTTGTAGCGTAAAAAAAATGAAATATGTTTAATATAATCCACTAAAACAAACAAGAGAAATTCAAGCCTGACTATAGACTTGAACTATTTATTTGCCTATATTTTTCATCTAACAAACACAATGACAATTAGTAAAAATTCATTTTTTTAGTCTTTAAAATAGGTATTTTGTAAAAAATATTTCATACTTTTGCGGTTTAATACAACATAATTATTTTGTATTAATAAACAAGGCATACATGAATATATATATTAGATATCTTTTTTCACTATTATTAATAGTGTTTCTCCCTACAAACAGTTGTTTTGCTAATAACAGTCCATTTAATAATAATGGAAAAAATAATTTAGATTTTTGTAAGATAAAATATGCTTTAATTACAGAACAACTACTTAAAGAAAAAAATTATAAAGACATACCATTATTATCTATTACAAAGTCTCCGTTCAATGTTGATTGGTTTAAGGATAAATGTATTACTTAATATCAATATTACACATGAAAATCATACAATTTATATAGACAGAAGACGTTTTTAAGCAAACAGGTGTAAATTTTATAACTAATACGATAAAATTTACAACAAAATAATCCATGGTAAGAAGAAAAGAAATTACAACTAAATTTGATAAATATATTAGGGTTAAATCAAAACATGAAAAAGATAATGAATTCTATATTTAAATCCCTAATAATTAATAATAGTAATTCTAGAATACTAATTATATTAATTTAAAATGAAAATAAATAATTCTGATTATAAAGTTTTAATAGTTGATGATATAAAAGCCAATATAATGCTTTTAAAGGCACTTATTAAAAAAGATAATTTCCAAGTTTTGGAAGCTTATAATGGTCAAGAATGTTTAGAAATGTTGGAAAAACATAAACCTGATTTAATTCTTTTAGATATTATGATGCCAATTTTAGATGGTTATCAAACTATGAACATAATTAGAAAAGGGAGTGTAAATCCAGATGTTGCAATAATATTCATCACTGCCTTAGATAATAAAAATGATATTGTAAAAGGATTTAATTCTGGTGCAAACGACTATATTTCTAAGCCATTTAATAATGAAGAATTAGAAGTAAGGGTAAATCATCAAATATCATTAGTCGCCGCAAATAGAGAAATTGAACAAAAGACAAATGATTTAATTGCTGCTATAAAAAATAGAGATAGATTATATTCAGTTATTGCTCATGACCTTCGCTCTCCTCTAAGCAGTATTAAAATGATTCTTGGCTTACTTGTTTCTGAACTTAATGAGAACAAAATAAATAATGAATTATATGACTTATTAAATGAAGCTAATAGAACAACGGAAGATTTGTTTATCCTTTTAGACAACTTATTAAAGTGGACTAAGAATCAAATAGGAAAATTAAATGTTTCTATTCAAAATGTAGAAATTATTAGCATTATCTATGGTCTTAAAGATTTATATAGCTTGATGTGTCAAAATAAAAACATAAACATTAAAATATCACCGATTATTGAAAGTTTAGAAATTAATTCAGACCCTGATATAATTAAAACTATTATTAGAAATCTTCTTTCTAATGCTATAAAATTTAGCTATAAAGGGAGTGAAATTTTAATAAAAATTGAAGAGAGTGAAGATCATGTTATTATAAGTGTTGAAGATCATGGTTGTGGCATTTCGGAGGAAAATAAAGCTAATATACTAATTGATAAAGGGTCAGGATATACATCTTATGGAACTAATAACGAAGAAGGTAGTGGATTAGGGCTAAATCTTTGTCAAGAGTTTACTAATAAACTTGGAGGGAATATTTGGTTTGAGTCAGAATTAGAAAAAGGGTCAACATTCCATTTCTCTATTCCTAAAAACAAAAAAAACAACTAATAAAATAGTATTTTTAAGCATTATAATCAAGTTCTCTCTGAATAAAAGAAAGATATATTTCCCTTCAATAAACAATCAAATTAAAACTTTAAATATTTTGATTTGCTAAATGAATAATAGTTTGTATCTTTGCACGCTATTCTGAATTAGAAAAGTAAACTCGTTTTTCAATAAGAAAGTAATAATAATATGATAAATATAACCCTACCTGATGGTTCTGTAAAACAATTTCATGAGGCAGTAACTGCAATGGATATTGCTAAAAGTATTAGCGAGGGCTTAGCTCGTAATGTTTTATCCGCTAATGTAAATGGTGAGGTTTGGGACGCAAACCGACCAATCAATAAAGATAGTAATGTAAAACTATATACTTGGAATGACCAAGAAGGAAAAGATACGTTTTGGCATAGTTCAGCTCATCTTTTAGCAGCAGCTATTTCAGAATTATACCCTGATGCTAAATTTGGTATTGGACCAGCAATTGAAAATGGTTTTTATTACGATATTGACTTCGGCGACACTCAACTTTCATCTGAAGAGTTTGTGAAAATCGAACAAAAGATGCAAGAATTAGTTAAGTCTGGAATAACTATAGTTAGAAAAGATATTTCAAAAGCTGATGCTTTAAAAATGTTTTCTGAAAGAGGAGAAATATATAAAGTTGAACTTATTAACGAATTAGAAGACGGTACAATAACATTATATGAAAGTGGAAAATTCACAGACCTTTGTCGTGGACCACATTTAATTGATTTTTCTTCAATTAAAGCAATAAAAATACTTTCATTAGCTGGTGCTTATTGGAGAGGAAATGAGAAAAATAAACAATTAACTCGTCTTTATGGAATAACATTCCTTAAGAAGAAAGAACTTGATGAATACTTGGAACTTTTAGAAGAAGCTAAAAAAAGAGACCATCGTAAACTTGGAAAGGAATTAGAGTTATTTATGTTTTCCCCTAAAGTAGGAATGGGTCTACCAATGTGGTTACCAAAAGGAGCTATTCTTAGAGAAAGACTTGAAAACTTCTTGAAAAAAGTACAAAGAGAATACGGTTATCAACAAGTTATTACTCCTCATATTGGAGATGTTAATTTATATAAGACTTCTGGACACTACCAAAAATATGGTCAAGACTCATTCCGTACTATAACAACTCCATTCGAAGGAGAAGAATACTTCCTTAAACCGATGAACTGTCCTCATCATGTTGAAATATATAAGTTCAAACCACATTCATATAAAGACCTTCCTTTCCGAATTGCAGAATTTGGCACAGTTTATCGTTATGAACAAAGTGGAGAATTACATGGATTAACAAGAGTACGTTCTTTTACACAAGATGATGCTCATATATTCTGTACCCCAGAACAATTAAAAGAAGAGTTCTGTAAGGTAATAGATATAGTGCTATACATATTTAAAACACTTAAATTTGAAAATTTCACTGCACAAATATCATTACGTGACCCCAAAAATACAGAAAAATATATAGGTTCTGATGAAGTATGGGAAAAAGCAGAGAGAGCAATTGTTGAATCTTCAAAAGAAAGAGGATTAAATACAACAACAGTAATTGGTGAAGCCGCATTCTATGGTCCAAAGCTTGACTTTATGGTTAGAGATGCAATTGGAAGAAAATGGCAATTAGGAACAATTCAAGTTGATTATAATCTTCCAGAACGCTTTGAATTAGAATATACAGGAGCAGATAATCAAAAACATAGACCTATTATGATACATAGAGCACCATTTGGTTCTATGGAACGATTTGTTGCTGTTTTGATAGAACATACAGGAGGGAAATTCCCTCTTTGGCTAACCCCTGAACAATTTATTATTTTACCAATTAGCGAAAAATACGAGGAATATTCAAAAAAAGTATTATCTTTGCTCGCTAATTTCGACCTAAGAGGCTCTATTGACGATAGAAATGAGAAGACAGGAAAGAAGATTAGAGATGCTGAAATTATTAAAATACCTTATATGCTTATTGTGGGGGAAAATGAAGAAGGACAAGGAACTGTATCAGTTCGTAAACATGGTGAAGGTGACCTTGGCATAATGTCAATAGAAGACTTTGCTAAATTAGTAAATGACGCAGTAAAAGAAGAATTAAAATAAGAAAGACATATTAATTAACATATTTTATAACTAAAATTAGGAGGAATTAATTATAGCAACACGAATTCCATTCAACAAAAGAGCACCAATAAAAAGAGAAGAACAACACAAAATCAACGGAAAGATAAATGCTCCAGTTGTTCGTGTAGTTGGTGAAAATATCGAAGCAGGTATCTTTAATATTAAAGACGCCCTAAAGATAGCTGATAATTTAGGTTTGGACTTAGTGGAAATTTCCCCATCTGCCAATCCACCTGTATGTAGAGTAATTGATTATCAAAAATTCCTTTACGAACAGAAAAAGAAACAAAAGGAAATGAAGGCTAAGAGTGCCAAAATAGTTGTTAAGGAAATCCGCTTAGGACCTCAAACCGATGAGCACGACTTTAACTTTAAGTTAAAACATGCTATTCGTTTCTTACAAGAAGGAAACAAGGTAAAAGTTGATGTGTTCTTTAGAGGACGTACAATAATATATAAAGAGCAAGGCGAAACTCAACTATTAAAGTTTGCAGAAGCGCTTTTTGAATACGGTAAACCAGAAATGCTACCAAAGCTTGAAGGGAAACGTATGATTATGATTATTGCTCCAAAAAAATAACAAAGAAATAAAATCTACTTGTGAAAGTAGAACATTAATAAAATAACAAAATAAAAAAGGACGTAAGATGCCAAAAATGAAAACTAAATCCAGTGCGAAAAAACGTTTCACACTAACTGGAACAGGCAAAATTAAAAGAAAGCATGCGTACCATAGTCACATCTTAACAAAGAAGACTACAAAACAAAAGAGAAACTTAACTCATACTGATACTGTTTCAAAAGCAGATCATAAGAGAGTTATCGAAATGCTTTTAAAGTAATTTAGCCAAATCGGAGTTATTAACCATTATATTAGCATAAAAAGATTTTATCTTAATTGATAGGACGCTAATATGAAAAAAATTAAAAAATTATGCCAAGATCAGTAAATGCGGTAGCATCAAGAGCCCGCAGAAAAAAAATCCTAAAACGTACAAAAGGTTTTTGGGGAAGAGGTAAAAACGTATGGACTGTTGCAAAGAACAAATGGGAAAAGGGACAACAATACGCTTATCGCGATAGAAAAGTTAAGAAAAGAGAGTTCCGTGCATTATGGATTAACCGTATTAATGCAGGTTGTCGTTTGAACGATGTTTCTTACTCAGTATTCATGGGACTACTTCACAAAAACAACATTCAGCTTAACCGTAAGGTTCTTGCAGATTTAGCAATGAATCATCCAGAAGCTTTCACAGCTGTTGTTAAAGAAGTGAAGAAATAATTAAAATTAGTTGTATAATCCCTTAAAAGATTAAGAAAAAATGAGTAAGCCAGAATTAATGCTATATGTTGACAGCTTAACAGAATGTAAGGAATTTCCTGCATTTAAAGCTGGAGATACTGTAACAGTATCATATAAAATTGTAGAAGGAAATAAAGAACGTATACAGTTATTTAAAGGAGATGTTATCCAATGTTCAGGTATTGGAACAACAAAAACTTTCACAGTGCGTAAGATTTCAGGAGGTGTTGGAGTTGAAAGAATATTTCCTCTATCATCACCTTTCATATCTGAAATTGTTGTAAACAAACGTGGTGTTGTACGTAGAGCAAGAATCTTCTATTTAAGAGGACTAACAGGAAAGAAAGCAAGAATCAAAGAAAGAAGATACTAATCTCTAATCTTTCCATTATCAATAAAAAGAAAGCGACTTATCATAAGATTTGTCGCTTTCTTTTTTATATATCCACATCAAAAATTACAAACTAATAAACCAAGATATTATATCTATACATTGAAAAATATAAACTACTACATTGAAAATATTAAACTGCTACATTGAAAAATATTCTGAACAAGGGCTGAATTGTTTAATACATTCTTTTGGAGTGTAACCTGTGAACTGTTTAAAGTTATTTATTAAATGTGATTGATCATAATAACCAAAGTCATAAACTAAATCTTGGAAATCTATATTTTGAATATCCTTTAAATTAGTGTTTTGAAGTTTATATAATACACTTTGATATCTTATTATTCTCATAAACTCTTTTGGATTATTCCCTATATAATCAGCAAAAATTCTATTAAATTGTTTATCACTAAGACAAATTATTGAAGAAAGTTGTTTTGACTTTATATTTCCATTTGATTTATCTATTTCTTTAACTGCATGAATCATTCTATTATAATTAATTGAAGAATAGGAATTAAACAAAGAATTATTCTCCAATTTCTTAATCAATGTCTTCTCTAAAGTGGAAATGATTTCTGTTATAGAATCACAATCCCCTAACCTATTTTCCAAATCAATCCATTCTCCATTATTTATATCCTTAATTGAAACTATATTATTTTTAATATAAGAAATAGGGAAATCAAAGAAAGGTTTTGCTCCAAATGGCTTAAATACAATTGTTATAAGACGTATTTTCCCTTGTGGTACAACATCCATAAACATAGAACTTTGTCCAGACACTACAGCTTGGTCTTTAAAATAAGAAGTATTTGAAGTGCTTAATGACTGAATTCTATGTCCCAAATAAAAAGTAAACTGCACACAACCATAAGGTATTACTCTTATTGGCTCTATAATTTCACTTTCATAGTCCAATATCCAGTAATACTTAATATAAGGTTCCAAAACAGAACTGGGCTTAATTATATCAAAACTTTCCAAAATAGAATAAATAATATAATGGATAACGTATTAGAAACGCTATCCATTATAATGGTTAATTTTTATTTATCGGAATATAATCCAACCTTATTACCTTCACAATCTATAAATAAGCCACAATAACCAAACTTATCTGATTGAATTTTTGTTTTTTCCATAACTTTCTTTCCTCCTAAAGCTATGATTTTTTCAAAGGTTTTATCCATATCTTTGCAAGAAAGACTTAATATAACTCCTTTATCTGAAGGTTGAATCATTGTTGGACAATAGGAAATAGCCCCATAAAAATCACCTTTTTCATCAGCAAAAAAAGCCATCTTTTCATCAGGATTGCAATCAAATTCGTTAGGATCATAATCACATACTTGAAGCTTTTGTCCAAATACTTCTTCATAAAAGTTAACCGTTCTTTTGAAATCCAAAGCAGGAATCTCAAAAAATGCAAATAAATTTTTCATTTCTCTAAGTTTTTAGATTATTAAATTATTAACGATGCAAAATTATAACGACTCCACTTATCTCAATTGTAAAAAACAGACATTATAATATAGAATGAAATAAACTTTGGTATTTAAGTCAAATAATCAAATAAAATAAACTTATTATCAATATATTAAAGAATATTTTCTATGCTTATTGATAAATTATCTTCTATTGAATTCATGCAATTAATTAGAAATACTGTTTTATAATCCTTTATATCATTATATCCGATCTTCTTTTCCTTAATCTTTTTATCAATTAAAAGCTTTTGCCTCATTGTACCATTTAATAGAAAAGAGCTTGGAGTATAATAATCTTTCCCATCAAAAAAGACTAAATTTGTAAATGAAGTGTCTGTAATTAATCCATTCTTTACAATAATTATATCACTACAATCTACTCTCTTATCATAAAGTTCATTTATTCTTTCACGGTCTTTAAACTTAAAATCATAATCAATAGAATCATCAAACACTAATCTTAAACTCTCAATTTTTTTACGACTATAATCAGAAAAGCTAATAAGAAAATCATTATTAGAATAAATAATTCTACATTTTTGAATGGAATTGGTATTTGATTTTGGTATATTTATGTCCTCAAGATTTAATCTTCTGCTAATAGAAAACATATTAGAGGTTAGGTTTATCCTCTTTTGATGAAGTTCAATATTTGCAAATTCACCTCCAATAACCTTTAATGATTCAATAAACCTAATCTCTTCCATAATTAAAACGGCAAATATATCTTATTAATAGCTTCATGATATTCATCTAAAGCCTTGCTATTTATGGTTATACCTCCCCCACTTCTAAAGTAATAATCTTGGTTTTCTTTTTCAATATACCTAATTATTACAGCCGAATCCAAGTTCTTTCCATCAAAATAACCAAATATTCCAGTATAAAATCCTCTTTTTTCCAATTCAGAGTTCTTAATAAGATTTAGAGTTGCTTCTTTTGGAGCTCCAGATATTGAGCCTGCAGGAAGTAGTTTAAAGAAAATATCACCCAAAATTGAATAATAATAATAGTCTAAATCTCCAATAATTTCTGAACTAACTTGAATAATTCCTCCCCTACTTGTTTTTAATTTATCAATATAACGAAATCTTTCAACCCTAACATTTGATGAAATCATATTTAAATCATTTCTCATAAGGTCAACAATAGTATTATGCTCACAGGTCTCCTTATAATCATTTAGAATAACCTTATCTGCATTATCGATAGATGAATCAATTGTACCCTTCATTGGATATGTTGAAATCTTATCATCTTTAATTTTAATAAAACTTTCAGGCGAAAAACACACAAACTTATCCTTAACAAGAATTTTATACTTGGAATTTGCCCTGTAAAATATCTCTTCCAAACCTAAATTCGTTTCTATCTTGGTTTTAAGAGTAAGGTTTGCAAGAAAACTATCCCCATGTAAAAGTCCATTATGAATAATATTAAACTTCTTTTCATAATCTTCAAAGCTTATAGGGAAAGACTTAATATAAGAATTTGAGGAATTTTCAATTGCATTATGGACATTTGTTATTGAATTTATAGAGAAAAGAATATCATTTCTTTTTAATGGATAATCAATAATATACCCATTTTCTTTCTCAAAATCAATAACAAAAAGGAAAGGAATAAGCTCTTTTCCATAATAATTCATTTTATCTTTAACCTCTAATGCACTTAACATATATGCAAAATTACGTTATTAGCTTAGAATCTTTATCTTTGCAAGCTCAAATTAGATTTATTTATGAAACAGGTTTTAGTAATTGACAATCATGATTCTTTCGTTTACAACCTTATAGCTATTATAAAAGAAATTGAAAACGTTGAATATACAGTTATAAAGAACGATGAAATAGACTTCAATTCACTAAAAAACTATAAATATATCTTAATATCTCCAGGTCCAAACATTCCAAATAACTCAGGAGATTTACTAAAGCTTATAGAATATACCCACAAAACACATTCAATATTTGGCGTTTGTTTAGGACATCAAGCCATAAATCAATATTTTGGTGGCACAATTAAACAGTTCTCTTTACCTAAACATGGTCATAAATCAATATTAAATGTAGTAGATAAAAGCGATATTATATTTAAAAACATTGAAAACCAAATCATTATTGGACGTTATCATTCATGGACTATTGATAAAACAGGAAAAGACATAGCAGTTAGTTCATTAGATGATGAAGGAAATATAATGTCAATTTACCATAAAGCCTATAATATACACTCAGTTCAGTTTCACCCAGAGTCAATTATCTCCAATTATGGAAAAGAAATTATATCGAATTGGCTTGAAATTTAATAAACAAAACAGTCAAATTCTTATTACTATTTATTATAATAAGGTTTATTATTCATTATGATAAGGTTCATTCTTTAAGATAGTGAATGCTCTATATAGCTGTTCTACAATCATTAGCCTTATCATTTGATGAGAAAACGTCATCTTCGACATGGCAATCTTTAAATTTGCAATCTTATAAACCTCATCTGAGAACCCAAAAGCACCACCTACCACAAAGCACATAGTCTTAATGCCTGCGTTCATGTTCTTTTGTAAGAAATTAGCATACTCTATTGAACGAAATTCCTCACCCATTTCATCAAAAAGTACAACCTTATCAGCCTTGGAAACCTGCTTAATTATCAATTCTCCTTCCTTTTCCTTAACCATTTGTGGAGAAAGGTTCTTAGTATCTTTAAGAGAAGGAATAATAATCATCTCATAAGGAATATAAAATTTCAAACGTTTCTCAAAAATATCTATACCTTCCTTTAAGTACTTCTCTTCAGTTTTCCCAACAACAACAAGCTTAATATTCATAATTTCTTTATTCTAAGATATATAACAAACAAGTTTTTCAAATAAAAAACCCAAGTAAACCATATAATTTACTCATTTCTTTGATATTAATTTTCTGCAAAAATAATATAAATAACTCTAAAAAAACGCAAAAGGGATAAAATGTATGTATATTTGTACACAAGAAAAACAATATATTATCCATAATTTTTTTAGTTAATTAACAGGCTTACTACTACATAATAACTTTAAAAACCTAATGATTACCCCTAAACTTAAACGCTTGGCATTAAGGATAAAATGCAAAGAGTTTTTATTTTTACATCACCAAATTAAACGAAATCTACTCAAAACATCCTAACTACATGGTGAATTAATCTTATTCTTGAAGAAAGAATCAATTAATAAAAGGTTTAGAAAAAGAGAACTAAACGAGAGATAAAGTAAATAAAAGAAGTAAAGACCATAAAAAAATGGTCTATTTTTTTGCCATTTTTTCAGTAAAAACATCAAATCTTTTTTCAAAAAGATCAAATGTTTGCACCTAAAAGATCAAATCTTTTTGTTCAAACATCAAATCTTTTGATCAAAAGATCAAATCTTTTTGGTGGGAAGTTCAAAAGCCCAAATAAGAAGTTCAAATGTCTTGATTTATTCTTAAAATAAAGTAATATTAAGTTAAAGAGTATTAAATTTAATATTACTAACTCCGAAGTGGAATAATTAGCAAAATGATAATAATTCATAATTTCTTTAGGCTGAAATCATAAATATTATTAATAAAAAGAGGGTGATTTCTTAGTGATTAAGCTTGAATTTCTCAATAACTAAGCCTTGAGTTCTTTGTGCTTTAGGCTTCTTAAAAGGGTGTAAAGTTTTGAATAGTTCTTTTCAATTAGAAAGTATGGGGTTAGGGTTGCTCCATAAAAACGGAAGAATTTTTCAACATTTGGCATCATGCTTCCTGTAAAATCAAACTCTTTTTTCCCCATTTTATGTGCTAATTCCATTGCTTTCCAATTCAATAAAGCCATAGCTCCTGAGTCTCTATACTTAGGATCTGCACCAGAAGCTAATGTATAACAGGTTGTTTCATCAAATACTAAATACATTACTGCATCTATATTGCCTTGCTTATCTTTAGCAACCAACTTGGAACTTCTTTGTCTTTGAGAGCATTCTTTTTCAATTCTTTCAAACAATGAATAGGAATATGGCATCTTTAATCCTTGTCTTTCAAAGCTCATTGATAATATTTCGTAGAACTTTTCATTGGTTATTTCATTGTCAATGACTATGTTCTCCTCTGCATTTCTTATAATTCGTCTCTTCTTTGATGCTATGTTTTGATAGATTAATTCAATGTTTTCAAGGTCATTTATCCTGTATGTATAGTAAGTTGTTTGCTTAAATCCATTCCAATAAAAGCCAAGCCAATTGGTTATCTTATGATTAAACTTTTGAGAAAAGAAGTCTATCTTAAGCTTATCTATCTCTTTTGCAATAAAATCCATTACCTTTATCTCATAAGTATAGCGAGATGTTTGGTGCATTCCTTGTTCATATGAAAGCCAAATTCCTCCTATTGGGGTTAAATGTGGAGGGATTATTGATTTGAAACAATACTTTTTGTGTAGAAAATATGGTAGAAATGCAATGATTTTGTTGTTTTCTTCCATTAATATTACGTCCCAATTGTCTTCTGATACTGCATCTAACCACCAGTATTGCATAAAGATCGGTATAGATTCATTTGATTGACAAAAGGTTATAAATTTATCTTTATTGTTCACTATCCAATTTTTTAGTTTTCGATGGTTTCTCTTCTGCTATTACTATTTTAGATTTTTCTCTTACGATTTTCTCCTTAGTTTGTTCCATTGTTGGTAAAGAAGAAACAACTAAAGCATCGTTTAAGCGTAATCTAAAATCAGATAATACATTGACATAGTTCATATATGCTTCGTAAGGTGAGTCGTAATGATTAAAGTATTTATGAACATCTCCATCAGAAAACCACTTTGTACACATATAATAGAAGTGATCTGAGGTTTGAAGATAACGCCAATCTATCCAAAAGTTTAAATCATCAACCTTTCTTACCTTTTCTTCTAACTCATATATCTGGTCAAAAGCATCATCTTGAAGGTCGTTTCCCAACCAGGCAGTCAAATCTCTTTCCTCATCAGCCCAAGAAATTGGATTAGGAACATATATTTTATCAACTGGATTTAAAGCCTTTGCCAACTCAGAAGGTGTATTAAATGTGTAATCAGAATGAGATAAAACTCTTGAAGGAAGATACTTCATAAACTCAAATATTCCTGTTTCTTTCCATTGATGTTCTCCAAATGTTTCATAATCCATAAAGAGATTTATACACTGAGGGTTTTCAATATTATTTAACCATTCAACATATTTCTCTGTTGTTAAGGGATAACCTTGCCAGGAACTTTGGGAAAAACGAAATGCAATATCATCACTTAACTGGAAGTTTTTCAACAATAATTTCAAGTTGTTGTCTTTATTTGCATGAGAGTAAGCATAATTGGGACTTCTCCATCCTAATATATGCTTTGCTCCTTCTGTTATCTGAGCCTTAAATCCCATCTCTTGAACCATTTCTCCTATCTTATCGGAATAAATAAGCTCTGTATTACGAAACACTTTTGGCTTTTGTCCAAATAAATGTTCTATTTTTTTGCTGTGAATCTTAACTTGATCCTTAAACTCTTCTTTTGATTTCAAAGAAGATAAGGAGTGAGAATAGGTTTCAGAAAGGAACTCTACACAACCTGTTTGGGCAAGTGCTTTAAAAGAATCAATAACTTCAGGCGTAAAACGTTCAAATTGGTCTAAAGCAACGCCTGAAATGGAATAAGAAATCTTAAAGTTTCCCTTATGTTCATTAATTAAATCAAGCATTAACTTATTGGTTGGGAGATAACATTTGTCTGCTACTCTCCTGCAAATCCAAGCATTTTGAATATCATCAAAATAATTATGATTACGACCTATGTCAAAGAAACGATATTGTTTCAAACGAAATGGCTGATGAACTTGAAAATAAAAACAAATTGATTTCATATCTCTTTATCTTAATAGTTTGTAATATAAACTTCTTAATTGCTGTGCTGAGTCTTCCCAACGTATGGTTTCCACCTCAAATTTCCCGTTCTTTATAAACATTTTGGAAAGAGCTGGATAGTTGATTAAGCAGTAAATCGCATTCGCCATTGCGTCAATATCCCAAAAATCTACTTTAATTGCATACTTCAAAACTTCGGAAACTCCTGACTGTTTTGAGATAATTACAGGTACATTTGCATTCATTGCTTCTAAAGGAGATATACCAAATGGCTCGGAAACTGAAGGCATTACATAAACATCACTTAATGCAAACATATTATTTACATCTTGTCCTTTAAGGAAACCTGTGAAGTGAAAATGCTGAGATATACGTTTCTTTGCCACAAGTGCAACCATTCTGTTAAGCATATCACCAGAACCTGCCATAACAAAACGTACATTCTTATCATATTCCAACACTTTTGCTGCTGCTTCTACAAAATAATCTGGTCCTTTTTGGAATGTAATACGTCCTAAAAACGTTACAACCTTTTCTTTAACTGCTTTTTTACATTCTGAATCTTTATATGATAATGAATTAGCTCCATTATGTATTGTGGTAACTTTATCAGGGTTTTGACCATAACGATTAATAACAATATTACGTGTTAAGTCAGATACACAAACAATATGATCTGCATTATCCATTCCATAACGTTCTATATCATATACGGTTTTATTTACATTCTCACCCGAACGATCAAATTCTGTTGCATGAACATGAATAACTAACTTCTTACCTGTTATCTTTTTTGCAACTATTCCTGCTTTATATGTTAGCCAATCATGTGCATGAATAATATCATAATCATACTCTTTTGCTACTGTTGCTGCTACCATTGCATACCTTTCTACTTCTTCCATAAGTGTAGAACCATAAGTTCCCGAAAACTTATACTTCTTTTTAGAGTCTATATGTGATATTTCTTCTCCTTGTTTTACTTTATTATTTATCACATTATAGAAATCATCTAAACCAACATAAGGAATAAGAGTTGAATTAACTTCAATATATGAAAGGTTTTGCCAATACTCTTTATAGAAATCTTGAGATAAATCAAGGACAATATCAGAAGCATTTATTAAACGTGCAGCCTCTTTACTCTCATCTCCATAAAGTTTTGGGACAATAAAAATTACTTCATCGCCTTGAGAAACCATTGCTTTTGTTAATCCAAAACAAGCAGTTCCAAGTCCTCCAGTGATATGAGGGGGATACTCCCATCCAAACATCAATACTCTCATTCTACTTCTCCTTTCTTTAACTTATAGGTATTTATAAGATATCTTATTCTTATTACCTCTGCAACTGACCAAGCTTGAGATATACAACCACCAGCTTTATGTGGAGGATTCCCATCATACACTTCTGCTATTGTTCTTAAACCATAGCTTTTGTTTTCTTTAAATCCATCATATATTTTCTCTGCCAACTCTAACCCATTCTCTCCATATATCTTTAAGTAGCCTTCTACAAAATGACCTAATAACCATGGCCAAGCAGTTCCTTGATGATATGCCCTATCTCTTTGTGCTTGGTCTCCACAATATCTATCTTTATAATCAGGATGTGTTGGACTTAATGTTCTTAAACCAAAAGGAGTTAGGAGCTCTTTCTTTACTCTTTCTATAACTAATTGTCTTATTTTAGGGGAAACACAATTATACTTCAATGAAGTAGCAATAATCATATTAGGTCTTACGGTAAAATCTTTATAATAACCATCAACATAATCTGCTAACCAACCATAGGTTTTATCCCAAAATGTTGCCTTAAACTCTGAAGGAATTATCTCTGCCAGCTCTTCCCATTCTTCTATAAAATTCTTATCTTTTGATTCTTGAGCTAATTCTAAGCAAAACATTATTGCATTATACCATAAAGCATTTATCTCAACGCACATTCCTTTTCTTTGAGTTACTGGAACTCCATCAACAATTGCATCCATCCATGTTAAAGCTTTCCTGTCTTCCCCTGCCCATATCATTCCATTTGGTTGCATTTTTATATTTCCAGAAGTTCCATCACGATAACTTCTTAATATTGTTTGCATAACTTCCTTATACTCTTTCCAAACCTGTTTACCTTTTCCTGTAATCTCTGTATATTGTTGTAAAGCCCAAAAGAACCACATAGGAGCATCAACTGAATTATATACACAATCATTTCCTGTACCAATGTTTGGGAAAAGTCCTCCTTGCATATCACAAATCAACGTATCAATTACTTTTTTAAAGCTCTTCATATCATTTAAACCAATACAAAGTCCTGGTAAAGAAATAAAAGAATCTCTACTCCAACGCCCAAACCAGGGGAAACCAGCAATAATATCAACCTTATCATCTTTCTTTACAAAAAACATATTGGCTGCTCTCCTTAATTCAGCTTCATAAGTATTTACTGTTTCCCTTATTCTTAATTCTTTTTTGTATAAGCTAATTATTTCCTTAGGCTCTATTTCATTCATTGCTGCCGTAAAGAATATAGTTTCTCCCTGTTTTAATTCTGTTTCAAAACAACCCATCATCATTAAATCCTCATGAGAATCATATCCTCTTTCTGCTTCTTTTATATATTCAAAATTATAATACCACTCAGGTTGATGACTATACTTCACATTATCTTTTGAAAATTGAAGATAAACAGATTCATAATTAGGATAAAGCTTATAAGAAACTCCATTAGTTATTTCTTTATATGAAGTATCTACCTCTGAATTTGCTTTAGAAAGTTTATGTCTTTGACGAAAAGCTAAGAATGGATTAAATTGTAATTTGAAAGGCTTATCACATTTTTCAACAGTATATTTTATAATTAACCTATCTTGATTTTGAGTAAAAACTACTTCTTTTGTCAATTCAATATCAGCCAAACAATAGGTATGTTTTGCCGTTTTAACAAGTTCATAAGAGTTAAGGTACTTATGTCCTTTAGGATAATATGTATCGTTTGGATAACGATGAATTGCTAAACGAAATGGAATACCTTGTTGAATTATTGTTTCATCAAAAGAGGATAATATCACATGGTATTCATTATCTATTTGAGGTTGAGGAACAATCAACAGACCATGATATTTTCTAGTATTGCAAAAACATAATGTTGTGCTTGCATAAGCTCCACTTGAACTTGCTCTAAGAATTTCTCTTTCTAAGGAATAGCCTAAATTAATCAACTCTTCCTTACTAAATATTATCTTTTCCATATCATTTTATTTTTCTAAAAGACTTCGTTAGAAAGCAACAAATATATGACATATATAACCATAGGACAAATAATTAATGTTAATTTTGTATTAACTCTTATCGACAATAATATTCATTAACGAAATAAAATTTGCTGATAGTCTTTTTCTTAGATGAAATTACAATTATTTTTAGCAAAAGATGTATCTTTGTCAGCTAATTAAAATCTTTTTAACCGGATAATAAAATAAAGATGAAAAAATCTGTCCTGATTCTATTAATAGCATTTACAATCCCTTTTAGTTGTGTATTTTCACAACAAGAAAACAATAAGAAAATAAGTAATGATAGTGTTGCCATTGTTTACTTTATAAAAGATATAACTCCAGAAAATGTATTGAAACTTTACAAAGCTATGGGTGTTGAACCCAAAGGTAAGATAGGTGTTAAAATTCATTTTGGAGAAGATGGAAATAAAAACTATCTTAATCCTGAACTTACAAGACAATTAATGGAATATACTAAATCTACTTGGGTTGAAACAAATGTTTTATATGTTGGTAAGAGAAGATATACTGATAGCCATATAAAACTTGCAAAAGAACATGGTTTTACTTTTGCTCCAATAGATATTCTTGATTCTAACGGAGAATCAGAATACTCAACAAAAGGCATGGGACTTAAACATTATAAGAAAATAAAGTACGGTTCACACTTTGATAACTACAATAGTTTTATTATTTATTCCCATTTCAAAGGACACGGTTCTGCTGGCTTTGGAGGTGCAATAAAAAACTTAGCAATGGGCTTTGCTTCTCCAGGAGGTAAAATGGCACAACATGCATCTGACGTTCCAAGAATTTCAGACACAAGTAAATGTAGGAAATGTTCCAACTGTATTGAAAATTGTCCTGCACATGCGTTAAGCTATGTTAATGGTACGATTACTATTGATAAAGAAAAATGTATTGGCTGTGCTAAATGTATTGCAGAATGTCCTGCTAAAATAATAAAACCAGACAACAAAAAGGTAGAAACAAACGTATTCCTTGAAAGATTAGTTGAATATGCTTACGTTTTTTCACAAAAGAAGCCAATGGTTTTTATAAATGTATTAGCTAATATATCTTCTTCTTGTGATTGTTCTGCAAGAGCTCCACTTCCTTTTACTCAAGATATTGGAATTCTTGCATCAAAGGATATTGTGGCTATTGAACAAGCATCACACGATCTTGTTGCAAAAGGACATTCTTGCGATGATGCATTCTTAAAAGAAAGCGGAGTAAGTGGACTTGGACAAGTAAAGTATGCAGAAGAATTGGGAATGGGAACAAGAAAATATAAATTAATTGAAATAAAATAAATATTTAGATATGAGTTCTGTTACGAAATTTTGGATTTACACTTTGGTTAGCCTTGTCTTAGTAGGCTCTGTACTTATGTCTTGTGTTTCAGAAGAAGATTATGCCACAGACAAATCCATAAAACTACGTTTTTCATCAGATACTCTACGTTTTGATACTATCTTTACAACAATGGGTTCTGTAACAAAAACGATAATGGTTTACAATAAAGAGTCAAAACCAATTAAGATAGATCAAATACGCCTTGGTGGAGGAAGAAGTTCTTTCTATCGTTTAAATGTTGATGGGGATACAAATATTATTGTCAAAGATATTGAGATCGCAGCTAAAGATTCTATGTATATATTTGCAAGAGTAACAATAGATCCAACAAATCAAAACAACCCATTACTTGTTTCTGATTCAATAATATTTTCTTTTAATAATAAAGAACAGTATGTTCAGCTCGAGGCTTATGGTCAAGACGCCTATTATCATGTCGCCAAACGAGATTTAGGTTCAACAGGAATAAAATATTGTTTAGCCCAAGATGGAGGATTAGAAAGCGGATGTATAATAAACGGTAATAACTTAGAATGGAAAAACGATAAGCCTCATGTAATTTTTGGTGTATTAGCTGTTGACTCAGCCTATACTCTTAATATCACAGAAGGGACAAGGATATGTTTAAATACAACTTCTAATTTTTGGGTATATACAGATGCTACTCTAAAAGTAAACGGAAGTATACAAAATCCAGTAATTTTTGAAGGAATGAGAAGAGATGGATATTATGCCTCCCTTCCTGGGCAATGGGGACAACTCTGGTTTTGGGCAGGCAGTAAGAATAGCACTATCAATAATGCAATAATTAAGAATGGAACAATAGGTTTAGTAGCTGACAGTTGCGTTACAACAAATAATCCAACAGTAGACATTAATAATACAAGAATAGAAAATATGTCTTATTATGGATTATTCTCCAGAGGAGCAAACATAAACGGAACAAATCTTATTATTCAAAACTCAGGAAAAGAAACTGTTGCCTTAACAATGGGAGGTAAATATCAATTCGTAAACTGTACATTTGCTAATTATTGGTCTTATGATTCAAGGAGAACAACCAAAACTCTCTTACTTAATAACTATTATAATGCCTTAGGTGGTAGCATACAACTTAGACCAATAACAGAATGTAATTTCTATAACACAATAGTATATGGTTCAACTGAAGAAGAAATAACTATTGACAAGGCAGAAGGGGCTAATTTAATTTACAAATTTGAAAGTAGCTTATTAAAAACAAATATTCTAAACAGCCAAAGTCAAACAACTAATAATTGTATATTCAATCAAGACCCACTTTTTAATATACCTGATGAAGGAGATTTAAGAGTAAAAGCAAATTCTCCAGCAATAGGAAATGGAAATGGAATATATAGTAGTTACTACGCACCATTTGACATAACTGGGTATCCTCGCCCTTCCAACCCAACAATTGGAGCGTTAGAATATGTTTTAATTCCTCAAGAAAAAGCAAAATACCTTTCGAGAAGATAAGTTTTTAAAACTTGATTCTAATTTTCTATAATTTGATTCTAAGAAATTGTAATTTGATTCTATTTTCTTTAGAATAAAGTTTTATTTGGGGAAATTTAATTGCAATTTCTTTTTTAGTTTTGTTGGATTTTCTATATTAATTTTCTGTTAAATCTGGGATTTATTCTTGTATTTTTTATTTTTTTCTTACCTTTGCATGCTCAATGTTTTATATTGGGATAATGCATTGGTCGATAATCTAATATATAGATATTAAATTTAATAATTAAAGAAAATGGCAAACGTAAAGAAGTATGTTTATACTTTTGGTGGCAAGACTGCTGAAGGTAAGGCTGAAATGAAAAATTTATTAGGTGGAAAAGGAGCTAATTTGGCTGAAATGTGTCTTTTGGGGCTTCCCGTTCCTGCTGGTTTAACTATCACAACTGAATGTTGTACTGATTATTATGAAAATAATTGTAATCTTCCTCAAGGTTTAATGGATGAAGTTTGGGCTGGAATAAAGAAGATGGAAGATGTGATGGGCTTAAAATATGGTGATAGCGATAATTGCTTATTAATATCTTGTCGTTCTGGTGCCAGAAGTTCTATGCCAGGAATGATGGACACTGTTTTAAATATTGGTCTTTCTTCTAAGACTATTCCTGGTTTAATCAAAAAAACTAATAATCCTCGTTTTGTTTATGATTCTTATCGTCGTTTAATTATGATGTATGCCGACGTTGTTATGGAAAAAGCTGAAGGGCTTGAACCTACAAATAGTGTTGGTATCCGTCGTATCTTAGATGATATGCTTGACCAATACAAACATTCAAAAGGATGTAAATCTGATACTGACTTATCAACTGAAGATTTAATGTCTTTGGCAGAAAGTTTCAAAGCAACTATTAAAAAATCTATAGGTGTTGAATTCCCTGATGATGCAGCTGCACAATTAGAAGGTGGTATTAAAGCTGTATTCAAAAGCTGGAACGGAAAGAAAGCTATTTCTTACAGAAGAATTGAAGGTATTCCTGATGATTGGGGTACTGCTGTAAACGTTCAAGCTATGGTATTTGGTAATATGGGTGATAACTCTGCAACAGGTGTTGCTTTCACTCGTAATCCTGCAACAGGAGAAGATCAATTCTATGGCGAATGGTTAGTAAATGCACAAGGTGAAGACGTTGTTGCTGGTATTCGTACTCCAAACCCATTGAATAACGATACTAGAAATAGTCAAAACGAACATCTTCCTTCAATGCAAGAAAGTATGCCTGGAACATATAAGGAACTTTGCGATATTCGTGATATATTAGAAAAAAACTATAGAGATATGTTAGATGTTGAGTTTACTATTCAAGATGGTAAACTATTTATGCTTCAATGCCGTGTAGGAAAACGTACTGGTGTTGCTGCTATGACTATGGCTATGGAAATGCTTGATGAAAAACTAATTAGTGAAAAAGAAGTTATTAGCCGTGTTAGTACAGATCAACTTGATGAACTACTTCATCCTATATTAGACTCAATTGACGAAGCTAAAAATACTGTAATTGCAAAAGGTTTACCTGCTGGTCCTGGTGGAGCAGTTGGTGTTATTGCATTTACAAGTGAAGAAGCTATGAGATTAGAAAAAGACGGAATTGCAAATATTCTTGTTCGCGAAGAAACTAATCCAGAAGATGTTGAAGGGATGAGAGCTGCAACAGGTATCTTAACTGCAAGAGGTGGTATGACTTCTCATGCTGCTCTTGTTGCTAGAGGTTGGGGTAAATGTTGTATTGTTGGTTGCGATGCAATCAATATCAATATGGACGAAAAGACTGTTACAATTGCAGGCAAAATATATAAAGAAGGTGATTTCTTAAGTTTAAACGGAACAAAAGGTTATGTTTATGATGGAAAGATTGCAATGATTGATGCAACTGAAAACCCATTATTTCAACATTTCATGAAAATAGTAGATAAATATCGTACTATGGGAATTAGAACAAATGCTGATACTCCTGAAGATGCTGCTCAAGCAATTGCTTTTGGTGCTGAAGGTATTGGTTTATTCCGCATAGAACATATGTTCTATGGTTTAAACTCTGAAGCTCCACTTGCTGTATTAAGAAAAATGATTCTTTCTAAAGATACTGAAGAAAGAAAAAAATATTTAGCTGAACTTCATCCATATATTAAAGAAGCAGTTAAAGGGACAATGAAAGTAATGAATGAAAAACCTGTTACTTTCCGTTTAATAGACCCACCACTTCATGAATTTGTTCCTCACACATCTGACAAACAAAAAGAACTTGCTGCAGAACTTGGAATATCTCATTCAGACATCATTGAAAGAATTGAAGCTTTAAATGAAGTTAATCCTATGATGGGATTAAGAGGTGTTCGTCTTGGTATTGTTTATCCTGAAATCACAGCAACTCAATTTGATGCTTTATTTGAAGCAGAAGCAGAACTTAGAAAAGAAGGTAATGACCCAAGATTAGAAATAATGGTTCCATTAACAGTTGCTGTAACTGAATTAAAACACCAAAAAGAAATCTGTGACGAAGTTCATGCTCAAGTTGAAAAAAGAATGAATGCAACAATCAACTACCTATATGGTACAATGATTGAAATTCCAAGAGCTACATTAGTTGCTGACGAAATAGCAACAGTTGCAGACTTCTTCTCATTTGGAACAAACGACTTGACACAAATGACATTTGGATTCTCTCGTGATGACGTAAATGCTATTATCTCAGAATACAAAGACAAAAAAATCCTTCCTGCTGACCCATTCCAAACATTAGACCAAGAAGGTGTTGGACAATTAGTAGAAATGGGTGTTAAGAAAGGCCGTTCAACAAAACCAAACTTAAAGATTGGTGTATGTGGAGAACATGGTGGAGACCCTGCATCAGTAGAATTCTTCTTTAAAACAGGAATGAACTATGTATCATGCTCACCATTCCGTGTACCAGTTGCACGTCTTGCAGCAGCACAAGCAGCTATAAAATAAGGAATAGCAATACAACTAATATTTAAGAGCAGACCCAAAGGTCTGCTCTTTTTTTATTCTTTCCTATTCATAAATGGTCATTAGAGAAATAATCTCAAAAATAAAGCAAGTATAATTGAATTTATAGTTCATATATTTTGAAATGAAGCTAATATAATTGGAATATATCTGGATTAATTGTAGGTACAGTTACCATATTTTGATTTTATACTGTCTTTTTAATCCTAGGACCCTTATTCTATTTTTCTCAAGATTTCAAAGTTTCTAATTATCAAAATAAATACCCCCAACCACAAGCGGATGGAGTATCATAAGTTGCTCTATAAAAATGATAATTGGGCAACCTTTTGATATAATAACAATAAATAAGCAATGTAAACTATAGTTTTTCCTTCCTTGTATTAACAAGTAATTCAGCATTTTTATAAAAAAACGCTGAATTACTTGTTAATACAATTTATTTTCATTTACTTTGCAGGCCAATAACTAATTCATACTATGAAAAAAGCCGAACTTACTCTTTTTGCAATTGCTGCTATTGGCTATATATTGACTTTATTTAATATCCCTGCAGGTTCTGATTTATTATTATTTTCATTGTTCTTGTTAGTATCTTTTTACATAACCTTAGGTATTGCCATTTTCAACGAAATTCCATTATCAAAACTATTTAAGGCTGATTCTTACACTAACTTAAGCTTATTAAGAATATCTGGAACTATAATTAATGGCATTTGTTTGTCAGCTTTAGTAGCAGGAATATTTTTCTATCTACTACATTATCCTGGATTCTTCCTCTTATTATTAATAGGTTTGATTTTAACCACATTTATTTCAATTATATTTTGCATCTATTATAGAAAATCAAAATCTGAATTATGTTCTTGCTTCTTATGTAGAAATACAATATTCATAATAATTGGATTTATAGTATATATATTATACTAATTCTCTATTATGGTTTTTAGACTTTGAGGAATATCTAATGGAGAGGTTTTTATTTTTTTAATCATCTTTTCCCCTTCATTTGTTAAAGTAAAATACATTTGTCGTTTATCTTCTTTACCTAATGTTCTTTCAATAAACCCCTTATTTTCAACACTTCTTATTACTTTTGATGTATTAGAGCATGTTAATCCTAAGTTTTTGGCTATTTCTGTTGATGAAAGACATTTATTGTCAATTAAACTGCATAATAACATCCCTTCATTCAATGATAAATCAAATTCTTTTTCAAATTGACTTTCAAATTCTGCAATTGTTCTGTAAATATCTCTAATCTTACAAAGTGCTTCCATTTTATTTTGTTATTTGCCTATTTAATAATACACTGTCTATTATTGTTTTAAATTCTGACTTAGGTAATGCACCACGAACTATTTGTGGATCCCCATTCATTGGAATAAACATAATTGTTGGTATTGAACGAATTGAAAAAGCTTGTGCCAACTCTCCTTCTTTTTCTGTATCAATCTTGTATATATATATTTCTCCTTCATATTCTCCTGCCAATTCTTCGAGAATTGGAGATACCATTTTACATGGTCCACACCATGATGCATAGAAATCAACTATACATGGTTTATCTCCTAAATATTTCCACTGTGTTGGATTTGCTTCATAGTTCACTACTTTCTTTAAGAATTCTTCTTTTGTTAAATGTATTGCTTTCATTTCTTTTTTCTCCTTTTCATTATTTGTTATTAAATCATTTTCATTATTTTTCTTTCCTTCGCATGATGCAAATACACTTAACGCACTAAGCATCATGGCTAATATTATTACTCTTTTCATTTTTGTGCTATTATTATAAATAGTGGGTAGTCTTTATTATTTTTTTCCATACTATCATATATTGATTTTCTAAGAATTGTAAATCCTTTTTCTTCTAATGTCTTTGATAATGCTTCAACATTAAAACCAGAATGTGGTACTTTAACATCAGAATGAAATGAACCATCTTCTTCCACAACATCTCCAATTGCAATAAAGCCATTAACAATTAGTTTCTCCTTAACATTATCAATAAAAGAAGATACATCCTCAATATGATGCAATGTCAAAAAACTAATAACTCCACTTAAATTATTAAGATTTGAGTTTTCAAGCTCTCCTTCAATTACCTCAACATTACTAATATTAGAATCAGATATCTTTTCTCTTAACACATTTAGCATTGAAGGAGAATTATCAATCATATAAATCTTATTAACCAATTTGGATAATTGCAATCCAACTAATCCTGTACCACAACCTACTTCTGCTATATTATCTTCTTTAAAGAAGAATGTTCCATTATTAAGTTGTTTAACAAAATTATTTCTAATATCTATTCTTGAGTTTTTATCCCAAGCTTTTGCCTTTTGTTCAAAATTATCAGTCATAACTATTAATTGTTTATTCTTCCTATTGCACAACTTACAAAAGACTTAGCATTTGCCTTTATCTTTGTAAATCCTTTTGCTGTACCTACCTCTGGATAACCCATTGACAATAGTTTTTCGGTTATAACTTCTTTTTTAACCAATTCATTGTGTTCTATTGCAATTTCGCCTTTTTCTACATCAATAGCTACAGAGCCGACTCCTTCAATCTTTGACAAACCTATATCTATTGAATTTGAGCAACCACAACATTTGATATTTTCTACTTTAATTACTGTCTTCATTTTCTTTTTGCTTTTTATTTTTATTTGGACTAAACATTAAGCCTCCGATTATTGCACCAAACACTGTACTATTTATTGGAGATGATGTTATTGGACAAGTCCCACTACTACAACCTATGAATTTCCAGTATAAAAATCCACCAATAATTCCAATAATAACTCCAAGTATCATTACTCTATATTTCTTAATTAGATTCTTCATATTAAATAAATAAATTAACGTTTGCATTATCGGCTCTTTCCATATATGTTGCAACACCTCCAACAGTAACTTCATCTAAAAGCTCTTCAGCCTTAACCCCCATAACATCCATAGACATTTGACAAGCAATAAATTCAACACCTTGTTCAAGAGCTTGCTTGCGAAGCGATTCTAATGATTCTATATTTTTATTCTTCATTATATGTCGCATCATCTTATCACCAATTCCAAACATACTCATTTTTGAAAGATGAAGCTTTAAAGAACTTGAAGGCAACATCATTGAAAACATCTTACCAAATATATCTTTCTCTACTATTGGTTTATTAACTTTCTTAATAACATTTAATCCCCAAAAAGTAAAGAACATAGTTACTTTTTCTCCTGTTGCTGCTGCTCCATTTGCCAAAACCATTGAAGCAAGAGCTTTATCTAAATCATCACTAAAAACAATAAATGTCTTTCCTTTTCCGCTGCAAGTTGTTGCTATTTCACAAGACTTTGTACCTTTTTCAATAATAACCTCATAAACTCCTTTATTTGATATTGAAGAAATTAATAAGTTTCCTGTACTATTACACCAAGCTTGAGCATCACGAGCAAATCCTGCATCAGTTGATTGAATTTCTATTCTCTCTCCATCTTGGATTTGATCAATACTACTCTTTAATTTAAGAATAGGACCAGGACATTGCAAACCACAAGCATCTATCCTTATTGTTTTAATTTCTTCTGGTCTTTTTAATTGTTCCATATCTTCGTTTTTATCATCTATTATCTTTGTTTCCACATGACTTATTGGTGCCATTGCTGTTGAATAAGTTTTATATCCTCCAGAAAGATTTTTTAAATCATTAAAACCACTTTGTGATAATATTTTATAAGCCAAATAACCCCTTAAACCAACAGCACAATAAATATAAATAGTTTTATCTTTTGGCAATTCTTTCATTCTATTTCGTAAATCATCTAAAGGAATATTCAAAGCTCCATTAATTGCTCCCATTGAATACTCTTCTTTAGTTCTTACATCTAAAACTATGGTTTCATCTCTATTTACATCTTTCATATCTCTCCAAGAAACAACCTTCATTACTCCACTAATTATATTACTTGCAACATAACCAGCAATTGCAATAGGGTCTTTTGCAGAAGAAAAAGGAGGAGCATAAGCATGTTCAAGTTCAAGTAAATCATATATAGAACCTCCTTTCTTAATAAGTAAAGCTATTTGGTCTATTCTCTTATCAACTCCATAATATCCTACAATTTGAGAGCCTAAAATCTTACCTTCCTTTGGTTCAAAAATAAGTTTAATTGATAAAGGTAAAGAGTTTGGATAGTATCCTGCATGAGAATTTGAATGAGTTGTAGAACTCCTGTAATCAATACCCAATTGTTTTAATTTCTTAGCTGACAAACCTGTTGAAGCAACTGTTAAATCAAAAACCTTTGCAATTGATGTTCCTATTGCTCCTTCATATTTCACTTTATTACCATAAACAATGTTATCAGCAACAATTCTACCTTGACGATTTGCTGGATTAGCCAAATAGTTTAACCATGGCTTCCCTGTTATTGGATGAGGGAATTCAATGGCATCACCAACAGCATAAATATCTTTATCTGATGTTTGCAAATATTCATCAACCCAAATTCCACCTGTTTCACCAATCTTTAAACCTGCACCTACTGCTAATGAAGTTTCGGGACGAACCCCTATAGAAAGAATTACTATATCAGCTTCAATTACTTTATTATTATTTAACACAACATTAATTGCATAACCTACTTTCTCAAACCTTTCAACCGATTGTTCAAGTTCTAAATTAACTCCTTTTTGTAAAAGATGTTGATGAACATGAGCAGCCATAGAATAATCAATTGGAGCCATTACCTGATTACCCATCTCAACAATAGTAACCTCAGCACCTGTTTCATATAAATTCTCTGCCATCTCAAGACCAATAAAACCAGCCCCAACAACAACAGCCTTTTTTATACTATGAGTTGTTATATAGTTTTTAATCTTATCAGTATCAGTAACATTTCTTAACGTAAATATTCCTTCACTATCAATTCCTTTTAAGGGAGGACGCACAGGAGAAGCACCAGGAGAAAGCAATAGTTTATCGTATTTTTCTTTATATACTGTACCATCATTTTTCCTAATATCAACTTCCTTCGATTCTTTATCTATAGAAACAACCTCACTTTCAACCCTAACATCTACATTAAACCTTCCTCCAAATGAAGCTGGAGTTTGAAGGAATAATTTATCCCTGTCGGAAATTACACCCCCTATATAATATGGCAAGCCACAATTTGCATAAGATATATACTTACCTTTTTCAAGTAATATAATCTCATCATTTTCACTGATTCTTCTTATTCGAGCTGCTGCTGTCGCTCCTCCAGCTACTCCTCCTACTATTATATATTTCATAACTAATAATTTTTTATTGTTTGTTTCCAACAGAAACTTTTTCCTTTATTAAATAACGAGGCAAAAGTATAATATATTTTCCAATGGAACAAATTTTTTAAAGAAATAATCATGTGGAAAAGAAAAAAGAGCAATAAATACAGCTCTTAATATCAATAATAGAAAGAAATGGATAAGAATTTAAAGGGAATAATTTTATAGTAAATTTTATTGCATTTGTCTTATCCTTACTTCAATATTTTCATCTTTTAGTCTTTCTTTTAACTCTTCAATTGGAGTAATAATTTTAGATTGTCCATAGTGGTAAGGATAAAAAATCTTAGGTTTAATATTTTTTAGTGCCTTAACAGCATTTTCAATATTCATTGTCCAAGGTTGATTAACAGGAAGGAAAGCAATATCAATCTTATCTTTAAGCTCATTCATCTCTGGAATATATTCTTTATCACCAGCAACATAAATTTTTGTTCCATCAAAATTTAAAACATACCCATTATCCCTATTCTTAGGATGAAAATGCATCTTTTCTTTTGATGTATTATAAGCAGGAACTGCCATAACATTAATTGACTTGGTAAAATAAATACTTTCTCCATATTTAAGTGCAATACCTTCCTTAAAATTTTCAGCAACTAATTTATTACTAATTATCTTAGTAGTTTCCTTCTTTAAAGCTTCTAAGGCAAGAGAATCATAATGGTCATAATGGTCATGAGTAATTAAAATATAATCAGCCTTAGGCATTTTTTTAAAGTCTGCAAATTCCATAACAGGATCAACATATAAAATCTCTCCCTTATATTCAAAAATCAAACTACTATGCTTAATAAAAGTAATAATAAGCTCTCCTATACCATCTTTTCCAACCATTATCACATCTTTTTCAAATTTTTCCATGCCAATATTTGTATTAATAACCTTTAAGATTAAATTGATTACTTGATTAAAAGCCCTCGTATCACAATATATTAATAATTATATCACGACAAAGGAAAGAAAAAAGCCTGATTTCACAAAATAAATCAGCTATAAAACTAAAAAATCAAGACAAAAAGCTAAAGAATCAAGATATAAAACTGAAGAATCAAAGGATTAAACTATAAAGACTTTGTTTTAATCTCAAACAATGCCATTGTTTACTAAGAATAATGCGGTTGTTTTACCAAAATAATGCCATTGTTTGCCTTAAACAATGCGGTTATTTCGAGCAAACAATGGCATTGTTTGAGATTGGAACTCCATTTAATTAGATCAAAACAAAGTCTTTCTACTTAAACATCTAAATAACCGAGATTTATACTCCCTTTATTTTCAGTAAAACGCCTTATCTTCCAAAACAAAAAAGCCAAGTTTTTAAATAAAAACTCAGACTTTGTAATTATTCGATTTTGTTTGAGATTTTTCTTTCTTTATTTCTCTAATAAAAAAGTAAGTTATTAGGATTATAGATAATACAAAAATAAATGGGTTAAATATTGAACCTACTTCATTAAAGTTTTTGTCTATTATATGTGTATTTAATAGATAATAGCTTATTACTACAGTTAAGTTATTTAGGAAATGGAATAACATTGGCACTAAAATATTTTTACTAAATACATATAAGTAGCCTAAGAATAATCCTAAGAAAACTCTTGGAACACATGAGAAGAGTTGAAAGTGGATTAAGCTAAATATAATTGAAGTTATAAGTATTCCTATAAAACGATTTCTTACAAGATTTATCATTGTGGTTTGCATAGCTCCACGAAAGAATAACTCTTCTAAAATAGCTGGTAATGCAGCTACTACTATTATGTTAAATAATAAACCTAAAACAGAAGTATTACTCATAAAGTTTTCCATTATTTTTTCTGCTGCACTTTCCATATTCCTAAATATTTCTTCTCCTTCAAAATGCCATGAATTATTCCAAAGTCCTATACCGTCAATAAATGGTGATGCTACAAAGAGTAATAGAAATGCAATAATAAAATAATACAAGGAGTTTTTCTTCTCAAACTTCAAATACTTATATGCTGAACCTTCAAACATAAATCCCCAAATCAAAACTGTTAATCCAAACATTATTATTTGATAAATAGCTTGTGAAAGCAAAGGATTCATAGGAACAAAGATTGCAATAAATCCTATTATGGAAGTAAAAACCATAAATATACATATAAGCATCATTAATTTTACAAATGGCTTTACATCTTTAAAGGAAAAAGCGAACTGTTTCATTGGGTGTATTTTGTGTTTCAATATTAATAAATAAGTTTTATAGACCTCTTCTTCAGATGTTCTTTATGTTTAATTTTCTCACTCTCGGTTTTTCTTTTCCTGTTCAACCATGTAGATTGCATCGTTACGAACAGCTACTTCGATAGGTATATTATTCTTTTTAGCTTTTTGTTTTACCAATTCGAACCATTTCTTATCTGATCTTATCTGTTTTTCATAAGATTTCAATCTTTCAGAATCTATTTCTGATTCTTTGTCAGAAAGAAAATAAAAATCATATAGCTTTTCTATAAATCCAAACCCAAGATTATTAAGATTCGATTCTGTTTGAAGAAAAATAATAACATCAAACTTTTTTATCTCATCTTTCATATTTGCAAGAGAAACATAGCGAGGAATCAATTTCCCATTCCTATTTTCTTCTGGATACATATCTTGGAAATAATACCAGAACTCTCCTCTATCAAAAACCTTATCAGATAAACCTAAATAATACATTCCCCAATAAAAGCTATCTCCAACAACTAAAGACCTTAGCTTTTTCTTATCTGCTTTTGAAGAATCAATAGAAACTCTTGGATAAGTAAGCTTTAAATCCTTCTTTACATAAAAAAGATTCATTGTTTGGGAAATATCATTATCTGTAAATTGAGGTGTTTGGCTATAAGTCAAAGAATCATACTTTATCTTTGGCAAATTAACTTGAGTTGATTTCGAAACAAACTTGATTAATGAATCCATAGCCAATATTTCTCCATATCTTGTCCAATGTATTCCATTTTTATTCATAAGAGTATATTTAGAAGTCTTTTTCATTGTTCGGAACCATTTACTAAAGTCAATATATGGGACATTAGTTTTAGATAGTTGCTTTGTAACCTCTTCGTAATTTGTTTTCTTTCTTGGCTTGATAAAAAATCTATCTGGAATATATTCAGGATAGAAACTTGCCTTACTTGGAGCAAGTATTATTATAAGTTTTTTATTTAGACTTTGTAATGTATCTTGTAGCTTCTTTAATTTATGAAACTTAATTTTATGTTCTTTATCTCCAATATAATCTAATCCAATATAAGAATTTATATAGCTTGTCTCATAAATATAACCTTCTTTTCCTAAAGTTATGCTCTCAGATGCAGAAGTATGAAAAATGCTATAATATATTTGGCTATGAGTTCTAATAAATAAAGGTCTAAAACCTACTTTATTATTAATATATTTATCACATTGCTTTTGATAATCACCATTAAACCATAATTCTGTACTAAATTTTGGTTTATCTGCCATTTCATATTTTCCATATAATTCTTGTACATGAATTATTGAAAATATTTTTTGTAGTAATGGCAAAAACATTATTAATACACAGAATATAAAGAGTATATATTTTGTAGCCTTATTTAACATATTTACTTTTAATTTGTACCTCCGAGCAGATTCGAACTGCTATCTTCTGAACCGGAATCAGAAATTCTATCCATTAAACTACGGAGGCATGTTTTTATTATTTCTTCTTTAAATCTTCTTTAGCCATATAGTCTACAAATCTTTTATTTATGTATCTAAAAGTATATTTTTTCATCCTTAAAATCTAAAATAAATAAATGGATTAAAATCTGATGACACAACAAATGTTACAGATAAAAAGAAAAGAACAAATGACATTAAAGTTAAATAAATATGTTGTTTTGTAGTGTATATGCTTTTATTGAAGAAGAAATCCTTTATTTTATTGCCATATTTAAAGCTTGTAAAGAAAGCAAAAACAACACTTATTAATAACATTATTGTAAAGGCTGGCATTGGAATAAAGTCTTGGCAAGTTGTAAATGAGAAAAGCTTTCCAATATATTTAACAGCGAAATCGAAAGTGTCAGATCTAAAAAGCACCCAACCTATCATTACAATTAAGAATGTTAATATTGTTGAGGCTAAACTACCTATTTTCTTTAAAAATTTGAGCATAAACATTTTATCCAATATCAAGAATAATCCATGATAAGCTCCCCAAATAACAAATGTCCAACTTGCACCATGCCATAATCCTGATATTAGAAAAACTATCCAAAGGTTGAAATACATTCTTCTTTTATTAACTCGATTACCTCCAAGTGGAATATATAAGTAATCTTTCATAAACAAACCTAATGTTATATGCCAACGACGCCAAAACTCTGTTATACTCTTAGATGTGTATGGCATATCAAAGTTTTCTGGAAACTTTAAGCCCATCATCAAAGCAAGACCTATTGCCATATCTGAATAACCAGAAAAATCAAAATAAATTTGAAAAGTATAAGCTACCATTCCAAGCCAAGCATTAGGAGTACTTAACTCAAGAATATTACCATTAAATATTAAATCGGCTTGAGATGCCATTACATTTGCAATAAGTACTTTCTTTGCTAGACCTATAGAAAAACGATAAAAGCCTAATAATTTATCATCAATGGTTTCTTCCCTACTTACTATTTGGTCTGCTATTGTATTAAAACGGACTATTGGACCAGCAATCATATGAGGAAAAGCCATAATATATAGCATATAATTTGTTAACTTATCAAAAGGTTTATGCACCCTGCGATAAACATCAATAACATAAGTTACAGAATGAAATGCATAGAATGAAATTCCAATTGGCAGAGCAACCTCTATCCATTTCATAGGTTTGAACCCAAATGAAGAAATTAAAAAGTTTACTGAATCAACAAAGAAATTCGCATATTTGAAATATGCAAGCAGTCCAAGATTGACAAATATTGCAATAAAAGCTAACCACTTCTTTTTCTTTATTTCATCTGTATGAGAAATGACTCTTACAAGATAAAAAGTAATAATTATTGCTGCAAGAATAACAAAAAGAAATTTAGGTGCACCCCAAGCATAAAAGATTATACTTGATAATAATATTACATAGTTTTTCCAACTTCTTGGAACAATATGATATATAAATAAAAATACTGGAAGAAAATATAATAAAAAGAGAGTGCTACTAAAAACCATAGTTTAGTTATTTTTGCATTATCAATTTATTAAATTGCATAGGTTTTCCAACTATAGCAAGTCCTCCTTCCGCTGTTTCCTTATAAAGAGAAGGAATATCTTTTCCTGTTAGCTTCATTGTTTCAACCACTTTATCAAAAGAAATTAAATGTTTTCCGTCTGACATCATCGCATAAAGATTAGCATCCAATGCACGAAGAGCAGCAAAAGCATTTCTTTCAATACAAGGTACTTGAACTAAACCACAAATTGGGTCACAAGTTAAACCTAAGTGATGTTCCAACCCTATTTCTGCTGCATATTCTATTTGCTGAGGAGCTCCTCCAAAAAGTTGAAGAGCTGCTGCTGCTGCCATTGAACACGCAGAGCCAACTTCTCCTTGACAACCTACTTCTGCTCCTGATATTGAAGCATTAGTTTTAATTGCATTTCCAAATACACCAGCAGTTGCAAGCGACCAAATTATTTGTTTATCCGTAAACTTGTGTTCTTTACTTAAATGATAAACCACAGCTGCCAATACTCCTGCAGAACCACAAGTTGGAGCTGTAACTATTTTTCCACCTGCTGCATTATGTTCTGCAACCGCAAGAGCATAAGCTTGAACCATACAACGTCCTTGTAAAGAAGGTTTATAGCTTCTTGCCTTTGTATAATAAGACATTGCTTTCCGACGAAGATGCAATGCTCCAGGCAATACTCCTTCTTCTTGAATTCCATCTTCAACCGATTGCTTCATTACCGCCCACACTTCAGCCAAATAATCCCATATTTCTTTACCTTCATACTCTTCAACATATTCCCAGAAGGTCATACCTCTTTGATCAATATATTTTAATATTTCAGATATGTTTTTATGAGGATATATATGCTCTTCCGTAAAAACAGTATTCTCATCTGCAATTTTTCCTCCCCCAACACTATATATTACCCAATCCTTAATCAATTTTCCTTCTTCATCATAAGCTTCATACTTCATACCATTAGTATGAAAAGGCAAAACAATCTCAGGGCACCAAACTATTTCTGTCTTATCTTCTCCCAAAACATCTATAATTGCCTTATCAGTTAAGTGACCCTTTCCTGTTGCAGCCAAAGAACCATATAATGTAACAACATATCGCTTTGCATTAGGAATATCATTAAGAAATCGCTCAGCAGCTTTCTTTGGTCCAATAGTATGAGAACTTGAAGGTCCATTACCAATCCTATAAATCTTCTTTATACTTTCCATATCTCAAAAATTTTAAGCTACAAAAATACATATTTTATCCCCTTATTACTAATAAACAAGCATTTTTTACATAATTTTTATATCAAATCAATTAATAAAACAAAATCTTTACTACATTTTCAAAGTAAATAGTCTCAAAAAACAAAAGCTGCAACTTAATTTAATAAGTTGCAGCTTTGTTGGTTTATATCTTGTTTTTAAAATTAAACTCTTTTGAATACTAAGTTTTCATTTACTTCATCAACTTCTATTTTTGAATCTGTTGATAAAGCTCCTTTAATTAATTCCATTGAGAGTTCGTTTACCACAAGTTTTAGAATAGCTCTTTTAACTGGTCTTGCTCCTAAGAGTGGGTCATACCCTTTGTCAGCTAAGTAATCTATTGCTTTTGGAGTAAATGAAATATCAATATGCTTTTCATTTAATTGAGATATTAAACGATTTAATTGCAATACTACTATCTCTCTTACTTGTTCAATTCTTAATGGTTTAAATACTATTATTTCATCAATACGGTTTAAGAACTCTGGACGAATTGTTTTCTTTAATAATTCAAATACTTCCTTCTTTCCTTTTTCCCATTCTTTTTCAAAGTTTTCTTTATTGGTTTCAAGAGCATCTTGAAGAAGTTCCGAACCAAGATTAGAAGTCATTATTATTATTGTATTCTTAAAGTCAATCAAACGACCTTTATTATCAGTTAAACGACCATCTTCCAAAACTTGAAGTAAGATATTGAAAACATCAGGATGAGCCTTTTCAATTTCATCTAATAAGACTATTGAATACGGCTTCATTCTTACTGCTTCTGTTAATTGACCACTTTCTTCATATCCAACATATCCTGGAGGTGCTCCAATAAGTCGAGAAACAGAATAACGTTCTTGATATTCACTCATATCAATTCTTATCATCAAGTTTTCATCATCAAATAATAATTCAGCCAATGCTCTTGCAAGTTCTGTTTTACCAACTCCTGTTGAACCAAGGAATGCAAAAGAACCTATTGGACGCTTTTCATCACTTAAACCAGAACGACTCCTACGAATAGCATTTGCAATTGCTTCAATAGCTTCATCTTGTCCAACAACTCTTTTCTTTAAATCATCTTCCAAATGAAGAAGTTTTTCTTTTTCACTTTGCATCATTCTCTGAACTGGTATTCCTGTCCAACGAGAAACAACATCTGCAATATCGTTTTGATCAACCTCTTCTTTAATTAAAGCCTCTCCACCTTGAATTCCTTTTAATTTAGTTTGATAGTCTTCAAGGTCTTTTTCAGCTGTCTTTATCTTACCATAACGTAATTCGGCAACCTTTCCATAATCTCCACTTCTTTCTGCCAAATCAGCTTCTTGACGATAATGTTCTATCTTCTTAACCTCATCTTGAATAGCATCTACAAGAACTTTTTCTTCTTTCCATTTCTTAGTAAGAACATCTTTTTCTCCTTTTAAAACATCAATTTCAGAACTAAGTTGTTTTTCTTTAACCTCATCTTTTTCTTTCCTTATTGCAGCCCTTTCAATTTCCAACTGACGTAGCTTTCTTTCCACTTCATCTAATTCCTCAGGAGAAGAATTTATTTCCATCCTTAACTTAGCAGCAGCTTCATCAATTAAGTCAATAGCTTTATCGGGTAAGAAACGAGAAGTAATATAACGAGCCGACATTTCAGCAGCAGCAATAATTGCAGCATCTTTAATTCTAACCTTATGATGAATTTCATATTTTTCTTTCAATCCTCTAAGAATAGAAATAGTATCTTGAACTGATGGTTCTTCAATCATTACCGTTTGAAACCTACGTGCTAAAGCCTTATCTTTCTCAAAATACTTTTGATATTCACTTAAAGTAGTTGCACCAATAGCCCTAAGCTCACCCCTTGAAAGAGCAGGCTTAAGAATATTAGCAGCATCCATAGCACCTTCTCCTCCACCAGCACCAACTAAAGTATGTATTTCATCAATAAAAAGAATAACATCACCCTCAGCACCAATTACATCATTAACAACACCCTTTAATCTTTCCTCAAATTCACCCTTGTACTTAGCACCTGCAATCAATGCACCCATATCCAAAGAATAAATTTGTTTATCCTTTAAGTTTTCAGGCACATCTTGGCGTTGTATTCTTTGAGCAATACCTTCAGCGATAGCAGTTTTACCAACACCAGGTTCACCAATAAGCATTGGATTATTCTTAGTTCTACGAGAAAGAATCTGTAAAACCCTACGAATTTCTTCATCCCTGCCAATAACAGGATCAAGCTTACCTTGTTTAGCCTCCTCATTAAGATTCCTTGCATAATGATTCAACTGATCTAATCTTTGATTTTTTTTATTTGTTTCCATATCAAGTTATATATTAATTGTTAATTATCAACATCTAAACTTAATAACAATAACATCAATAAGCCTGCCGAAGTACAAATAATGACAAAACGTCAGGCAAAACAAATCCCTTATACAAATTCCCCCTTAACAATTATATTATGTATTTTCGTATCAAGAATATTAGCAGTATAAGAAGGAGTAATTAATATTGCAGTATCTAATCCTTTAGTATTTCCAGCCAAAACAATTATAGCCTCTCCAAAAGGAATTGCTCCAGCATCCAAAGCCATAGAGCTAATTTCAACACAAACCTTTACACCTTGTCCAAACATACGAAGAGTATTAGCAATAATTTCAACAGGATAAATTCCATTAAACTTTTTACTTAATCCCCTTTCAGCCCCACTTAAAACATGAGTTCCAGTAACAAGATCAATATCCGAATTCTTAATCCTTTCAAAAATATCATCTCTCATAGCATTTTCCCCTGGTTTATAAGTTCCAAAAACAGTGCGAACACAAACAAAATGAATTTCATTATCTCCTAAGTTCAATATCATTTCTGCACTATCACCATATTTTGATGCAAACACAATATGATTAACATTATACTTACGTGCAGCCTCAAGAGCAATTTCAATAGTATGCTCTGTTATTTCATTTTTTCTTTCTTCTTTCATAGCATTTAATTTTAATTCTCTCACAAAAGAGTTATTTATAATAGTTTAAACAGTAAAATTAATAAATGTTTCTTTCTTATTCTTGTTTATTGTTTTATTGACAAGATTAAGAATATTTTTATTAGCAATTTAATGTCAATTTCAAATAGAAAGAATTAATTAGGAAAAAGAGTTAATCTATTTGAATTTATATTAACTCTTTCTGAATTTATAGTTAATCTTTTTGGAAAAAGACTTGATATAATTTTGGTTTTAGTTCATCAAAAAATTATAATCTATCCAATGCTCTAAGTATTTTCTCTATTGATTGCTCTATTTCTTGTTCTGTTATTATTAATGGTGGTTTAATGCTTAGGCAACCTGCGTTGAAAAGATGTGTTCCTGTTATTATTCCTTCTTCAAAACAATAAACTAAGGCTTTTTGCCAATCATCGGGATTTGTTAGTTCTATGCAGTTAAATAGTCCTATTCCTCTAACTTCTTTTATTTTTGGATGGATTAGTTTTTGTCTATAAATTTCTCCTTTTCTATTTACTCCTTCAATTAGTTTTTCGTCAATTAATACATTTAAGGTTTCAAGGGCTGCTATGCAACTTATTGGGTGCCCTCCAAATGTTGTTGCATGTCCTATTAATGGGTGATGATTGTTTAATTTATCCATTATTTCTTTTGAACCAACAAAAGCACCTATTGGCATTCCTCCTCCCATTCCTTTTGCTATACAAAGTATATCGGGAACAAATCCATAGTTTTCAAATGCAAAGAGTTTTCCTGTTCTTCCAAATCCTGTTTGAATTTCGTCCATTATTAATAATGCTCCTACTTCTTTGCAACGAAGGCTTAATTTCTTTAGAAAGTTGTTTTGTGGTAATATAATTCCTGCGCCTACTTGAACTGATTCGGCAACTACACATGCTGTCTTTGTAGTTATATGTTTTAGGTCGTCTTCGTTATTATATTCTATGCTCCTGCAATCGGGAATTAGTGGAAGAAACTTTTCTGTGTATGCTTCATCACTCATCATGCTTACTGCTCCAAGAGTTGATCCATGATAAGAATTTTTAAATGATATAATTTCTGTTCTGTTGGTGTATATCTTTGAAGTTTTTATTGCTCCGTCAATTGCTTCTGAGCCTGAGTTTACATAAAATATTTGATTAAAATTCTTTGGAAGGAATTCCATTAATCGTTTTGCATAGTTTAATTGAGGGCTTTGAATAAACTCTCCATAAACCATTATGTGCATATACTTATCTAATTGTTCTTTTATTTTTTCTATTACTCTTGGATTTCTATGCCCTATATTTCCTACACATATTCCTGATAACATATCAATATATTTCTTTCCCGACGTGTCCCAAACCCATATCTCTTCTGCTTTTTCTACATCTATCATTATGGAGTCTATTTCTCCAATCTGTGCAACATATTGCCTAAATTCATTTAATGAAGTCTTCATATTCATATAATATTATAGCTGCAAAAATAGTTATTCTTTATCAAAATGAAGAAAATGTTTACAATTTAGCGTGAATTATTGTTATAAGAATTGTAATTTTGTTGTCCAATTAAACTAATAATTAATCTATGAAAAGGTATTATTTTATTATTATCGCATTAACAAGTTTATTTTTAAGCATTTCTGCTGAAGCTCAGTATTCTATTACAATTGATATTAAAGGGAATAAAGACTCTGTATTGTATTTGGGGAATTATTACCTTAAAGGGACTTATGCCTTAGATACTGCTTATAATAAAAAAGGTAAGTTTATTTTTGAAAAGAAAGATAAGACTCTTGAGCCTGGTATTTATTTCTTTTCTACCAAAGGAGGAAAATATTGTGAATTTATTATTGATAAAGCACAAAAGTTCAGTCTTATTACTGATGAGAAAGAATGGGTTGAAAATATGAAGGTAAAGAAATCGATTGCCAACGAGAACTATTTCAAATACATGACAGACACTAAATTTTTTGAATTGAGAGCAAAAAGTTTAGTGAAAGAACAATTAGGCGAAAAAGAATATAATAATAGAATTAAAGAGATTAGAGCCGAAAATGATTCTTTAAAAGAAAGTTTTATAAAAAACTATCCAGATAATTTGCTTTCTAAAGTTTTTAAAGCGACAAAAAGTGTAGAAGTTCCTGACATAAAACCTATTCTTAAAGATGATGGAAGTGTTGATTCTGCGGCTATGCAAAATGATAGATTTAATTATTATGTTCATCATTATTTTGATAATATAGATTTTCAATGTGATGGTTTATTAAGAACTCCTGAGGCTGTATTTTTTAAATACTATAATGACTATTGGGAAAATCTTATGAAGTATCAAACAAAGGATAGTATTTTCAACTTGGCTGTTAATGTTATTGAAAAAGCAAGAGGATCTAAACTAATGTTTAAGTTCTTGGTTCATGATATTACCGAACGATACTTAAAGAGTCCATATATGGGACATGATGAGATTTATATTAAAATGATAAAGAAATACTATGCTTCTGGTGATGCTTCTTGGATGCCACCTTCAGCAATTGACAAAGAAGTTGCTCGTGCTACAAAATGGGAAAATGCTATGCTTCTAAAAACTGTCCCTGATTTAGCTTGTCCAGACAGTAATGATGTCATTCATAATCTTTATAGTTTAGAAGCCAAATATAAACTTCTTATTTTTTGGTCTTATGACTGTGGTCATTGTGCTGTTGAGATACCTAAGTTTTATGAGTTCTACAAAAAATTCAAAGGTGTTTATAATGTGGAAGTGATGGCTGTAAATTCGGGTATAGACATTAAACAATGGAAAGAAAAAGTAGTAGCATTAAAACTTGATTGGTTAAATGTTAATGGATTAGTTTCTAACTATGACTGGCATGAATATTTTGATATTGAAACAACTCCTGTTGTATTACTTCTTGACAAAGACAACAGAATTATTGGTAAAAAGATTCCTGCTGACAATATAGAAAACTATATCAAGCTTTATGATGAAGGAAAAATTAAATTCTAAGAAAAACAGAATGACAAAAAGCATAAAATTATTATCACTATTATCACTTATTCTCTTTCCTTTAATATCATTCTCTCAACAAGACTATGACATTAAATTAAAGATTCACGACATTGACGACAGTTCAGTAGTAATAAAAACTATCTATGGCAAAGAACAATTTGTTCTTGATACTCTTTATCTTCAAAAAGATGGAACATTCCATTTTATAAAAAAGAATGTTCATAAAGGTATTGCCATGGTATCTTTAGGCAATTATGATATTTTCACTTTCTTATTTGACAAAAGTAAGAAGTTTGAGATTAAAATGGATGGGGATTGGAACTATGTTGTTAAGGGTTGCCAGGATAATGATTTATATTTTGAATTTCAAAAAGCTAATTCCTTTCTAAGAAAGCATGAAAACGATATAAAGAAAGAATTAAAACAAAACAAAGAAGCTAATAAGGACAGCTTAATAGTTGTTTATAGCAAAGAGAGAGAATCCTTTCTTCAGTTTCAAAAAGAGTTCTACAAAAATTATCCTAATCATATAATGACCAAGATTGTTCAGGTGATTGAAGATCCAAAAATACCAAGAGAATTTTATAAGGGAAAAGAAATTGACACAACAAAAAGCATAGAATTTATTTATTATTTCCGTACTCATTATTGGGATAATTTTGATTTTTCAGATAATAGAATAATAGGGACTCCATACTTCTTTACTAAGTTAAAGACTTATATGAATGAGATAACAATTCAGATTGGTGATTCTGTTGGTCAAGCCCTTAAAGATTTCATTGATTTAGCAAGAAGTAAAAATGGTGGAGAATATGCTCAATATGCAATAAAATACTATATAAACGCTAATAGAAACCTCCCTTTCGCTTATAATGAAGAACGTTTTGTTTCAATAGTTGATAAGGTTGTTAGCCCTGAAATAACAACTTGGCTTACTCCTTCGGAAATAGAACAATTAAGAATGGAAGCCGACAAACTACGACCTTTGTTACCTAAACAACCATTTACAAAGATTATTGAAAATGATTTCGATGGTAAAACTCATAGTTTATATGGTTTAAAAAATAAATACACAATAGTTTATTTCTGGAGTGCTGGATGTGAGTCTTGCAAAAAGAATCTTGAAGTATTGGAAAAGTTCTACAAAGAATACAAGAATGTTTATGACTTTGAAATATTCAGCATTGACTTGGACAATAAAATGGAAGAAAGTATAAATTTCAGAAATAAGCATCCTTTTGATTGGATTGTTTTAAAATCAAACTCTGAACTCTTAAAAGAAAAATATAATTTGGATATACAATTAACACCTGACTTATATATTTTAGATAAGGACAAGAAAATAATCAACCATACTCCAATATATAGTCAAATAGAAAGTACAATAAAGAGTCTTGAAGGAATAGAAGAAAAATAACTATAATTAAGAGCTTTTAAATAAAAATTATTGTACTTTTGTAGACATATTTGATTTATAGAAATAATAAGAATATTATTGAACTAAAACACAAAACATAATGTCATTAATAAAATCAATTTCAGGATTTAGAGGAACAATTGGAGGACTAGAAGCGGAAGGACTAACTCCTATTGATATTGTAAAATTCACAGCTGCATTTACACAATTCATCAAAGAAACATCAAAGAAAGAAAAACTAGCCATAGTAATTGGACGTGATGCAAGAATTTCTGGAGAAATGGTATCTAACTTAGTTGTTGGTACTTTAATGGGAATGGGTGTTGACGTAATTGATACAGAACTTTCAACAACTCCAACAGTAGAAATGGCTGTTATAGATTTAAAAGCAGATGGAGGTATTATTCTTACTGCAAGTCATAACCCTACTCAATGGAACGCTCTTAAACTATTGAATGGCAAAGGGGAATTTATTGATGCCCAAGAAGGGAAAAGAGTATTGGAATTGGCTGAAAATCCTGTTTTCAATTTCGCAGAAGCAATGAAATTAGGACATTATAATAAAGATAATACTACCATAGATAAACATATAGAACATGTAATTAATTTACCACTTGTTGATGTAGAAGCAATAAAGAATGCAAATTTTAAAGTATGCTTTGATTCTGTAAACTCAACAGGAGGAATTGTTTTACCTAAACTCTTAAAAGCTCTTGGAGTAAAAAATATAGTTTCTTTAAATGAAGAACCAACAGGACATTTTGCTCATAACCCAGAACCACTTCCTGAAAATATAACAGATATATGTGAAATCGTTGTAGATAGTAAATGTGATGTAGGTTTTATTGTTGATCCAGATGTTGATCGTTTGGCAATAGTATGTGAAAACGGAAGACCTTTTGTTGAAGAATACACATTGGTTGCAGTTGCTGATTATATACTTTCCCAAACTCCAGGAAATACTGTTTCAAACCTTTCTTCAACAATAGCATTAAGAGATATTACAGAAAAGTATGGTCAATCCTATTCAGCCTCTGCAGTTGGAGAAGTAAATGTTGTGGATATGATGAAGAAAACCAATGCTATAATAGGTGGAGAAGGAAATGGAGGCGTTATTTATCCAGAACTACATTATGGAAGAGATGCTTTAGTAGGAATTGCTTTATTTCTAACATTATTAGCAAAGAAAAATATAAGCTGTTCAACTCTTAGAGATTCTTACCCAAGTTATGTTATTTCTAAAAACAAGATGGAGCTAACTCCTGATATAAATGTAGATAAAATCTTAGAAAAGATAGCAGATAAATATTCTTCTTATGAAGTAAGTACAATCGACGGAGTAAAAATAGACTTTGGAAGAGAATGGGTTCATTTAAGAAAAAGCAACACAGAACCTATAATAAGAATATACTCGGAAAGTGATGAAATAACAAAAGCCGATCACTTAGCCAACGTAATAATAGAAAATATTACTTCTATTATTCGTGAAGATATGAAATAAAAGAAACATTACAAACAATTAGTTTATGTGGGAAAAAATTACAAATTATTATAAACAAAACCCTTTACCTACCATTTTATTTGTTGCATTAATTATTAGGCTTATTAGTGTTATATTTGCTAAGGGCTATGGAATGCACGATGACCATTTCTTAATAATTGAAAGCTCTCGTTCTTGGGCAGATGGTTTTGATTATAATAATTGGCTTCCTGCATCTCAAGGACCAAATGCAAAACCAGAAGGTCATAGTCTATTATACCCTATTATCAGCTTCTGCCTATTTAAAGTTTTAGCCTTTTTAGGCGTTACTTCTTTAGATACTCAGATGTATTTTATTAGATTTATTCATGCCCTTTTTTCTCTACTAACCATATATTTTGGATATAAAATAACTGACAAAGTAAGTTCAAACACAAAGGCAGCAAATATTGTTGGGTGGGCATTAGCATTATATTGGTGCATGCCTTGGTTTTCGGTTCGTAACTTAGTTGAAATTGTATGTATACCTTTCCTTTTATGGTCAACATGGTTATATATTAAGGAAGACAAGCATAAGGTTTCAAATATCATTTACTCAGGTATAGTTATGGGTATTGCAGCCTCATTCCGCTTTCAAGTTATATTTTTTATTGGAGGCTTTGGACTTGCAATGTTGATATATAAACAATGGAAAGAAGCCGCAATTTGGGCTATTGCCATTTTAATTGCGTTCTTCATAACCCAAAGTGTCGATTTATATTTTTGGAAAAGACCATTTGCTGAAATGCAAGAATATTTTGCATACAACTTTTCACATGCAAATGATTATTTAACTGGAGGCTGGCATAAATATTTAGGAGTTATAATAGGCGTTTTACTCCCTCCAATTAGTGTTTTATTATTCTTTGGATTTATTTATGGATATAAAAGACTTTTCTTGTTTCTTCCTGCATTTTGTTTCTTATTTTTCCATAGCATATTCCCAAACAAACAAGAAAGATTTATATTTCCAATTCTTCCTTCCGTAATAATCTTAGGAGTAATTGGACTATATGATTTAATAAAAAAGTACAGTCAATACAAATGGATAAGAAAAACTATTCTAATTTGTTTTTGGATTTCCTTAGTTCTAAATATCATTCTAATTGTTCCAACAACAGTTCACTATTCAAAACGTTCAAAAGTTGAAACAATGGTCTATTTAAGTAAATACAAAAACATGGGAGCTTTTGCTATTGAGAACACAAACAAGAATAGCGTGAGCATGTTCCCTCGTGGTTATTTAGGACAATGGATTGATTACTATGAAATAACTAACAAAAATGCTAACGACTGGACAAAAGAAGTAAAAATAACTCCAAGCTTCTTTATATTTGAAGGAAAAGAAAACCTTGAAAAAAGAGTTGCATCAGTAAAAGAAAAATATCCTAACTTAGAATATGAAACAACAATAGAAACAAGTTTTATTGACCAACTACTACAAGATATCAATCGTAATAGTAAAAACTACAGAACATATATCTATAGAAATAAAGATATATTTCCAAACAAGCAAGAAAAATAAAATGTAATCAAAGATAAGAGATGCGATACATTTCGTCTCTGTGTGAATTAATCTCGATTTACTAATTCCATAAATACCTTGCCTCTTTCTTCGAAGTTTTTAAACATATCATAACTTGCTGCGGCTGGACTTAGGAGTACTTTCTTTCCTTTTTCTGTATTGGCTTTGCACCATGATACTATTTCTTTATAGTCATTTGAGATTAGGGATTTAGAGTCTTTTAATTTATCTGGAATTATTATACTTGACATTCTTTTTCCTGCTTCTCCAACAAAGACAATATTCTTTAGGTCTTTAAATTCAACCAATATATCCTTTAGTATTGAATAGTCTATTCCTCTATCTTTTCCTCCCAAGATAAGTGTTTCTACATTTTTAAGTGAATTTAGGGCTGCAATAGTTGCTTGAGGGATTGTTGATATTGAATCATTATAATACTCTACTCCATCTTTTTCACATACAAACTGTAAGCGATGTTCTAAGCCATTAAATTCTAGTATTGATTTTAATCCTTCTTTACTTTCCAAACCTAAGAACTTAGCTACATTATATGCAACCATAATATTAAATTTATTATGTTCTCCTTTTAAGATTGTAGGTTCTGTGAATGAATAATCCTTTATATCAATTGGAATTAGTGATGTTTTCTTTTGTAGTTTTTCAATCCACTCACCTATTAATTTATCGTTTGCATTATAAAGAAAAGCATTATTATTTTCATCTTGATATTTTAAGATATTTAGTTTTGCTTCTTGATATTTTTCATATTCTTGGAAGTGGTCAAGATGTTCTTCGTAAAGATTTAAAAGAACTGATATTCTTGGAGAGGTTTTAATATATTGCAGTTGATGGGCTGAAAGTTCCAATACTATTATTGTATTTGGTGTTATTTGGTCTATAAGGTCAAGCATTGGCACTCCTATATTTCCTGCAAGCAATACGTCATCATGTTTTTCCTTAATCATCTTATAAATTAAAGTAGATGTTGTGCTTTTCCCTTTTGTTCCTGTTACTCCAATACATTGATGGGAGTATTGTTGAAGGAATATTTCTGTTTGAGATGTTATTTGATTTTCTTTGTATGGTCTTTCCATTTTATGAAGAGCTATGCCTGGTGATTTTATTACCAAATCATATTCACCCATTGTATCTTGTGAATAGCCTGCATCTTCTCCCACATGAAATTCTAATATATCATTATCCCACTCTTCTCTAAACCCTTCAATATTTCTAATTTCATCATTATTATCTTGAAGTCCTATTAGTTTGTTTGGGAATAGTTTTCTTAATAATCGAAATGTCGATTGACCTTCTTTTCCAAATCCAAAAATAACTATTTTATGTTTACTTAATTGTCTTGCTATCTCAGCTTTCTTATACATAGCATAAGGATTGGAAAGAACGTTTTGGAATCTTTCTTCAAGAAAATGTTCAGTAGATAGTTCGTAGAGATATTTTTCTTTATCCATTGAAAAATACTTTTGAGCCAATGGTAAAGAAAGCCAATATTTAACAAGAGTGAATTTCTTACTTTCTGGGTAACGTTCAACTAAAAGAGCAAGAGCAAGATTAACTTCTTCAATTGTTCCTACGCATTCAAATGGTTTTACTTCTGCCAATCCAATTAGTTCTTCAAGATATTTTTTAAGTGCTTCCTTTTTCAAGAGATTTTCTCCAAAATATTTTTCCAATTCCTTTTGAGAAAGAAATGGAGAAAGGATAATGTAAGAGAATAAACATTTTGGACAATTGCAACACCAAATATCTGTTTTACTTCCTGCATTACAACTACGAAAAACTTCATGGTATTGACTTAGAAGAGAGAATTGTTGAGCTATTTGTAATTCACTCATTGGACGAAGAAAGCTGAAATAATTAAAGTCATCGTAAATAAATTCTTTTACATAAACTCGGAAATCTTTTTCAAATTCCAAGCTTTTTGAGTATTGATGATTTATGTTTTCTCCTTTTACTGTACTTTCATTTGCAGAGCCTTCATTGCTTAAAGCTATATTTCTTGTGTCTGTTAAAATAGCGATAAATAAAGTAACAAAAGCAAGCATTGCAGAAAATGGAGTATGTCCATTTAAAAAACCTTGTTCATTAAGTTCTAAAAGATGTGGGTCAATTGTTCTTTTAACCGATATATATTCTCCATATTCAAATTCTCCTACTTCCATACAGTTAAGAGTTGCTCCTCGAGGGTTTATTATCATTGGCAATACCTCAAACCCATTATTTCTTAGAAGTTCCAATGCAACAACAGAATCCTTGCCTCCTCCTATTGGAACTATAACTTTATTTTCATTATCTTCTTGTTTGAATTTTAGCTTATCAAATGGCAATCCAGTTGATATAATGGTCATAAAGTCTTCGATATTTGTATCTATATTATTAAGATAAAAGTATTCTCCAAGTCCATTAAAATAGAGTTTCTGCCAAAATTTAATTTCCTTTTCAGTTAAACCTCCAGCTTCAATCATCACAATAGGACTTGCAAATGCTTTCCAATAACTAATAAGCTCTATCATTCCTATATTGAATGCAATTATAGCAAAATCTTCATATCCTATTTTTGGGACTACAAACAATTCATTATCTGAAATCTCTAATGTTGGATAGAAATGATGGTCACCACATTCAAACTCAAAATCCAAAACAATACTGGATTTATTTGCATCATATTCAAAACTAAAATTTTTATACCTGAAAACAGGATTGTCTTTTCTTAGATTTTCAAACTTTTCTTGATTGTCTTCTTGTGTTGTCATGGCTCAAATCTTAAATGGAAGAACAAAAGTACTAAGAATTTAGAAAATTATGTACCTTTGCCAAAAGAAAAAAATATAATATTCATGAATAACTATATTCCACCTTTTTCAATAACCAATAAAATTATAAATCTTATATCGGAAATAAGTGAAAAAGTAGCAAATATTGTTATATCAGAACAAATGAATTCTAATCCTCATTTACGAAGAAATAATCGTTTACGCACAATTCAAGCCTCTTTAGCAATAGAAAATAATTCTCTTTCTTTAGAACAAGTTACAGCAATTATTGGAGGAAAGCATATAATTGGTGCTGCACACGAAATAAAAGAAGTAAAGAACGCATATCAGATGTATGAGCATCTTCACGAATTCAATCCATATTCTATAAAAAATTTAATGCAAGCTCATAAGATATTGATGCAAGAATTAGTAGCTGAAGCTGGTGAATTTCGTCATAAAGCAGTTGGTATTGCAAATAATGAAAGAATAATCCATATTGCTCCTCCTGCTGAAAATGTTCAATGGCTTATGAAAGATTTATTTCAATGGCTTAAAGATTCTAAAGAGCATCTTCTAATTAAAAGCTGTATTTTCCATTATGAATTTGAATTTATACATCCTTTTACTGATGGGAATGGAAGAATAGGACGTTTTTGGCAAACTTTATTACTAAACTCATGGAAACCTGTTTTTGCATGGCTTTTAAGGAAAATCAATCTGAGTATTATTCAGCATTAAGAGCAGCAGATAACAAAGGGGACTCTACTTCTTTTATTGAATTTATGCTTACTATTATATTGAATTCTTTGAGTGCATTAGAAATAAACGACCAAGTCAACGACCAAGTTAGCGACCAAGTCAAACTATTACTAAATATCTTTAAAACAGAAAAAAGACCTCTTTCTTTAGTAGAAATAATGCAAAAATTAGGATTAAGTCATAAAGCTTCTTTCAGACAACACTACCTCATCCCTACTCTTGAAAAACACTTAGTTGAAATGACTATTCCAGATAAACCCAACAGCAGACTTCAGAAATATCGTCTAACATCAAAAGGGTTAAGATTAATGGAGTAGTAATCAATGCTTATAATTTCACCCTTAAATTAAGGTTCTATTGTTGATAAAGAGGCTTTTCAACAAGAAAAAATTGTTTTTGTTGATAAAATAGTTATGATAGTTGGAAATATCATAATAATATACTTATTTTTGTAGACTAAATATATAAAAATATGGAAGCAACAAATAAACAACAATCTCCAATTGTTAAATCAATTTTAAAAGTATTTGCTCAATATCCTTTTGAAGCATTAAACTATAAACAGGTTGCTTCACGTTGTGGGGCTAATGACAGAGCTTCAAAACAAATGATAATGAATAATGTTCTGCAATTGGCAGAAGATAAAATTTTAACTGAAGAATCAAGTGGAAAATATCGTTTAGATTCACAATATATCAACGATGATATTCTTCCTTCAAACTATATTATCGGTACTGTTGATATGAAACAGACCTCTAAGGCTTATGTTATTCCTGATAATGGGACAGACGATATTTTTATTTCTCCAAACAATACTAATCACGCCTTAAATAATGATAAGGTTAAGGTTTATTTATTTCCTCGTCGTAAAGGTAGAAAACCTGAAGGACAAATTACAGAAGTAATTACAAGAAGTAAGACTTCCTTTGTTGGTTCTATTCAAAGGCATGCAAAGTATGCTTTCTTTATTCCAGACAGCACATCAATGCCTGTGGATATTTTTATTCAATTAGAGGATTTAAATGGAGCTACTGAGGAAGATAAGGTATTGGTTGAAATGACTGAATGGCCAGAAAGAGCTAATAATCCTTTTGGAAAGGTTGTTCAAATTTTAGGAAAGCATGGGGAAAACAATACTGAAATGCTATCTATTTTAGCTGAATACGGATTTCCTTTATCATTCCCTGATGCTGTTGAAGCAGAAGCTAATGCAATTCCAGAAGAAATACCTCAAGAAGAAATAAACAAAAGAAGAGATTTTCGGAGTATAACAACAATTACTATTGACCCTGCTGATGCAAAAGATTTTGATGATGCTATTTCTTTTAGAGTATTGGAAAATGGTAATTCTGAAGTAGGAGTTCATATTGCAGACGTTTCACATTATGTTCGTCCGGGCTCTCCAATTGATGATGAGGCATACAAAAGAGGTACTTCTGTTTATTTGGTTGATAGAACAATTCCAATGCTACCTGAAAAGCTTTGTAATGTGGTTTGTTCTTTGCGTCCTGATGAAGATAGTTTAACGTTTTCAGCCGTTTTTGAAATGAATGAAAAGGCTGAAGTTGTTAGCGAATGGTTTGGCAAAGGAATTATACATTCACATAGAAGATTTGCTTATGAAGAAGTACAAAAGATAATAGAAGCAGGAGCAGGAGAATTGCAGGATTATATATTACCTGTTAATCACCTTGCAACAATTCTACGTAAAAGAAGATTTAAGACTGGTGCAATTAATTTTGAAAGCCAAGAAGTAAAGTTTAATTTAGATGAGAATGCTAAACCAATTGGTATTTATATAAAAGAAAGCAAGGAAGCTAACTGGTTGGTTGAAGAATTTATGCTTTTAGCTAACAAAAGAGTTGCTGAAAAGATTGGTAGGGATAAGAAAGGGAATAAGGAAGCTAAAACATTTGTTTACCGTGTTCATGATGAGCCAAATCCAGATAAATTAAATACTTTCACTGAGTTTGTCAGCAAATTAGGTTATACCATTAATATTGGAAGTCGTAGTGAATTAGTAAAGAGTTTCAATAATCTTTTTGATGAAATTGCTGGTAAGGGAGAAGAAAATATGATTTCAAAAATTGCTATTAGAACAATGTCTAAGGCTTATTACTCTACTCATAATATAGGACATTATGGTCTTTCATTTCCTTACTACACTCACTTTACTTCCCCAATCAGACGTTATCCCGACCTTATGGTTCATCGTCTTTTGGAACGTTATCTTAATGAAAAACCATCTGCAAGCAAGGAGGTCTTTGAAGAAAAATGTGTATATGCTTCTTTAATGGAAAGAAAAGCAGCAGATGCTGAACGTACTTCCGTAAAATATAAACAAGCAGAATTCCTTTCCGATAAGATTGGAGAGATATTTAAAGGTGCAATATCTGGAATAAGCAAATGGGGAATATATGTTTTAATTGACGAAAATAAATGTGAAGGTCTTATCCCTATTAGAACTTTAACTGATGATTTCTATTATATTGATGAAGATAATTATCAAGTTGTAGGTAGGAAATACAATAAGACTTATCGTCTTGGCGACCCAATTAAGATAAAGGTTGAGTCGGTTAATATGTTAAAGAAACAAATGGATTTCTCATTGGTTGATGATGGAGAATTTGAAATGGTGAAAAGAGATTTCTCTCCAGAAAAGATAGATGAAAATAAACCTCAAACTCAAAGACAATATTCTCGAAAACTAAAAAGCGGAAGAGGATTAAAAAAAGATTCAAAGAGAGGCTCAACAGAAACAAAAAATAAACCAACAAGAAAAAGAAGAAGATAAATATGAATATATTATTATTGGGAAGTGGTGGTAGAGAACACGCCATTGCAAGAAAGATTAAAGAAAGCAAATTAGTTACAGATTTTTTTATTTCCCCAGGTAACCCTGGTACTGCTCTTTGTGGAACTAATGTGAATATTGGTTCTGACTTTCCAAGCATTAAGGATTTTGTATTAAAGAATAATGTTGAAATGCTTGTTGTTGGTCCAGAACAACCATTGGTTGACGGTATTTGGGATTATTTTAATAATAACTCTGAATTAAAAGATATTTTAGTTGTTGGTCCAAGTAAAGAAGGTGCAACTCTTGAAGGAAGTAAGGATTTTGCTAAGGCTTTTATGCAAAAAAATAATATCCCAACAGCAAGATATAAAACATTCTATAAAGACACTCTTAAAGAAGGAAAAGACTTCTTAAAGACTTTAAATCCTCCTTATGTTTTAAAAGCAGATGGCTTAGCTGCTGGTAAAGGTGTCGTTATTCCTGAAACAATTGAAGAAGCAGAAAAGGAATTAACCGAGATGCTTGAGTGCGCTAAGTTTGGGGAAGCATCTGCAAAGGTTGTAATTGAAGAGTTCTTAAAAGGAATTGAATGCAGTGTGTTTGTCTTAAGTGATGGAGAAAACTATAAAATACTTCCTGTTGCAAAAGACTATAAACGAATTGGAGAAGGAGATACTGGATTAAATACTGGTGGAATGGGTTCTGTTAGCCCTGTTCCTTTTGCTGATAATGCTTTTATGCAAAAGGTTGAGCAAAGAATAGTTATTCCAACAATTAATGGTTTAAAGAAAGACAATATAGAATATCAAGGTTTTATTTTTATTGGTCTTATGAATGTTGGAGGAGAGCCTTATGTTATTGAATATAATGTAAGAATGGGTGACCCTGAAACAGAAAGTGTTTTTCCAAGAATTAAATCAGATATAGTAGAAGCATTTAATAGTTTTAGAACAAAATCACTTGATAAAATAAACTTTGAAATAGATTCTCGCTATGCGACAACAGTTATGATGGTTGCTGGTGGTTATCCTGAAAGCTATGAAAAAGGGAAAGAAATACAAGGAATAAATAACACGGAAGATTGTATAGTTTTCCATGCTGGGACAAAAGAAAGTGAAGAAAAGATTCTAACAAACGGTGGTAGAGTTATTGCAGTAACATGTTATGGAAATACAATACAAGAAGCTCTCAACAAGTGTTATAGAAATATAGAAAAAATCGATTGGGAAGGGAAATTCTATAGAAAAGATATAGGAAAAGACCTTATTGTTAAACACAGAAAAGATATAATAGACAAAACGTTATAGAATATTTAGAGGGAATAATGAAACAATACTTAGATTTATTACAGCAAGTACTTGATACAGGAAATTTAAAAGAAGATAGAACTAGAACTGGAACAAAATCAATATTTGGTTACCAAATGAGATTTAACCTACAAGAAGGGTTCCCAATGGTAACAACTAAAAAACTTCATACTCGTTCAATTATTCATGAGCTTCTTTGGTTCTTAAAAGGTAGTACTAATATTAAATATCTTCACGATAACAAAGTTTCTATTTGGGATGAATGGGCAGATGAAAATGGTAATTTAGGTCCTATTTATGGTAAACAATGGCGTTCTTGGGGGACAGAAGGAAAAAATATTGATCAAATATCAGAACTAATTGAACAAATAAAGACTAATCCTAATTCAAGACGTTTATTGGTTTGTGCATGGAATGTTGGAGAAATAGATAAAATGGCATTACCTCCTTGTCATATTCTTTTCCAATTCTATGTTGCTAATGGAAAACTTTCTTGTCAATTATATCAAAGAAGTGCAGATATATTCTTAGGAGTTCCATTTAATATAACATCTTACGCCTTACTTACTAATATGATTGCACAAGTATGTAATCTTGAAGTTGGAGAATTTATCCATACTCTTGGAGATGCTCATATATATACTAATCATTTTGAACAAGCCAATCTCCAATTAACAAGAGAGCCTTATCCCCTACCTCAACTAAAACTAAATAAAGAAATTAAAAACATCTTTGAATTTAAATATGAAGATATTGAAATTCTAAACTACCAATCGCATCCAGTAATTAAAGCCCCAATAGCGGTTTAAATAAATTAATAGAGAAAGAATTATGATTAATATTATAGTTGCAATAGCAGAAAACAATGCAATAGGAATGAATAACGAATTACTATGGCATTTAAGTGAAGACCTAAAATACTTCAAACGTACAACTCTTGGATGCCCTGTAATGATGGGAGAAAACACATGGCATTCACTTCCTTTAAAACCACTTCCTAAAAGAGAAAATATAGTAATATCACATAGAGAAGAGTTTTCTTTAGATAACGCTACCGTATTTCATAAACTTGAAGAGGCCGTGGAATATGCTAATAAATTTGAAAACTACTTTATTATAGGAGGAGGAATGATATATAAAACCATGCTTCCATTTTGCGATAAATTATATATAACTAAGGTTTATAAAGATTTTGAAGCAGATACTTTTTTCCCAGAAATTGAAGATGATAAGTGGACTTTGGAATCTCAAAGCCAAATGCACAAAGATGAAGAAAGTGGATTAGAATTTCAATTCTTAGTATACCAAAAGAAATAAACAACCTTTATTTTCCCATAAATATAAGAGTAATTGACATTTTAACGCTTTTACCCTTAGTTTTACTTTACGGTATCTTTAAAATGGTTAGTATACCAAAAAGCGTGAAAAAAAAATTTATTTAGCTATTTAAAGTTCTACATTTTTTATTTAAGAATATACAAAAGTTCCTCTTCAGTAAAGGTTTTGTTAAATTGATTTATTAAAAAACGACAATACAAATATGTTCTTTATAAAAAGTTAAATTTAGGAGGATTTTGTTTAGATTCTTCTTTATTTTATAACATTATGATAGTGACAACTGAATTACAAAAAATATCTCTACCTAACATCTCTACCTAACAAAACACAGTAAAGCACTTTATTGAATTTTTATTAATAAATGGTAAATTTAAATTTTTTCAAATACCATATTTAAGCCGAAATAGACGTACTCACTTAGTATTGGGCAACCTTTGGCAAAACGAGATTCTCTTTGAATGAGTTCGGAAGAGTTATTAGTAGTATAAAAGAATGGTGGAAATAGTCGTATATACTCAGTCTTCTCATCCTTGGCTCGAAAGCCAGATGCTTCAAAAAGTTTTTTCCAAGCCTTATGTGAACGAATATTTTCATTTCCCATCTGCAAGCTCTTACCCAAAACTTCATCATAATAATCTATAACTCTATTATTCCCTCTTTGTAGAAATAGCTTAAAGGTCTGTGGGAGGCAGTTGCCATTTTCTTCCACTAGTATTATCTTCCCTTTTGGTTTTAAGAGCTTATAGAAAAGCTCCAAACTACTCTTAAGCGGCTCCAAATGATGGAGAGTATCTTGGAGAATTATATAATCAAATGAATTTTCCAAAAGCTGTAAATCAAATAAATCGCCATATTTACATTCAAATAGGGTGGTATCTCCATACTCTCCCCAATAACTTCTCCTATTTTCTAATTCCTTATAGTAAAACTCTAAGGTGACTCCAAATGTTGAAATCCCTTGCATTGCTAAAAAAATTGCGGTAGTGCCATAACCACAACCGCAGTCAAATATTTTATTAGCTTTTGTCCTATCAATATTTTTATCTATAAAACGAAGCCTTTGGAGGAAATATGACTTACGAAAAGCCTGATGTTTAAGATTGCCTTCTGTTAGCTTATAGTATGGATAGAGATTTTTATTAGTTTCAAGTTCCTTAAAAAAAAGTTTAAAAAATATTTCTGTATTCATTATAATTATTTATTTATGAGTGTTTGAAATTAATTTATTTTTCTTTTGGTTTTCCTTCGTGCGGGATATGTTATCCCACACTATATTATTATTAGGATTTATAATCCGACACTTATTATATCGTAAATTCCAATTATGACTAACTATCCTAAATTACCTAATCAGGTATCAATTAATACATCTTTTCATAGGAAATATAATTTTATCATATTATATTTAGGTCCGAGCAAATTATAGGTAGTATCATTCAATTAATAAAATCATATTTATCATTTTCATCTGGACCATTAGATAACCACAAATAATATTCTTTTCCTTTTTTATCCTTAATATTTTCTTAAACATATGAGATAACTCATTCGATAAATTACCAACTATTTGCAAGTCCCAATAGTTACTTTCTACTAACAATTTTATAACTCCATTATCCGATTCAAAATAGTCAACTACAATACTATTATCTTTATTGAGAATTCTAAATGTTGTAATGGGGTCTATCATCTCATAGGAACTATAAAAACAATTATCGTTGTCCAATAACTCCCCCCAATGCTACTATCAACAACTTAATAATCTGATAGTCAATATTATCATTTAGAGTTTAAAAAGTCAAGCCCCCTTTTTTATTGTTTTATGTTTCAAAAAATAATAACTGATTCTTTTGCTCTTGTTTCTTGTTTTGTTCTATCCATGTTCCAATAGGGTTATTTAACAGCTTAATGAGGTTGACATAGTATATTAGTTGATTCTTTACTATTTATATTATTGTTGAAAAAGCTAATTTTGAATTGCTAATATTTGCTGAATTCAAGTTATAAATGCAACTTTTTGTTCTCTTGTTAATACTTTGTTTAATTGTTCCAAAGGCAACACAAACACAAATCTTTTTCGAGGTCTATTATTTAATTTGTTTTAAAACTCTTTAATTTGTTCTTCAGTCAACTCCAAAAAGTCCATTCCTTTTTTAAGTACTGTCTAATAAGTCCGTTTAGATTCTCTTTACTTCCTCTTTCTTATGAATGGTATGGTCTTGCAAAGTATAAAACAAAATATTTATTTTACAATTACAATTTTATAATGAAAAGTCTGCTCTGCATGATATATATTAATTATATATATTCCTGCATTTATATTAGAACAATCAATAACTATATTTCCACTCATATTTTGAAATGATTTTATAAGAGTATTTTGCATGTTTACTAAGTCAATTCTGTATTTTTTATCTATTGGAAGGATAACATTTATTTCATTATTTGCAGGATTAGGATAAATAGGTATTTTTTCATTAATCATTTCATTTGTATTTGTATTATTAATCATTTCATTTGTATTTTTATTTTTATTAATAACATTTGATACTTCTGCTTCTACAACTTGATTAGAATAAACAACATAACTAGGTCTATCAGCACCCTCAAGTGGACTTTTGAGATACATATTACAAAAATTAGTAGATGTACCTATATTATTATTTATGACCACTAAATATTCTGGTTCTATATTGTCTGCTTTCATAGCAAAACAAGTGTTATATTTGTTTACAGGCCAATCTCCTAAAATCTTTGAATGTTCTGTACTCCAAGTCCAATTAAATTTATTATCATAAAAATCAAATTTGGTCGCCCAAGAATCAATCCCAAGAATTTCATCTGCATTATCACTATCAAAATTTCCAACAATCAATTTATTTCTAAAAGGATATATTCCTACATTATCATTTCCGTTATCACTCCAAACCCAATTAAAACTTCCATCTACATACCTAAACATAGTTATCCATCCTCCTCCTTCAATATCATTACCTAATAATTCATCTTTACCATCCCCATCAAAATCTCCAGCTAAAAAATGATTATATGGTTGCATTCCATTATTTATCCCATTATTAGTCCATATTGAAATCCAATTTACACCATTGTATTTTATCATATTAAATACTCCATAACGACATAATATTTCATCTATGTTATCTCCATCAAAATCACCAATAATTATTTTATCTCTGTAATTCCATATTGAAGATGGCATGTTAGATGAATATGGTTGAAACCATTTTTGGACAAAATTTCCATCTTCATATTTAAACATTTTCATAGAAGAAGAATTTAAACCAAATATTTCATCTTTACCATCCCCATCAAAATCACCTATTAACAAATTTTCTTTATAGTTATAAATATTAGAACCTGTGGTTTGACTTCCATAGGTACTCCATGTCCAATGCCAAGTGTCTTCATAGTAATCTAACATAGTAATCCATCCATTATTTACTTCTTTTACACAAAGTAATTCATCTATTCCATCCCCATCAAAATCTCCTGGGTAGAATCTATTATTATCAGTTATTCCCCAGCCTGCAATTTCATCTGAATTATTATTTGAATATTTTTTCATCCAACAATTAATATAATTTGATTTATTTAGAATTATATTGCCGATATTTAAGGAGGATGGGTTTAACTTTAATGTACTATATCCAGGAGCAGAAACATAAATTAAATTTGGATTAAAATTAGCATAAAGGAAAAAATTTCCATTCGGATAAGAAAAAGTGGAGCTATTATTGTATGCATTATCAGATCCTGAAATTGGTGCTGATCCATTGATAATAGCATCTTCGATTGGGTTTCCATTATCATCTATTATCTTCCCTATATGTTTGAGAATATTTCCATTACACCTTAAACGGTAATAGTTTTCATCTTTTATACAATTTGAGGATTGTTGTCCTTGATTATTAAAATTAATGAAAGATTGTACAATTTTCTTTTCTTTTGATCCTTCCAAATATCCTGTAATTATTCCAAAATGATTATGATATACAGAATCCCACATAACTTCTTGAAATTGCCACCATAAATATCCTCCACAATTACAATCAAGTGCTCTTTGCATTGAAAAATCAGCATATTCCTTTTGCTGTAATTCGGTGCCTATTAAATTATTAAAGTCGTCAATAGTTTTATCTGTACCAGAATATCCAGTCTCTCCAACTATCCATGGTTTATATGTATTATTACCATACCATTTTAATTCCATTCCTAACTTGTCCCTTGAGTATTGTAAATCTTCTGTATAGGTATAAATGTGAAAACTAGCAAAATCTACAGGATCTAAAGTAAAATCCCAATCTGAAACAGCAGAGGGTTCATAACTATATCCTATTGTAGTTAAATGATTTGGTGATGCTTGTTTTATAATATAGTGCCATTTAGAGATTATAGAGCTATTAATATATTTACTCAGTCCTCCATTAAATGAAGTCGGTTCATTCATAAAGTCATAAGCCATCAAAGATGTTTTATTTTTTAAATAAGTAGCAATTCTTTTAAGGAATTTACAATACATTAAGTCTTTCTTAAAAGAATAAGAAGTATGATTATTGGGGGATATGCATACTAAAATTGCCTTAAGGTCATATTCCTTTAAAATGTCTAAGAAATTGCTAATTATTGTAAAATATTCATCTTCAGTAATACCTTGTGGATAAACAATTTCTGTATCATTGAATTGAACCCAATCTGGATTTTGAAAAAATATTCTTAAGGTATTTATTCCTCTTGAATGCATTTTACTCATATCTTCACGCAATTTATTCATATAAACTTCAGCTTCATTGGCACCCGTGTAATTTCCTACATAGTTAGCATTTGGAACTACATAATATTGATTATTATTTGTTCGTAATACACTCACAACATAATTTACTCCTTGTGGATAGAATGTTCTATTATTTAGTTTGAATTTTTGTCCGTCTAATTTAACGAAATTATCCATTTTGACTAGCCCGTCTAATTTAACGAAATTATCCATTTTGACTTGAGTGAAGCTATTTATATTCATAAATATCATTATCAGGAATACTATTCCAATACGCATTGTAAAAAAGTTTATTCTCTTCATATTATTTTTATTTAAAATGATTTTAATGTGACAAAAGTAATATTTTTTTATTAATTAACCCATAAATTTGAAAAAAAAATGTTTATTTTGAAAATCAGCCCAAGTTCAACTTATAAATGCAGCGAATTGACAGGAGCTATTATTAATCAAAGACACTCCAAAATCAATATCTTATTTCTTATTTGTCAAACAATTGATACAACTGACTAGTCCTAAATAAGCGTTACAGATTTTACACTTATTTTCTTTGGCAAAGTTACTAAAAAAAGAATCTCAAAAACCCTCAAAAGTTTTTGAGGTTCTTTTTTTATATCTTCTGACCAATGTTCTTTCTTGTTTATGCATTTGCTCTGGCGTTTTCATATAACAAGAATAATGAGGTCTTTTGTTATTATATATTTCTACAGATTCTTTGACTAATAATCTCATGTAGTCTAAACTTAAATTGTAGTCTTTAATCATAAATTCTTGTTTTAATATTCCATTTACTCTTTCAGCAATAGCATTTGCATAAGGATCATAACTCTCTGTCATACTTACAATAATATTGTTTTTGTATAGAAGCTTTTGATACTCATCACTACAATATTGTATTCCTCTATCTGAATGATGTATCAATGGCTGATCTTTGTGTCTTCTATTCTTTATAGCCATTTTTAATGATTTGATTACAATGCTTGTACTTAAGCTATCTGAAACTTCATATCCAACTATCTTCTTTGAATATGAATCTGTAATAAGTGATAGATATTGGGGGTTATTTCTATTGACAATGTATGTTATATCACTTACCCATACTTGTTCAGGTCTTGTATATTCAATATTCTGTATTAGATCTTTATGCTTTCTAAATCTATGGTGTGAGTTCGTTGTTATATGATAACTACGTTTGGGTTGTATTAACATTTTATTAGCTCGCAATATATCGAAGAGTTTATCTCTTCCTACATTTAACATTTTGAGTTCTTCTTCTAAAATATAATATAACTTTTTTGTTCCTAGTCTTGGCATAATATTGCGAACTGTGTTAACCATCTCTATTGTTTTTGTTGCCTTGTCTTGCTTTTCTTTTACAGACCAATTGCTTCTATAATAAACCTGTCTTGTTACCCCTACCAGTCTACAGGTAAAACTTATCGTTTTATTTTCTGTTTGTCTGTATTTGTCGACTGTTCGGGGGGAAGATTTTTTTCTTATTGGAATGTTTAGCTCTTTTTCTGCTATATCTATCATCATATCAAAAAAGATAGACTTTTGTTCAGCATTTTCTAATTGATTTTCCAACAGATGCTTTTGCTTTTCTAAGAGTTTAACTTTTTGTTCCAGCTCTAAGATTCTTTGTTCTGGTGTCTTGCACATGATTAATGGACTTTGATTTGACCAGTCAAAGTTACCATATTTTTCTAACCATTCATTAATTGTTGCACGACCTTGTATCCCATATTTGCTTTTAGCTCTGTTTTTTTGTGAGTAATCCTTGCTCTATTTCTGAGACAATTTGTAATTTTAAAGACAAAGGATAGTCTCTTTGGGTTCGCTTAATGTACTGCAAATTAATTTGTTCTTCCATTTTGTTACTTTTTGTGTAACGATATGTTAGGACTAGACAAACCAAAAATAAAAGAAAGTAATATGAAGAAAGCATTATTATTTGTTTTAATATTAACATTTGGTATTAACTTTAATATTAAAGCCTACGATTTCTATGCAGTTTATAATGGGGATACAATTTACTACAATATTATTTCATCAATAGCAAATACTGTTGAAGTAACATCTCGAGTAAATTATTATAATGAATATAGTAATGGATACACAGAAGTAATTTCAATCCCCAGCTCAGTATCATATAATAAAGTATTATATAATGTTATTTCAATTGGTATTGGTACTTTTCAAAATTGTAGTGAATTAAATTCAATCAATATTCCTAACTCTGTTACATTAATTGGAGCTTGGGCTTTTGACTGTTGTAGTAGATTAACATCAATAACATGTAAATCTACAACTAATATGGATTAGTAGCTTTGTGAGTGTCGATAAAACAATTCCTGTGTATATTCCAATTGGAACTAAATCTAATTACCAAGCAGCTTCGTATTGGTCGATGTTTTCAAATTTTATTGAACAGGATATGTCTATTCCTACTTCTATTTCTCAAGAGGTAGGATTTAAATTATATCCAAACCCAACAAGTAATAAAGTTACTTTGGAAATTGAGGGTTTGAGTAAGGATGCAGATGTTATTGTTTCGGATTTGCTTGGTAGAGTGATTAATAAATATAAGTTTAATTCAGAAAAGGGAATATTAGAAATTGATGTTAGTGAGTTTGCAAAGGGTGTTTTATAGTGTTTCTTTGCAAAACAATAATATTAATGTATCTAAGAAATTGATTGTTAAATAACAAGAAATATTTTTTTTATAAAAGCCACTTTGCTTTGCAGGGTGATTTTTTTGTATTTATTACTTATGGAATGTAAATACTCAATGATCTTAATACATTAATCTTCCTTTCTTAGATCTTAACTCAAATAGTTTATATATAACCAAAGCCATATCAAGTTTCTTTCTGAAAAATCAAGGGATAAATCTGAAAAGTTAAAGGATAAATTTAGAGAGATGGGGTATAAATTTCATTAAACCTTGTTTTAATTTACAGAAACAAGGTTTAATTTTTGTAATGGGGCGGGTTAGTGGTAGTAACCAGGCTGGTTACTGGTTGTAAGGGGGCAAGTTACAAAATTTATTCCTTATATAAATAAATTATATCTTTGTTTGGTGAAATTATTAAGCCATCTCTCTAAATTTATCCTTTAACTTTTTGGATTTTTACTTGGTTTCTTTAGATTTATAGTTGATATAAATCTGATTAGACTTATTCTTTTGAGGCTTTAAGTAGTGACATTACTTCTTTTATCTTGAATATTCCAAAAACAAAACTTAATGCTATCATTGTTAATCCTGTGATTAGGATATTATTAACCCATGATGTTGTAATGTTTTGTAATAGGTTTGCACTAAGGATTAATGAAGCTATAAATAATACTATTCTTAGGGCGTAGGATATATTGAATTTTATTTTAAATATCTTCATCGCTATTAGGGCTTGAAGTAGTGCTGTTATTGTTTGTGCTATTAATGATGAATAAGCTGCTCCCAATGCATAGAAACGTGGTACAAGGAATAAGTTTATTCCTATATTTAACACCATTCCTAATCCTGCTACCATATTTAAGTATTTCATTGAGCCGTTTGCTGTAAGAAGGGTCCCAAATATATATGTCATTGAAATTGGAATAAAACAACAGCTAAGGATTCTAAATACAGAGGAACTTTCTTGAATATGTTTATTATACATTAAATTCATTAAATCAAAGCCATAGAATTGACTAAGGATTACAAAGCATACTGTTAGCAAGAGGAGTAAATGAAATGAGATTTTTACTATTGGTTTTATATCTTCTTTCTTATGTATTAGTCTTGAAAATAATGGCAAAAGGATTACTGAAAAAAGATATGCTATCATATTTACTGCATCAACCAAACGAAAGGCTGAAGCATAAATTCCTGACTGTTCTGCTCCATTATTTATCATTCTTTCTATCATTACAGAATCTACTCTATTGTAGAAAGTCATTAACAAGACAAGTAAGGCATAAGGGTAACTGTCTTTTATTATCTTTACAATAAATGGGTAGTTCCAACTTAATCTAATAAATCCTGCTTTCCTTATACATATTGTAAAGGCTACTAATACTGCTAAAATATAAGATATAAGTTGTGCATAAACAAAGTATTCTATCTTAAATCCCGTTTTTAAGAGTCCACTCCATAGAAGTATTGAACATAAAATTATAACAATAAACCTGTCTAAGACCGAAAGTACACTATCTGTCTTAAACATTAAAAGCCCTGATACATTTGAGCGTAAATAAAGCAAGAGTGAGGCAAAGAATTGGGAAAGGCACATTACTCCAATGAGTTTCATTGCATGTGCATTATAACCTAATGTTATTGCTGCTATTGTAACAATAACAGTAAATACAATAGCCATACCAAACTTAATGGGGACAAGTTGTGCCATATATTTTGGCAAGAGATGAGGATGTTGAGCTATTACTCTATTATTGTAATTAGTAATTCCAAAGTCAAGTAGAATATTAAAAAGAAAAGAAAAGTTCAGTAATGCAAAGTAAAGTCCGTATTCTTCAGCGGGTAAAGCATTCTGAATCCCTCTGTCGACACCTAGTATCCAGAAAGATTTTATCAGAATATTTAATGTAAGAAGAAAAAATAAATTTGTTACAAACCGTTTTTTCACTTTTTATTTGTACTTTTGCTTTAATAACTCACAAAAACGTTTTTTAGTATTGAAAATAGCAGTAAACACGAGATTATTATTGTATAATAATCTTGAAGGAATTGGTTATTTTACACTCAAGACCTTAGAGAAAGTTGTAAAGAACCACCCCGAACATGAATTCATTTTTTTCTTTGATAGGAAATACGATAAAAGTTATATTTTTGCCAAAAACGTAACTCCAGTTGTTATACCTTGTCCTTCACGTCATCCTATACTTTGGTATATTTATTTTGAAATATTATTGCCCTTATATTTAAAGAAATATAAGGCAGATATATTCTTTTCACCTGATAGTTTTATTCCAAGGAATTCAAATATACCTACATTGAATACCTTTCATGACTTAAACTATGAATATAATCCAAAATACATAGGGAATTGGTGGCATAGACAATACTATCTTCATTTCTTTCCTCAATTTGCTAAGAATTCTACTCGCTTGATCACTGTCTCCAACTACTCCAAAAGAGACCTTATGGAGTTTTATGACATTCCAGAGAATACGATTGATGTTGTTTATAATGCAGCAAATGAATTGTATTATGTTATTTCAGAAGATGAGAAAGAAATTGCCAAGCAACAATTAACTCACGGTAAGGATTATTTCTATTTTGTTGGAGCAATATATAAAAGGAAAAACTTAATTAATATGTTTAAGGCTTTTGATTTGTTTAAGCTAAAAACTGGAAGTGAAACAAAATTAGTTATTATTGGTTCAAAAAGAAGCTGGAAAGGAGAAATTGAAGATGCTTTCAACCAAATGATTTTCAGAAAATATGTAATCTTTACTGGTCGTTTGGAAGCTTCAGAAATAAATCTTATTGCCAATAGTGCACTTGCTCTAACTTTTGTTTCGCAATTTGAAGGCTTTGGCATTCCTATTGTTGAAGCTTTTGCTGCAGGCTGTCCTGTGATAACATCAAATACTACATCTATGCCAGAGATTGGTGGTGATGCTGCATTATATTGTGATCCTTATAATCCTCAAAGTATAGCTGACGAAATGGAAAAAATTTATTACAATCCTCAGCTAAGAGAAGAAATGATTGATAAAGGTTTTGAGCAAAACAAAAAATTTAGTTGGGAAAAATCAGCAGAAATATTATGGAATTCAATAGAAAAGACAATAAACAAAAAGTAAAAGAGCTTTATAGCATATTTTGCAAGCATCCTAATATTACAACAGACTCTCGTAATATTAAAAAAGGAGATATTTTCTTTGCTTTAAAGGGAGAAAATTTCAACGGAAATAAGTTTGCAGAAAAAGCAATAGAACAAGGTGCTGTATTAGCTGTTATTGACGAAAAAGAATATAATACTAATAATAAATGTTTCTTAGTTGATGATGTCCTCCATACTCTTCAACTTTTAGCTAATCATCATCGTCGTCAATTTCCTGATTTAAAAATGCTTTCTATTACAGGGACAAACGGAAAAACTACAACTAAGGAACTATGTTATGCAGTTCTTTCAAAGAGATATAATACAATTGCAACCCAAGGCAATCTAAATAATCATATTGGAGTTCCTTTAACTCTTTTAAGAATTACAAAAGACACAGAGTTTGCAATTATTGAAATGGGTGCTAATCATATAGGAGAAATTGATTTTCTTTGCCATATAGCAGAACCTGTTTATGGTTTAATAACTAATATTGGTAGAGCTCACTTGGAAGGGTTTGGGGGTTTTGAAGGAGTAGTTAAGACAAAGACAGAAATGTTCCGCTATCTTGATAGACCTAATCATTACTGTATAATAAACATGGATGATAAGTCTTTGGGAAATTATTCTCATTCACATAAAAACATAGTATATCATTATTCTCTTGAAAAGAATATAGAATCCAAAACAGCTACTTTATACCATAAAGGAAAAGTAATTACGTCTAATTTAGTTGGAAGTTATAATGCATATAATATGTTAGCTGCAATTACTGTTGGAGAAATATTTGATGTTCCTTCATCTTTAGCTATTGAAGCTATTGAAAATTACAAACCTCAAAATCATCGTTCTCAAATAGCAAAAACTGATAAAAACACTCTTATTCTTGACTGTTATAATGCAAACCCTTCAAGCGTTAATGCCGTTTTAAATGCATTTGAATCTCTAAATGCAGAAAAGAAATATGTTTTTATTGGTGCTATGAAAGAACTTGGAGAAAGCTCAAGAGAAGAACATAAAAAGGTTCTTGAGATACTAAAAAAGATGAATCTTGAACAAATTGTTTTAGTTGGAGATGAGTTTAAAGAGCTAATTGATGATAGTTATTCGTGGTTTAAAACATCAGAAGACGCAAAACAATACTTTATTAAGAATCCAATAACAGGAGGAACTATTCTTATTAAAGGTTCTAATTCTACAAAAATGGAGATAATAGCTGATGCTTTATAAAGTTATTGGTTTAATGTCTGGAACTTCTTTAGATGGTCTTGATATTGCTTATTGTTTATTTTCTTATGATAATGGCAAATGGTCTTATTCTATTGAAAAGGCTGAAACTATTGAATATTCAAAAGAAATAAAAAATAAACTACTAAAAGCAGAACACACAACATCTGAAGAATTTGCTAAAATTGATAAAGATTTTGGCCATTTTATTGGAAAGCAAACAAGAAAATTTATTGACAAATATTCTTTAGATGTAGATTTTATTTCTTCTCATGGACAAACAATATTTCATCAACCTGAAATTCACTTCACATCTCAAATAGGCGATATAAATTCTATTGCAGCCCGAACAAGAATAAAAACTATTGGAGATTTTAGACGTTTAGATATTGCACTTGGTGGTCAAGGAGCTCCTTTAGTTCCAATAGGAGATAGACTTTTATTCTCTGATTATCCTTATTGTTTAAATCTTGGAGGCTTTTCTAATATTTCATTTGAGAAAAATGGAAAAAGAATTGCTTATGATATCTGTCCAGTTAATATTGTGCTTAATTCTTTAGCTGAAAGAGAAGGAATGCCTTATGATAAAGATGGAATTTTAGCTCAAAGTGGAAAAATTAATCAAGAGCTTTTAGAAAAATTAAACGATTTAGATTTTTATAAAGGAGAAGAAAAGAAATCGTTAGGAAAAGAATGGGTGTTGATACATATTTTCCCTTTACTTGATGTAAGTAGTTTAGAAACAAAAGACATAATGGCTACTTATGTTGAACATATAGCTGTTCAATTAGCTTCAAAAATAAATGGTGATGTTTTAACAACTGGAGGTGGAGTATTTAATAAGTATTTGATTGAACGTTTAAGAGCGAAACTCAATTATAAAATTCATATTCCAGACCCAATTATTATTAATTATAAGGAAGCATTGATATTTGCTTTCCTTGGCGTTTTAAGGGAAAGAAAAGAAATAAATACTCTTTGTTCTGTTACTGGTGCAAGTAAAGATTCTTGCGGAGGATTAATAGTTGAATATTAAAAAAAGTAAGAAATTGAAAATAAAAGAGTTTAATGAGATTAAGGTCTTTTTAAGGTCTAAACCAAATTAACCATTAATCATTAACAACTACCCATTATCAACTATTCCTTTATTTATCATACTGTATATTTTGTTTTTGCTTACACCAAGCTTCTCCGCCACATAATATACTTTATTGTCATATTTTTTTAAGAAGTGCTCTACAATAATAGATTCATAATCTTGAAGTGTTCTTTCGATAGCAAGGAATTCTACTTGTCTAAGATTTTGTCTAAGATAAATGTCTTCAGGATAAATAATTTGAGAGTATGACATCATAAGGGTTAATTCGATTATTGCTTTTAACTCTCTAATATTTTGAGGATAATCGTAGTTTAAAAGTATTTCTTTCGCCCCTTGACTTAAATGCTTAATTGGTTTACGATTCTTTTTTGAATACTCTAAAATAAAAATATCTGATAATTCAATTATTTCTTCTCCAAATTCTCTTAGAGGAGGAAGATTAATTTTAACACCCTTTAATATCTCATATAATTCAGGAATAAAATTTCCTTTAGCCACTTCTTTCTGTAAATTTTTTCTTGTAGCTGCAATTATTCTAACATCACTATTTTTTTTACAAGCTCCACTAAATGAATCAATTTTACCAGTAATGAGAATTTCAAGCATTTTTTCTTGTTCCTTTATATCTAAATTACCTATCTCATCTAAGTATAATGTACCTCCTTCAGCCTTTTCAAAATAAGATTGTTTTTTTTCAATAGAAGTTATTGTGGTTACATTCACTGTAATAAATGGATTGTCTTTGCGAGAAGAAAGTCTATGAATATTTAAAGCAGAGAATTCTTTTCCAGTACCAACCTCTCCTTCAATTAAGACATTAATATCACTTTGAGATACCTCTTGTATTAATTTTTCTATGCTTTTTAATTTTTTATCGCTCATCTTTTATAATAAAAGACCTACCTATTAATAATTATCATTAAATACTGCAACCCAAGTTACCTTATTTTATCTTGTGCCAATGCTTCCTATAACATTATTATCTTGATAGTGTCCCAAGAAAAGAATATCTTTTTCTGTAGTAAGGAATACTGTTTTAAAGAAAGGCATTTTGTTTACTCTTGAATTATAAGCTTCATGCCAACGCCAAGAACCATCATTATAAACTTGAATAAAGTTTACTTGCGTTCTTAATTTATCTGAGTCATAATTTCTTTTTGGCCAAAAACTATTACCGTCATAATTTGCTTCATGGTCATTAAACATTATATACATTCCATAACGATCTCTTGTAAGAGCATAAGAATTATATTGATCACTTTCTTTATAAGTTTTTTGACGTTTAGGGATATAAGAGTTACCACTTATAAAACCTGTTTTATCAACATTTGTTATTATTAAATCCCTAAAGAACATTGCATTTTCTCCAGTTGGTTTATCTCCTCTACGTTCTGGTGGTTCTATTTTTGATGCAAACTTTTGTTCTCCAACCATAATACAATTTCCTCCAACCATTGGATATATGCAATCTACTGTTGCTACCATATCAGAAGGATAAGGCAAATCTCCTGTTACATCATCATCTGTCTCATATTCTTTAAACTCTACAGTTGATGAATTCTTTTTATAGCCTCTACGATTATCATAAATAAAAGAAAAACTACCAACAGCAAGATTAGGCGTTTCTGATGATGAAGCATAATAACCTGCCACTAAATAATCTTCTTCATTTCCAAAAGCACATTTAAAATCAGTAGGCCAAGCCTTTGTTAATTGTTCTTCATGACGGCGTTCTTCATATTCATTCATCCAAATTAAATGAATCTTTCCGTCAGTATATAATTTCTTTTTTGCAGTTGAGAATGAATTAACTGCAATTAAGCTACGTTTTCCATCATTACTTACTGCAATATCTTTTATTATATAAGCATCATTACTTATTTGAAGACGATGAGTCTTTTCCCATAGCAAACGCATATGGTCATCATATACTTCAACATCTACTGCTCTACCTGAAGTATCATTGGTAAAGAAACCAAATACTAACTTAGTTTTGTTTTCAGAGAAATTAAATAAGTATGGCTTTTGTCCCTCAACAGCAAAGTAGTTATATGATTTAAACTTTTCTGGCTTTTCCCCGATCAAACGCATATCTCTTGTATGAAAAAATTGATAATAAAGATTAGCCTTACCTGTTGCTTCTTTTGGTCCTAATTTCTTTGATTTTTTACCTTTTACTACAACTGGTTTATCTTCTGAAACACGGCTAAGAATAAATCCTATTAACTCTCCTGAACGCCAAGTTTTTTCTATTTTAAAAGATGGATTTCCAAAATCCATTCTATATATCTTTTGAATATTTTGATTCTTATCTATACGAGCCATATAGTAATTTAACTTAAACTCGCCGCTACCTGCATATTCATTCAACAAATACCACATATAGTAACCTTCTGGATCTTCCATAACTATTTGTGCATCTTCGCAAGTTTCAAGGATATCATAAAATCTTTCTCCCCACTTAACATCTACCTGTGCAAAAGAAGCAAGGGAAATAAATAACATTACTATTGATAAAAGAATCTTTTTCATACTATGTTTTGCTATCATTTAAAAGGGCAAATATACAGAAAAATTTTCCATAACAGTAAACTTTATTACTTTTTATTGTCTAAGGGTATATAATTAATTAAGCATTAAATTGTATTTTTGCAGAACAAAACAAACTCAAATATGAAATTTATCACAAAGTCATTATTCATCTTACTATTTGGAACAACTTGTATTTCATTTAATTTATTCTCCCAAGAAAATCAAACATCACGAAAAATGGCTCGTCAAGAAGCCGGAAAGAAAGCATTTGGAAATGTAAATGGGAAGGTTATTGATGCAACAACAAATGAAGAACTTCAATATGTAAATGTAGCAATTCTAAGAAAAAAAGATTCATCAATAGTTAATGGCATAATAACTGATGAGAAAGGTAGATTTACTATAAAAGAAGGTTATGGTAAATACCTGCTTAGATTAACTTTTATAGGATATAAGGATAATATTATCCCTATTGATGTGAAAAATGAAAACATTGCTATTGGAACAATAAAACTTAGCCAAAGTGCAGCAACTCTTAATGGAGTTGTTATAACGGCAGAAAGAAGCATGATGGAATATCAATTAGACAAAAGAGTAATTAATGTTGATAAGAACTTAGTTAGTGCTGGAGGAAGTGCTTCCGATGTATTAGAAAATGTTCCTTCTGTTTCTGTTGACGATGATGGAGGTGTTACTTTAAGAGGTAACTCTAATGTAAAGGTTTTAATTGACGGTAAACCATCAGAACTTTTAGGAAATGATCTTGCAACTATTCTTTCTTCAATTCCTGCTTCAACTATTGAAAATATAGAAATTATCACAAACCCTTCTGCAAAATACGACCCAGAAGGAATGTCAGGAATAATCAATATTAAATTAAAAGAGAAAGGGAATAAAGGATTAAATGGGAATGTATCTGTTTCTACAGGTAGTGCATTACAAAAGTTTCTACCAACAAGTAGTATATCTACAGCAATAAACTATTCTGCAAAAAAGTTTGCGATCTTTGCTTCATTAGATGCTCGCTATAATGAAAGAGGACATCTTAATAATAGCATAAAAGAATTATTTGGAGATGCAACAAACCCTATTAATGCCTTAGTATATAGCAAAAGTGATGATGTAGACAAATCAATTGGAGGTGGTTTAAAATTAGGTGGTGATTGGTATATAAATGAAAAGAACACTCTTACATTAACTTATTCCAATAGAATGCATACATCTCCTGATAACAAATCTACAACTTATAATCAGGATCTTTGGAATCCCTCAAGTAACAGAAGTGTTAATCAAATAGAAACAGGTACTGATGTTGGACAATTTCATACTTTTTCTCTTAATTACCAAAAGAAATTTAATAAACAAGATCAAGAATTAACAGTTGATGCAAACTGGAATCTTGGTTCATTTAACCGAGATAATAACCAAACATTGGACTATCTAAATGATACTATTAATGATTATTACAAAAAAGATAAAGGGCTAAATAGTTTCAATAGAGCAGTAGTAACCGTTAACTATTCTCATCCATTCACAAAAGATATTAAATTAGAAGTAGGTTATAATCTTAACTATTCTAACGGACATTCTGAATTTGATTACTTTCTAAATAAAAGTATAACAAGAGATGAAGGCATGAGCTATATCTACGACAACGAAGAACAAATCCATGCTATTTATGCAACATTAGGTTATAATTTTGGCAAAAAGCTATCAGCTCTTGTTGGGTTAAGAGGAGAAATAGTAAAGAGTGAAGGAACTAAAAAAATGATAGACGAAAGCAATACCTCTTTCACAAAAGATTATACTTCTCCATTTCCAAGCTTTCACCTTTCTTATGCAATAACAGATATGCAATCAGCACAAATAAGTTATAGCCGAAGAATAAACCGCCCTAATGGTCATACTTTATTACCAACAGTAGATTTATCTAACCCAGAACAAATACGTTTCGGAAATCCAAACATTGACCCAGAATATACAGACGCGTTTGAGTTAGGATACAGTATAATATTCCCAAAAACAACTATTTTCTCCTCTGTTTATTATCGCCAAACAAATAATCAAATAACTTGGTTTAATTTCTTATGGACAGCAGAAAATGCACATAAATATGGATTTGACTGGGTATTGGATATAGCAGGCGATGAAGTTGATAAAGGTAAACTTGCTCAAACATCATTAAATATTGCAAAGAGTTCCAACTATGGATTAGAATTAATAATAGACCAAAAGATTGCAAAATGGTGGAAAGTTAATTTGAGTGGGAATATATTCGGAAACTACACAGATGGATCGGAAATAAACGGAAATAAAATAAATAGCTTAAACTGGGATGCAAAACTAAACTCCACCATGACACTGCCAAAAGAATGGACAATACAAATATCAGGGCAATACTATGCTCCACGCAAAACCATACAAGGAGATATGAAATACCTATTCTTTGCCGACTTAGCAATAAAGAAAGATATACTTAACAAAAAAGGCTCTCTAAGTCTTCGTTTTAGTGATATATTTGCAACTAAGGAAAGAGTAAGCCGCACCCTTACAGAAGAATATTTTATATATAGCTATCGTCGTCGTTACAGTCAAGCAATAACTCTAAACTTCAACTACCGTTTTGGACAGACCGACCAACAAAAACAAAAACGTAAGCCAAAAGATCAAGAGAATAATAGCAATGGTTTAGAGAATAATGAAGATAATTAGCCTTTTATGCCAGAAGAAATATTTGATATAATAAGAAAGCGGTATGTTGTTTTAACCCCAGAAGAAAAGGTTAGACAACATACCGTTTCTGTACTTATTAATGAAAAAGAAATACCTCAAAGCCTTATTGCAATTGAAGCTCAAATAAAAGTTGGAAAACTAACCAAACGCTACGATATATTGGTATATGACCGCAATCTGAAACCGTGGATGTTAATAGAATGCAAAAGGGAAACAGTAAAGATTACACCAGAAGTTCTTAACCAAACAATACGTTACAATCAAACAGTTGATGCGCCCTACCTTCTAATAACAAATGGCATAGAATACTACTGCTTTAAGAAAGATGCAATAACTAACAATCTAAATCATCAAGAAACATTTCCATCCTTTCCCTCAAAATAAATAACTAAAGACGTTTTTAATAAAGAAAAAGAATCAAACTACATATTAGTAATTTGATTCTTTCTTTTATTTTTATTCTAAAATTTTATTTTTTCTTCGCCGTCTTCTTTGCTGGTGCTTTTGCAGTTGTAGTTTTTGATTGTGCCTTTGCTTTTGAGGCTTTAGCTGGCGATTTCGCTATTATTTCTTGACATTGTTCAAAAGTTAGGTCTTCTACTTTAGTGCTTTTTGGTATTTTGTAGTTTGCTCCATTTGATTTAATATATGGACCATACATTCCTTCCAAGACTTCTATTTCTGTATTTTCTGGGAAAGTTTTTAATACTTTCTTTTCCTTAGATGGTTTATTCTTTATAAGGTCTATACATTTAGCTTCTTCTATTGTGTATGGGTCTTCGCCCTTTGGAAGAGATACATTTGTTGTTCCGTACTTAATATATGGACCAAAACGTCCTACATTTACTATTATTTCTACTGCTTCGTAAGTTCCAACAGTACGTGGCATATCAAATAATACAAGAGCTTCTTCAAAAGTTATTTCATCTATTCTTTGGTCTTTCTTCATGCTTGCAAACTTAGGCTTTTCTTCTTTTGAAGTTTCTCCTAATTGTACCATTGCTCCAAATCTTCCTATCTTTGCATAAAGGTTTTTACCTGTTTTTGGGTCTTGACCAAGTAGTCTTTCGCCACTTGCCTTTTCCGATTTTTCTGATGCTAAATCTACCTTTTGATGAAATGGTTTATAGAAAGCACCTATCATCTTTTGCCAATCCTTCTTCCCTTGAGCTATTTCATCAAATTCCTTTTCTACATCGGCAGTGAAATTATAATCTATTATATCTTGGAAGTTTTCAATCAAGTAATTATTTACTATTGTTCCTATATCGGTTGGGAATAGTTTTGATTTCTCTGCTCCATAGTTTTCACTTGCAACCACTTCCTTGATTTCATTATTTGAAAGAGTAATAATTACAACATCTCTTTTCTTAGCAGGACGCTCTTCTTTAACAATATATTCTCTTTTTTGAATAGTACTAATAGTTGGAGCATAAGTAGAAGGACGACCTATTCCTAAGTCTTCAAGTTTCTTTACAAGAGTTGCTTCATTATAACGAGGAGGTTGTTGAGTGAAAGATTGTTGAGCTTTTGAAAGAAGTAGGTTTAAGTTTTCTCCTTGTTTAATATCTGGAAGTTTTGATGCTAATTCTTCGCTTTCTTGGTCATCATCAGTTGATACAGAATAAACTTTTAAGAAACCATCAAAAAGGATAACTTCACCTTGAGTAATGAAATTTTCTTTTCTTGTTGAGATATTTATATTTATTGTAGTTTTTTCTAACTTGGCATCTTCCATTTGAGATGCAACAGTTCTTTTCCAAATTAGTTCATAAAGTCTTTTAGCAGAAGAATCTCCTTCTATTGATTTATTATTTAAATATGTTGGACGAATTGCTTCATGGGCTTCTTGAGCTCCCTTAGATTTTGTTGTGTACCTTCTAATATGAACATATTCTTTTCCAAACGTATTTGTAATTTCCTCTTCTGCAAGAGTCAATGCCATTTGAGAAAGGTTAACAGAGTCAGTTCTCATATAAGTTATATACCCTGCCTCATATAGTTGTTGAGCAACCATCATTGTTTTAGAAACAGAGAAGCCAAACTTACGAGAAGCTTCTTGTTGAAGGGTTGATGTAGTAAAAGGAGGTGCTGGACTTTGTTTTGCAGGTTTCTTTTCAACAGAATTCACTGTAAATGTTGCACCAATGCAAGCGTTCAAGAATTCAATAACTTCTTCTTTAGTATCAAATCTTTTATTTAATGTAGCTACAAGAGGTTTAGTTGTTGTTTTAACTTTAAAATCAGCAGTAACTTTAAACTGTGCAGTTGAAGAAAAGCCTTTTATTTCATCTTCTCTTTCAACAATTAAACGTACAGCAACAGATTGAACTCTACCTGCAGATAGTGCTGGCTTTATTTTTCTCCATAATATTGGAGATATTTCATAACCTACTATTCTATCAAGTATCCTTCTTGCTTGTTGAGCATTTACAAGATTAATATCTATTTCTCTTGGGTTCTCAACAGCGTGTAGTATTGCTGTTTTAGTGATTTCATTAAAGACTATTCTTCTTATCTTAGAATCATCTAATTTTAATGTTTCCTTTAAGTGCCAAGATATGGCTTCTCCCTCACGGTCCTCATCGGATGCTAACCAGATAATTTCTGCTTTTGATGCTTCTTTTTCTAATTCGGAAACTAATTTATGTTTATCCTCTGGAATAATATAATTCGGTTCAAAATTATGTTCTATATCTATACTAATGTCTTTTTTAGAAAGGTCTCTAATGTGTCCGAAACTTGATTTTACTGTAAAATCTTTTCCAAGAAACTTCTCAATGGTCTTAGCCTTAGCAGGCGATTCCACAATCACAAGATTTTTTGCCATAGTTGTTTTTTGAATTTGCAGTTGCAAAAGTACAATAAAAATGAAAACGGCAAAGAAAATCCGTTTTTAAGTTTTAGTTCATTGTTTAGAAAAGATATGTTAGAGAAACAACAAAACCCCCTTGTTTATCTATTTTAACCTTATCTGTTTCAACTTCATTTACAACTTCATTAAATGGAGATTTAAAATTATAGAAATAAGATACTCCTAATTGTATTCTGCTTATTAATTCAAGTCCTACTCCTGCATTTAGCCCCCAATTAAAAACTTCTGGCTTATAACTTCCTACCGTAGCCCCCAAAAGTTGCACATTTCCTGAATTGTGTAACATTATTTGAAGGCTTGGTCCTGCTTCAACAAAAAACTTTATGGGTTTAATTCCAACTTTCCATTTCAAATTAATAGGGACAACAAGATAACCTATATTTACAGCACTAACAATATTATCTCCAGATATTTTTTCCATTTCATATAAAGCGGAAACCTCTACACCCAAATCAACTACTGGAACCATAGCTTCACTTACAAATCCGATATTAAATGGTCTTGAATTTTCAATCTTTGCATCTTTAATATCAAAACTATTTAACTTAAATGGAGCTCCAACAGTTAATCCAAATTTAAATTGTGCATTGGCGCTAAAGCTAATAACAGTTAAGCTAAAAACTAAAAATAATACTTTCTTTCTCATGATTTCAATTGTTTTTATATATTTGCAACTAATAAAAGTATGTAATATGAAAAATCGCTATCTTTTTTTACTAATCACAATATTATTAATATCGTTTGCAAATTTAGTATTTTGTAGTGATAAACCAAATAACAAACTAAAATTTATTGAAAATAAAGGTCAATGGGAGAGCAATATCTTATATAAAACAATCTTTTGGGGAGGTTATGCTTTCTTGGAAAACAATGGCATAATGATTGTATTATCAGATAATAAAGGAGGATGCAAACATGATATCAATCAAGAACACGGAATTGAATGTGAAGACAATAAACAAATAATACATAATCACGCTTTTAAGCTAAAGCTTCTTAATAGTAATTACCCTAAAACAATTATTCCTCAAAATAAGAGTAAAGACTATAATAACTATTACATAGGCAATGACAAATCAAAATGGACGAGTGAAGCATATTCTTATGGGGAGATTTCTTACAAAGAAATTTATAACAATATTGACTGGTTAGTTTATTCAAAAGAAGGAAATATTAAACACGATTTCATTATTCATAAAGGAGGAAAGGTTGAAGATATATCTCTTACTTATGAAGGGATAGATAAGATTTCCCTACATAATGGTAATATTATCCTTCAAACATCTATTGGCGAAATTGTAGAAGTTAAACCTTTTGCTTATCAAGAAATAAATGGTCAAAAGAAAGAGATTGAAGCAGAATTCATACTTAAAGATAAGATAATTACATATAAGGTCAAGGACTACAATCCAAACTATGATTTAATAATTGACCCTGAATTAATATTTTCTACTTATACTGGTTCAACTGCCGATAATTGGGGCTTTACTGCAACTTATGATAAAAAGGGGAATGTTTATATTGGAGGAATTGCCAGTGGAACAGGTTATCCAACCACGATTGGAGCCTATGATACAACTTTCAATGGTAATAATTGGGATATTTCAATATCTAAGTTTGATAAATTAGGACAAAATCTACTTTACTCTACTTATATTGGCGGTAGCAGTTGCGAAATGCCTCATAGTTTAATCGTTAATGAATATGGAGAATTAGTTATTTTTGGCACAACTGGTAGTGATAATTTCCCTATAACTGATAATGCATTCCAAGGAGTATTTAGAGGAGGTGATTCGGTTGCTTATGATAGCAATATAAAATTTAGATATGGATGCGATATTTTTGTTTGTAAATTTAATTCTTCTGGCTCAGAATTATTAGCATCAACATTTGTGGGTGGTAGTGGTAATGATGGGTTAAATTATAGAGAAAGATACAATAGGATACCAAGCATTGAACGATTTGGAAATGATTCTATTTATTCTAACTATGGTGATGGCGCTCGAGGAGAATTAATAACAGATGATATGAATAATATCTATGTTGGATCTTGCACCTTTTCTTCTGACTTTCCAACAAGTCCTAACGCCTTTCAACCTAACTCTGGAGGAAAAGAAGACGGTGTAGTATTTAAACTTGATTACTCTCTTTCAACTATGCTTTTCTCTTCTTACATTGGGGGAAGTGAAGACGATGCCGTTTATTCCATTGATACCGATAAGGAATATAAACTTTATGTTGCAGGAGGAACAGTTTCCCATAATTTTCCTACAACTTCAGGAGCTTTTTCTACATCATTTAATGGAGGTAAGACTGATGGCTTTTTATCTTTAATATCTTATGATGGGTCTAATCTTCTTGCCTCAACTTATTTTGGTTCCAATCAAAAAGACCAAGCTTATTTTGTAAGAACAGATAAAGATAATAATCCTCATATTTTTGGGCAAACCTATGCTTTAGGAACATCACTTGTTTACAATGCAACATATAATATTCCTAATAGTGGACAATTTATTACTAAATTCACACCAGACCTTCAAACAAGAACTTGGAGTACTGTATTTGGTGATGGAAGAAATCGTCCTAATATTTCACCGTCTGCTTTTGCTGTTGATATCTGTGGTAGAATATATGTATCTGGTTGGGGATCTTTTGGAAATTTAACAACTGTTAATATGCAAACAACATCTGGCACTTATGATTCTATTACCGATGGAGCTGATTTTTATATTATGTCTTTAGCGTCTAATGCCTCAGCATTAGATTATGCAACATTTTTTGGAGAAAATGGAAATACAGACCATGTTGATGGAGGAACAAGTCGTTTTGATAAATTCAGTACTCTTTATCAAACAGTTTGTGCAAGCTGCGGAGGAACAGATAGATTCCCTACTACTCCTAATGCTTATTGCGATTCAAATTATTCACATAACTGTAATGCTGCTGCTGTTAAATTTAATATACATGATGACTTTCCTATAGCAGATTTTGATTATCCTCAAATTGGTTGTGCCCCTCTAACAATAACATTTACAAATAATAGCCGTGGAAATTCATTTCTTTGGGATTTTGGTGATGAAATAACCTCAAATGATACTAATCCAACACATACATATACTAATGGAGGAATATTTCAAGTAACCTTAATTGCATATATGGCTAATGGCTGTATTACTTCCGATACCGTAACCAATACAATCCTTGTTTTAAACAACTCTTCTCAAACAATTCCATCTCTAATCACTTGTCCTAACGTTCCCATACAAATTGGAATACCACCATTATCAACTAATAACATAACATTTCAATGGCACCCATCTTCTTTGGTAACAAGTCCAAATATATCTAATCCATTTGCAATAATAACCCAACCAACTAATTTCTATTTAATAATAAGCAATGGAACATGTAGTGATACTATATGGCAAAGAATAAATATTAGAGAATTACATATTAATATGCCTGATACAATAAAGACATGCAATAGTCCCTATCCTCTTACTATTCCAATAGACCAATGCTCAAGCTATAAATTTTCTACACAGCGTGATTTCAGCGTACTAATAAATGAAGACACTACACAAAGCACAACAGATATATATCTAAATAATAGCCTTTACATATATATAAAGGTAGAAAAAGATGGATGCATTGGTTTTGATAGTGTTTGGTTTAGCTTCTCAGGCACAAGCCTAACGGTTCAAACCGAAGATGTAAAATGTAATGGAGGGACAAATGGTAGAGCAACTGCAATGATTAGTGGAGGTTTAAGTCCTCATTCATTTAATTGGAGTAATGGACAAGCTGGAAATATAACATCAATCAATAACCTATCTGTTGGAGATTATTCCGTAATAGTAACGGATAGTAGAGGTTGTCAATCAACCATGCCTTTTACAATTAATGAACCTAACGCAATTAATCCTAATGCCACACAAACAAATAACCCTTGTGAAGGAGCTCATCTTGGGACAATAACAATTAATCCAAGTGGAGGTTCTTATCCTTATTCAATTCTTTGGGCAGATAATTCAACATCTTTTTCTTTAAGTGGACTTCCTTCTGGCGATTACATTTATGTTATTACAGATGAAAATAACTGCACATTAAAAGATACAATTACTATTATAAATACAGGAAATTTCAACACTGCAATAACAAAAAAAGACAACAACTGTATTGAAGCCTGCACAGGAGAAGCAAAAGCAAATGTTAGTGGAGGAACAGAGCCATATACTTATTTATGGAATAATGGAGAAACAACTCAAACAATAACAGAACTCTGTTGCAATTCTTATAATGTTCAAACAACAGATCAAAACGGATGTAAATCACAAGCCAGCGTAACAATATTAAATAAAGATATATTTCATGACTTCTGGATTTCAGCATCAAGCACAAATATATATGATGGAGATGTAATATTATTATCTTGTACCGATATAACTGGAGTAGAATATCAATGGACACCAACAACCTATGTAATGACACCTAATCGTCCAAAAACCTTTGCAACACCAATGGATACAACAACATATTATGTTTATGCAACAGATGGAAACGGCTGTAATTATCTTGATAGCATAAAAATAAATGTTGAAGTAATATTATGTAACAAACCTAATATATTTATACCAAATATATTCACCCCTAATGGAGATGGAAAGAATGATGTAATTAAAGTAACTGGAGAATATATTGAAACCTTAAACCTTTTAATATTCGACCGCTGGGGAGAAAAAGTATTTTCAACAACAAATCCACAAGAAGGTTGGAATGGAACATACAGAGGAGAAAACTGTATGTCTGGAGTATATTACTACCGATTAGAAGTAGGATGTAAATTAGGAAGAAAATACCAAACAAGTGGAGACATTACACTAATCAGATAATTTAATGGCAAAGAAACAAAAATACTACGTAGTCTGGAAGGGAAAGAAAAAAGGAATATATGAAACTTGGCAAGAATGTCAAGAACAAATAAACGGTTTTGAAGGAGCACAATACAAATCCTTTGAGAGTAAAGCAGAAGCTCATTTTGCTTTTAAAGAGAAAGCCGAAAAACACCTTTACGCAAAATCAAACACCTCATCAAAAACAATAAGAACAACACTTTCTGAAGTTGGTGAGCCAATAATGGAAAGCATAGCAACAGATGCAGCATGCAGTGGAAACCCTGGAAAAATGGAATATCAAGGAGTAAGCACAAAAACTAAAAAACAATTATTTCATTATATGCACCCATGTGGTACAAATAATATAGGAGAATTCTTAGGACTTGTTCATGGCTTATCATACCTAAAACGCCACAATATAGACCTTCCTCTATATACCGATAGTGTAAATGCAATAAAATGGGTGAAACAAAAAAAATGCAAAACAAAACTCGAACGCAACCAAAAAACAGAAGACCTCTTTCTTTACATAGAAAGAGCCGAAAAATGGCTTAAAGAAAATACCTATACAACTGAAATCCTAAAGTGGCACACAGAACATTGGGGCGAAATCCCAGCCGACTTCGGACGAAAATAAAACATCAAATTAAACATAGTAAGGAGAAAAGAACTATTTCTTCTTACTATGTTTCACTTTTGTTTTAAAGAACTTAATATCTATCATATCTTTTCTAAGCTTCGAATCAGCCTTAAAAGCAATCTTACCAACCTTAACCTTATTAGGCTTGCATTCCTTTTCAGTGTCGCATGGTTCCCCAATAACAGAAAGGCTGAAAGTTCCAATTCCATCTAATTTGATATTATAACCCATCTTCAACCTCTCACTCAAAACCATAGAATAAGCTTTCATTGTTCCAACAACATCAGACTCCGAAAAACTTGTAGCTTGAGCAATATCCTTTGCCATATCTTCAGAACTAAAATGCCCAGCCGAAACTGCATTAGGATAAAATTTCACAATTTCTTGACCATCCTTGTCAATAAATTTTCTAGAACTAACACTGTAATACCTTCTCATAATATTGTATATTTATAAGTGAATAACTACAATCCCAAACCTATAATCAATAACCACAAACCTACAATAAATAACCACAAACAAAGAATAAAAAGAAATAACCTTCCTATAAATCTTCAAGCACTTGATTATAATCGACAAAGATAAGGAATTAATTTCATAAAACGAAATAAAAAAGTAGTAACCCGCCACCTTACAACCAGTAACCAGGCGGGTTACCACAAGTAAGGGGGCGGGTTACCACCACTAACCCGCCCCCTTACAAAAATTAAACCTTTATTTATAAAACTTATACCCTATTCTATTGAATTTATACCTTGATTCTGTAAAATTATACGGGGATTAAATAATGCAAAGCATAAAATTTGTTCTACGATCGTATAGATATATTTTGGACATATTCATTATCCTTTTGATAATCATCATCCCAAATAAATTTAATTTTAATAGTAGGAACATGTCCATATTCTAAAAGCATTATGATATCTGCACTATCTTGGGGATTCATAAAATCATAAGGAAAAATTTTATCATCAAGAACAATAATTTTTTGAAGATCTGACAAATATTCAATTCTAATATTTTTAGCTATAGCTTTTCCAGCATTGAAAACTCTTATTTTCATTTTTGGTGTACCACCATTTGCACTCCCTTTAATAAAAGCCTTTTTACTATTATTTTCCTCTTCTTTAAATTTTATTATTTGCCATTTGTTGATAGTACTTTCTTGCTCTTTCAACTTTTTATCATAACGAAAATATGTATATATAGTAAATACAATTGCAACTATTGATATTATTAAACTTACAACTTCCATTTTTACTTGATTTTAATATTTTTATTGCCTTTAAAAGCTTGTTTAAATACATTTGTAAGTTCAGCTTGTATATCCTTTGCAATTACATGCCCTACTTCATCCTTAATAGAGTCTCTATTAAGTTCTAATAATTCATCATAACCGCCAAGATATTCTCTATTGCAATTATTACACTTAATATAGGTTTTGTCTTCATTACTTTCAAATTGAGAATCACTTCCACAAGTTGCACATTTAAGATGTCCTGTATATGTTTCTTCCATAATAATTTTATTATTAATAATTGTTCTGCAAAGATAATGTTTTATTTCAATCAATTAGCATCTAATTCCTATAAAAAAAATCACATGGTTATAATTAGAAAAAATAAAGTTTGTCTTTTATTCAATTTACGGATTGGCTAGAATGTAATTTGCAATCATTTTAATTGTTCTTTTTTGAAATTACATTTCATTTTATGATTATCTGATGATAGATGAATATTGAATACAACCTAATTATAATTATTACCCATAATAAAAAAAGGGTATATATCATAATGACATATACCCAAAATATCTAAAATATTAATTCTTGATTATTTCTTATTTCTTAGGAGCAATTGTTACTGCTTGTTTTGTCCAGTTGTTTAGGAAGGCTATTACTTCTTTTTCGCTGTAACCGTTTCCTTGTTCTAAGTAGCCTGAACTTTGGGTGTGTACTCTTTCTCCTTTTTCATTAAGGATTACGAAGACTGGGAAGCCGAAGCGTTGAGGGTAGCCTAAACGTTTCATTGCTGCTTCGTTTGGGTTGGCTTTTGAATAGTTTATATGAATGAATATGAAGTTATCGGCAAGAGTTTTCTTTACGTTTTGATTGGTTTGTGTGAATTCGTTAAACATTAAACACCATTTACACCAGTTCCCTCCTACCATTGCAAAGACATATTTGTTTTCTTGCTTTGCTTGACTGATTGCTTGGTCTAATTGTTTTATTGCGTCTGCTTTTTCGTCATAAACAGTTTGAGAGTGGGATGTTGTTGCATAACATAATAACGCAACCATTACTATTAAAATCTTTTTCATATTTATGCTTTTGTATTTAGTTTATTTGTTGATGTGTATAAATAACGTTTGATTGATCGTTTTGGTGTTTTTTCAAATTCTTCTTCTTGTATATAGATATATGATATTTGACTATATGAAGGTAGTTTTTTGTTTACTACTCCTTTTATTACTTTCATTATATGTAAAGAACGTTTGAGATCTATTTTATGTTTTTTTAATCTGTCTTGGTCTAAATATACTAAGGCTATTATCTTTCCTTCTTGTTCCAAAACTATACTTTCTTGTATGTAGGGATTGCTGTTTAGTATATCTTCTATTTCTTCAGGATAAATATTACTGCCATTTGAGCCAAGTATCAGGTTTTTACTTCGCCCTTTAATAAATAGGTTTCCTTCTTTATCTATAAGTCCTAAGTCTCCAGTTCTAAACCAACCATCGCTTGTGAATGCTGCTGATGTTGCTTCTGGTTTTTTAAAATATCCCATAGTAACATTATCTCCTTTTGCTAATATTTCCCCTACAATGTTTTCTTGGTTTTCTGAATCTATTTTGAGTTGCATTCTATCTACAGGTCTTCCACAAGAGCCTAATAGAAATGTTGACCAATCTGAATATGTTAGAATTGGAGCACATTCTGTCATTCCGTAACCTATTGTATAACGAAATCCTATTTCTTTAAAGAATGTTTCTACTTCTTGGTTTATTGCTGCTCCTCCGACAATTATTTGATAGAATCTTTCCCCAAAGGCTTGGTTTAATGAATTAAGTATTTTCTTTTTTATTACAAGCTTTATAATTGGAATTTTAAGCAGCAGCTTAATCATTGACTTATCTAAAGATGGCTTAATTTTATTTTTGTATATCTTTTCAATTATAAGTGGTACTGCAATTATAAGGTCTGGTTTAACTCTTGCAAATGCTTCTGCTATTATTACTGGACTTGGCAATCTTGTAAGAAAATGTATATGAACTCCTGCAACAAAAGGAAATATAATTTCAAAGCTTAGCCCATACATATGTGCCATAGGGAGCATTGAAACGATATTTTTCCCTGACTTCATAAAAGGCATTGTGTCTGTTGCAAAGAGAAGGTTTGAGTTTAATGCTTTATAGGATATCATTACTCCCTTAGATAATGAAGATGTGCCAGAGGTATAGTTTATTAATGCTAAATCTTCTGGGTTTTCTAATTCATACTTTACATCTTCTTTTGAAAAACCTTTTGGGTATTTCTTTAAGTAATTTGCTTCTATATCATCAAATGCTTTTCTACATGCAGTATCGAAACAAGCTACAAGACTAAAGTCTTGCATTAGGATTATTCCATTAAGTTCTGACATTTGCTTTTCATCTAAAGCTGCCCATACTATATCTCCTACAAAAAGGAGTTTAGCATCGGAATGAATTACTAAATTATAAATTGATTCTGGCTTAAATTCATTAAGAATTGGAACTGCTACTGCTCCATAGGTTATAATAGAGAAATAAGAAATTGCCCAATTAGATGAATTTCTTCCACAAATAGCAATCTTATCCCCTTTCTTTATATTACATTCTTCAAAAAACACATGGAGTCGTGCTATCTTTTGAGCTACTTCAGAAAAACATTTCTGTTCTTCCTTATAGTCTGATAATGCAGGATATTCCCAGTGGTTAATTATACTATCTTGAATATTAGCAATAAAACTAGTTCTGTTCATTTTTTTATTTTAAAAGACGAGCAAATGTACAACTATTTATTTTTTTTGGCTATTAATTTGTTTCATATTCGTTTTTTCTTTTTAACTTTGCTGGGTATAAACAGTTATTAAACCCTTTTAAAACAACAAACAAAAACATGAGTATTAAAGGATCAAAAACAGAAAAAAACCTTTTACAATCTTTTGCAGGTGAATCACAAGCAAAAAATCGTTATACTTTTTTTGCTAAAGTAGCAAAGAAAGAAGGTTATGAACAAATATCTGCTATTTTTGCAGAAACAGCTGCACAAGAAGAACAACATGCAAAAGTATTCTTCAAATATCTTGAAGGAGGAAATGTTATGGTTAATGCCATGTTTCCAGCAGGAATTATTGGTGAAACAATAGAAAATCTAAAAGCTGCTGCCTCTGGAGAAAATGAAGAATGGTCAGAACTTTATCCAGGATTTGCTCGCATTGCAGAAGAAGAAGGTTTCCCAGAAATTGCAACATCATTTAAAATGATTGCAAAAGTTGAAAAAGAACACGAAAACCGTTACAGAAAACTAATTGAAAACTTAGAAAAGAATCAAGTATTTGAAAAAGAAGAAGAAGTTTTCTGGTATTGTAGAAATTGTGGATATGTTCATTTTGGAAAGAAAGCTCTTGAAAAATGTCCTGCTTGCAAACATCCAAAAGCTTATTTTGAATTACAACCAAAAAACTATTAATCGTAGATTTTACTTCAAGCATTGAAGTAAAATTGAATAAACAAAAAGGCTGTCAAATTATTTTTGACAGCCTTTCTTAATTATCTTACTATTGTATATTCAAAAACTATTCTTGGGTCAACATGTTTTCTAACCTTGCATGCTTTCATATTTAGAAGAAGAGCTTCTTTCTTATCAATAGGAAAGTCTTTACCAACATGAACAATCATATTAACTTGTTTAACATTACTATCTGCATCATAATCAAAAGAGACATCAAGTTTTGCATCTTCAATTGACAAGTCATGCTTTTCATAAAAAATTCTCATATAAAGAGCGGTACAAGAACTCAATGCTGTTAAAAATAATTGAAATGGGTTAAGTGCAGTATCTTCACCTCCTGCTTCTATTGCTAAATCTGTAACTACAGTATGACCTTCATATTTAGCTACAATCTTTTTCTTCTTTTCAAATGTAATTTCCATAATTTTATGTTTTTAATGTATGTAGAAAACGCAAAAAAAGAGAAATTGTTTGATTTATAATAATTCTCTTGCTAATTTATCTAATTCTTCTATTGTTTCTGTTTTTAATAACTGATTTAATTTCTCGTCTTCCAAATATAAACCTTTAGCAAAGTAAGTCCAATATTCCTTTAGCTTATTTACTGATTTAACACTCTCTACAAGCAAAGAATGGAATGCAAGAAGTCTTTCTTTCTTATCTACATAATTAATCCCTTTTATCTCCGAAGGCAATAAAGGATTATAAAGCAATCCTCTTCCTATCATCCAATCATTAATTTGAGGAAAACGTAGTTTTAGTCTATTGAAATCTTCAACTCTGAAAATATCCCCATTATAAATTATCCTCTTCCTAATTAGCTTTGAAACATCTTCAAAGGAATCTAAATCTACTTCAGAATTATACTCATCTACACCTAAACGAGGATGAATAATAATATTAGATATTGGATATGAATTAATAACTGGAATTAATCTGTAAATATCATCTCTTGTGTCATAGCCAAGACGAATTTTTAATGAAACATTAATCTGCGTTTTATCTATTATCTCCTTAATAATCTCTTCTATCTTATCTGTATCTTTTAAAAGAGCTGCTCCCCTGTTTTTATTTGTTATTTTTTTAAACGGACAACCCAAATTTAAGTTCATCTCATTATATCCCATAGAGAAAAGAACATTAGCTACTTCTATTATTCCATTTATATCATTTCCCAATACTTGAGGAATTAAATCAATTCCGTTATTATTATTTTCCTTAAGAACATCTCTATATTTTCTATTTCCACTTTTTATACTTCCATGACTAAGGGAAATAAAAGGTGCAACTATTTTATCTATACTATCAGGAAAGGCTTTAATAAAAGCATTACGAAAATTATGTTCAGTCAAAGTATGCAAAGGTGCCATTATTAACCTATCCTTTGATGTCCACAGTCGAGTATCAAAAACAAAGGTATTTTCAACCTTAACTTTAGGACCTAAGAAATTTATTTCAAATCCCATATTAATAATTATAATAATTTTTCCACATTTGAACTAAATGCTTATGGATTTCATTTTCTTTTGGATTATTTCCTGTTTCATATAATTTCGTGCCTTTTAATCCATCAGGAAGAAATTGTGAAGGCACAAAGTTATTTTCATACATGTGAGCATATTTATAATTATCTCCATATCCTATTTCTTTCATCAAAGACGTTGGAGCATTTCTTAAATGAAGTGGTACTGGTAAATCCCCTGTCTTCTCAACAAGCTCTAAAGCATTATTAATTGCCATGTATGTTGAATTACTTTTGGGAGATGTTGCAAGATAAACAGCTGTTTGAGAAAGTATAATCCTACATTCGGGATAACCAATTTTATTTACTGCTTCAAAGCAAGAGTTAGCTAATAAAAGGGCATTAGGATTTGCCATTCCAATATCTTCTGAAGCAAGAATTAACATTCTACGAGCAATAAACAAAGCATCTTCTCCAGAAGAAATCATTCTTGCCAACCAATACACAGCGGCATTAGGGTCTGAACCTCTCATACTCTTAATAAAGGCAGAAATAATATCATAGTGCATTTCTCCTTTCTTGTCGTAAGAACTTAAGTTTTGTTGTATTATTGATGAAACCTTTTCGTTTGTTACTATATTATCATCGCCCAACTGGTCTACAACTATTTCAATTGCATTAAGTAGTTTCCTTGCATCACCTCCACTGATTCGCATTAAGCTTTCAAACTCCTTTACTTCAATTAATTTGTTTTCTTTCTCTTCGTAATATTCTACTGCCTTATTTATTAATTTCAAAAGATCTTCTTTCTCTAAGCTTTTAAGAATAAAAACTTGACAGCGAGAAAGTAAAGGAGTTATTACTTCAAAAGAAGGGTTTTCTGTTGTCGCACCAATAAGAGTTATTACACCTTGTTCAACTGCTCCAAGCAATGAATCCTGTTGGTTTTTTGAAAAACGATGAATTTCATCAATAAAAAGAATAGCTCTATTTCCTTGCTTAGCCTTTTCAATAACTTCACGAACATCCTTTACTCCTGAATTTATTGCAGAAAGAGAATAGAACGGACATAAAAGTTTATTGGCAATAATATTTGCAATAGTTGTTTTACCAACTCCTGGAGGACCCCATAATATCATTGAAGGGATATTCCCACTTTCAATAGACTTTCTAAGTATTGCACCTTCTCCTACTAAGTGAGCTTGTCCAATATATTCCTCTAAACTATTTGGTCTAAGGCTTGCTGCAAGTGGTTTCATTTCTTTTTACTTATAAATCAAAAATACAGTATTGCGCTTATGTAAATCTATCTTAAAAGATTTCCATTGTCTTACAGTTTTTGAAAGTATTTGCTGACTTCCCATTGAAATATCTGTTGCAACACAAATCATTGTATCTGGGTTAAGTGTTCCAATTAAACTTTCAAGCATTTGGTTATTTCTATATGGTGCTTCAATAAAAATTTGCGTTTGGTTTACTTTATATACTAAGTTTTCAAGTTCTTTAATTCTCTTTGCTCTCAAAGATTTATCAACAGGCAAATAACCGACAAATGCAAAGTTCTGTCCATTAAATCCTGAAGCCATAAGTGCTAACGTCAGTGAAGATGCTCCAACCAAAGGGATAACTTTAATTCCTTTTCGTTGAGCCAGATTCACTATCAAAGAACCTGGGTCAGCAACACAAGGAAGTCCTGCTTCTGACATTAAACCTATATTCTTACCTTCTTGAATTGGCTTTAAAAAACATTCTATCTCATGTGGTTGAGTATGTTCATTTAATAAAAAGAATTCAACCTCATCAAAATTCTTTTTATATCCTGCCTTTTTCAGGAATCTTCTCGCTGTTCTTAATTCTTCAACAATAAAACAATCACATTCTTGTAACAACTCAATATTAATTGCAGGAAAAGAACAATTTAATTCATTGTCAGCAATAGGTGTCGGGAAAAGGTATAATACTGCTTCTTTCATACGAATGCAAAGATATACAATCTATATGTTTTTCGGTATTAAATCAGATAAAATAATAATTTATTTGACATTAAGTTGCTGAGTTTATAATTGTTTTTTACTTTTGCAATACGATAATTATAAAACATGCTAAATATTATGACGGAAAACATGCTATTAATTAACTGGGTAAGTGAGTGGGTAAGTATATTACAACCAAATAATGTTTATTGGTGTGATGGCTCTGAAGAAGAAAATCAAAGGATATTAGATGAAATGGTTGCCTCTGGAGCAGCTATTAAATTAAATGAAAATAAAAAACCTAATTCTTATTATTTTCAAACTGATGATTCTGATGTGGCTCGAATAGAGAGCCGAACTTTTACTTGTACAGAAAAAGCAGAAGATGCTGGTCCAACAAATAATTGGGCTGACCCAAAAGAGATAAAAGCTGCTATGAAGAAAGTTTATACAGGGGCAATGAAGGGACGTACTATGTACATTATGCCATTTTCTATGGGACCTATTAACTCTGATAAATCATACATTGGAATACAAATAACTGATTCGCCTTATGTTGTTGTTCACATGAGAATAATGACAAGGATGGGTAAAAAAGTATTGGATAAATTAGGAGATAATGGCAATTTTATACCTTGTGTTCATTCTGTTGGATATCCGTTAGAAGAAGGACAAAAAGATGTTAAATGGCCTTGTCGTCCTATTAATGAAAAATATATTTGTCAATTCCCTGAAACAAAAGAGATTTGGTCTTATGGCTCTGGTTATGGTGGAAATGCTTTATTAGGAAAGAAATGTTTTGCACTTCGCATTGCTTCTGTTTTGGGAAAAGAAGAAGGTTGGCTTGCTGAACACATGTTAATCTTAGGAATAACAAATCCAGAAGGAGAAAAAAAATATTTTGCTGCTGCATTTCCTTCTGCTTGTGGAAAAACAAATCTTGCAATGCTAATCCCTACTATTCCTGGATGGAAAGTAGAAACTGTTGGTGATGATATTGCATGGATGAAATTTGGAGAAGATGGACGCTTATGGGCTATTAATCCAGAGAATGGGTTCTTTGGTGTTGTTCCTCAAACATCAATGGCTACAAATCCTAATGCTTATCTTTCTATTCAAAAGAATACTCTTTATACTAATGTTGGACTTACTCCCGATAAAGATGTTTGGTGGGAAGGAATAGGGTATGAATGTCCTGACGGAACATTGGATTGGAAAAATAAAGTATATGACAAAACATCATCCGAACCTTGTGCTCAACGTAATTCTCGTTTCACTGCCCCAATAGAACAGTGTCCTTGTGCTGATTCTGCATATAACGAACCTCAAGGCGTGCCTATTTCTGCAATATTATTTGGAGGTCGTCGTCCAACAACAATACCTTTGGTTTATGAAGCTAATAATTGGAATCATGGAGTTATGATTGGTTCGGTTATTGGTTCGGAAATAACTGCCGCTGTAATTGGGTTAAAACAAGGGGAACTACGTCATGATCCTTTTGCTATGAAACCTTTTTGCGGATATCATATGGGGGATTATTTTCAACACTGGATTAATATTGGAAAGAAGACTGAAAGTGATAAACTACCAAAAATATTTTGTGTAAATTGGTTTAGAAAAGACAATGGTAAATGGCTATGGCCTGGTTATGGTGATAATTCAAGAGTATTAACATACATATTCGATAGATGTAACAATAAGAATATTGCTATGGACTCTCCTATTGGTAAAATTCCAAAACCAGAAACTATAAATATTGAGGATTTAGCAGTAACAAAAGAAGACATGGAAAAAGTTATGAAAATTGATAAAGAAGAGTGGAAAGAAGAAGTCAAACGTATAGAAAAATTCTATGGAATATTTGGTTCTCACCTTCCTAAAGAACTTAATCAAGAACTAAATGAATTAAAAGAAAGACTTAATAGTTAAATACAAACTAAAGAACATTATCTATTTACTACATCTTATTTTATTAAATTAACTTCACCTGTTTTTTCGAAGGTTTGATTACCTGTAAATATTGTTTTGTAAAGTAATCTCCAAACATATACTCCATTAGAACAATAATTTCCTTTATACTTACCATCCCAATACATATTATTTTGTGTCGTTTCAAATATCTTTTCTCCCCATCGATTAAAAATTTGGAATGCCTCTATTCTTATATCCTCATCTTTTGCCGTATAATACCTGAAGATATTATTTGTTGGTTCAACTGGAGTAAAACTATTTGGAAGGAAAACATATATATCTGGATTTCTTATCACTACTGAATCACAATAATTTCCACACGATGATGATGCACATACATAATATGTCCCTTGACTATAAATATCTATTATAGGAGATGACACTCCATTATTCCAAATATAACTATCACAACCTAAACAAGTAGCATCTACTGTTATTGGATATTCTTCAACTTCTATAATACTATCGGGCAAAAGAAGCATTTCTGGATATTCTATTACAGTTAAATTTAATATTAATTTTCGTTCACATTCTTCTCCAAATGAATAATAATGATAATATATCCCTGAATTACTCTCATTAAATCCATAATTATTATATGCTGTTCCTGCACATATTACTGCATTAATTACTGTGTCTTCAACAGATTGAACATTAAGCGAAAGATTAATTATACTATCGCAACCATTTATTGTTGTTAATGTATTTGTGTAGAATCCTGCATCTGATACATTAAATCCATTTTCACTATAAGTTTCTCCTGAACAAATTGAAGCAAATATTGTATCATTATATGATGGCAATAATGTTATATTAACAATATGAAGACTATCAACTACATTGTTAGTTGTAAAAGAACAACCATAACTACCTGCTTGTGTAAAAATACTATCATAATATGTATATGGAAAATCTTTTTCACATAATGAAATATCTATCGTTGTAACAATAGGAGCATTTGGTAAAATAGTAATG
>JBAZSY010000004.1:0-174673 GCA_041662185.1 Bacteroidales bacterium
TTGTGCGCACTTTTTAAATCGTTGTATTATGCTCTTAAAAATTCATTCACAAGGTATTGAACAAAAACAAATAGAAGAAGTTTGTGATTGTTTAAATAAAGGAGGTGTTATTATCTATCCTACTGATACTGTTTATGCCTTTGCATGCAAGCTTGGAAATATGAAAGCATCTCAAAGACTTGCAGCATTAAAAGGAAAGAAATTTGAAAAAAGTGAATTTTCTATAGTTTGTTATTCAATTAGCCAATCTTCAGAATTCGTTAAACCACTTCCAAATCACTTATTTAAACTCTTAAAAGAAAATACTCCAGGAGCCTTTACTTTTGTTTTTCAAGCCTCAAATAAGATTCCAAAGATTCTACAAACAAATAAAAGAACCATAGGTATTAGGATTCCAGACAATGAAATAGTATTAAAAATCGTTGAAGAATTAGATTATCCATTAATAACATCATCACTTCCAACCGAAGATTTAGAAATAGAATGCTACACGAACCCTGAATACTTTGATGATTTATATGGAGATAAGGTAGATATGATAATAGATAATGGAATGGGAAGTGAAAATACCTCAACAGTTATAGACCTAACTAATGGAGAAATAGAAATTCTAAGAGAAGGATTAGGGAAATTAGTATAAATGAAAAAGATATTTATCTTAATATTATGCCTTCTATCATTTTCCTTTTCAGCCCTTTGTCAATACGATAACAAAAGAAAAGTAGATGACAGAAAAGATTATCTTCATTTAGCAAGCCAAGAATTAGACTCTAATAATTACAAAAAAGTAATAGATATAGTTAATCAAGCCATTGAAAAAGGTAATGGATCAAGTAAACTAATTGAAAAGAGAGCAATTGCTTACTATAAAATAAGAGATACCAAAAAAGCCTTTGATGATATAGACCAAATTGTTTTAGAAAAAGAAAAAGATTATTTACTCTACCCTATCCTTTCGGTATATTATTTATCAAGACAAGAAAATCTTGATGCAATAAACTCTCTTGTTGTTGGTTACAGAAATAATAATAATAAGGACTTTCTTTCTTCTTCAAAGCTATTAAATAGTAGTGATGTCAAAAAAGTTATTGAATTGATTGACAAAGAACTTCAAGACAAAGAGCCTTTAAAAGAATTATATGCTATAAAATCGATAATATACTTCTCACAAAACAATTTAAATGACTCTTATTCCGAATTAACCACAGCCTTAGAAAATGAACAAGAAAATGGTTTCTTGTACTATTTGCTTGGTGAAATTAAACTAAAACGGAAGGAATATATATCAGCCGTTTCAAGTTATAATACATCAATCCACTATGGTTATGAAGATATTGAAGTATATAAACAAAGAGCCGTAGGGAAAGGATTCATAAATGACTTCTCAGGAGCAATAGAAGATTATAATATAGTTCTGAAAAATCAACCTAATAACTATGAAGTTTATTATCTAAGATCAATTGCCAAGAACTATTTAAGAGATTATAACGGTGCTTTATCTGATTTAAACCGATCTATAAAGCTTAATGATAAATTTGCTTCTGCTTATAATTATAGAGGAATAGTTTATATAAATGTTGGGGATTATGCCTCTGCATTAATGGATTTTTATAAGACTTTATCCTTAGAACCTAACCATCCTTTCACACATAATAACATTGGTTTAGCACAAATACACTCAAGACAAAGCACAAAAGCAGAAAAGTATTTTACAAAAGCAATTGAATTAGACCCAGAACATGCAGATGCTTATTATAATAGAGGCAAATTGCGACTTAACAAAAAAGACCTTTCGGGAGCAAAATCCGACTTATTAAAATCAATAAATCTGAATTATCAAAACCCAGATGCTCATTATCAATTAGCACTTACCTATCTTCAAGAGAAAAATAAAGAGAAAAATAAGAAGCTTGAAGAAAAGATTTGCTCTGAATTAGAAGTAGCTTCAAAGATGAATCACCCTGAAGCTACTAAACTTTTAAACGAAATATGTCATAAAGAGGAAGAACCAGTAGAATAAGTTAGTTTTATACTTATTTACTATGACCACAACCTGATGACAAACCTTTTGCTGAATTCTTGCAACATTCAGGTAATTTCTCAATAGCTCTCTTGTCTGCTGCTATACCATTAGCTTCTATACCCGATTTTGCTAAAGCCTTTGCTATGGTTTCAGGGTTTGTTGATTTGGTTTTATAAACAACTGTAACAGTTTTATTTTCAACTGATACATCAAATTTCTCAACTCCCTTTTCGTAAGCCAAAGTTTTTTCTATAATTGGCACAGAACTTTCACAACATAATTTATCTAATTTAATAACTGTTGTAGATTCTTTTGGCAATTGTTTTTCTATTTCTTTAGTTTGAGCTTGTAATGAAACAAATCCAAACATTAGCATAACTGCAATTAAAATTTTCTTTTTCATCTCTTGTTTTATTTATTTTTATCTGATTATATATTTATCTTTTTATTTGATTGTAAAACGAATTCCAGCGTAAAATGTTCTTCCCATAATTGGAGCATAAACAACAGAAGCGTCAAAGTTATTACTAAATGGTCGATCTGCTCCTATAACTGGCATGTGTTGAACATAGTTTGTTATATTTTCACATCCTAAATAAACATCAAAGGCTTTAAATTTACGTGTTATTTGACCTAACATAAATATATAAGGTTTTGCGTATCCTTGCTTCTCTCCTATATTGTTTGGTAATCTTTGTTCACCATTAAATTGTGTTGTTAAATCAAACATCCATTTATCATATTTTGTCTTATATGAAAAGACAACCAAACCTTTCCATTTACTTACATAAGGCTTTTCCATAAGCACTCCATTATAAGTTGTCTTTACATCATTATACCTTCCAGCTAATGTTATATTAAATCTTTTAATAGGTTCTAAAGATATATCCATCTGAACACTATTTGAATAAGATTTTCCTTCAAGGTTATAAAATATTGCTTGACGAGGATCTTGTTCTAAATCCATAACGACTTGATTAACAAAATTTGTATGATAGTAATCAAGTGTCATTGAAAACTCTCTTTTATCTTTTGTTTTAAATGTTTTACTTACATTCAATCCTCCATTCCAAGCATCTTCCATTTTTAAAGTTTGATTATCCTTTATGACAATTTGACGTGATGAAGCCAAAAGACCAAAGTTATCAGCAATTATATTTGCACTCCTATAACCTTTTCCTCCTGCTCCTCTAAGAATTAAATCTTCTGCTATCTTCCAACGAAAATGTAATCGTGGAGTAATTAAATTCTCATTATAGAATGAATTATAGTCGTAACGAATACCTGCTGTTGCAGTAAATATCTTTCCATAAATAAAAGAAAATTGTCCAAATGCTCCTGGAACTACTTCTTTTTTAAAGAAAGCATCTTTAACCAAAGGGTTATTAGTATTAAAGGTTGTTCCATTACCAAGTGCTAAATAATCTTCTTTTAAGTCGGTATATCGTATTGAAGTACCAACAGTATATTGATGACCATGACGAGTTTCATTTGCAAAAAGAAAGTTCCCATACACATCACTTTGTTCTCCAAGATAATTATTTAAACCAAAGAATTGATTATTTTTAAAATATGTTCCTGTGATTTGAGTACCAATTGAACCTGTATTACCAACAACCCAACCGTTTTTTGTAAAGAAATGCACTCTATCAACATCACCTCCCAAACCATATATAGAATCATTACCTTTCATATCTCTATTAAACCCTAATTGCCCTCCTGTTCTGCTTTCATGAAGATAATTAATAAGAGAATGGCTATGGAAACCTTTTCCTTCATATTGCCAACGATTAACAATATTGATTTGACTTTGTTTTGGATAATCCATAAAACCGTCATGTCCTAAATGGTCTACTTCTTTTCCTATATATGAACCATGAACTAATAATCCGGTAGATAACCTATCTGTTAATTTAATATTTGCCTTAGCATTTAATTCTTCTTTGAGTTCTGAATTCATATATAAGTTTACAAACAAAGGGTCTGCGTCCTTTGGTTTCTCATATTCAATATTTATTTGACCTGTTATAGTTTCATAACCTTGAAGAACATTTGCAACACCTTTACTTATTGAGATGCTTTCCATCCAACTTCCAGGCACATATCCTAAAACAAATGGTGCTGACAAGCCGCGAAGAAAAGGCATATTTTCCAATAAAAGTTGTGAATAAACACCTGTTAAACCTAAGAGTTGGATTTGTTTAGAACCTGAAACAGCATCAGAATAACCAACATCTACACTTGCTGTGGTTTCAAAACTTTCTCCTAAATTACAACAAGCCAAATGTTTTAAACCCTCACTTGAAATTATTTCTTTCTGTTCAACACTCATTTTAGACATAAACGAACCTTGTTGTCGTTCATTTATTGTTACTTGGTTTAGTAATTTGGTATTTTCTTTAAGATATACTTTTAAATCCTTGGTAGGCTTTTCAACAATCAAAGTATCATTATGGTAACCAATATAACTGAATACCAATTTATGTGATTTCTTATTAACAGGAATAGAGAAGTTTCCATCAATATCAGTACTTGTTCCATTTGATGAATTTAACCATACTAAATTGACATAAGGTAATTTTTCATTTGTTTTAATGTCATATACAACGCCTTCCAATTTATCTTGAGCAAACAAAAAAAAACTTGAAAATAGTAGTAATGCGAAGAATGATGATGAGATTTTCTGCATAAAATGTAGATTGAATTTTTCGTAACTACATTTTAGACGACAAAAGAATTGAAAGTTTACACTTCGGAGTAAAAATAGCTTATTTATGTCGATTAAAGAGATTAGATTTAACTTCTAATTTCTTCTCCTTTTTAGTTATTTTATTTCTGGCAAGAACATTTTCTACCAAACGCCAACGTCCTCTTTCAAACTTAAATCCATTAACAACTCCCGAAGCAACATTGAATTGAGACATATCAGATACACCTTCAAACATAGATTCTAATACATCATAAACTATCATCTGCTCTTGAGAAAGAGTAAGCTCTGTATTATTTTTTCTCGATTGATATTCATTCTTCTTAAATATTCTATTGAAAAAAGATGGTTCTTTTACCTTTTTATCTTCATAATATTGGTCGTCCCATCTCAAAATAAAATTATTTTCAGGGTTATATTCAAAGATATAACGTTTCCTTTCTTTGTCCTTATAAAAATATGAAGCACCAAATTCTGGTTTTCCTGAACGTGCCTTAAAAACAATTGGTTCTATAATTTTTCGTTTTGTGTATATACTATTGCCATCAAAACCCAATAAAGTATAGAATGTTCTATCCTCATACTTTGTTGTTATTAAATCATAGTAAACAGCTCCAAACCAATTTTCGTTATCACATTTTGCAAATTCTGGATTAAAGATTTCATCACTCTTATCATGTAACTTATAAACTTCATACTCTCCACTTGTTTCATTCTTTGACTGGACAAAACCAAAATTCTCAAAACTACCATCTTGAGAAACAACAGCCCAAGTAAAAATACGAAACCTGTTATCGGAAGACTTTAATTTACTTATTCTTTTTAGCTCATCAAAAGGATAATGAAATGACTTTTCCATTGGAAGAACCTCATCAAATATTGCAATAAGCTTTTCATTTGCATTAAACCTTTCATTATCTGTAGGTGCATCACACATCAAATCAACTAAGGCTTTCATTTGAGTTTCAAATCCCTTTATAGTCTCATTATTTTGTGAAAAGACGTTCACAAAACTCAACATACAAATAAATAATATTCCAAAACTCTTTTTCATCAATGCAATTTTTACAATCTTTTACTACTCTTTGCTCCATATTGTTACTTTAAAAACGAAATAATTCCATATATTTGCATACTAAAATAAAACAAAAGAGATGAAATCAAAAATAATATCAGCATTTTCAAGCCTAAGCAATAAACTTGATGAAGGAATAAAAAACGAAAAATTATTGAAGGCATCAACGTTAAGTTGTGCCGAAAACACTTGGTTTGATATAGAAAGTGTAGACTATGCCCTTAAATCACTCTCTTCCTGGTTAAATAAAGAAACACTTATTGAATTCACCAACAACTATTCTTTTACTCAAAACCCTAAAACCATTGCCGTAATTTGTGCTGGAAATATTCCTGCCGTTGGCTTTCATGATATGCTTTGCGTTTTACTTAGTGGTAATAAATTTTATTGCAAACTATCCTCTTCCGATAAATACTTACTCCCTGCAATTGCCGATTTATTAATAGAAGCAGAACCTTTACTAAAAGAAAGAATAGAGTTTGCAGAAGAAAAAATAGAAAACTTTGATGCAGTTATAGCAACAGGAAGCAATAACACTACACGTTATTTTGATTATTACTTTGGAAAATACCCTAACATCATTCGTCATTCTCGCTCTTCAATCTCTGTTTTAGACAGTTCAGAACTAAGTCCAATCAATGCAAAATTATTAATAGATGATGTCCTAATACACAAAGGACAAGGCTGTAGAAATGTATCAAAAATATTTATTCCAAAAGAATTTGATTTCACACCACTAATTGAAGCCTCAAAGGAATACGCATATTTATTAGACCACAATAAATACAGAAATAACTACGACTATCACAAAGCAATATTTATAATGAATAATATTCCATTTATTGATTCTGGAGTATTATTGTTTTTTGAATCAAAAGATTTATTCTCTCCCGTTTCAGTCCTAAACTATGAATATTACGAAAACCTTGAAGATGTAATTTCAATCCTTGAAACAGAAAAAGAAAATCTCCAATGTGTAGTTTCAAATATTCCAAAAATTAAAAACTCAATCCCATTAGGCAAAGCCCAAGAACCAAGAATCTACGACTTCGCCGATAATGTAGACACAATGAAGTTCCTGAATAAATTATAAAATAAAAAAGGAACTGAAAAAATAGTCTACGAGTATATTTTTAAATTACCGCTGTACTTACAAAGACTTTGAATTTCTCTACTGGCGGTAATTTACTCCCCTTAGAAAGAACGTCATTAATAAAATTATGTGCCTCTGATTGACTAATTAGATTATTTTTAACAGCATGATATAAAAAATCAAAGGTAGTAAGATATGCTATTTGATTTTCATTGCAGTAAGCTTCAATATCCTTCAAATTACTACTTGCCAAAACATCATGATTCCATTTACAATATATCATTGAGGCACTTTCTCCCTTACCAAAATTTTGCAACAGACAAGCATATTCTTTCATTTCTTGTCCTGAGGGATTAAATTTAATAAGAGTTATATTCTTTAAAATTGTCATTTGATTATCTAACTGCGTTTTAATATCCCCCGAAATCTCGTTATAAACCTTATCAAGAATAATATATTGGTATGTTGGAAAAATTTTAGGCAAAATACTTAGCATTTGACCCTTGGAGAAATGAATAATTACATCAGCATCAAGAACAATTTTAACCTTATTCATGATAGATTTGATTCATTAATTCACAATAATGTCCCTCCGATATTTTTCCCTTGTCAAATAATTCTTTTGCTTTCTCACCAAAGGAACCAATAATCAAATTATTTCCACCTCTTTCATATAAGGCAGTATCATAACCATATTCTCTTGCAGTATTTTTTACTGGTAACAACGAATAAAGGTCAAATAATTTCTTTGAAAGTAAATTAAGTTGTTTTAATCTAATCAAAATAGATTGTCTTGAAACAGAATAATACTGTTCAAGATAAATTATTTTAGAAATAGGAATTTCTTTTGATTCAATTTCATCTTTTGACAATTCCTTATATAAGCCTTCTTGGGGCATTAAAAGGGCAGAAGCAAAATAATTAGCATTCACTTCTGAAGGCTCTTTCTGGGTATCCTTACGACAAATATTAGGCGTTAGATTTTCCTCATAAAACAAATGATATAACTCATGAGCAATAGTAAAATGCTGTCTTCCCTTAGTTCTATTAATGTTAATCATCATAAAACGATTCCCATCTTTTGAACGAATCGATAAACCATAGAAATCATCAGAAAGAGAGCGGAAAGAAGTAAGAATATTAAGTTTTTGAAGCAAACTTTTTAGAGCAATAGGTTCCGTTTGACTTAAATCATTATCAGCTCTGAATTTCTTAGCAAATATTTCTAATATTTCTGGTTTGAGCTTTTTCATGACTTCAATAATTTATCCATTTTCAAATAACTTTTCACTATGCTTTTAAAATAAGCAATTTGTTTCATATCACTCTCAGAAATTCCTTCAACTCTAAATGCACATGTAAGAACTTGTTCAAGAACAGATTTATCTTCCTCATAAAACATACACATCTCACAACCAAATAAATCAGATAATTTTTCCAAAATATCTAAGTCAAAGGGTATTTCTCTCAAACCCAATTCATAATTAGAATAGGTAGAACGCTCAATTCCAAGATATTTTGCAACAGCATCTTGTGTGAAATTATTCATCTCACGTAAGAATTTAATATTACTTCCTATTACTTTTTCCATAATGTCAAGACAATTATTTTTATGTGGCAAAGTTACAATAAATTTCAATAAAATAACACAATGACACACTATTTAACTTTTATTAAGGTGGATTTAATCAAAAAATAGGGGCGAAATATCTTCCGCCCCTACAAAAAATCAAAACGCTATCATCAAAATTATAAAAAAAAGAAGGTTGTTTTCTTATTAATTAGTGTTTATATTTCATATAACAACAAAAATAGAAGATTGGTAAACAGATTAGTGATAAATTATCAATGATTAATGGTAAATAGTTAATGATTAATGGTCAATGATTAATGATTAATGGACAAAATTGACCCAATGGACAATAACCCCCGTAGAGACGTCGAACCGAAGACCGAAGGTCAAGCTCGACGAAGTCATTTATCGCGTCTCCCTATTCAACAAACCATTATCAAAAAAAACAAAAGAAATTAATGTAAATTAGTGTGATTTGTGGACAGAAAAATTAGAGTAAATCTGTGCTAATCTGTGGACAAAAAGAAAGTCAAAAAGAAAGGACAACCCCAAACGAGATTGCCCTTTCCCAAAGATTAACCATTAATCATTAACAACTAACCATTACTAAACCCCTCCTTCTGTTTGAAGTCCAGTAATTGTAGGATTTTTGTACTCAATTGGTGTAGCTTTTAATTTGCTCTTAAATATTGAGTTAGGAACAAAATTCACACGAATTCTCTTAATTGTGGAAGCATCAACTTCTTCCTCTGTGTCTTTTGTAGTCACTTGGAGGTAAGGCGTATATGTGCCTAATTGGTCTAACTCCACACTTTGACCAGCTCTAACAGCTGAAGAAATTTCAATCTGGAGCTGCCTCAAACAAGCTAAGACATCCCCTTCAGCCAATGAAGAAGCTGCTGCAATTCTGGTAATCAAGTCCTCTTGTGAAACCTTACTAGACCTCACCAAACAAGCCAAGAATTTAATTCCTGGTGTTGCACCAACAACAATTCTGCGTTTAGAAACTGCATAATTAATCATAATACAATGCGATTACCTTATACTATCGCGAGGTTTTTTGTTTTATAATTGTGGATTAGCGAACATAAATCGATATGCTTTTTAATCTACCCTACAAAGATACAAAAACTATTTTACATAACAAACTATATCACAAGAAATAAACTCTTAAAAAATCATAAAAATAACGTCTTTTAATACCTGTTTTTTGTCTCTAAAAAGAGCCTGTTTTTTAGAAAAAAGACACCGAGTTTCTGCCGAAAGACGCCGACTTTTTGGAAAAAGAGCTTGATTTGTGAGAGAAAGAGCCTGATTTTTTTTGAAATCGTAGGGAGTTTTTATTTCCTTGATTAAGATAATATATTATCTATATTACCAAACCTAATAATCCAATATCCAAACAAGCATTTCAAGGCTTAAATTGTTCAAAATTAAGTCGTTTGAATATGAAATATTGAAAATATTTTATTATCTTTGTGGTGTTAATAAAATAAATAATTTAAATATGAAAAAGAACAAGTATTTCAATTGCCCAATGGCAATATTTGAAAATTATTTTGAAAATCCAAGTAAGTGTTTAGACAATGCATATGATTATGCACTATGGAATTATGCAAAAGATATTCAATGCGAAACTATTGAAGAAGAATCAACAGTAGAATTCTTAAGTCGCTTTGATTTAAATAAGCGTAGTATAAATAATTCAAACAATAAAGACCATATTTGTGATCTAATAAAATTTTATAAAGCAGAAGATTATTTTGAAGTTAAAACAGGAAATTTTGAGAAAACAATTTCCAATGGTAAAAAATTAGTTGAAAAATATAATAGAACAAAAGAACCCTTTACAAATATTTCAACACATATTTGGTTTGACTATTATAAAAATGAAAAAACAGAATGGGAAAACATTATGCTTTTAGCTTTTCTTGGAATAAGAAGTATTATTGGAAATAAATCTTATTGTAAAATAACAAATCTATATCTTTTTTCAAGGATGGCTGGGTTTAGAAAATCAGTAAAATCAAAAGATGAACTACCTGAAATTTTACAGAAATATTATAGTGAATATTTTAAGAGAAAAATAAGAGAAGAGCTTGAAATTAATTGGCATATGGTAACTTCTTCTGGAAAAGGTTATTATGCAAGTTTTGATTTAGGACTAAGAGAATTAATAGTAAGGGTTCAAAAAAACTCAATAAAATACAAATCAAAATTACTATCTAAAGAGAAAAAACAAATTAAAGCTGAAGTTTTAAAAGATTTAGAAGAAGGATTGTACTAAATCAGTCTAAGTTCGTTCTAAGAATTTATTCGTAGTTATGTTCTCATCTTTTTTATTATTAAATTTCAATTTTAAATATCGAGCTATATAAAGAATACTTATAAAGAAAAAATATAAAGAAAAGCTATAAAGAAAAAACATAAAGCCATTATATGTGGGAAAAAGCCTTTTTCACACATTTTTTTGATATTTAGATTGAGAATGATTTATATACCCCCTAACGCAATAATTGTTTTTAAATATAGGAATACTAAATTACTAATTCCAAATATAAATACATTAATAACTCTTCCAATATAAATAAGCATAGAGTGTTAATACAAACATCTATCAAAAATATCTTGATAATAAATTTGTTTATTCAATTAATAATTATATTTTTGCAGGCATATTAAACGAGTAAGTTTAATTAAAAAAGAATTATAGCGTTTTGCTATTGTTGAGGTATTAAGAAAACGACCAATTAAATAATACACATCTTAAACAATAAGGAAAATGCTCACGATATGCGTGGGCTTTACTTATTTAGATGTGTGGGGCTTGGTCGTCCCTCTTAATCCGATATTGTAAGTGTCCCACGCTTTTACTTTTCTAATCAAAAGTACTTCCCAAGACACCTTAGCATATACTATTTTCTTTTTGTTGAAAAATAATTTATTTACAAACCCTAAAACAAGGAGGTTTTATATGAAAAAAGTATTATTAGTGTTAGTTGCTATTATAATAGGGATAAACCTAAACACACAAGCCGAAGACTTTTCAGCAATTAATAATGGGAAGACAATCTATTATCAAATAATTTCTTCAGCTTTACCAAGAACTGTTTTAGTAGTAAATAGTGACTATTCGTATCCCTCTTATTCAGGAGTAGTTTCAATACCCGATTCAGTACTTTATAGTGGTAATTACTATACAGTAACTTCAATTGGTAATTATGCTTTTGCTGGTTGCACTGGATTAACCTCAATCACAATTCCAAACTCTGTAACTTCAATTGGAGATAATTGTTTCCAAAATTGTACTGGTTTAACCTCTGTAATGATTGGAAACTCTGTCACTTCAATTGGTGATGGTGCTTTTTATGGTACTACATGGTACAATAACAAACCTAATGGAGTGGTATATATTAATAATGTGCTTTACAAATATAAAGGTACAATGCCAGCTAATACAATAATTAATATCCAAGCAGGAACAGTAAGTATTTCTGGTGGTGCTTTTAAAAGTTGTAGTGGATTAACCTCAATAACAATTCCGAACTCTGTTACTTCAATAGGTAATGGTGCTTTTTATAATTGCAGCGGATTAACCTCAATCACAATTCCGAACTCTTTTACATCAATTGGTGATGGTGCTTTTTCTAATTGTTATGAATTAACCTCAATCACAATTCCGAACTCTGTCACTTCAATTGGTGATTATGCTTTTTTAAATTGCACTAGATTAAACTCAATTATAATACCAAACTCTATTACTTCAATTGGTTGTTCTGCTTTTTCTAGTTGTTTGGGATTATCCTCAATATCAATTCCAAACTCTGTTACATCAATTGGTAATGATGCTTTTTCTAGTACACCTTGGTATAATAATAAACCTAATGGAGTTGTGTATATCAATAATGTGCTTTACAAATATAAAGGCACAATGCCAGCCAATACAACAATTAATATCCAAGCGGGAACAGTAAGTATTTCTGGTGGTGCTTTTAATGATTGTAGTGGATTAACCTCAATAACAATTCCAAACTCTGTTACTTCAATTTGTGATTATGCTTTTTATGATTGTAGAGGATTAACTTCAATTACTTGTTCGGCTCAAACTCCTCCAAGTTTAGGTGAGTTTGTTTTTTTTAATGTTAATAAATCAATTCCTCTTTATGTTCCTGAAGCTTCTGTTGCTTTATATAAAGCTGCTGAACAATGGCGAGATTTCAACAATATTCAAATTGGTTTAAATGATATTACAGTTGCTAATAAAGTTGATATATTAATTTATCCTAATCCTGCAAAAGACAAAGCAAAAATAAGTATTGATAATTTAAGCTCTAAGGCTGATGTTATGGTTTATGATATGGTTGGAAGGGTTATTCAAACGCATAAGATTAATAAGGGAAATAATGAATTGTATATTGATTTAAGTGGATATTCTAAGGGTGTTTATTCAATTAGAATTATGAATGATAGTATTAATCAAACAAAGAAACTTATTGTTCAATAAAAAGGATAACATATCATATTAATACATTGTGGGATTGCAAATCCCTCTCAACGGACATTATTAACCTTATAATATATAAGTCATGAAAAGAGTATTTATTATTTCAATTATTAGCTTATTTGCATTAAATGTATTTTCTCAAACTGATACTATTAATGTTAATAAAGAAAGAAGAAATACAAATATTTATATCCCTCAACTTGGGATTACTAAAATATCTGTAGTTTTAGACATACTTAATCAAAATTCATCTTTACTTGAGAGTAGTTATATTCAAATAAATGATGAAAATGGAAATAGTATTTTTGGGCAAAATGGATATGAAGCTTTAAAAGACATTTCAACTACATATAATAAAAATAACTCTTTATCAGATAAAGGAGTAAAGGTTTTGATGGCCTTAGTTGAAAAAGTTCAGAAATATGGAATTCTACATGTTGAAACCGAATATCCATCAATAGAGAAGTCATATAGTGATATGGTTAAATATCAAAAGTCTGCTTCTAATTCATTAAAAGTAATGGCAACCATTTCTGTCATATCTCTTATAACATCAATAATATCCTTAGCTATTGTAGCTAAATAAATGATAATATTAAACGTAAATAACAAACATTATGAATCCAAAAGTACAAGAACTATTAGATAAAAAGGAAAAAGAAAAACTTAAACGTAGGAATGAGCATTTAATTGAACTTGGATTAGTTGATAAAAGTAAGATAGAAAAATCATGAGAAGAGTATTAATAATTTCAAACAGAGATTGGCTACTACCAATGTTAATGAAGGGGCAAGAACAAGTTAATCAATAATATTATAAGAATTAAATATGGAATCGAAGATTACTAAAAAAGAAAAAGAAAACACTAAAAAAATTAAATTAGCTTTTTATGTATTTTTGGCAGTTATTTTGGTTATTGGGTTGTTTATTATTTCTTGGTGGTTATTTGATCGTTATTTACCATTCGATAAATCAAAAAATATACTTTTTCAGGATAAATTTACCGCCATTAGTGCATTATTTTCGGGATTTGCTTTTGCAGGTGTTATTTTTACAATTGTTTTGCAAAGTAAAGAATTAAAGTTGCAAAGAAAAGAACTTGAGGACACAAGAGTAGAATTACAAGGTCAAAAGGAAGCTATTCAAAAACAAAATGAGTTATTCGACAGGCAACGTTTTGAAAATACATTCTTTAATTTACTTCAAAATTTAGCTTCATTTGTTGAATCATCTGAATATAAATCTTTAGATAAAATATATAAAGGGATTAATAGTTTCGATCAAATGTTGTGTAATTTGGATCTTAATAACTGGAAGGGTTACAAAGGAACTAGTGTATTAATTTCCGAATTTAAAGTTGATGAAATTAAAGATGCTGAAGAACTTTATAATAGTTTTTCTTCTAATCATAAAAATTTATGCTTGTATTTTAGGATGCTATATAGAATTATCAAATTTGTAGATGAAAGTGAATTAACCGATTATGAAAAATATCAATATACTTCTTTCGTGAGAGCACAATTATCAAATTCTCAATTATCATTATTATTTTACAATTCTACATTAGGAATAGGAATAGAAAAATTTAAACCTTTAGTTGAGACATGGGTGCTTCTTAAGAATATAGATAAGAATGCAATTGGAGATAAAATTGAGTGGATTAATGAAACAGCTTTTGAAAGAGGAGAAAGATATAATAAACCTAAGTCAATTGATAGCGAAAAAATAATATAATCAAATCCTTTATCATTTTCTTGGTAACCAAAGCCAATGTAGGGGTTAGGTATTGCATCTAACCTATTATCTATAATTAATCTTTATGAAAATAGTTATACACTATTTCTGCTTTTGATTTACCTATGCAAGAGGTTAATTCTTCAAGGGTGGTTTGGGATATGCGTTTCACTGATACAAACTTTAGCAAAAGGTTTCGTGATGTTGTTTCTCCTATTCCTTCTATATCGGTTAATTGTGTTTTGAATGTTGCTTTTGAACGTTTGTTTCTGTGGTGTGTTATTCCAAAACGATGGGCTTCATCACGAATTTGTTGTATTACTTTTAGTGTTTCGCTTCTTCGGTCTAAGTATAGTGGAGTTGGGTCTCCTGGGAAAAAGATTTCTTCAAGTCGTTTTGCTATTCCTATTACTGTTATTTTATCCATTAAATCTAAGGCTGTAAGCACTTCTACTGTTGCACTTAGTTGCCCTTTTCCTCCATCAACTACTATTAATTGAGGAAGTGGTTTTTCTTCTGCTTTAAGTCGTGAATATCTTCTATATACTACTTCTTGCATTGATGCAAAGTCATCTGGACCTACAACTGTTTTAATATTATAATGTTTATAGTCTTTATTGGAAGGTTTACCATTACGAAATACTACACAAGCTGCTACTGGTTGATTGCCTTGTGTGTTTGAATTATCGAAACATTCTATATAAGTTGGAGCTACTGCCATGTTTAAGTCTTTACGCATTTGTTCAACTATACGCTTTCCATGACGTTCTGGGTCTATTAGCATTGCTTTTTTCATCTTTTCTAATTTATGAAACTTAGCATTATGTTCTGAAAGTTCAAGCAATTGTTTCTTATCTCCAGTGCGAGGAACGGTTTGTTGTACATAGTCTTCTGGCAAGTCTAAATGTTCTGGGACTATAATTTCTCTTCCTTGCCATTGCATTTTATCACGACTTTGAATAATTGCTGCTGTGAATATCTCGATATCTGTTTCTTCTAATTTCTTTACAACCTCAATTGAATATGATGACACTATGCTTCCATTGACTACCTTCATCATATTAAAATGTATTGAATTTTCTGCACTTACATAAGCAAAGACTTCTACATTTTTAATTGTACTGCTTACTATTGCAGTTTTTGACTGGTAGTTTTCTAAAAGCATTATCCTTTCTTTCATTTCTTGGGCTTGCTCAAAGTTCATATCATTTGCAAGGTTCATCATTGTTTGCTTCATATCTTTTATGAGTGATGATATGTCGCCCTTAATCATGTTTTTAATTAATGATATTGTTTTGGCATACTCTTCTTTCGTCTCAAAGCCTTCACAAGGAGCATTACAAAGTTTTATTTGATAGTTAAGGCAAGCTTTAAACTTCCCCAAACGAATATTTTCTTCTGTTAAATTAAGACTGCAAGTTCTGTATCGGAACATTAAACGGATAATATCTAAAAGCTCCTTTAATGTTCTTTTGGAAGGATAAGGTCCAAAATAGAGTGAGCCGTCTTTGACTACATTATGTGTTTTAAATATTTTAGGGAATTCTTCATTGGTTATTCTAACCCAAGGATAGGATTTATCGTCTTTCAGAAGTATATTATATTTTGGACGATATTTCTTTATAAGATTACATTCCAATAACAGTGCTTCTGTTTCTGTATTTACATGAACAAGCTCTATATTGAATATCTTACGGACAAGGAGTCTTGTTTTGGAGTTATGATTAGCATCATTACGGAAGTAGGAAAGGACTCGATTCTTTAAATTCTTCGCCTTTCCTACATATATTATTATTCCGCTCTTATCAAAATATTGATAAACACCTGGTGATTCAGGTAGGGTTTGGAGAATAGGTAGTAACTTATCGTAATAAGGATTTACACTTAACTCCTCTTCCATCACTTTTCTATTTCGTAATCTAAATCAGATTTTACTATTTCTATTCCAATATTTGACAATCCATTCACTTCATATTTTTCACAATAATTTGAAATGACAATTGTATATTCTCCTACTTCTGGAAAGAAAAAATATTGTTTTATTGGTTCTTTAATATCAATCTCTTCTCCTAAGTTCTTCCCAATATACTTTTTCCCGTAACGGTCTTTTAACTTTAATGTATGAATTGATTCTTTCTTCATGCCAGATGGAGAGATTATTCTAAGTATAAAACTTATTTCGTCTACGTTAATGGTTGGTTTATGACGAAAAGAAATATTAATATCATAAGCATCTTCTTTTGATTTAACATTTATCTTTTCAAACTTTACATCCTTACCATTTTCTATTCTTTCCCAGGTTTGGTTTGGAAAAATAACAGTCTTTTCATATATCTGTTTCTTTCCACAAGAAACAAAAGCTAAGCAAAAGAATAGTGCAATAATTAAATAATTGATTGTCTTTCTCATTAGATTTTTTGTTTTTATTCAACAAGAATTATCTACTAACGATTATTTGTCTTTAACCAATTGGATAAGTTTGTTTCTATTCTGTTCTGTAAATCTTCTGTTTCGTGTCTTACAAATTTTTCTCCAACTATGTTTTCGTATAACTCTATGTAGCGTTCTGATATTTGATTTATTATTTCAGGTGTCATTTCAGGAATCTTTTGTCCATCTAATCCTTGAAAACCATTTTCCATTAACCATTGACGTACAAATTCTTTTGATAACTGTCTTTGTTCTTCTCCTTTTTCTTGACGTTCTTTATAACCTTCTAAATAAAAGTAACGAGATGAATCTGGAGTATGTATTTCATCTATTAGATATATCTTACCATCAATTTTACCAAATTCATATTTTGTATCTACTAAAATTAGCCCACGTTCTTTTGCCATTTGAGTTCCTCTTTCAAATAAAGCAAGTGTATATTTTTCTAATTGTTCGTAGTCTGCTTTTTCTACTAAGCCAAGATTTATTATTTCTTCTTTTGAAATATCTTCATCATGGCCTATTGCTTCTTTTGTTGTTGGGGTTACTATCGGATTTTCAAATTTATCATTTTCTTTCATTCCTTCTGGCAAAACAACACCGCATAATGTTCTTTTTCCTTCTTTATATTCTCTCCAAGCATGACCAGAAAGATAACCTCTAATTACCATTTCCACTTTAAAAGGTTCACATAAACGACCAACTGTTGCCATTGGATCTGGAGAAGCTATTTTCCAGTTAGGGACTATATCTGATGTTGCATCAAGAAATTTTTCTGCAATTTGATTTAATACCTGTCCTTTAAAAGGCACTCCTTTTGGAAGAACAACATCAAATGCTGAAATTCTATCAGATACAACCATCATTAAATATTTATTATCAATATTATATACATCGCGAACTTTCCCAATGTATAAATTCTTTTGACCTTCGAAATTGAAGTTTGTCTTTACTAATGCATCCATAATACAATTAAATTTTATCGTGCAAAGATAGTTTAATAAAACATTTCAACAAAAAAACTATCCATTATTTAGATACCATTTTATCTAAACAATCAATTTATTTATTTATTTGTTGCATTATTAAATAATTATTAGTATGTTTGCACATTAAATTAGTCATCCTTATGAAGAAGAAATTATTATTAACTATCATCTTAGTCATTGCTTTAACAGCTGGGGCGGAAGCTCAACAAACAAATAGAGGCAAGACAAACAAGGGTAAGAAGACAGCTATTAAGCAAACAGCATCAGAGTCTCCTTTGCCTCCTCGTTGTGCTGACTGTTTCTTTGCAGCACCATTACAGGTTGATATTCCATTCGGTCCAACAGAACCACCAAGAGGTTATGGTTTTGTTAGCGAAATTAGAAAAGACGCAAAAGTCAAAACCGTTTTTGACCAAGAACATAACTCTGTTTGGTATATATTAACAATTCCTTATGATGGAAAATTATGTATAGATGTTACACCAAAGTCTTCATCTGATGATTATGATTTATTAATTTACAAATACACTAATAAATATTTTTGCAATAGAGTTATTGGTAATAAAGTTACACCTGTTCGTTCTATACTTTCAACAGGTAATTCAGAACAGGGAGGGAAAACAGGTATAGATTTAAAAGGGACATTAGCTAATATTCCAAAGTCTTCTTCAGCAGCCTATGGAATGTATATTGACGTAAAAACAGATGAAAAATATGTTATTGTAGTAGATAATGTATCTGATGGAGGATTAGGTCATACTATATTAGCAACTGTTAATACAAACTTTGCTCCATTAACGGTATTACCTATTGATAGTACTAATAGAGAAAGGACAACAGCTAATATATTAGTAAAGGATTCTGAAACCGATAAAGTTGTTTTAGAAAAAGCAGACGCTGGAGCCCAAAGATTAAAAATATTACCTAACAAACTATATTCTATTAGTTTGAAAAAAGAGGGTTATTTTAATTATTTGAGAGCAATTTCACATGCACAAGCAATAAAAGATTCTATACTTACTGCACGTTTAGTTGCAATAAAGGTTGGTTCAAATCTACCTATTAGAGGAGAATTATACTTTGATGTTGATGAACAAAACAATGTTACAATACTTCCCGAGTCATATCCAGCACTTGATGATGTTGTAAAAACATTACAAGATTATCCAAGAATATCAGTTGAAGTTATAGGAAGAATAACTACCGAAGGATATAATATAAAGAAAGATGCAGAAAATAGTCGTTTAAGAGCTACAGCTATTAAAAACTATTTAATAGGAAGAGGTATTCCTGAAGCTAATATTATCGCAAGAGGCTCTTATATTAAAGAACTTGAAAAGCAACTTGCAAGTCAAAAGAAGATTAAATCTGGAGGATTAATAACCCCAAGTTGCGAAATAAAGATTATCAAAACAAAATAAGAACAAAAAAATAAATCTATCATAAAAAAACCTCGTTCATTTATTTGATCGAGGTTTTTTATTTCAAGGAATTAAGACACTAATCATTTGTCCCTGTCATTGCTTGCATTGGGCAATATTTCAAACATTTCCCACATTCTATACATAAGTCATAATCAACAACGGGATAACCTTCATTATTCTGACTAATTGCATTAACTGGACATACACTAATCAAAGGGCAAATGTGGTTATGAGGACACTTACTTTTATTAACTTCTACTTTCATATTTTTCTTTTTTAAAACAAGAATATTGCAAGCATCACACCTGCAATATTCTCTAATTTAAGTTCAATCAATTATAATTAAATAAACAATATCTATTTACCTAACTTTTCTTCTACTTTTTCTTTTGATAGTTTCTTTGTGCAGAAAAACCAATCATGACAAGTTATTCCTTCTTCATTTTCCATACGTTCTTTTACTGTTCCGCATGAATTAGGTGTTGGAGCAATTACATCGTCTCCAGGTTGCCAATTTGCAGGAAGTGCTACTCCAAAATTATCTACTGTTTGAAGACCAATAAGAACTCGTTTTATTTCATCAAAATTTCTACCAAGTGCCATAGGATAATAAATAATTGCTCTAATTATATCCGAAGGGTCTATAAAGAATACTGCTCTAACGGCTCTTGTGTTGCTTTCATTAGGTTGAATCATTCCATATTGTTTTGCAATATCCATTGTAATATCATCTATTAATGGAAATTTAACATCAACATCTTTCATGCCTTTATAATCTATCTTTTCTTTAATAGTTCTTAGCCATGCAATATGACTAAAAAGACCATCAATTGAAAGACCCACTAATTGGCAATTAAGAGCGTCAAACTCTTCTGACATTGTTGCAAAGGTCATAAATTCGGAAGTACATACTGGAGTAAAATCAGCAGGATGACTAAAAAGAATTTTCCATTTTCCAGAATAATCTTGAGGAAAATTAATTTCCCCTTGAGTTGTTACTGCTTTAAATGAAGGAGCTTTGTCGCCTATACGAGGCATTGGATTGATTACATTTGTGCTTTCCATTTTCTTTGTGCTTTTAATTTGTTATTATTATATTTTGTTTGTTTCTAATTACGCAGCAAAAATATAACAAGAAATATTATCTCGCAAACAGATATTTTCTATATTTGCATTGATAAAATCGATAACCAATGACAATACAACAATTAGAATACGTGCTTGCGGTAGATAAATACCGTCATTTTGTGAAAGCATCAGAAGCTTGTGGAGTTACTCAATCCACACTTAGTTCTATGATTCAGAAACTTGAAAACGAATTAGACATTATTATATTCAATCGTAATTCTCATCCTGTGGAGCCAACCAAAATGGGAGAACAAATAATTTCTCAAGCTAAGGTTATTTTATATAATACATCTCAAATAAAAGAGATGGTATTAACAGAAAAGAATCAAGGCGAAGGCAATATTAAATTAGGAATTATTCCAACTATTGCACCTTATATTCTGCCTAAGCTATTTAAAGAAATACTTTTTACTCACCCAAATATCAATTTAAATGTTTCAGAATTAACCACAGATTCAATAATTGATAAACTCCATAAAGCTGAATTAGATATGGCAATTCTTGCAACTCCTCTTGAAAAAGATGATTTATTAGAAATACCTTTATACTATGAAAAATTTGTAGCCTATATCTCTCCTAACGAACCTATATATAAAGAAGCAGAAATTATCTCATCAAAAATGCCATCACAACATATGTGGGTTTTAAAAGAAGGACATTGTTTAAGAAATCAAGTATTTAATTTTTGTGATAATAAATCTGATTTCCTTCCTATTTATGAAGCTGGTAATATTGATACATTAATAAGAATTGTTGATGAAAATAATGGATATACAATAATTCCAGAATTACATATTAATTTATTAAACGAAAATCAAAAGAAGAATATCCGTTCATTAACATCACCTCAAATCGTTAGAGAAGTATCACTTGTGGTAAGACAAGATTATGTCAGGGAGAAATTACTCAATAATATAGCTGAATTAGTAAAAGAGATAATTCCTGAACATATGATTGATGCTCATCTTAAAAAATATGCCATTAAGCTTTAGAAAATGGTAAATGATATTAATATTTGAACAACTATTCTTTTTTAATCTATTCTTTTTATATCTGCACCTAAAGCCCTAAGACGACTATCAATATTTTGGTAACCTCTATCTATTTGTTCTATATTGTCTATTACACTTGTTCCTTGTGCAGAAAGAGCTGCAATTAATAAAGCAACACCTGCTCTAATATCAGGAGAAGTCATATTTACACCTCTTAAAGGATAACGTTTTTCAGAACCAATTACTGCTGCACGGTGAGGGTCGCAAAGAATTATTTGAGCACCCATATCAATTAACTTATCAACAAAGAACAAACGACTTTCAAACATCTTTTGATGAATAAGTACACTACCCTTTGCTTGTGTTGCTACAACTAAAGCAATCGATATTAAATCGGGAGTAAAACCAGGCCAAGGAGCATCGGCAATAGTCATAATTGAACCATCCATAAATCTTTCAACTTCATAAGTTTCTTGTGCTGGAATATGAATATCATCGCCTATTAATTCCAATTTAATTCCTAATTGCCTAAATACATCAGGTATAATTCCAAGTTGTTGATGATTTACATTTTTAATAGTTATATCAGAACTTGTCATTGCAGCCAAACCTATAAAACTACCTACTTCTATCATATCAGGCAATAAACGATGTTCACACCCTTTCAATTCCTTTACACCTTCAATAGTTAGGAGATTAGACCCAACACCTGTTATTTTTGCACCCATATTATTTAACATAGTACAAAGCTGATAAAGATAAGGTTCACAAGCTGCATTAAATATAGTTGTTGTACCTTTTGCCATCACAGCTGCCATAACAATATTTGCAGTTCCTGTAACAGAAGCCTCATCTAACAACATATAAACTCCAGTTAAATCATTTGCAGTTATTGAATATGATGAAATCGTTTTATCGAAAACTACCTTAGCCCCAAGTTTCTCAAAGCCTATATAGTGAGTATCTAAACGACGACGACCAATCTTATCTCCTCCTGGGATTGGATTAAAGGCTTTATGGAAACGAGCCAACATAGGTCCAACAACCATTATACTTCCTCTTAAACCTCCTGCTAATTTACAATATTCTTTAGTTTGAATTAAATCAATATTAATATCCTTTGCCTTAAAAGAATATTTCTCTTCACTCAACTTTTTCACTTCAACGCCTAAAAAGACTAAAAGCTCAATAAGTTTGTTTACATCACGTATGTTTGGAATATTATCTATAATAACTTCCTCTTTAGTAAGAAGTACTGCACATATAACTTGCAATGCTTCGTTTTTTGCTCCCTGAGGAGTAATTTCTCCGTGAAGTTTTTTACCCCCTTTAATTTCAAACTTACTCATCGTAATAATCTATTTATGATTGCGATTAAACTTTTGGTTAGTAGCACCAAACTTAGCTTTCTTTTGAGGGATATTTTTACCTGCTGGTTTCTTACGGTTATTATTATTTAAGATATTTTTTGTTGTATTTAGTTTAAAGTCGTCATGAAGCTTTAGCTGTCCGTTAGAAAGCTCTTCAAAATGTTTTAAAATTAACTCATCATCAACCGAATCCCTATTCCATTGTAAATACGATTTCTTTAATTGTTGTGCAATCAAAGCAATTAGAGTTTGTTTTTCTTCATTTTCCTCCATTGCTATAACTTTTTCTATCATATTTTCCAATACCTTACCATAAGGACCAAACTTAATCTTACTATTTTTGTACTCCAACTGTTGAGGAGGAGCTAAACGTTCTTGCTTATCTGGCACTGGGTAAGGTGAATCAACATCAAGTTTATAATCAGAGATAATAAAAAGATGATCCCATAACTTATGTTTATAATCAACAATTGTCTTTGCATCAGGATTAACATTGTACATTGCTACAATAATCAAATTAACATAAGCATTTCTCTTCTCCCTATCCTCAATAGTTAAAGCATAATCAACCATCTTTTGAACATTTCTTCCATATTCAGGGATAACCATTTCTTCTCTTTCTGTATTATATTCCATTTTCTATTTATATGTTTATTTCTTCAATTTTAATTTTGCAAATCTAAGAACTAATTTCTTCATTCCAAAACTTTCAAACATTACTTCCGCTTTTGTATCATCTCCTTTGCCCTCCAAGTTTATTATTTTCCCTAAACCAAACTTATCATGAAATACTTCCATTCCTTCCTTAAACTCTTCCAAAGAAGAAACAGGAACACCACCAATTGGCTTAGGTAAAGCACTAATCTTAGAAAACTTCTTATTTTCAGAAGGCATTAACTTTTCTTTTGGAGCAAAATTATAAAAAGTTTCTTTCTTGGAAACATATTCATCAGATAGATAAGATGAATCAATATCTTCTAAGAAACGACTCTTTTCATTAAAATTCATCTGACCATTACGATATCTTGTTTCTGCACAAGAAAGAGCCAATTCTTTTTTAGCTCTTGTCATTGCAACATAAAACAAACGTCTTTCTTCTTCTAATTCTATTCTTGAGCCTAAACTCAAAGCATTTGGAAATAAATTTTCTTCCATACCAGCAACAAAAACATAAGGGAACTCTAATCCCTTAGCAGCATGAATTGTCATAAGAGAAACTCTATCATCTTCCCCATTATCATCTCTATCTGTTTCACTCATCAAACTAACCTGTTGAATAAAGACATCTAATGTTTTATTGCGTAAAGCAATTTCTTCCCCAGTCAATTCATCTAAAAGAGCATCTTCCTCCGACTCAACAAAGGCTTGCATTGCATTTATAAGCTCTTCAATATTATCTACCCTATCCTCAGATGTTGGATCTTCATCTTCTTTCCAAAACTTAATGATGCGAGAAGCTGCAAGAATATTAGTCCCCAATTCAAACGCATCTTTTTTATGCACCTCAACAGAAAAAGAACGTATCATTGTTGCAAAATCAAAAATATTTTGAGCAGTACGGGAAGCAAGATCACACTTGTCAATTAAAGTTGTTGCAGCTTCAAATAAAGAAACATTATTTTCAGAAGCAATAATCTTTAATTTATTCAATGAAGTATCCCCAATACCACGAGAAGGGAAATTAATTGTTCTAAGAAAAGCCTCATCGTCAAAATTATTTACAACCAAACGAAAATAAGCCAAAACATCTTTTATTTCTTTTCTGTCATAGAAAGAAGTACCACTAAATATTCTATAAGGAACATTCATAAAACGTAATGATTCTTCCAAAGAACGAGACTGTTGATTAGTTCGATAAAGAATAGCAAAATCTTTATGCTTTGCTCCCTCCAACTTTATCCTATCCACAATAGTTCTTGAAATCCACTTAGCCTCTTCCTTATCGGAAAGGCACTCCTTATAATTTATCTTCTTTCCCTCATCATTATCAGTCCAAACACTCTTCTCTATCCTACCTACATTTCTTTCAATAACTGAATTAGCTGCATTAACAATATTCTTTGTAGAACGGTAATTTTGCTCTAACTTAAACGAACTTGCTTCAGGATAATCCTTTTTGAAGTCAAGAATATTTCTAATATTTGCTCCACGAAAAGCATAAATACTTTGAGCATCATCACCAACCACACAAATATTTCTATAACGAGCCGATAACTTTTTAATAATATAATATTGAGAGAAGTTTGTATCCTGGTACTCATCAACCAATATATATTTAAACTTCTCTTGATACTTCAATAACAAATCAGGAAAATCCCTTAAAAGCACATTCATATTAAAAAGTAAATCATCAAAATCCATAGCCATAGCTCTTCTTAAACGATGATTATATTCTTGATATATATTTCCAATATAAGGTTTATTCATTGACTTATCCTCAGAAATCAACTGTTGATTATCCAAATAGTTTTGTGGAGAAATCAAATTACTCTTAGCCATTGAAATTCTACCCAAAACAAAAGATTTATTATAAGTCTTTTCATCTAAGTTATTATCCTTCAAGATAGCCTTAATCAAACCTTTTGAATCGTCAGTATCATAAATTGTAAAACTATTCAAATATCCCAATCTCTCTGCTTCAATTCTTAATATCTTAGCAAAAATAGAGTGAAAGGTACCCATCCAAATAGACCTTGCCTTAGAACCCACTAAAGCAACAATTCTTTCCTTCATCTCGGCAGCAGCCTTATTAGTAAAAGTAAGAGCAAGAATATTAAATGGGTCAATATCTTTTTCCATCAAGTGAGCAATCCTGTAAGTAAGAGTACGAGTTTTTCCAGAGCCAGCACCAGCAACAATCAACACAGGACCTTCAGTACATTCAGCCGCAGAACGTTGCTCAACATTTAAATCATCTAATAACATCTATTCAATCCAATTTTTTTAATAAATACCCAAAATTCGGACTTCAAAGATAATAATAATATAATTATCCAATAGAATAAAGGAAGAGATTTTACTAACAGTTATCGGATTTGAATTATTCTTCTTTTAAAGCGTCTTTTAACCTGTCAAGATAAAGTTTTGGAACAACCCCACAAGTATCGAAAGTATAGGTATATGGAAAAACATTATCCAAATCATGTCTTCTTAAACGATGCATGTGAGAAGCCTTCTTTTCCATTTCCTCTAATAGATTTGGTTTCGAGGCATTCCATAAATCTATTGCACAATAAGCAGAATCATTATGATTTACATAATTTCCTTTTTCCATTATTCTCTCAAGCAATGCTCCTGCAAATACAGTGTCTTCAATACAAAAACAATTTTTCCAACCCGAACATAAAATTAAAACATCTTCTTGCTTTGATAATATATATTCTGAAAGGACTGTGATATTTGAAAAAGAACCTATTAGTATTTCAGATGCTTGGGCTTCTTTAGCCATTGTTATTGCTACCGTACCATTAGTTGTTGAGTGTACTATGTCTTGTCCTTTTATCTTATCAGTCATAAACTCATAAGCTCCATTGCCAAAGTCTGCAAATTCAAATGTTGCTTCTATTCTTTCTCCTGCAACAATATATCCTTTATCTTTATATTCTTTTGCCTCTGCAATGGTTTTGACTGGTATAATTGACTTTACACCCCATTGAAATGCAGTACATATTGATGTAGTTGCACGTAATATATCTACAATTACTATTATATAATTTTCTTTTAATTGACGGTATTGAAATAGTGCAGGTGAAAAGACTACTTCTACCTGCTTTTTATTTTCTGAAATCATTAGAAAAGAATTAGTTTATTAAGTTTACTGTACCAGATCGCTTTACTTTTTCACCTTCTGAATTTACACATTCCAACAAATATACATAAGCAGCTGCACTACACATCTTACCTTTGAATTTCCCGTCCCAACCCTCACTTGGATTATGTGTTTCAAACAATACTTCTCCCCAACGATTCATTATTCTAAAATAATATGTTCCACTTCGAATAAAAGAACAAGAAGGTTTAAAGACATTATTTGCTATATCTGTTGGAGTAAAGGAATTAGGAATAAATATTAGGGTTTCTTTTACAACTGCTACTGTTGAAGAACGAGACTCTACATTTACCCCGTCAGGAGCTGCACTTCCTTCTTTTGCTACAACATAATAAGAAATCTTATCGGAAGTAGAAACCATTGAAGAAAGATTATCTTCATAACCCATTGATGCTGATGAAGAATTTCCTATCTGCAATCCAAGTGGAGATGATTCATCTATTCTATATATTTCATAAGTCTCTATAGTTGTCCAACCCAATACATCATTCCATGTAAGAAGGTTTTTATCTGCATCAGAAGCATCAACATCTAATTTTATTGTTGATACTATATTTGAAGTCTTAAATAATAAATCACATTCATCTGGCACTTGTAATTTATAGCGATACATTGTTTTCGCCGCTGAAGCAGGAGGAGTATCTACATAAATAAAACTATTATTACCTGCATAGCTTAATGTCTTTATTAATTCAAAATCTTCACTACCTTTTGCTCTATATAAATCATATCCTCTCACAACCAAAGACGCATCAACATAAAAACGCAATTCAACATTTTCATTGTCATCATTAACAGACGCATAACGAATATAAGCAAAATCTACTTGTTTAGGCAATGACTGTGAAGAACATGTTTTATTTGAGTTAGCAGTCTGCCCATTCGATAATATGGCTTCAATATAGAAACAATAGTTTTCTATTGCAGCATTGGCATTAAATAGAAGTGATATTTTATCAGATGTTAATGTTTCAAATAAAGAAAAAGCTCCACCATTTTGGCTGATATAAACATTATATGCTGTTACATTAACAGGAGAACTATCATATGGCGTCCAACTAAGATTAATTTCTGTACTACAACTTTCTCGAGTGTATGTTAAAACCATGTTTTTATGTGGATTGGTTCTCAAAGAAGTATTAAAGCAAGAATCAAATGCCATAATAGCAAGGCTATTGACTTGTTCCACACTGCAAGTATTACAAATATATGAACTCACATCTGCTCCATAAATAGTATCTAATGCAACACAAGGATTTCCAGAACAAATTACATAGCCCCAAGTATCAACCGATGTTGATGGAGTCCAAGAAAGATTAAGTTGCTGTGAAGTCAAGCCAATTGATGAAGAAAGAAGTACTGGTTCAAGTGGTATTTCATTATCTCCAATAAAAAATTTCTTCATATTTGAAACAGAAGAACATCCATTTACATTCGGACGTTCAATTCTATAACTTACGGTATCAGAACAAACAGGTGGAAAATTATCTGTATATGTTAATGCACTTGTTGAATCAATATCGACCCAATTTCCTTGACTGGCAAAACGACGATAAATCTTATATTTCTGTCCTTGACTACCAACTATTGTTGTTCCCATAGATGTCCAATTAAGAGTAAATGATGTTTCGCTTAGTTGAGTTGTTGTAAGAAACATTGTTTTAGCATCACCTGAAGTTCTACCTGAAGTGTCATAGTCGGCAGTAATTAGGTAATAAATTTGTGCTAAATTAGCATTTTGAGTATAGTCTGTATATTGATTTTGATTAATATCAGAAACACCCCCTACCCTTATGTAAGCATTTACAGATGGAGTAAAATCAAAAGCAGAAATAATATATTCCAAAAAATCGGCACCTGTTACAGTCTGATAATATATAGTTGTTGAACCATCCTCATTAACCTTTAGACAATAAATTTTTGGTTCATTCTGTCCAAAACTAACATTTGCACATATCATTAAGACTATGATTAGTAAGATTCTTTTCATATTTATAATATTCAATACTAAAACGTATTTATTTTATTATTGTTTCATTTCCAACTCTTATCTCTGTCATTTGATTTAGAACAAAATACTTTTGAGATAATCTCATTAATTCTTCTGCATCAATAGCTCTAATCGTTTCCATATATTTTTGATAATAATCTGTTCCAAAACCATACTTCAATAATGGACGAAACCTGTCGGAAAGTTCCAAACTACCATCTAAACTCCTTAATATATTTCCCATCAAATAATTCTTAACCCTATTCAACTCTTCATCTCCCACTTTTTCATTCTGCAATAAATCTATTTCTTTATAAACCTCATCTATTGCATCTTGACAATTCTCTTGCTTAACATCGGCACTAATATAGAAAATACCAATATCCCTATATGAATATATAACAGATCCAATGCCATAAGTGTAACCTTTATCCTCACGAATATTTTGCATCAATCGAGAACCAAAATAGCCACCAAGCAAACAATTCAAAACACTCAAGCCCATAAAATCCTTATCCTTAGAAGAAATGGTTGTATTTCCCATTCTGATTGAAGCCTGAACAGCCTGATTAATATTAATAGTTTTTTTCACAGCGTCAAGATCAAAAAACTTATTATAATCTTTTAATCCAATAACCTTTTCTTTTTTCCAATCATCACCTCCAAACGATTTATTCAACAGACCAAGCAATTTATCATCAATTTCTCCAGCAATAATAATAGAACACTCATCAGAAGAATAAAAAAAATTATAGAAATTAATCAAGTCTTTTCGTTCCAAAGAATCAAAATCTTCCATCTTTCCAATAACACCAAAAGGATGATTCCCTCCAAATACAATTTCATTAAACTTAACCCTTGCCAAATAATCGGTCTTTTGCTGATTAACCAAATATTGCTGACGAAGCCTTTGCAAATAAACATCTAATTCAGTTTGAGGGAAAGCAGGGTCTTTGATTATCTCCTCAAACCAGGAAATTAAATTATCTTGATATTTTCTTAGGAAATAAAAACATATAGAAGCAGATTCCTTATCAACAGTTTTCTCAATAAAAGCACCATAATAATCAATAGCATTAGCAATCTCCATAGCAGAATGACTACTGCTACCTTCCGAAATTTGATTATTAGTCACCGAAGAAGAATAAATCTTGTCTTGATTGGCAGAACCAGCATTGTAAAAGAAAAACTCCATTCTCACAACATCCATATCACTATTCCCAAAAGCATAAACCTTTAAACCATTATCCAAAACAGTAACTTGAGGAACAAGTGAAGGCAATATAAAATCTATTTTATTTTTCATCAATCTAATATCATTAAAAATTAAAGTTACATCAGCAACAAAAACATTATAAAAAAAGCTATGCAAAGTAAACGAAAAAAAACGAGAATATAGTAGTAAATTAAAATGTTTTTACAATTTAATTTCCGAAGAAAGAATAACAAAAAATAACTCTTTTTAATTTCCATATATCAACTTTTCCAAAAGAGCCTGATTTTTTCAAAAAAGACACCGAGTTTCTGCCAAAAGACGCCGACTTTTTGGAAAAAGAGCTTGATTTATGGGAAAAAGAGCCTGATTTTTTTTGAAATCGTAGGGAGTTTTTTCAATGGTGAATGATGAATGTATGTAGAGGCGAAAAATCTTTCACCCTTAAATTTATTTGTGTTGTAATTTGTTTTTAAATCAATATCTTGATTGCACCCTACACCATAATTGCACCTCCAAAATAGAATTAAATTACAAGAAAATAGAATTTGATTTCAATAATTTAGAATTAAGTTCTATTTTTTTAGAATCAAATTACAATATCCATCCCATTATAACTATTGGGATATGTTAATTAAGACGTTTTAACCGTTAGAATATGATGTTTTCCAGATTATAAATAATCAAAATCATTTTTATAAATCGCAAATGGACGAGTAGGACTTGCCTCTATCCCATTATTCATATCATCAATTATAGAATTAATAATTAATTGAGTTTGTAACTTTTTCTCTACTTTTGCGACTAATGGGGCATAAAACAATTTAGAGGTATGAGTATTAAGAATGAATTCACTGGAATTATTGAGCAATACAAAGCGGTTATTTATAAGGTTTGCTATGTTTATGCTAAGGATAATGAGGAATTGAATGATTACTATCAAGAGGTGCTTATTAATTTATGGAATAGTTTTCCTAATTTTAGGGGTGATAGTAAGATTTCTACTTGGATTTATCGTATTAGTTTAAACACTTGCATCACTTTTATTAGAAAGAAAAAGAATAAACCGTTAATTATTCCTTTGTCGATTGATATGGAGGTTTTTGAAAGTGAAGGGAATAAACAACAGCTCGATGAATTATATTCTTTAATAAATAAATTGGGTACATTAGAAAAGACGCTTATCCTGTTATGGTTGGAAAACAAGAATTATGATGAAATTGCAGAGATAACTGGGTTAAGCAGGTCTAATATTGCTGTGAAATTAATGCGCATTAAGAATAAATTAAAAGAAATGTCTAACGAATAAAAAAGTAAGAAAATGGAACTTGATGAATTAAAACAAAAATGGGATTTATTGTCTCACGAGGTTGAGAAACAAAAAATTGTCAACCAAAAATTATTAGATAATGTTATAAATCAAAAGATTAAAAATCTGAATACATATAGTTTTATTGGGAGCATTCTATATGCTGCTATTATCCCTGTGTTGATTATGGTTGCTCAATATAAACATTTTCAAGGGAGTGCTATTTATATTGCAATTATCTCTATGTTTATCTTATTTCTATGGGAAGTTTACAACATCTATTTATTATCGAAAACAAAATCGTATAAGAATGATTTAATTTCTGCGGAAAAATCAGTTATTAAGTATAAGCAAAGTAAGATTTGGAGCTATTATGGTGGGTTTGTATTTATTGTTATGGTTGTTTCATGGTTTTTCTTCTCCTTCAAGCAATATCTTATGGAAACAAATAGGTTAATGATTTCAATCGTGTTATTGGCTTGTGTTATTGTTCTTGCTATATGGGAGTTTAAATGGGATATTGGCAGGGTTAAGGAATTGAAGAAAAGCATGGATGAACTTAAAGAATTTGAATTGGAATAAATACTTAAAGATGTATTTATAAAAAAAAAGCCATGTGATTTTAAGTTACATGGCTTTTTTTTATTAGAATTCAAATGTTAGTTTGCCATTTATTTGGCTCGGGGTTAGGTAGTTTGGTACTCCGTAATATTTGTTATCATAATCGGCTACCCACATATAGGATATTACATTTTGGTTTCCAAATACATTAAACCATTCTACATTGAACCATATCTTTTTTATGTGTTGCATGAAGTTATTTTGAGCCCATTTTGTATTTTCATCTTTTATTCTAAAGGTAAATGCTATATCGGCTCTCATGTATGAAGGCATGCGAGAGGTTTGTTCCCATCTTTCTGAAGATGGTGTTCCATAAGGATAACCTGTTCCAAAATTAAAGTTTAGATATACTCTAAGATATGGCATGTTTGGTACATAGTCTTGGAATGAAACATTCATATTAAATCTTTGGTCTGTTGGACGTGGTATATATCCATGACCATCACCGTCAATATTTTCTTTTGTTTGCATCAACGACATTGTTACCCATGAGTCTATTCCTTCTATAAATTCTCCAAACAAACGGAAATCTATTCCCTGGGCATATCCAACAGCATTATTTTCTGCTGAATAGCGTATTCTTACATTATCAATTGAATATGGTATTAAATCCCAAAGGTATTTATAATAAGCCGATGCTAAGAACTTAAATGGACGGTCAAGCATCTTAAAATTATAGTCGGAAGATAGTACAAAATGAAGTGATTTCTGTGAACGTATATTGTAATTTATGTTTCCTTCATAATCTCTATATTCACGGAAGAAAGGTGACTGGGAATAGACTCCTGTTGCAAAACGGAAGAGCCAATCTTTTTCCCATTTAGGTTTTAGTGAGATTGAGGCACGTGGAGAAAAAAGCAACTCTTTATTAAATGTCCAATATTGAGATCTTCCTCCAACATTAATATACCACTCTCCTATTTCTTTGTTAATTGTCCATTGTCGTTGTAAGTATGCTGAAATACGGGATGATGATATTTCATTATTTGATTTATATATATTTTGTAGTAAGGGTGATGCTTGTGGGTTTTGTTCTCCTGGAATATCGGGGATTGAAGGAATTGTTGAACCTGATGAGTCTACCATTTTCCATTCATTCATCTTATCGTGAATATATTCATATTGATATTTCAAACCCCAACTCATTGTTCCATTATCATAGAACTTCATTCCCTTATGTTCAAAATTATAAATATTTGCTACCAATCTATTGCGTGCATGTTCAATATATGTACCTATTCCTCTATCAAAACCAGCGGTATCACCCTCTGATCCTCCTAAGCCTGTTTCGTATAACCAATATTGTCCTTGTATATCATAACTTTCTTTTTCATCTGTTGAGAAGGCTGATACAATAAATTTAAGTTGAATATCTTTTGTTGGTTTATGTGTTAGGGCAAAAGCTCCAAATAGAGATGAAAATCTATCTAATTCTTGACCATCAAAATATATCTTTAGCTTCATTGTTTCATATACATTACCAAAAGTTGTTTCCCTTGTTCGTGGTATAAATTGGTATTTATTATCTGATAAATTTCCTAAGAAAGCTACTTCGGTTTTATCGTTAATATCGTAAGTTAAATATGCTTGAAGGTCATTAAATACTGGATAATAGCTTCCTTCGGTATCTAATGAGCCAAGCAGGTATTTATTTGTTTTATTTCTATAACCAATTTGATATGTCATCTTTGAACCTATCATACCTTCTAAATGAGCAGAAGCTCCAAGTAAACTCATTGATGCTGACCCTGCAAATTCTTGAGGTTTCTTATATTTAATATCTAAAACTGAAGATAGTTTATCGCCATACTTTGCATCAAAACCACCTGAAGAGAAAAGTATATCTCCAACCATTTCTGTATTAACAAAGCTAAGCCCTTCTTGCTGACCGCTTCTAATAAGGAATGGACGATACACTTCTATATCATTTACATAGACTAAATTTTCATCATAATTACCTCCACGAACAGAATATTGTGAAGAAAGCTCATTATTTGAACTTACTCCTTCAAATGTCTTTACCAATCCTTCTATTCCTGATGTTGGTCCAACAACATTTTTCACCCATTCTGTTTTAATACGTGTTATTCCTTCATTTCTTGAATTATCTTCTCTAATTTCAATTGCATCAAGAGTTGTACTTGAACGAACTAAAGAAAAGTTTATTTCCTTTGTTTCATTAGGCTTAAGACGTATTTTGTAAAGTTTTTTTGCATATCCAATATAAGAGATTGCTAATTCAAGGTCTTGATTTGCGGGGATTGAAAAGCTATATTCTCCTTTTTTGTTAGTTGTTGCTCCAATGGGAGTTTTAATATTAATTATCCCAATATTAACCAACTCTAACCCTACACCTTTTTCATCTGTTATCCTACCTGAAATATATGCTCTTTTGTTCTGGGCTTCAATACTATTAGAAAATAGTAATATAAATAGTATGGTCGTAAACAATAAATATATTCTTTTCATTCTCTCTTTTTAGATTTCTCTTTTCTTCATTATATCTCTATCAACCAATTAACCATTAACCTCTAAGCATTAACCATTAATTAATATTTGTCTTAGAATAACCAATTAAACTATCATAGAAATTTCCTGGCTTTCGGTAATAAACGAAGATATGGTATGTATTATTTGTTTCGGAGTGATTTCCTTCAACTGTACTAAGATTATAAATAGGTGTAGATGCTGAAGGCATAAACATAATCATGTAGTTATAGAAGCCTTGTTTTAAATATAAACTTGCTGTATAACAATGCAATTGTTGATTATAACTCATCCTGTTTTGTTCGTTACAATACCAATCAGTCAGCTCTCCCCAAACATAGAAACTTCCGTCTAAACGAATTGGAATTGGTAAATAAAAATTTACCCAAGCATAATCAGACTCTAAATCATAGTTTTCACCTATATCATTTCGAATATAGTAATAACCGTTTATATCTCCCACTGTTGAATAAGATAGCCTTGACCTATCAACCGAAGGTTTTAACTTAACAATGTTTTCACCATTAACGAAATCAAAATTATTTACATATTGTGAACGAATTCTTATGCTTGTGAAATCTAAGGCACGAAATTCATTACCTGCCTCAAAGACATTAGAATTATCAAACGCATATTCTAATTCATTAGCTTTATATTGATGAAGTTTCAATAAAGAGAAGTTATCTCTTCTGCCATTTTGTTGAATAAATACCTTTAAGTATCTATTTGGGTCGGCAAAAGACATACTTGAATTGGGAGAAACGAAAACATCAATTTCTTGTTTAGAACGTTGGTCTGCTGGACTACGAGCCATCATGGGCGATGAACGAATAGTAGCTCCATCTTCATATACCATAAATCTACGAACCATAATAACCTTATCTGGATCATCATTTTCATAGACTTTTATAATATAATTGCCTGAAACCAAAAACGCCATCATTGATGAAGGGAACTCTTGCCAATAATGAACAAACCTTTGAATGGTGTTAATTGAATTAGCATGATTTTCTATATATCCAGATTCAAAACCCTGAATATACTCTTGAGGTTGAAGTTCACTTTGTGTCCAGTCTGAATTACAATGTATAATTATATAATTGTATTGCTTTGCTTCTTCTGTTAGGTCATCAAACTTTAGGACAAGTTTATCCGAAGACCCAAGACGAAGCATTGGCAGCGAGAAGTCGACTCCTTGCACCTCTAACTTAACCGTTTTAATTATTGGACTATATACTTTTTCAACCCAAACATTTTGCGAAAATAAGTTAGAGGTACAAAATAATAAGCCGAACAATAATGATGATAATTTCCTCATTTATGCCATTGCTTCTTCGACTTCTTTTACTGTCTTAGGTATTGGCTTTCCTAAAAATCTATTTCCTTTTTCTGTAACAAGGACATCATCTTCAATTCTAATACCACCAAAATCTTTGTAATTCTCAAGCTCTTTGTAGTTTACAAAAGATTTGAATTTATTTTCTGCTTTGAATTTATCAATAAGTGCTGGAATAAAATAACAACCTGGTTCATCGGTAAGAACAAAACCTTCTTCAAGTTTTCTTCCCAAACGTAATGAGCTAAGTCCAAATTGAGTTGAACGTGTTGTTTTATCATCATATCCAACTATATTTTCGTCAAAGTTTTCCATGTCGTGAACATCCATACCCATCATGTGACCAAGTCCATGAGGCATAAATAATCCCATTACTCCTTCATTTACTGCTTCTTCAACATCACCTTTTATCAAACCAATTGCTTTCAAGCCTTCACCTAATGTCTTAACAGCTTTAAGGTGTACTTTTTTGTATTCTAACCCTGGTTTAATTATCTTTTGTGCTGCTAAGTTTGCGTTTAATACTGCTTCATAAATAGCTTTTTGTCTTTCATCAAATTTTCCTCCACAAGGAACTGTTCTTGTTATATCGGAACAATAACCACTTGGAGTTTCACAACCAGCATCAGAAACTAACATTCTTCCTTTCGCTAATTTTAAACTATGGTCATGTCCATGAAGAATTTCTCCATGAGTTGTTAGAATTATTGGGAATGAAACAGGTCCACCTCCTGCTAATGCAATCCCTTCCATTTTGCCAGCAATTTCATACTCGTAAGTACCAAGTTTTTTTGCCATACGCATCATAGTTGTGTGCATATCATAAGCAGTGTCTAATGCTTTTTCTATCTCAACAATTTCTTCAAGAGATTTTATAGAACGTTGTTTAACTATTGCTTTTCTCAATTCAATTGAAGCAAATTTTTCTATATGGTCTTTCTTAATGTGAAGTAAAGAAGATAAAATATTTCTATTGTCTACTCTATAAGGAGGAAGAAAATGTATCTTTCTTTCTTGAAGTATTGCTGTTTCGATAAGGTTGGCAAGGTCTGCTCTTGAACCGCTATTCTTTACACCAATAGCATTTGCTCTATCACGAATTGAAGCAACTGGTCCTGTCCAAATAATATCGTCTATTTCAACATCATCACCAAAAAGATAATCTTCACCACTATCTGCGTCTATAACACCTGCTAATTCTGAAATGTTATATTCAAAGAAATAACGAAATGATGAGTCTTGACGAAATGTGTAAATATTTGATAAGTAATTGAAAGGTGAATCTCCATTACCTAATATTAAAATCAAACCTTCTTTAATGTCTGAAGCTAATTGCTTACGACGTTTTACATAAGTGCTTTTACTAAACATGATTCTTATATTTTTTATTTTATTACCTGTAGGGGTAGGCCTTGCGTCTACCCTTAACAACATTATAAGGGTAGACGCAAGGCCTACCCTACAATGGTTTTATCTAATGTTCTTTAAAATATCTAATGTATGTTTCCAACATAATTCAACTGTTGCTATTTCAAGTCTTTCATCTGGTGAATGAACTCCTCGAAGTGTTGGTCCATAAGAAATCATATCCATTTCTTTATATTTTTCACCTATTAAACCACATTCCAAACCTGCATGAATTGCACGAACTACTGGTTCTTTTCCAAATAACCTTTTATAGCTATCTTCTGCTATCTTCAAAATCTTTGAATCTGGATTTGGAGCCCAACCTGGATAGCCTTCATCATGAGTTACTTCTGCTCCAACCAATAAGAAACAAGCTTCATTTTTATTACAAGCCGCTTCTTTTGCTGATTCAACTGATGAACGTTGTGATGTTGCTATAACAAAACAATCATCAATCATTTTAATTGATGCAAGATTAGTTGATGTTTCTACAAAGTTTGGAATTTCTCTACTCATCGCCAAAACTCCATGAGGAGCAGCATAAATAACATTTAATAAATCTTCTTGGGTCATTGGGTCTATTACTTCTTCTGGAGTAGCAACTTCTTCTATCTTAACTTGAAGATTAGGTTCTGTTGAACGGAACTCAAAACGTATATCTTTGTTATATTGCTCAACCATTGCAATCATTTCCTTTGCATCTTGTTCTCCTACAACAACAATTGCATTAGCTTCACGAGCAATTGCATTTCTTAAATTACCTCCTTCAAATGTAGCTAAGGCATATTCCATTTCTTGATTTAATTTCCAAAGAATACGATTCAACACTTTAATTGAATTAGCTAATCCTTTGTTAATATCATCTCCTGAATGTCCTCCTTTTGCCCCAAAAGCAGAAATCTTAAATGCTTTTCCTTCTGGAGATAGTTCTTTTTCATAAGGGATTTTAGCCACAGTATCCTTACCACCTGCACAACCAATAAATATTTCTCCTTCATCTTCTGAATCAAGATTTATAAGAATATTGCTCTTTAATATCGTAGGACTTAATGCTCCTGCACCTGTTAGACCTGTTTCTTCATCAATGGTAAACAAGCATTCAATATTACCATGTTCAATATCATCACTATCTAATATTGCTAATGCTATTGCAACACCAATACCATCGTCAGCTCCAAGAGTAGTTCCTTTTGCTTTTAACCAGCCATCTTCAACAAAAGTTTCAATAGCATCTTTTTCAAAATCAAAAACTTTATCACTGTTCTTTTCACAAACCATATCCATATGACCTTGCAAACAAACACAAGGTCTATCTTCATATCCCTTAGTTGCTTTCTTACGGATAATTACATTACCTATTTCTTCTTGTATTGTTTCTAAACCACGGTCTTGTCCCCATTTTAACAAATAAGCACTCATCTTTTCTTCATGTTTAGAAGGACGTGGAATTGATAATATTTCTGAAAAGTATTTAAATACTTTTTGAGGTTTCAAAGCCTTTAATTCTTCGTTCATAACTATATTTTTTATTGTTAATACTAACGTTTTAAGCAGTCAAAGATAGAAATTATTTTTGGTTAAACGATAAAATATACAAGAAAAATATAAAGCAAAGAAGAAAAACAATAAAAGACAATTTATTGGAAACAAAAAGACACTGAATTTAAATAAATAAAATCAGCGTCTTTATCAAAGTGACCTCGGCGGGATTCAAACCTGCAACCTTCTGAGCCGTAATCAGATGCACTATTCAATTATGCTACGAGGCCATTTTTGAGATTGCAAAAGTACAAAAAATTTCAACACTCACAAAATAATAGGAATCTTTTTCACCTTATTATATTTTAATATATCGACATTTATTCTTATTAAAAGAGGGGCAACTTGTAAATCAAAAATAATTGAAACAGTAAAGCGAAGCAAAGCTTCTAAAAATAAGCTAATCTTAAATCAACCTTTATATTAAACTAATCAATAATTTAAATTGACTCCTTCACGTCCATTGCTTGCCTTAAGCCACTACCTAAGAGGATAAAGGCTAATACAAGAAACATTATTGCTAAACCAGGAATAATTGCCATATAAGGAGAATCGAGGATTATGTAACCGTAGTTTTCTTTTATCATTGTTCCCCATGATGGCATTGGAGGTTGTACTCCTATTCCTAAAAAACTCAAACCTGCTTCTTGTAGTATTGCTGTTGCAAAGTTTGATGCTGTAATTACTGTTGCTGCTCCTACAACATTTGGGAGTATATGCTTAATTATTATTCTTGAATTTTTATATCCTAAAGCTCTACCTGCTTCCACAAATTCTTTTTCTCTAAGTGATAATATTTGACCCCTTACAACACGTGCTACATCTACCCACATAGTTAATCCAACTGCAACAAATACTTGCCAAAATCCTTTTCCTAAAGCAAATGTTATTGCTATTACTAATAGAATTGTCGGTATTGACCACACAACATTTATTAACCACATTATAAGATTATCAACCCACTTTCCATAATAGGCAGCTATTGCACCAAGTGTTACTCCAATTATTAGAGATATAAGAATTGATATGAAACCTACGGCCAGACTTACTCTTGTTCCTATCATTAGCTGTGATAGCATATCTCTTCCATAGCGGTCTGTACCTAACCAATATCTTTGTTCTTTGATTTCGTATTTTGTTTTTCTTGTATCAATCTTTATTATCTCTCCATTATTTATTTTTTCACCTGTGTAACATTCAGCATAAAGTGTATTACCTTCTTTCCAATATTTAAAAATAGGTTGCGATGAATAAGGATTAGGCGTTCCAAAGGCTAAATGATAAAAGAAATTTCTTTTTTTTGCGTTAGGAATATCATAAACCCTAAGGAAGATTGCTTTAAAACCTGGTTTTTTAGTTGCAAGTTCTAAATATTGTTGGTTAGCATAAGGCGTTTGGTCGGGAGTTATGGTGTAGCCAAGTATAGCAATAAGAGTAAAAAAAAATATTATAAACAAACTTGACATCGCCATTTTGTTCTTTTTTAGTTTTTTCCACACTTCAGCATTAACTGATGAATATTGTTGGGCTTCAGGCTTTTTCCTCTTGAAAAACATTTAATTAATGTTTAGTGATTAGGCTATTTTACTCCTTACTATTTTGTCCTTCTTTTACGGTGAAAGCTAATGCATATAGTTTTATTTGTTTAACCATTGCCAATAGTCCATTGCTTCTTGTTGGTGAAAGATGTGTTGATAATCCAATTTTGTCAATAAAGTATAATTCTGATTCATAAACATCTTTTGGCTTTTGATTATTAAATACTCTAAGTAAAAGCGTAACAATCCCTTTTGTAATCACTGCATCGCTATCAGCTTTTATTAACATTTTGCCATCAACTATCTCTGCACTTACCCATACTCTGGATTGACAACCTTTTATTAGGTTATTTTCTTTTTTATCTTTTTCTTCAATAATTGGACATTCTCTACCTAATTCAATTAAGTAATTATACTTATCCATCCAATCCTCAAAATTTGAGAATTCTTCTATTATTTGATCTTGTATCTCGTTAATTGTCATTTTATCTAATTGTTAATTGTTAATGATTAATGGTTAAGTGTACAAATATTAACCATTTAGCATTAAGCATTAAGCATTAATTCTAATATTTCATCAATATATTCTCTTGTATTTGAAAGCCTTGGCACTTTATGTTGTCCACCTAACTTTCCTCTATTTTTTAACCAATTATAGAATGTTCCTTTTGGGGCATTGTATATCTTAGGTCGTTTAAGAATTAGGTTTTTATATCTCTTAGCTTCGTAGTCAGAATTTAATTCCTGAAGTGTAATATCTAATATATCAGTAAATTTCTCAATATTGTCTGGTTCTTTTTCAAATTCTACAACCCACTCATGATAACGTTTATCTCCCATAAATGGAGCTGCTGTATATTCGTTTATTATTGCATCTGTTGCTTTGCATGCAACTTCCATAGCTCCAGTGGCATTTTCAGCAATTACTTCTTCTCCACAAAGATTCATGAAATTCTTTGTTCTCCCTGTAATTTTGAAACGGAATGGCTTTATTTCGGTAAACATTACAGTGTCGCCGATCATATATCTCCACAATCCTCCATTTGTTGATATAATCATTGCGTAGTTTTTATTTCTTTCCACTTGTGAGAGATTAATTATATGTGGATGTTCTTTACCTAAATCTTCTAAAGAAATAAACTCATAATAAATACCATAATCCAAGAGTAGAAGCATAGAATCAAGGTCTGTTCGGTCTTGTAATCCAAAAAAACCTTCTGATGCATTATATGTCTCCATATAATTTATTCCTTTTGGCATGATTGTATCGAATTGTGTACGGTAAGGCGTAAAGCTAACTCCTCCGTGGAAATAAGCTTCAAGATTTGGCCATATTTCTTTTATTTCTTTTCCTGTATGTTCGATAACGCCTTTCAAAAGAACTAACATCCAAGACGGTACTCCTGAAAGACTTACTACATTAGATACTGATACATTTTCTATCATCATCTTTAATTTCGATTCCCATTCAGGCATAAGAGCTATTTCTTTCTTTGGAGTACGAAAAAATTCAGCCCAGTAAGGTAGATTATCGATTATTATTGCAGAAATATCTCCTATAAAGATATCATTATTATATTCATTTTCTTGTTCACTACCCCCTAAGGCTAATGACGTTCCTGCAAATATATTACTATTCTCATGGTTGTTTATATATAAAGCAAGCATATCTTTTCCTCCTTTATAATGACATTCTTGTAAGCTTTCTTCACTTACAGGTATAAACTTGCTTTTAGATGAAGTTGTTCCAGAAGACTTTGAAAACCACTTTATTTCACTACACCAAAGAATATTATCTTCTCCTCTACGAATTCTTTCAAAAAATGGCAATAATGAATTATAATCATTTAAAGGAACTCTTTCATTATAAGATTCCCATTTTTTTATTGTTTGATAGTCATAGTATTTTCCCCAAATAGTATTCTTTGCAGATAATATAAGACTTTTAAATACCTCTTCCTGTACTTCTAATGGATTATCCATGAAATACTCTATCTGTGGTATTCTTGTTTTAGCTATTTTACTAATTAACTTATTTACTATCATGTTATTATTAATTTATTAATGCTATTTTGGTGCCTTTTTAAATAAGTAAATGCCAATTAATGTATAGATAAATATTGGAATAAGTACCGATATTAAAGGTGGTAGATTCCCTTTGGTTGAGAATACCGAGGTTATTTTCATCATCATAATAAATGAAAAAGCAAGAGTAATGCCTAAAGCAAGATGAATTCCTGTTCCCCCTCTTGTTTTGCGTGAGGATAAAGACACTCCAATTAATGTAAGAACAATGAAAGCTAAAGGATTAAATAGTCTTTGGTATTTTTCTAATAAATATGAGTTAACGTTCTTTGAACCTCTTATACGTTCTTTTTCTATAAAAGAATTAAGCTCTGAAAATGTCATTGTTTCAACTTTGGCAGCATTGATATTAAAATCATTTGGTTTCATTCCAATATCCATTACCATTTTGTCGCCAGTAATTAATTTTTCACGTAAGCCTTCAATTGTTCTAATAGAAAAGTCGTTAAGTGTCCAATTCCTTTTAATTGAATCATAAATTATATTTTGAGCTGTAATTTTCTTGGAAACACCAATAGAATTAAACGTTTCTTTAGTAAAACGATAACCTGTTGAATTTGTATTATTAAAACTTTGAACATATACCTGATTTTTGGGGTCAAGTTGAATATGTATATTGTATTGTTGGTTTTTATACGGGTTACGCCAATAGAGTTTTTCAAATTCAATTCTTGGCTTATTTACCTGAGGAATAAGTATATTGGTTAAATAAACATTTAAAAGCGCTATAAGAATTGAAGAAACAAGAAATGGTCTTAAAAAGCGTCTAAAACTAATACCAGAACTTAATATAGCAACGATTTCTGTTCTCGAAGCCATTTTAGAGGTTAAAAAGATAACAGAAATAAAGAAAAAGAGATGACCAAATAAATTTACGAAGTAAGGGATGAAATTTACATAATAAGTAAATATAATTTCATGAATTGGAGCTTTTTTTTCGAGGAAGTCATCTAACTTTTCTGAAACATCAAATACAATAACAATAAGAATAATAAGCCCTATAGCCAAGAAAAAAGTGGCCAAAAGTTGTTTGATTATATACTTGTCTAATTTATTAAACATCTTATAATCTGTTTGTAACCTTTTTTATCATCATTGTTTTCCAAGAATGAAAATCTCCTTGAATTATGTGTTCCCTTGCTTGATCCACTAACCATAAATAAAAGCTTAAATTGTGTATACTGGCTATTTGAAGAGCTAAGATTTCCTTAGCAACGAAAAGATGTCTTAAATATGCCTTTGTGTATAATGTATCAATAAAACTAGTGCCATTAGAATCTATTGGAGTAAAATCATTTTTCCATTTTTCATTTCTCATATTCATTATACCTTGGGAAGTAAATAACATTCCATTCCTTCCATTTCTTGTTGGCATAACACAATCAAACATATCTATTCCAAGAGAAATACATTCTAATATATTTGCAGGAGTTCCTACTCCCATTAAATAACGAGGCTTATCTTTTGGAAGTATTGAACAACAAAAATCAGTTAATTCATACATATCCTCAATTGGTTCACCAACAGAAAGACCTCCAATTGCATTTCCTTCACATTCTTGCGAAACTATTTTCTCACAACTTTCCTTTCTTAGATCTTTATAAATAGAGCCTTGAACAATAGGAAAGAAAGTTTGTGAATATCCATAAGAACATTCTGTTTGGTTAAAACGTTTTACACATCTATCAAGCCAATCATGAGTTAAGTCCATTGATTTTTTTGCATAATTATATTCACAAGGATATGGAGTGCATTCATCAAAAGCCATAATTATGTCTGCTCCAATTATTCTTTGTGTATCTATTACATTTTCTGGAGTAAATATATGCTTACTCCCATCAATATGAGAGCGAAATATAACTCCTTCATCTGTTATTTTTCTATTATGTCCTAAGGAATAAACCTGATAACCACCACTATCTGTGAGCATTGGTTTATTCCATGAGTTAAACTTTTGTATTCCTCCTGCTTGTCCTATTATATCTAAACCTGGACGAAGATATAAATGATAAGTATTACCTAAAATAATTTGAGCCTTAACTTCTTCTTTTAACTCTGAACAATGTACTGCTTTTACTGAGCCAACAGTACCAACGGGCATAAAAATTGGGGTTAGAATCTCGCCATGATCAGTTTTTATTTTTCCTGCACGAGCATTACAATCCTTTGAAATAGCGTCAATAGTGAAATTCATTAAATAGTTATCAACATTAATTGTTTGGAAATATTTTGACAAAATTACTATTAAAATGCGAATTTATGATACTTTTGTTTGGTTTTTATATCATAAACGTATGAATTTTTTACAATATCAGTTTGATACAATAGGCATTTCTTTTGCAGTAGGATTAGGAAGTTTAATATTATTTCAAATAATTTACTACATAGTAGTGTATGGTCGCACAGCTTTTTACAAAGGGAATAAGAAAGAAAATCAAAAACTCCCTTCGGTTTCTGTTGTTTTGTGCGTGAAAGATGAAGCATATAATTTAGAAAAACGACTTCCAACAATACTTGAACAAGAATATCCAAACTTTGAAGTAGTTGTAGTAAACGATGCATCCGTAGATGAAACAGAATATGTGCTTCATGTACTTAAAGAAATTTATCCAAATCTAAACGTTGTAAACCTCTACAACAATGTGAATAAGTTTCTTGGCAAAAAATATCCTCTTTCTTTAGGAATAAAATCAGCGAAAAATGATATAATCCTTTTAACAGAAGCCGATACAATACCTTCAAGCTATCATTGGATAAGTGAAATGGTTAAAGGATTCACTGATAATAAACAAATCGTATTGGGATATACAGCTTATGAAACAAGAAAAGGCTTGCTAAATAAATTAATACATTATGAAAATCAAACCTTAGCAATGAATTATTTAGGCTTAGGAATGATTGGTAGCCCATATATGGGATTAGGGCGTAATTTGGCATATACGAGAGAAATGTTTTTTAAACAAGGTGGATTTATCTCGCAATACAATATTCCAGTTGGAGATGATGATTTATTTATTAATAAAGTAGCTAATCCTCGTAACACGTCAGTAATTGTTACATCTGACTCAATTAACCTTTCTATTCCAAAAGAAAAAATGTACGAATGGATAATACAAAAGAAAAAACACTATACATCCCTAAGACACTTTAAATTAAAAGATAAATTTATAACCTCATTAATACCTTTTTCAACATTCCTATTATATACTTTAGCTATAGTTAGTATAGTCTTTAAATTCCCTTGGGAATATGTTGTTGTAGGGATATTATTGAAATATATTGTACAAATATTTTACTATTTTCGCTCATCAAAAACGCTTGGTACAAAAAAAATAGCTATATTTGCTCCGATATTTGAAATCATGTTTATGTTTTTCAATACTATTATTAACGCAACTACGTTATTTACAAAAAGGAAGAAATGGAAGTATTAGTATCTCAATTGACAGATAAAGCAACTCGAGATTACCAACTTGTTTGTTTAGCAAGAGAAAAGGGTGATCAGAAAGCTTATGCCGATTTGATGAATACTTATCGTGAACCAATCTACTATATGTTATTGAAAATGACAAATTCAGCTGTAGATGCCGATGATCTTACTCTTGAAGCGTTTGGAAAAGCATTTAAGTCTCTTCAACAATATACTCCTGATTATGCATTTTCAACTTGGTTATTTCGAATAGCAACTAATAATTGTATCGATTTTATAAGAAAGAAAAGAGCTAAAACAGTTTCAATTGATAATTTATATACGAATATAGACGGTGAAGAAGTTGGTATAAATATACCATCAGAAACTCTTGACCCTGAAGAAAAGATAATAGAAAAGCAAAAAATTATTCTAATGCGAGAAATCGTAAACCGACTTAAACCACATTATCGCCAATTAGTTGAACTTCGATATTTTGATGAATTATCATACGAAGAAATAGCAGAAAGATTAGATATACCATTAGGAACAGTCAAAGCCAAACTATTTAGAGCAAGAGAATTCTTATATAATATAATAAAGAATTCAGAAGATAAAATCTAAACTCCCTAATCAATTCAAAGCAAAGTGAAATTTGAAAAAATACAACAAAGCCAATATAAAGACTTTGCAGAAAAAGTATATATACAATCCTTTCCACAAGATGAAAGAAGAGACTTTTCACTTATTTACGAACTAATAGAAAAAGAAAAATTTAGATTCTTTGTAATAATAGATGAACAAGGAAATAATAAACCTATTGGAATAATATCGTTATGGGACTTTTCTTATTTCGCATATATTGAACATTTTGCTGTCAAAAAAAACTTGCGAAACAAAGGATATGGCAGTAAGATATTAGATATAATTAAAGAAAAGACACCTAAGCCAATTATTATTGAAGTAGAACACTCAAATAGTTTAGATGCCATACGTAGAATAAATTTCTATAAAAGGAAAGGATTTACTCTACTTGATGAAAAATATATCCAACCGTCATATTCTCCTGATAGGAATGCTATTTCTATGCAACTAATGATTACAACTAATGATTACCTTCAAGAATTATCAATAAAAGAAATAATATCTGAATTGCATCATAATGTTTATAAGATAATATAATTTGTCTCTTCACCTTATAATTTCATTCCAACAAGTTTAATATTATACTTTTAAAATCTAATAATGGTTATATAACTAACAGAGGAATAATCAAATATATGTTTGGTTAAATGAGAGAAGCAGTAATTATTGCATCAAGTTATGTATCCAAATAATATCTGGTTGGCAATTAATGTAATACTATAATGATTGGAAGGTGAATATGATAGAGAAAAAGGATTGGATATTGTAGATTATTTATTGAAAATAGATTAAATCTTTTTGAATTTATATTAAATCTTTCTGGATTTATATTTAATCTATTTGGAAAAAGATTTAATCTTTCTGGACTATATTATAATTAAGCAAAGTCAATAATTATATTTCAACCTTTATTAAGACTTTTTTGACTTCATTATCTTAGAATAATTATCTATTAGTATTACCTAATTTCAAAAGGAAAAGGAGATGATTATACATTATCGTCATTCCTTTTTCATCTTTGGCAGGGAGGTATGTTTTTGCAAAGTCAGAAAAATAGGTTTCATCATTTTTTAATTTGCCTTTTTCATTTATGCAGTCTATGCCATCAATGCATTTTATGTAAACTCTGTAACCCTGTTGTGATACGTCTTTTGAAACTGTTACTTTTGTAAGGTCTATTGTTAGAATTGTTTCTGAATCACTCTTTTTATCTTTCCATACGTATGTTAAGTAGCCATTTGAATTTACGGAAAATTGAGAATATATGCCGTCTTTTACTTCTGTTTCTATAATTTGGCAACTTTCTTCTACTGATTGTGCTTTTAAATTCTGATTACTTAGTACTCCTACTAAGCTTAGGACTAATACAATTATTATTTTCTTCATATCTTTTTTTTTAACAAAAGCCATAAACTATAAGCTAATAGTTGCTTGTTATTGAATATTTTTACGTTGCAAATGTAGTAATATTTTTCTTTTCGTTTACTTTTTACGTGTTTTTGTTGTTATTTATTTTGAAAAGATTGAGCATGTATTTGGTAGTTATAACTAAAAAATGTACATTTGTAAGTTATTTTTAGGCTACTTTTAATACTTAACGAGCTTTAATTTTGTGATAATCTTATTGTTATAAAATGGAATTGATAATAAATAAACAATAATAATATGAAAAAACTATCTTTACTTTGTGTTAGTTTGTTAATGTTTGGCTTAGTTGCTAAAGCACAGCCAACTCAAATTGCATTAGAAGGTTTTGAATCTGGTATTCCTACTGGTTGGGTTGCATCTTCGAATGCTCAAATAGTTACTTCTTTGGCAAGTAGAGGAAATCAAAGTGTCAGATTGAAGAGCAATGTTACTGCTCCAGGTAGTCAACCTACTACTCTTACATCTCCTCTTTACACTCGTAATGCGGGCTGTAACGTAAGACTTGAGTTCTCTCATATTCCTATGTTAAAAAATCCTGAGGGTGCTGGGCAAGTTGAAATTTCCTTTGACAATGGTACTAATTGGTACCCATTAACAAATAGTACTAATGTTTCCCCTAATAGCTATGATGCAACTTATGGTGGTGGTGCTGGGACTGGTTGGCTTGGTTACTTTGCATCAAATAATTATAGTACAGATTGGGGGACTAGTAATACTCCTGAAACAAGCTTAAACAATAGTTATTGGCGACACGAAATATTTTATCTAAATAAAGCATTTGCTGATTATTCAAATAATTCTAATTCATTTAAAATTAGATTTAAAATTAATTCTTGTGTTGCTAATAACATTTACGCAGGTTGGTTTATAGATGACTTCAATATTTTTCAAGCGTCTACTGCTGGTAATACTGTTCGTGTTCCTCAACTTAAAAGTTTACCTGAATATCCTAGTATTTATAATTATCCCAATTGTACTGATGTAAAAATTGTTGCTCAAATACAATTTCTTCAATCTGCTCCTCCTCCTGTAACTGATTCTATTTATGTAGAATACCTTTTAGGAGCTCAATTCACTCCAAGTAAAGTTACAATGATTTATGATGCTACTGTTAATCCTCCTGTTTATGTTGGTTATATCCCTTTCTGTGGATTTGATACTGTTACCAAATGGAGAATTGTGATGAATGATGAAAAATACAATAGGCTTACATATCCTTTTGTATTGGGAACATGGAATGAATTCCGTAGTGTTAGGGGTTATGTTGGAGAACAACCTATGCAAACTACAGGACTTTCTTCTCAGGAATTAATGTTAAAGACTAATGCTGTTAGAGCTATGTATCAATTTAGATATAGAGCTTCAGAATTAAGAGCTTTAGGTATAACTCCTGGTAAAATTTCAGGACTTGGTTATAATGTAACTCAAGCTACTAGTGGTTATACTATGTTAGGTTTTAATACTTATGTTGGCAATATAGATTCTTCATATCAGCTTTCATCTTCTGTTATATATACTGGCGATATGACTCAAGTGATTGGTGCTAATGGTTTTAATTTAGTATCACCATCTGTTGGTTGGCAAGATTTAACCTTTGATAGATTTTTCTTATGGGATGGCGTGAGTGATTTGTTAATACGAACTTGTTGGGATAATCCAAATGGTGCTACTGGAGGTACCACTAAAATTGAAAGTATAGTTGCTCCTGGTGCTACAGGGACTTCAGGATCTCCAACATATATCCCTTCTGCTGTAACAGGACAATTTTACGTAACTTCTGGTTACGTTGGATCTTGTACTTCGCCATTTAATGTTGCTGATGGTCAAATTGCTTATAGGCCTAATTTTAAATTTAAATTTGTTAGAGATTGTCAGTTAGCTATTGATGCTGGAATTGATTCTGTTTTACAAACGCCATCAAATTATATAGTACAAGCAAATACTTCTGTTACTCCTTTTGTGGTAAAAATAGATAATTATGGTTCTTTACCTTTAAATACTGTAAGGGTAAAATATAAGATTGATAATCTTGCAATTCAAGATGCTGGTTTGTGGACTGGATTTATTCCACCTCTTGGAAATACAAATTACCAATTTATAAATAGCAACACACCATCATTTACCCCAGGGTATAGGTATATGAAAGTATGGAGTGAAATTCTTCCTCCTGATATTGACTGGGAACCAAATAACGATACTGCTTTCTTTGAAATTGTTTCTTGTAATGGTCCAATGAATGGAGAATATGCAATTGGTAATGTTACTGGTGTTACTGCAGATAGAAAGTTTAATAGCTTTAAGGAAGTGTTCAAAATGCTTCAAGGATGTGGAGTTTCTGGTCCTGTTACATTTAAGGTTTTAAACTTACCTATTGGACAATATTATACTGATACACTTTCATTCCCTACTACAATTGCAGGTGCTTCAACTATTAATTATATTAAATTTGTGAGTGTTTCAACTACAAGCTCTGTAAATATAAAACCTATAAAAGTAGTAAATTCTAATATTGACTTATCTGGATGCAAATATTATAAGTTTGAGAATATTAGTTTCTATTCCGCTGATGCTTGTGTCAATGATACTATTTGTGGTCAAGCAAACCTAATACAAATGTCAAATACTACTTCAAATATAGAATTTAAAAAATGTAGTTTTGTCAAAAATCCCAATGGACTAAGACCAACTTATTTTGTAAATATCGGTTCTGCAAATAATATAACTCTTGATAGCTGTAAGTTTGATGGAGATGCAAGTTCACAAGTCTATATCAAAGGGTCTTCCACAAATAATCTATGTAATAATAATATTATTAAGAATTCCACCTTTATTAATAATTTAGAAACAGCTATCTATGCTGAATACTCTCAAAATATAACAATTGATAAAAATACATTTAGAAATAACAGAACCATTTCTGCTGGTTCTATTTATAACGTATTAATTCAACATTCAAAAGATTTTCAAATAACCAAAAACTTATTTGAATTAAATAATGTTAGTGCAATAAATGTCACCGATATTTTAACTTCAGTTAATTCATCCATTATTGCTAATAACAAGATTAGTGTGCACAATGGAAATCCAACAATTTCTACAGCCCATGTTTATGGTATCAATGCTATCTCTGGTGATAATTTATTAATAGCATATAATAATATTTATGCAAGAGATTTAGGATATTCAAAAGTTGCTTATGGCATGAGTCTAGGATATTCTGAACAATCTCTTACAAATGTAAGAATAAAAAATAATATTATTGTTAGTGATGGTTATGGATATGCAGTATATGCTAATCCTACAACTCAAACATCTTTAGATTTCAGTAATAATATTTATTGGAAATTAGGAACTATGGTTTCAACACCAAGTACTATCCTTTGGAAATATAATACAACAAATTGTACTACATTAGCTTCTTGGCAAACTGCTTTAGGAAATGGTGACCAAAATAGTTATGTTGAAAACCCTATATTTGCAGCCTGGAACTTATTGAATACCTCAAATACATTCCTCTGTTACAAAGGGACTCAACTTACTGAAGTTACTAATGACTTTAATTATACTCCTCGTCCAACAATAGATAATCCTTGTATTGGTGCTGTTCAATTTAATCCACCACCAAGTAATATCTTTGTACAAAAAGTTTGGATTGAAAGAGGAGAAGAATCAATAGCTGCGGATGGCAAAACCAGATATTCTGCTTGTGGCTTAGGTAATGAATATCTTAATATTAGATTTACTAATATAAGTTCAAATTCCATACCTGCTAACAATTTGCAATGTTGGTTCAAGGTTGATAATTTAACCGTTACAACCTCTCAAAAAGACACAATCCACTTTATTGTTCAACCTAATACTGTATATGATTATCAGTTCAGATTGCCTTATAATTTTGACGTAACAACAACAGCTGATAGAGATTTTAAAATTACGGCCTTTTCTATTTTAACTGCTGATACAGTTCATAGTAATGACACTGCAGGCTGTTATATTCTATCAAGGCAACAGCTTACAGCTCTTCCTGCTATAAATAATACAATTAATTATGGAGACTCTATACAATTATCTGTAACCAGTAATGATTCTATTTATTGGTTTTTAAATACTAGTGATGCAACTCCAGTAAAAAAATCTCACTTCTATCAAACATCTCGCCTTTTTAATGATACTACTTTTTATTTCTCAAGAAAAGAAGAGATCCCATTATTAAAAATATCAGAAATTCAAATTTCAAAAACGTCAACAGCTGCTGGTCTAACAGCTAATTTGCCTTCTTGGGCTACAGCTACTAATACAATAGAAATTTCTAACTATGGTAATGGTGCAGTAAATTTAAAAGGGTATCAACTTGCTTATTTTATTGGCACTATAGGGGCTACAGATACTCTTAACAGTAACACTACTAAATCTGTTATTTTTAGTGATTATATATTACCTGCAAATAAATCTGTTGTACTTCAAATTGCTGCTGGAGCCTCATCAGACTCATCTCAATATATCAATATAGGTACAGGGACATCATTTAGTGCTAATTCAAAAGTGGGCTTTATATTAAAAGATACTACAAGCCATACCATTATTGATGCTGTAACAATTAATGATGCTAAATTTAATCTAAATACAAATATCCCATCTACAATTTGGACTGGAAGAGGTATAACCATTCCTTCTGGTGTGGCAGGATTTATTAGAACAAGTAATATTGCAATAGATTCTAATGGATGGGTAGCATCATCTGCTACTAATTTAATGACAATAGGGACTCTTGATTCAACCCAAATATGGAAAAGTGATAATGGCTGCTATGGTTTTATGTCTCCATACAATGTACATGTAAGTGGAATTCCTAGTGTTGACCCTGGTGTTGCTTCAGTTGAATTAGTTGGAATTAATGAATCTGCAGTTTGTACATTAACAGACGAGCAAATTCAAGTAAGAGTAACTAATACAGGAGTTCAAGCCTGCACATCTACCCCCTTAGTATTAAACGTTTATGATGGGACAAGCCTTGTTACAACATTATATGATACTTGTACTACCACTATTCAACCTAATGATACAGTAGCATTTATTTTCTCTAATCCTGTTAACTTAGCAGCTAATACAGCTAATAAAATATTTACAATAAAATGTTTTTCTAATTTAGCATCCGATGTGATTCATTTAAATGACACTTCTTATATGCAAATTACATCATTAAAGACTCCATTATCTCCATTATCTTCAGGTGTTACAATTCCTTATGCATCTTCAACAATTTTAACATCAGCTACCAGTGATGGGAATACTAATGATGCGTTAATTTGGTATAATTCGCCAATATCTTTGGTTGAATTAGATAGAATCAATTATACTACACCAATATTATATACAACTGATACTTTCTACGTTGGGACAATGCTTATAGCTTATGATACAATTCAAGTTGGAACAGGAGTTACCTATTCAAGTTCTTATCCTTGTCCACTTAATCCTAATAATAAGAATGTTAAAGAACAATATTTATTTAAAGCATCAGAACTTGCAGCCTTAGGCTTTTCAGATGGGAATATAAATAGTTTAATGTTTAATATATATAGTGTTTCAGCAGCAACAACTTTATCAAATTATACTATTAAAATAGGTACTACAAACCAAGAAGCACTAACAACTTGGCAATATGGATTAAATGAAGTTTATTTTGATACATTAAATATATCAAACGGAAGCGATCAACTTGGCTGGAAAACATTCCCTTTTTCAGAACCATTCTATTATGATGGTCAATCAAATATTGTAGTTGAAATTTGTTTCACCGGAATAACTCCAAACACTCAAACTGTTAAAACTTATTATACAACAACAAACTTTAATTCTGTCATTTCTTACCATAATTCTACAATTAATGCTTGTTCATGGACTGGAGCTCCTACAAATGGGAGCAACACAAATAGACCTAATATTAGGTTCGATATAGATAAATTTGGTTGTTCAAGTGTTAGAACTCCTGTTGTTGTTACCGTTGGGGATCCTCCTTCATGTGATGCAAGTATTACACAAATGATAAGCCCTGCTTCAACAACTGTTATGTCTGGCATTTCTATTCCAATTCAAGTAGAATTAAAGAATTATGGAACAGCACCATTAACTTCTGCAGATATCGCTTGGGTTGTAAATGGAATAATTCAAACAACATTTAACTGGACAGGAAACTTAGCTTCAGGAGCTTCAACAACAGTAACTATTGGTAATAAAACATTTGTTTCCGGTAATAATAATATTACTGCTTGGTCTATTTTAGCTTGTGATACTATTAATTCCAATGACACAACTTCATTTAATTTTTCTTCTTGTATTGGTAATAATACAACAACTTCTCACCTAACAATTGGAGGTGCAACTGCTGACTTTCCTACAATTAGTAGCGCTGTAACTGCCTTAGTAAATTCAGGTATTTGTGGGGATGTAGTATTTGATATTAACCCTATTAATAATGGATATAATGAGCAAGTATTTATTCCTTCAATTATAGGAACTGAAAATGGAAGCACAATTACCTTTAGAGGAAATGCAACCGATAGTAATTCTGTTGTATTAAAATATAATGCAGGATCAAATATTGATCAATTTGCATTAAAATTAGATGGAGCTTCAAATATTAGATTTGAAAACTTAAGATTCGAAAACTATGACAGTACTTATTCTTCTATTGTTGAAATTGCAAATGCTTCTTCAAATATTAAATTTGAAAGTGTAGTGATTAAATCTAATCCATTAGCTAATCCTGCTCAGGAAGTAGCAAAACTAATAAATATCGATGGGGCCAATAATAATCTTTTATTTAATAAGGTTTATTTCTCAGGAGGTGCAACTGGCATAAATGCAAACTTACCAACCGATACTATTTCAAATTATATAACCGTTACAAATTCATTCTTTAATTACTTTGCGTTTAATGGAATTAACATAGATGGTGCAAATAATATTAATATAGAAAATAATAAATTTAGAGAATACGCAAATGGTAATATTTCGAAAGCTATATATACAAGTAATCTTTATGGTTTAATCCAAATTCTATCTAATAATATTTATCTTGAAGGAAGTACAGCTAATGTAGTTAGAATAGGTATTGATGTTAGAAAAGTTTATGCTTCTGTATTTACACCAGCTCTTATAGCAAATAATTCTATTTCCTTAAGTGGGACTTACTCAACTGGAGCTCTTGCTTATATTGGTATGAATTTAGACACATTAAATAATGGTAATATCTATTATAATACAATAAGAGTAAGAGCTAGTAATAACAGTAATGCTTCAAAAGCATTAAATATTGGCGGGGCTTGTTCTAATATTAAAGTTTTAAATAATAATCTTGAGAACGCTGGTAAAGGTTTTGCATATTATGTAAATGCACCAACAACACAAGTAACTTTATCTAATAATAATAATTATAATACAAATGGAGTTGCACCTATTTATTGGTCTGGTAACAAAGCAACATTAGCCCTATTACAAGCTGCAAACTCACAAGATAATTTATCTATAATTTCATCAAATCCTTTTATTAACGATTCCTTACTTTCTCCATCTTATCCTTCCGAGATAGTTCGTTCGGGAGAACCTTTAGATGATGTAACTTCAGATATTTTAGGAAATTATAGACCTATATCACCTAAACCAACAATTGGAGCTTATGAATATCAATTTACTAGTATAGATTGTGGACCAATTAGAATTCTTTCTCCTTTAAAAACAATTAAATATATAGAAAACCTACCTTTAAATGTTCAAGTAAGAGTAAAGAATTTTGGTTTATTTGCTATGGATAGTGTTAAAATTACAGCTGTATTAAAATACAATGCAGATACAACTAATTTTATACAAACAGTTTCTCAATCATTTTTATTTAATCTTAACTCTTTAGATTCCGCAGATTTCACAATAACAGACCCATTGTTCCCACCTCTTCATTTTAGAAGTGTAAATGACTCTCTTAACCTTTGTGTATATACTACTCTTAATGGAGATACTATTCAAATTAATGACACTATACGTACAAACTTCTTAACCATTCCTGGATATAATATCCAAACAATTAGAACCGAACCAATAACTGAAAGATGTCAGTTATATACGACTCCTATAAAGATGGTTATTAAGAATATTGGCGAAAATACAATACTTCCAACTGATTCTATATGGTTAGGTTATCAAGTAGTAGGAAGACCAGACTTGGAAGTAAGAGAATTACTCCAGTTACCTTATACCGATGAAAATGGAACTTATACCTCTATCCCTAAAAATGGACAAATAACTTATACATTCCAACAAACAGCAAACTTCTATCCGCTTGGATTAGTTAATACAACTTGGAGTCTTAGAACCTATGCTTCATTCACAAAGGATAATGTAAAAGTAAATGATACATCTGCTTATATTACTGTGAATTCTAACGTTTCCCCTCCTGCTCCTATAACTTATGATACATCTATTTATTATGGGACTTGGGCTGAGCCATGGGCTACTCAAATAAATTCTTATCCAATCAAATGGTATGCAGACTCAAATCTTGCAGATCCATTTTACGCCCCTAATACTTATGCTGCTTCAACAAAATATAGAACAACTCAATTATTTACTGATTCAACATTTTACCTTAGGGTTAACTTAAGTGGTTCTTATCCATGTAAAAGTCAATTCACACCTATACATGTTACAATGTTAGATAGAAACCCTGTTGACGGTGCTTGTATTGGACTTTCTGGGCAAGGAGTAGTTGAGCCTCCAGAAGAAGGTTGGGTTTATATGACAGCAGCAGATACAATTAAAGTGAAAGTATCAAACTATGGTCTTATGGATATGCAAAACTTTAATATTTCATATAGTATACAACAGACATCACCTAATACATCTCCAATCACAACTGTTACAGAATATTGTTCATTGACAATACAGCCTAATGGCTCTAAAATTTATAAGTTTGACTCTTTGGCTGACTTTAGCAATCCTGCAAAAACTTATAAAATCAGAACTTGGATTGATGTACCTGGAGATGCTACAGCATTAAATGATACTTCAAGATATTGGTTTGTGAGACCTATAAATGGGACATCAATATATCCACCATCTGCAGGAACTTCATCCTCATTAGATATTACAAGAGTTCAAATAAGCAATATGGATAACTCTTCTAATAGCTCAGGTATTGCTTATACAAACTTTACGGAATCTGTACCACCAATTGTATTATTTAAAGGAATATATGACTCAATATATATTCAATGCGATAAACCATCAAGTATTGAAGACACGAGTAAAATTGGTGGTTGGGTAAGAGTATTTATTGATTGGGATAGAAATGGCGTATTTGATGGATCAGAAGAAGTATTCAATGATACAATTGTGTCTGGTTTAATAGCAAAAGGAAAAATAAATGTACCTTCTAATCTAATATCTGGGCATTCAAGAATGAGAATAATTCTTTGGCAAGGACGTGATAGCACTCCATTCACGGCTAATGAGTCTCCAACAGGAGGAGAAGTTGAAGATTATAAAGTATTAGTAAGAGATACTTGGGATGTAAATGCAGAATTAATGAAATTTACTGAGCCATTAGAACTCTTACATAATCAAAAAAATAACGTCAGGGTTATACTAAGAAATACAGGCAAAACACTTTTATCAAATGCTACTATACATTGGACAAATAATGATGGGAATGAACAAATCTTTAATTGGTCTGGAGGACTTGCTCCAGCAGCAAGAACAGAAGTCCGTTTAGCAGATAGTATAATAATTCCAACAGGGATGAATAACCTAAAAGCTTGGGTAGATGCTACAGGTGACCCATATCATATTAACGACACAATAAGAAGAAGTGCTTATATATATAAGACATATATAATACCATATTATTGTCAATTTGATACAACAGGATATGATGACTTCTATGCATTTAATAGTAATCCTCAACTACCAACAAATTGTTGGGAATTTGGGACTCCAGATTCTTCTAACATTACAATTAAAGGACCTTACTCAACCCCAAATTGTTGGAAAACTAAACTATTAGGTAAGTATCCTATAAACAATGAAAGTATTCTTTACTCACCAATATTTGATAAAGGTATTGTATTACCAGACACTCTTTCGTTTATGATGAGAAGAGATTTAGCTTCAGGTTCTTATATGTTTATTGAATACAAAAATTGGAATAATGAGTGGAAAAGACTTGGTGCAAGAGATGATGGATGGGGACAAAATTGGTATGATGACGACTCTAACCGATTTGTGAATTCAAAAGTATGGACAGAAACCATATATTCATTAGATCATATGCTTTATAACTTAGGAAATACAGTACAATTCCGTTTTATTTTCCATTCTGGTTCATCAACAAAGGATGGTATCGCAATAGATAATATAGAAATAAGAAGAGCATTGAGAGAACAAGACGCAGGGGTTGTAAGTTTAGAGATAACTCCAACAGAATTACCTAACTATGGTTCAACATACTACCCAAGAGTAAAAATAAGAAACTATGGTTCAGAGGCTCTTACAAGGTTCTATGCGTGTTATACATCACAAGATATGCATATTCCTCAATGTGAAGAAATATATGATACTGTCATTAATCCTGGAGATACATTCGTTTACACATTCAATCAGGGAAGATATGTATATACTGAGACATCAAACCCATTTAATATATGCGCATTTACAAGATTAAATCCAACAGACCTTTACTCCGACAATGACTCTATAAGACGTCAAGTTGTAATAGGACCTCTTCAAAAAGACATAGCTCTCCTTGATATAGTATCACCAAGCACTCAAATTGTATCAAATAATATGATAGAAGTTGGAATACATATAAAGAATTGGGGATTAGATCCTGTAACAACACTACCTGTTGGATATCATATAACAGGACAGAATGAAGTATTAGAAACAATAACTTTCTCCCCTCCATTATACAACAATGAAGAATATATATATCACTTCAACACTCAATATCACTCTAATTATGGGGCATCCAATCTAAAAGTATGGACAGGATTAGATGGTGACTATTACCACAACAATGACACCCTATACAAGAGAGTAAATGCAACAACTACAACAAGAGATCTTGAAGCAAAATATATAACAGTAGATGACTATAACTCTGATTATTTAGGAGTACAGCTAACATTTGCAAACAATAGCTCAGAAGGAGTTGATCATATAAAAGTAGGTTATTACTATAATGGAGATAAAACAAATGCAGTAGAAGAAATCTATCGTGATAATACCATATTACCTTCTGGAGAACTTGGACATCATTATTTTACAGCAACACTTCCTAGAGCGAATTCACCATATCAAGGGATATGTGGATATGTTATTATAGATAATGATAACAATCGTGAAAACGATACTACATGTACATTGTATATGGGAGTAAGAGATGTTAAGAGTGATACTATATATGTAGAACAAACTTCATCAATACTGTCAAAAGTACAACTTACAGCAAGGAATATAGGAACAATTGGAGGTCCAATAACAGTAAATGCAGGATATGTTATAAATGGCAATTGGTTAAACCCTGTAATACAACCTTTTAATTGGCAATTTAACGAGCCAAACTCACATATAATAAACTACTTGACCTTTAACCAAAGAATTCCAAGAAATGATGATCGTATTTATGATATTGTAGCTTGGGTAGACTACCAATTTGATGCAAATCGTTCTAATGACACAACAATGATATACAAAGTAGTTGACTATATCGGTTTAGATGGAGTTGAAGAAACAAATCAATTCACTTTAAACCAAAACGTGCCAAACCCACTTACAAATTCAACAACAATCACATTTAACCTCCCAGAAGCTGGTAACACACGTTTCTTTATAGTTAATAATATGGGACAACTAATAAAAAATGAAAACAAATTCTATACAGAAGGTAAACATGAAATCCAACTAAACAACCTAAACCTAACACAAGGTATTTATTACTACACTATGGAATTTGAAGGCAAACGTCTAATGAAAAAGATGATTATCGCAAGATAAAATAACAAATTAGATTATTCCATCTAAAGAGACGAAGCTCAAAACTTCGTCTCTTTTTTATGGAAAAAAAGAAAAATAATTCCACCTCAAACTTGCAAAATCAAAAACAATTATATATCTTTGCAATTATAAACAAACTCTAAATCAAAGGGTAACCCAAAAGATAATAAATTCCATAAAGCATCATTAATTATTATGATGTACATTTAAACTCCCCTACGGTGTACACCAAAGAAGGGCTACGGTATACACCGTAACACCCAAAAGATGTGCATCTTTTCTATATCTAAACTAAGTTTAAGTAGTTCAAAACTTAATTTCCTTGGAATTATATCAAATATAAATCAAAAAAGAATTTGTTTAATTTCAAGTATATCTTTATTTGCTAAAATTAGATTCTTTATATATTCATTTTCTCTTAGAGATATTAGTGGCAATAAGATATTATTTTCTAAATTTGTAGCATAAATAATCCACTATCTTACACTACTCTTAAAGACAAATCAATATTAACAAAACAAAGAAAAGGGAAATCAATAGAAAACTATTTTATGGAAAAATTATTACTTAGAGAACAAGACATTTATCCTAATAATAATGTCCTACAAACATTATTAGGAGATGTTTTCAATGCTTATCAAGAATTAGAAGCATTACTTACCTCTTATGATCTAATTTTAAATTGGAACTATTATAAAGATGGAAAAACATATTTATGCAAAGTAACCTATAAAAAGAAAACAGTTTTCTGGCTTTCTATTTGGGAAACTTATATTAAGATAGGATTCTACTTTAATGAAAAGACTTCTTTAGGTATTTATAATTTAGATATTGATCAATCAATAATCACAAGCTATGACAGCACTAAACATGTAGGTAAATTTAGACAATTAATCTTTGAAATAAGAGACAATAGTCAATTTGATGATTTAACTAAAATCATTACCTATAAAATGAGCTTAAAATAATATTTTTATTGATTAAAAATTAGAGAGTTATTTATCCAAAAATATACCTTAGAACGTCTTCAAGGTTGGCTAAGGGTATAATTTCTATTTTGAAACGAGTGGTATCCAAGCCTTTTGTGTTGTATTTTGAAATAAATATTTTCTCAAAGCCTAATTTATCGGCTTCGGCTATTCTTTGGTCAATACGTATTACTGGTCTTAGTTCTCCACTTAAACCTATTTCGGCTGCAAAACAATATTGAGAACTTATTGCTATGTCTTCTGATGAGGATATTATACTTACAACAACTGCTAAGTCTATTGCTGGGTCATCAACTTTTATTCCTCCTGCTATATTTAAAAAGACATCTTTATTTGTTAAATGGAATCCTCCACGTTTTTCCAATACAGCAAGGAGCATTGATAAACGACGAAGGTCAAAACCTGTTGATGTTCTTTGTGCTGTTCCATAGTTTGAATTAGCTACCAAAGCCTGTGTTTCTATTAGGATTGGTCTTGTGCCTTCCATTGTAGCTGAGATTGCTGTTCCACTTAATGCTTCATCTCTTTGTGAGAGCAGGATTTCAGAAGGGTTAGAAACTTCTCTTAGCCCATTTGATTGCATTTCATATATTCCTAATTCAGATGTTGAACCAAAACGGTTTTTAACAGAGCGTAACATACGGTATCCATAATTTCTATCTCCTTCAAATTGAAGAACAGTATCAACTATATGTTCTAATATCTTTGGTCCTGCTATTGTTCCGTCTTTTGTTATATGACCTACTAAAAATATTGCTGAACCTGTTGTTTTGGCATATCTTTGAAACTCTGATGCACATTCTCTTATTTGAGAAATACTTCCTGCTGATGAATCAATATCTTCTGTTGTAACTGTTTGTATTGAATCAATTATTATTATATTAGGATTTAAATCTTCACAATGCTGAAAGATGGATTGTATTTTTGTTTCCGTAAGAATAAAGCAATTATCATTTGTCCCTTCTACCCTATCGGCTCTCATCTTAATTTGTTGAAGACTTTCTTCTCCACTAACATAAAGTATCTTTCTTCCTTTGCAGTTTAAGGCAACTTGAAGTAAAAGAGTACTCTTTCCTATCCCTGGTTCGCCACCAACTAATATTACACTTCCTACAACTAATCCTCCACCTAACACTCTATTTAACTCTGTATTATAGGTGTTAATCCTTTTATCTTCTGAAAATGTTATTTCGTTTACTGGTTGTGGTTTTGAAGAAGGCTGAGTTTTTTTCTTATTAAATTTACTATCTCCTTCTCTTTGTATTACCTCTTCAACATAAGAGTTCCAGCTACCACATTGTGGACATTTTCCTATCCAACTTGATGATTGTGCGCCACATTCTTTACAAAAGAAAACTGTTTTTTGTTTCATCCTATAAGATTAGCTTGGTCTCATATCAACCGTATACTTCATCTCTTTTTGGTAAGAGAATTTCTTTTTGTCTTTTAAATAATTCTTATGATATGGTCCATAAGGGAAGTCCATAAATACTGAATTTTGCATTTGATAGCAAGTTCCAAAAAGAGGTATTATTTTAGCATCCATTTCATAAGTATCTTTTGACTTATCAACTTTATATGAAGGAACTGGACTATCATAATTAAAATTTGCCTTACGATAAAAAAGAGTATCACAAGTACCTGTTGATATTAAACGATATTCAGCAACTGAATTAACATTTGTTGACCACCAAGGTTTATTCATTGAGTATATTGTTATAAACATTATTGCATCAACGCCATATTCTTGCTTATATTTCTTTGCATCAGTTGCCTTTATATATTGTGAAGAAAACATTGTATCTTCTTTATGTTTATCCATTATTGTAATTGGAGGTATAACATAATAACCTCTTTGAGAGAGTTGTTTTGCTAAATTAATAATAAACATCTCAGAAGCTTCTTGATTCTTAGAACGATTCCAAGGATAAATTATCATTATTGATTTAGGTTGTTCTGAGTATATCTTAGGATAAGAAATTATTCTATCTACCTTCTTAGGAAAGAACTCTAACCATTTCTTTTTAAAGCAAGAAAGGGTATCCCCTGAAGCTATTTTTTCTTGGCGTTCTCTTTCCTTTTTAAGCTTTTTAATTTCTTTTTTGCTAAGAACAGTAACAGTTGTATCAACCACTTTTTCTTTCTTCTCCCCTGTTATTTCCGAAAGTACATCTTCTGTTTGATCTTTTTCCTGTGGGAGGTTTTTATCAATCAATTTCTTTGCAACATCACAACTTGCAAAAAGACATAATACAGTTAATAATATCAATAACTTTTTCATAGTCCAAGTGATTTCATTAGTGTATTAACATAGGTTTGAGATTCAGGATAAATTACTACTTCTTTTGCAAAATATTCTTTTGCTTCATCAACCTTACCTTGTTTAAATAGAAGATATGCATATTCTGCACAAGCTCCTGGTGGTGGTAATTTTCTTGTGCCTTTTGGAAAAGAAACTATACGAGAATATTTCTTTACAAATTTCTTCATTTCTTTTTCTGAAATATCCCTCTTACCATATGCGTATACCAAGTTATCGTAGTCGTAATACTTGTATAGTTCATTAGAGCAAGACCCTAATAATAAGGCAGTAAAAATAATTATAAAAAGTTTCTTCATTAAAAAATGCTATAATTCAATTGTCAAAAATAGTAAATTATTTCGGAATAAGTTATATTAACTATTGTTTTTTATCAAACATCTTTGTTGCCCTTTGGAATATTCCATTCATATATGCAATACAAATTCCATAATTGGAGATTGGAATATTTTTTTCGATTATAGGCAATAGTCGGCTTTGAAGTTGTTTTTCTGTTGCCATACAACCACCACATTGAATAACCATTGCATAATCTGTTATTGGTCGTGGTAAAGATGACAAGCCTGCTACAGCATCAAATTCAAGACTTTTCTTTGTATAGTTTCTTATCCATTGAGGGAGTTTTACTCTTCCTATATCCTCACAAGTTGGTTGATGAGAACAAGTTTCCAACATTAATATTCTATCTCCATCCTTTAAACTATCAAGTTTTGGTGTGCCTTTCACATATTCATCAAATGCACCTTTCAAACGAGCTAATACTATGGAAAAACTTGTTAATGGTATTTTTTCATCGACAACACTACTTACATAATCAAAAGCTTGGCTATCTGTAATAACTAAGTCTGGATTAGGACAAATATTTTTTAAAGCATATTCAAGCTGAGTTTCTTTTACAACAATGTTTATTGCATTATTATCAAGCACATCTCTTATTAATTGTACTTGCGGTAAAATCATTCTTCCTTCTGGAGCTGAACTATCAATTGGAGTTACAAGAAGGACAACACTGTTTTCCTTTATTAAACCTGTTAATATTCTTTTCTCTTGATAAGCGGTTGGAGGTATTGTTTCTCTTATTTTCTGCGTAAGATTTATTTTACTTTCAGAACTATCCTGAGAAAACTCAATAATTGTTTGATTATATGTCTTTTCTATTGTTTCCTTAAGGTCTTTACGCAATGGAGACAAATCACTCTTTGTATAAATTAATACATAAGGAGTATCAAATCTTTTACACTCTTCAATTAACTTGTTTTCTTCATATCCAAAATCATTATTAAAAGCGATTAGAGCCAAGTCTATTTGAGAAAATATTTGATAAGCCTTTTCAACTCTCTTTTCTCCTAACATTGATTTATCATCAATACCAGCAGTATCTATAAGAACAACAGCACCTATACCTTTTATTTCCATTGTTTTCTTAACGGAATCTGTAGTTGTACCTGCTTGTTTACTTACAATTGATATTTCTTGTCCTACAAGTTTATTAATCAATGTACTTTTACCCACATTGCATCTTCCAAATACTCCAATATGTGGTTTTGTTTCTCTACCTTTGTTCATAGTAAAATATTTTTTGCAAACTTACGCATTAATTTTTTATTACTATCTTTGCAGGCTAATTTAAAAATAATATTATGGGCTTGATTAAAATGAATTTCTCTGGAGATAACCCTTCAATACTTAGTTCAAAGTTTTGGGTTAAGACATTATTAATGGCTATTTCTATATTCATTACTTGTTATTTATTTTCAATTGCAAAAGTGGATAATATAATTGATGCACTATTAGCAGCCGTATTAATCAGCTTGCTTAACGCATTTCTTAAACCTATTTTGGTTTTAATATCATTTCCAATAATGATATTCTCATTAGGGTTTTTCAACTTATTTATAAATGCAATTATTATTCTTTTAACGAGCTATTTTCTTAATGGATTTGAAGTAAACGGTTTTTGGAACGCTTTACTTTTTAGTATAATAATTACTTTCATCAGTTATTTATTAGATTTCATAATAAAAATCTATAGGGTAAAGAAAAATGTTGAAGAAAGTTTTAGTAGCAATAGCACTAAAAATAACACAGAAGAAAAAGTTGAAGAAACCGATTACGAAGATGTAACTGATAAAGACTTATAAAATAATATTTGTAGAAAGGGGAAATAAATGAAGAAGATTGAACATATTAATGAACTTACTCAATACATTGAAATACTAAGACAGGAAGGTAAAACAATTGGGCTTGTTCCAACAATGGGAGCTTTGCATGCTGGACACATGTCATTAATCAAAAAAGCAAAAGATGAAAATGATATTGTTGTTAGTAGTGTTTTTGTAAATCCAATACAATTCAACAACAAGGAAGACTTAGATAAATATCCTCGTGATATTGAAAAAGACAGTATTTTGTTAGAAGAAAACAATTGTGATATTTTGTTTTGTCCAAAAGCAGAAGAAGTATACGCAGAAGAAGCAACTGAAAGTTTTTCTTTTGGAACTTTAGAACAAGTTATGGAAGGCAAACAAAGACCAGGACATTTTAATGGTGTAGCAATAATTGTTAGCCGTTTATTTAATTGGGTAAACCCAAATAAAGCTTATTTTGGAGAAAAAGATTTTCAGCAAATAGCAATCATAAAAGATATGGTAAGGCAATTAAACTCTCCTGTAGAAATTGTATCCTGCCCTATTGTTAGAGAAAAAGATGGCTTGGCAATTAGTTCAAGAAATATGCGATTAAGTCCAGAGTGTAGAGAAATTGCACCAAAGATTCATTATATCCTACATAAATCATCTTCAATTAAAGACAACTTATCATTCTCACAATTAAAGAGCTTCGTTAATAATGAATTTAAGATGATAAAAGACTTTGAATTGGAATATTTTGAAATAGTAGATGACACAACCCTTCAACCTATATCCCAAAAAGGAAAGAATGGAGTTGTTGGATGTGTTGCCGTATGGTTAGGAGGAGTAAGATTAATAGACGTTGAAAGATACTATTAACAAAGTACTATACTAATTCAATTTCAATACTTATTTGTGAAGTATGTATTCATGTTGCAAAACAAAACATGAATACATACTTTTTTTTATCACTTATAACCAATAAAAAGTAATTTTCTTACTACTTTATCACTTATAACCAATAAAATTATTATTTTTGCACTGTTTATAACTTATAAGTGATAGAATAATGGAAATATTTGATAGACCTTTATATAGTAATCGTATTAAACCTTTTATTGGAAAGGGAATAATAAAAGTGCTTACTGGACAAAGACGTATAGGCAAAAGCTATATCCTTTTACAATTAATGGAAGACATTAGAAAAGAGGATAAAAACGCAAATATCATATATATAAATAAAGAATTCGAAGAGTTTAGTAAGATTAAAAATGATATTGATTTATTTGATTATCTAAAGGATAAACTCTTACCTCTAAAGAAAAACTATCTCTTTATTGATGAAGTTCAAGATATAGTTAATTTTGAAAATGTATTAAGAAGCTTATTAGCAGAAGATAAATGTGATATTTTCTGTACAGGAAGCAATGCAAAGATGCTTTCAAGTGAGCTTTCAACATTTTTAGCTGGAAGATATATTGAATTCAGGATACATAGTTTATCTTACTTTGAGTTTCTCTCTTTTCACAAATTAGAGAATAATGATGATTCATTGAGAAAATACTTAACATATGGAGGCTTACCTTACCTTTCTCGCTTACCATTAAACAATGAAATATCATTTGAATATCTTAGAAATGTGTATTCTACAATTATATTAAAAGATGTTGTTGGAAGGGAAAATATTAGGAATGTTGATTTTCTTGAAACTTTAGTTGATTATGTCGCAGATAACGTAGGAAATATATTTTCAGCAAATAATATCCATAAGTTTTTAAAATCTCAACGAACAGATATGTCTGTTAATGCAATTATTAATTACCTTAGAGCATTAAACAATGCTTACATTATTAATAAGATACAAAGAATAGATATAAGAGGTTTGAAAAAGTTCGAAGTTGGAGACAAATATTATTTTGAAGATTTAGGACTTAGAAATTGTAAACATACCCTTAATTTTAATAACGACATTGGGAAACTGATGGAAAATGCAGTTTACCAACACTTAATTATATTAGGCTATCAAGTCTACGTTGGTAAATTAGATAATTTGGAAATTGATTTTATTGGCGTAAAGGATAACGAAAAAGTTTATATACAAGTTTGTTATATGATAGCAGATGAAACAACAAAAGAAAGAGAATTTGGCAATCTATTAAAGATAGAAAACAGTTATCCAAAATATGTAATTTCTATGGATTCATTCCTTTCTGGTACTAATTATAAGGGCATTAAACAATACCATCTTAGAGAATTTCTTTCAAAAGAACTATTATAAATTTCTCAAAACATTGTCAACTCAGAGTTTTTGCCGAACTTTGCAAATTATTATTTTACTTTGCTTTTTTTATAGCAAATATAATTTGAATAGAAATAAATAATTAAAGGGTAATATCTTTATGAAGCAATTAATTGAATGCGTTCCTAATATTAGTGAAGGACGTAACCAAAATATCATCAAACAGGTTGTTGATGAAATAGAAAAAGTTGATGGCGTTAAATTATTAGACGTCGATCCTGGTGCTACAACAAATAGAACTGTTATTACTTTTGTTGGAGAACCTAAAGATGTTTGTGAAGCTGCTTTTAGAGTAATTAAGAAAGCTTCTGAACTTATAGACATGAAATTACATCATGGCGACCACCCTCGTTTTGGTGCAACAGATGTATGCCCTTTAATTCCTGTATCTGGAATTACAATGGAAGAAGTTGTAGAATATGCAAGAGCATTAGGAAAAAGAGTTGGTGAAGAATTAGGCATTCCTGTATATTGTTATGAAAATGCTTGTATGGAACCAAAAAGAAGAAATCTTGCTTCTTGCCGTGCAGGAGAATATGAAGGATTAAAAGAAAAGATACAAAGCTGTGATTGGAAACCTTGTTTTGGACCAGATAATTGGTGCGAAAACATTGCTCATAGTGGAGCAACTGCTATTTCAGCAAGAGATTTCCTTATTGCAGTAAACTATAACCTTAACACAACATCTACTCGTCGTGCAAATGCAATTGCTTTTGATGTAAGAGAAAAAGGACGTCCTGCAAGAGAAGGTGGAAAAGTTAATGGAAAACCATTGAAAGATGAAAATGGTAAAGCAATAATGATTCCAGGTTCTTTAAAAGGAACTAAAGCTATTGGCTGGTTTATTGAAGAATATGGAATTGCACAAGTTTCAATGAATATTACTAATATATCTCAAACTCCTCTTCATATTTGTTTTGAAGAAGTTTGTAAAAAAGCAGGAGCAAGAGGAATAAGAGTAACAGGTGTTGAAATAGTTGGTTTAATTCCTAAGAAAACTTTGATTGATGCAGGTAAATACTATCTTGCAAAACAAGAACGTTCACTTGGAATTGATGAAAAGGAAATAATAAAGATTGCAATAAAATCAATGGGATTAGATGATTTAAAACCATTTATCCCAGAAGAAAAAGTAATTGAATATCTAATAGAAGACAAGTCAAAGAAGAAATTAGTTGATATGACCTGTGTTGATTTTGCTAATGAAACAGCATCAGAAAGCCCTGCTCCTGGTGGTGGTTCAATTGCAGCTTATATGGGTTCACTTGGAGCTTCACTTGCAACAATGGTAGCTAATCTATCTTCTCATAAAGCAGGTTGGGATGAAAGATGGGAAGAATTCTCAATAATTGCAGAAAAAGGACAAGCCTTAAAAGACGAATTAATCCACCTTGTTGATGAAGACACAAATGCTTTCAATAAGATAATGGACGCTTTTGGCCTACCAAAGAAAACTGACGAAGAAAAAGCAGCAAGAACAAATGCAATTCAAGAAGCAACAAAATATGCAATAGAAATTCCTTACCGAACACTTTGCAAATCATTTGAAGTATTTGAAATATGCAAGGCAATGGTAGAAACAGGAAACCCTAATTCAGTAACAGATGCAGGAGTTGGTATTCTATGTGCAAGAGCAGCTTGTTATGGAGCCTTTATGAATATGAAGATTAATGCATCATCATTAAAAGATAAAGCCTTTGTTGATGACATAATAGGTAAAGGACAAGAATTAATAGAAAAAGCAGATGCTATTGAAAAAGAATACACTGCTCGAATTCTAAAACAAATATCAGAATAAACATTGAAATCATATTTATTAGTAGCCTTAGGAGGAGCAATTGGTTCTGTTTCCAGATTTGGAATAAGTGAATTATTTGCAAGTAAGACAAACTCATCTTTTCCTTGGGCTACTCTTTTTATAAACCTTTTAGGTTGTTTCCTAATAGGACTACTCTTGGGACTTTCTCAAAGATATCAATTTGCCTCACATTATTCCTTACGTTCATTTTTCATTATAGGATTATGTGGAGGCTTCACAACCTTTTCAAGCTTTTCTGCCGAAACAATGCGGCTCTTCCAAAGCTCACAAAACATTCAAGCAATTTCATACATTTTAGCCAGTATATTGCTTGGATTAGCCTTAACCCTTCTTGGATATAACCTTTTAATAAGTCGATAAGACAATCTTTATAAAAAGTAAAAGCTATATTTTAAGTAGAAAAGGCTATCTTAAAAACAGGAAAGGTTATCTTAAAACAGAAAAAACTATCTTATAAGTAAAAAAGCCTATCTTGAGAAATTATCATAGGCTTTTAATGAGTGAATAACGCCAACTTTATAAAATATATCGGTCATTTCATCACTTAATTTTAGTCTTTTTGCTACAACGAAACGCCATTTCGTTACGACGAGATGCCATTTCATAAAAACGAAATGCCTTTTCATAATGACGAAATGGCGTTTCGTCGTTACGAGATGCCATTTCACACAATAAACATAGGCAAATTAAGTTATAATAATAGCCTGAGAATTAATAAAATCAGCGTTATTAAGTCATTAACATGGCGTAAAAATTTTGAATTATCAAGTCTTGGGCTAATAATTAACCTTTTTATTAACCAAAATCCAAATATCATGAGTTTAAGATATAAGATTTGGAAGAGAAAATTCAAGGATGCTTCTGGTCAGGAGCAAGAAAAGTATTATGCAGTTAAGGAAACATTTAGCTGCACCTCAACAGAAGAACTTGCAGAAAAAATTGAAAAAGCAACATCTGTGACAAAGGGTGATGTGTATTCTGTTCTTTCAAGTCTAGCAGACTGGGCTGCTATAGATTTATCAATTGGAAATAGTGTTAAGCTTAATGGCATAGGCACAATAAACATATCTGTAAAATCAACACCTATGGATTCTCCTGATGATATTGATAAGGCAATAGTGAAAACAGGAAGAATAACCTTCCGCCCCGACCCTAAACTAAAGAAGATATTGGAAGAATCTCACGTATCCATATCTCCTAATGCAAAAAAGGGAAAAGGAATAAATAGACTCTAATTGAAAAAAAAGTTGTTCCTTTGCAAATAATTTAATGAGGGTTTTTGCTCATTAAAAGCTTTAGTAGAAACCAAAACATATTTAATGTTAAATTCAAAAACACTGCATGAGGTTTTACAATATAGCGTAGAACACTTTGCAAACAATCCATTAATGGCTTTTGTTGGTGAAAAGGCTATAACTTTCTCTGAGTTTTTTGAGAAAGTAAAAGATGTTCAAAGAATATTAGTTAATCAAGGTATAGGTTACCAAGATAAGGTTGTTATTCTTAGTCAAAACTCTCCTAATTGGGCTATTTCATACTTTGCAATAGCTGATATGGGAGCTGTGATTGTTCCTCTTTTACCTGATTTCACAAAAGAAGAAATAACAAACTGCATCAATCACTCAGATGCTAAGCTAATATTTGTTTCAGAACGTTTAAATGAAAAAATAGACAAGGAATTACTCGTAAATATAGATACAATAGTTAATCTTGATAATTTTGAGATAACAAGCCAAAAAGAAATTCAATCTCTTGGAAAGATATCAATTCCAACTCCTGAAGACCTTGCTGTTATAATTTACACCTCTGGAACATCTGGTTTTAGCAAGGGTGTAATGCTAACACATGGTAATTTAGCTGCACAATTAGTTCAAGTACATTCTATTTGGCCAATTACAGAAGATGATGTTTATCTTTCTGTACTTCCTCTTTCTCATACATTTGAAAACTCATTAGGTCTTCTTACAGTTGTTATGAAAGGAGCTTCAATGTACTTCCATAACAAACTGCCAATAGCCCAAACATTTATGTCAAGCGTAAAAATAGTACGCCCAACAACAATACTAACAGTACCTTTATTTATAGAGAAAGCTTATAAAAACATCATTAAACCAGAATTAGAAAAGACTGTATTTAGAAGGATTCTTTTAACAAGTAATCTTTTCCGAAGAATAATGTATCGTAAAGCTGCAAAGAAACTATTTGAAACATTTGGTGGAAGATTAACATTCTTTGGAATAGGTGGAGCTAAACTTGATGGAGAAACAGAATTATTCCTTCGTCTTGGAAAACATTTCCCTTATGCAATTGGATATGGATTAACAGAAACAGCACCTCTAATAATTGGAGCTAACCCTAATGAAGTATCATGGCAAACAACAGGCTTCCCAATTAAAAATGTTCAAGTAAGGATAGTTGATGTAAATCCAGAAACAAACGAAGGCGAACTTTGGGTAAAAGGACCGAACATAATGAAAGGTTATTATAAAAACCCTGAACTAACAAAATCAGTTCTAACTGAAGATGGTTGGTTTAAAACAGGAGACTTGGTAACTGAAAAGAATGGTCGTTACGAAATAAAGGGAAGACTAAAAAATGTAATAGTTGGAGCAACAGGCGAAAACATTTATCCAGAAGAAATTGAAATGGTTCTAAATCAAAGTAATTTAGTTCTTGAAAGTGTTGTTGTAGAAAGAAAAGGCAAATTGGTAGCAATGGTTCAATTCAACCCAGCAGAATTAGAAAAGAGATTAACTATCTACAAAGAAGATGCCACAAAAGCCTACGAACACCTAAAGCAAGACCTCCTTAAATCAGCCAATGAAAGACTGAATCGCTTCTCAAAACTATCCCTAATAATAGAATCCACAACCGAATTCGAAAAAACCGCTACACTAAAGATTAAAAGATATCTTTATAAATAAAAAGACGAAAATCTAACAAGGACAATAAATAAACAAAGTCCTATACAACAAAGAGGTTTGAGATATAAATATCCAAACCTCTTTGTTGTTTGCATAAGAATCAAAATATAATTAAAGCTCTTTTTGGATTTATACTTGATAATAATTCTATATGTTTAATTCATAGTTTGTACTTCTTCCTCCTTGTTCTTCTTTTATAAGCACTTCTTTTTGCATTAGGTCTTTTATATCTCTAAGGGCTGTGTCTTGGGAACAATGATTTATCTTCGCCCATTTAGATGATGTTAGTTTTCCTTCAAAGCCATTAAATAAAAGATTAATTACCTTTGTTTGACGTTCATTAAAGACTATGGTTTTATTATTTTCCCAGAACTTTGATTTATTCATCAGCTTATTTATATTAGCATCTGTTTGAACAAAAGCTCTTTCTAAACAATTTAAAAACCATTCTATCCATTTAGTTATATCTAAATTTCCTTTTTGTGTCTTTTCAAGTATATCGTAATAGTCTTTTCTTTCAATTCTTATTTGAGAAGACATACTATAAAAACGTTGTGGAATATCATCTGCACGAGCCAAAAGCATATCTGCAATTGCTCTTGATATTCTTCCATTACCGTCATCAAAAGGATGAATAGTAACAAACCAAAGATGAGCTATTGAGGCTTTAAAAATATTATCTATATCAGTCTTATTATTTATCCAATCTAAGAATAAGTCAATTTCAGAATCTATTGTAGACCAGTCAGGAGCTTGGAAATGTATTCTTTCCTTTCCCATTGCACCTGAAACTACTTGCATTTCCCCTCCTTCTTCTTTTCTCCAAGCACCAATACTTAATTTTGAATCCCTTTCTCCATCTTCAAATAATAATTTATGCCAAGAAAATAAACGTTTCTTTGTTAAAGGTTTATTAGCATTATGAGTTGCATCAAAAGTCATCTCAACTATTCCTTCAATTTTTCTTTCTGAAGGAATTAAGCCAGAAACATCCATTCCCAAACGTTTAGCAACAGAAGAACGAACTTGATCAGTATTTAGATATTCGCCTTCTATTTCTGATGATTTAAGTACATTATTTGTTATTGTAGAAAGATGAGTTTCGTTCTTTAAATCAAAACCAAACACACTCATCTTACCTATTAATTGTCCTTGAATATAACGAACATTTAATAAGAGTGGTGCTATTATCTCGTTATCCCAATAAAAATTAGGCCAACCTTCCTTTTGATATATATATATATTTCTCATAATGTAGTTTTCGGCAAAAATACATATTAATCTCCGCATAAAAAAATAATCTCCGCAAAATATGCGGAGATTAGATTATGGTTTGCGGAGATTAAGGGTTAATTTCCTTTGTTATTTCTTTTCATTTTTAGAATAAGCTTCCACTATTTTTGTTACTAATGGGTGACGGATAATATCAAATTCATTTAGAAATACAAAGCTTATTCCTTCTATGTCTTTTAGATATTGTGTTGCTTCTTTTAGACCTGAAGGTTGGTTAAGTGGAAGGTCAACTTGGGTTGGGTCGGCAGTAATTATGAATTTTGCATTTCTTCCCATACGAGTTAGGAACATCTTCATTTGGGAATAGGTTGCATTTTGAGCTTCGTCAAGTATTACAAAGGCATTATCTAAAGTTCTTCCTCTCATAAAAGCTAAAGGTGCTATTTCTATTACCTTTTCTTCTAAATAATTTTCAAGCTTTTGTTGAACTATCATATCCCTTAAAGCATCGTAAAGAGGTTGAAGATATGGATCAAGCTTATCTTTTAAATCTCCAGGAAGAAACCCTAAGTTCTCCCCTGCTTCTACTGCTGGACGAGTTAAGATTATGCGTTTTACTTGTTTTGCCTTTAAGGCTCTTACTGCTAATGCAACTGCTGTATATGTCTTTCCTGAGCCAGCAGGTCCTAAGGCAAAAAGCATATCGTTTTCATCTATTGCATCAACCATTTGTTTTTGGTTGGGAGTTTGTGCTTTGATGATTAACCCATTTCTTCCATGAACGAGGATTTCATTTGCTCTTGAAGTTGATTTATGTGAATTAGGAGTTGGCTTAACAATGCTCATTATTAGCTTTTCATCCATTCTCGATTCTTGATTATAAAGCTCAACTAATTGATTATAGGCTTTTTCAAACTCTTCTATGTCTTTTTCTTTAGCTATTATCTTTAATGTGTTTCCTCTTTGTATTAATTCTACATTAGGGAAAAGAATTGATAAGAAATTGAGGTTCTTTTCATTTATCCCAAAGAAATCTACTAATGATATATCGTTTAACTCTATTATTCTTTCTGTCATGAATTAGCTTATAGATTATTTCTTTATGATTTTAAATTCTGTTCTACGGTTTACTGCTTTACCTTCTTCTGTTGTGTTTTCTGCTATTGGTTTGGTTTGTCCATAGCCTTTAGCTTCTAAACGATTTGGGTCTATTCCTTTTGATTCTAAATAAACCTTAACACTATTTGCTCTTTTTGTTGAAAGCTCAAGATTTAATTTTTGAGTTCCTGTATTATCTGTATGTCCTGATATTTCTATTACAATATTTTTATTCTTTTCCAAAAGCTCTATCAATGTATTTAATTCTGATTGTGAACTTGGTAATAATTCTGCACTATTTGTTTCAAAGAATATATTATTTAATACTACGCTTTCTCCTTCTATTATTGGAGTTAAGAAAATATCCTTTTGAGATGATTCAGATTTATTTTCATCAGTTAGCTGGAAGTTTTCAGAATAAAAAAGATAATCGTCCGCCCAAGCATTAAGGGCATAATCAGCTCCAAGAGGTAGAACAACTAAGTACTCCCCTGTTTTTGGATCTGAAAAAGAAGATGCTATAAGACGATTTTTATTTATGTCTTTTACTTCAAACTTTACGGAAAGAGGTTTATTTGTTATCTTGTCATAAGAATGTCCTTTCATGTATACAACTGGATTCGGCTGAGCTTCTTTATAAAGTTCAAATTCATAAAGGTCTTTTTTACCATATCCTCCTTCAAGAAGAGTTGAAAATATAGCTTGAGTTCCACTTGGAGATACGATAAAGCTTGTTTCATCAGCATAAGTATTAACAGGATATCCTATATTTGCAGGTTCTGTAAACTTTCCATCTACTATATTTGAATAAAATATATCAAAGCCTCCCATACCAATATGATAGTTTGAAGAAAAGTAAAGTGTTGTATTGCTTGGGTGAATAAATGGATACATTTCATCCCCTTCCGTATTTATTGTCCCTCCAACATTCTTTGCTTTTGTCCATGTTCCATTATCTTGCTTATATGTGTACCATATATCATTCCCTCCTTTTCCTCCTGCTCTATTTGAAACAAAAAAAAGAGTTCTTGAATCTGAAGCTATTGTTGGTTGAGAATCCCAAGCAGAGGAATTGACATCTTCTCCCATATTCTTAGGTTTACCCCAATCATTCCCTATCTTTTCTGAAGAATATAAATCACAACTACCATAGCCATCTTCTGTATTGCAACGAGTGAAGTATGCCATTCTTCCATCAGGAGATATTGATAAAGCACCCTCATTAGCTGACGAATTAAATGGTGGAGGCATCTTTTTAGCCTTTTCCCATTTGCCATCTACCTTATTTGTTATATAGAAATCTTCTTTATATACTTCTCTTTCTCCATATAATTGATCTTTTTCTAATTCAGGGATTAGACTTGTGAAAATAAAAGTTTGTTCATCGGCTGTAAGAGTAGGAAGGTATTCATCGTTTTTAGTATTAATATTCTCTCCCATATTTATTGGTAGAAATGCTACAGGGTTTTCTAATGAATGTTTTATAAATGCAGCTTGTTGTAATTTTCTTTTAACCTCATCTATTTTCTTTTTATCTTTTGGAGCATTGAGTTTTGAAAGTAAGTATTCTAAATGATATGTAGCTTTTTCTGCATTATAGTCTAAGAGATAGAATTCTCCTAAACGATAATGAGCAGTTAAATCATAGTCTGGATTTACTTCCACAAGACGTTGGTAATAAGGAAAAGCTTTTTTCTTTATGGAATCAAATTCTTTACTTTTATTATAGTATATCTCTCCAAAGCAAAGCAAAGCATCAGGATAGTTTTTATCATAAGAAAGTGCTTTATCCAAATATTCTATTGCTTTATCTTCTTGTCTATTATTTAGACATTCTAATGCTTTCTTAAATTCTTTCTCTGCCTTTGAATTATTTTGAGAATAAAGGTTGTTTGAAAATAATAAGCATAAGAAAATCAAAGCAATTAGTTTTAAACTATAAGACAATAGCTTTAAGGTATTTGCATGTATTTGTGACTTTGCAAGGATATTCTCCATTTAGGGTTTGATTTTATGTATTCAACTATTTTAGGCATCATCTTTTCTCTAACGCTCCATTCTGGTTGAAGGTATAGAAAACAATTTGGGAGATTTACTTTTTCTGCATAAGTTTCAGCAAATGCAAAGTCCTCTTCATCACAAATAATCATTTTAAGCTCTTGAACGTATTTCATATTTTCCTCCAAAGGTGGAAGATTACGTTTTGCAGAAAGACATATCCAATCCCATTTCCCACTCATTTTTGAAGAGCCCGACGTTTCAAGAATTGTTTCTATATTATTATCATGAAGCTTTTCACAAAGAATATCTAAATTATAAAGCAAAGGCTCTCCTCCTGTAACAATTACAGATTTAGCAGGATATTGCGAAGCTCTTTCTACAACATCTTCAACACTCGTTGGGTCTAATAGGGCTGCATCCCAAGCTTCCTTAACATCACAAAAATGACAACCAACATCACAGCCACCAACTCTAACAAAATATGCTGCTTTTCCTGTATTAAATCCTTCACCTTGCAAAGAATAAAACTCTTCCATTATCGGAAGCAACTCCCCTCTTTCTATTAATTCCTCTTGTGTCAATTTATATTATATTTTTCAATTCTAATCTGCAAAATTAAGACAATTATATCAAAAAACTCTTTTATTACGGTATTATTCATGATACAGAGTTAAATATTTTTGTTTACTCACTAAAACGTTATAGAACGAAAATTATTTGTCAAGCAAAATAATATTACCTAAATTCATGTTATAAATACAACTTGAATTCAAATATAATTATTAACATTTAAACTTTTTAATCATGAAACGATTTCTTTTGAAAGAAAAAGAGCTTTTTTCTAAAATTGTGATTTTATTTTTTGTTCTCGGTTGCTTTTCTTTTTCTGCAATAGCACAAGAAACACAAAATGACACAAAAACACAAAACAACATTTTCAATCATGCTTCTTGGTGGAGATTAGATTTTTCTTTAGAGTACGGAAATAATATTTTTTATGCTTCAAATTTAAGTGTAATGAATAATAATGCTCAACAAACACTTTATAGCTCAAATATGGGATTTAATGCTAAATACGTTATTTTCAACCAACCTAACTCTAAAAACCTTCGCTCTGGCATGTTTATTGGAATTAATTTAAATCAAACAGAAATTCCTTTAGCAATGACCGAAAAAGTAAATCTACGGTCATATGGATTTTCTGGGGGTTTCATACTTGAATTGTCCCATATTGCATCCTTAGATTTTAATTTTGGATTCGGATTTACCCAATACAAAAATGATTTTTCTTTAGGAACTCAAAATTATTCCTATAAAAAAAATGGGCTAAATGGTAGTGCAAAATCAGCTCTTTACTTTTCACCAGTAGAATATGTAAAAATAGGCTTCGGTATAGAGTATAGAACATATAAGTTTAAAAATAATGACTCAATGATTGACGATTTTCCTTCTCTACTTCCTACGGAAAGCACAATAAATGCCATCAATCCTTTTATTTCTCTAAAAGTATCTATTTAATAGGAAAACGCCAAAGACGGATAATACCTTAAGAGGCTGTATTGAAAGAATATTCCAATACAGCCTCTTAATTATATGATAATAATTTTATATTATTGGTAGATTTCGTGCTTGTATGCTTTTAGGGTGTTTTGAAGTAATGAAACTACTGTTAGCATTCCTACTCCTCCTGGCACTGGACTTATAAAGCTACATTTTGGTGCTACATCTTTAAAGTTTACATCACCAACAACACGATATCCTCTTTCTCTTGTTGAGTCTGGGATTCTATGAATACCAACATCTATTACAACTGCTCCATCTTTTACCATTTCAGCAGTAATAAACTCTGGTTTTCCTATTGCTACAATTAAAATATCTGCACTAATACAAACTTCTTTAAGGTTTTGAGTTTTACTATGACAAAGAGTTACAGTACAGTTAGCTGAATTATTATTTCTTGACATAAGAACAGCCATTGGAGTCCCTACTATATTACTTCTTCCAACAACAACACAATGTTTTCCTACTGTATCTATTTTGGATCTTTCTAACATAGTAACTATTCCATAAGGTGTTGCTGGAATAAATGCAGGCATATTATACATTAATCTTCCTCCATTTGCGGGATGAAAACCATCAACATCTTTTCTTGGGTCTATTCTTTCAATTATCTTTTGTTCATTTATATGTTTTGGTAATGGTAATTGAACAATAAAACCATCAACTTCATTATCTTTATTTAAGAAATCAACTGTATTTAGAAGTTCTTCTTCTGATAATGTTTCTGGGAAACGATAAATAGATGACATAAAGCCGACTTCCTTACTTTGTTTTTCTTTACTTGCAACATAAGAAAGACTTGCTCCATCTTCTCCAACTATAACTGCTACTAAATGTGGAGGACGTTTTCCTTCATCTAATAAATCTGCAACTTCTTTTGCTATTTCGAGTTTTATCTCACTTGCTATTAATTTTCCGTCAATTAGTGTTGGCTCATTTTTATATTCCATATCTTTATCTCTTTCTTAAGTTTTTCAAAGTACTAAGTTTATTTCCACCTCCCATCATCTTCATCATCTTTCTTGTTTCTTCAAATTGTTTTAAAAGTCTATTTACATCTTCTAAATTCTTTCCACTTCCTCTTGCAATTCTTTTTCTTCTACTACCATCAATTCTTGTTGGATTTTCTCTTTCAAATGGAGTCATAGAACCTATTATTGCTTCTATTCCTTTAAATGCATCATCATTAATATCAACATCTTTCATCATCTTTCCAACTCCTGGTATCATTCCCATAAGGTCTTTGATATTCCCCATTTTCTTTATTTGATGAATTTGAGAAAGAAAGTCATTGAAGTTAAAATCATTTGTTTTAAGTTTCTTAGAAATCTTCCTTGCTTGTTCTTCGTCAAATTGTTCTTGAGCTTTTTCAACCAAAGAAACAATATCTCCCATTCCAAGAATACGACTTGCCATACGTTCTGGGTAAAAGACATCAAGTGCTTCCATCTTCTCTCCAATACCAACAAACTTAATTGGTTTTTTGACAACGTGACGTATTGTTAAAGCAGCACCACCTCTTGTATCACCATCAAGTTTTGTTAGAACAACTCCATCAAAATTTAATTTATCATTAAATGCTTTTGCAGTATTTACAGCATCTTGTCCTGTCATACTATCTACAACAAAAAGAGTTTCTTGAGGATTGACTGCTTTTTTAATAGCTTCAATCTCATTCATCATCTCTTCATCAATAGCTAAACGACCAGCAGTATCGACAATAACAATATTTATTCCTTTGTCTCTTGCTTTTTGAACTGCATTCTTTGCTATTTGAACTGGATTCTTTGAATCTTCTGTATATACATCAACTCCTATTTGTTCACCAAGTACTTGTAATTGGTTAATAGCTGCAGGACGATAAACGTCACCAGCAACTAATAGGACTGATTTTGATTTCTTTGTTTTAAGATAGTTTGCAAACTTTGCAGAGAATGTTGTTTTACCACTACCTTGAAGACCAGCAATAAGAACAACTGCGGGAGTTCCTTTTATATTAACATCTTGGGAAGCACCTCCCATTAACTCTGTTAATTCATCATGAACAATCTTAATCATCAATTGTCCTGGTTCAACAGAAGTTAATACATCTTTTCCTAAAGCTTTTTGTTTTACTGTATCACAGAATTCTTTTGCAATTGCATAGCTTACATCGGCATCAATTAATGCTTTCCTTACTTCCTTTAATGTTTCAGCAACATTAATTTCAGTTATCTTTCCGTGACCTTTTAATATCTTAAACGACTTTTCTAACTTTTCACTTAAATTCTCAAACATATTATAATCGTATATTTATATTATAAACTAACAGCTTTTTCTTATAGGGATAAAAGCATTTTTAGATGTGCAAAGTTAAGATTTTTTCTTCAACTAACAATCCTCTTTTTAGTAAAAGCAAAAACCTTAGAATTAATTAATAGTAGTGATTATTTATAGAGCAAATATTTCTCTATAATTTGTTTAAATTCTTGCAAGTCTTTTTGCCAAGTTTCTCTTATTTCTTTTTCGCTATCTCCTCTTTTTACTTGTTCTTTTAATTCTTTTGTACCTGCTAATTTATCAAAGAAAGGTTGAAAAAACTTATCCTTATTTGGATAAGCTTTATACATATCCATCAAGATTTTTAAACAAATTTGACCATTTGACTGAGAAAGAATACAATCTGGAATAAGACTACTATTTTCCCCATAACATTTTATACCTTTATATGGAGGATTATCTGAAACACCTTTAATAACTCTTGGAGTAAAAGAAAAAATTGTATCTGAATATTCAGGAAAACCTATAATTTCAAAAGGTCTATCTGTTCCCCTACCTACAGAAACTGGCGTCCCTTCAAACCAACAAAGAGAAGGGTAAAAATCTATAGAAATAGGAGTTCTAAGATTTGGACTTGGAGATATTGGAAGATTATAATAAAGATCATGTTTATAATTTTGACTAGGAATAATAGTTAAATCACATTTTAAATTTCCCTTTTCTCCAATAACTCTTTTATTTGAAGTTCCAAGCCAACCTTCTCCATTAATCATTCGAGCATACTCTCCTATTGTCATTCCATAAACTATTGGAACAGGATGCATACCAACAAAAGAAACTAATGAAGTATCTTTTAATACTGGACCATCAATATAAAAACCATTTGGATTTGGTCTATCAAGAACAATTAAAGGAATATTTTTTTCAGCACAAGCTTCCATAACATAATGAAGAGTTGAGATATAAGTATAGAACCTGCAACCAACATCTTGAAGGTCAAAAATAACTATATCATTTTTCTTAAACTCATCGGAGCTTGGCTTCTTATTCTTTCCATAAAGAGAAATTATTGGAAGTCCAGTTTTAGAATCAATTGAAGAATTTACTTTAGCCCCAGCTTCCGCATCTCCTCTAAAACCATGTTCAGGACAATAAATTGCACGTAAATTAATACCTAAACTTATTAAACTATCAACCAAATGAGTTTTCCCTATAACAGAAGTTTGATTAGCAACAACACCAACCTTCTTCCCTTTTAATAAATCAATATAATCTGCTGTGCTTTCTGCCCCAACTTTAATATTAACAGAATCTTTATTTTGAGAGAAACATTGTTCAAAAGGAAAAATAATAGCAATAATCACCCCAATATATACAAATAATTTATTTCTCATGTAAAAATCAATTATTATCTTTATAAAAGACGTAAGACTCTAATGTTTTATTATAGCAAAAGGTTTCCTTATCTATTCCTTGAAGATTAAAACCCAAACTTTCAGTAATTGCTTTGCTTTTATTGTTTCCAACCTCAACCTTAATTAAAATTCTATTTATTCCTCTCTCATTAAAAGCATTATCACATAATATCTTTGCCGATTTTGTAATAATCCCTTTACCTTGAAATTCTTCTTTTAACCAATAACCTAATTCAGTAATCTTAGTTTCAAAATTTGTTTCCTTAAAACCAATAATTCCCAAAAAAACATTATTATTACGAATAGTATAAACCAATTCTTTAGAATTAATTACTGAAAGAATATAATCCAATGAATCATTTACGCTTTTAGTAAAAGGTACAAATGGTAACCATCTTTCAAAATAAGATCTATTAGTATCAATAGCATTAAAAATATTTTGAGCATCTTCAATCCTCAATAATCTTAAATAAATATTTTCATCTATTTTTATCATATTAATCAGTATTTTTGAACAACAAAGGTACAAAAAAGATAATAAAGCACTTTAGCTGAAAAAGAGTTAATATAAATTAGAAAAGAAGAGCTTTAATTTAAAAAAAAGAGGCAACACACATTAAGTGAATTACCTCTTTAGAATTATTTTTTAAGTATCTATTATTATTTAGCAGGTTTCATTGCTTCTGGCAACAAGCTTACTCTTACATAATCTTTATGGTCTATGTATTTTTTAGCTACTGCTTGTACATCTTCTTTTGTTACTGCATTTACTTGTGCGGTATATTGTTCTATTGTTTTTAAATCAAAACCATACCAACGTGAACCTTTTATTGCAGATGTCCAAAAACTATTTTTTTCTTTGTATTGAGTTTCTCTTGCTCTAATTAATTGTTCCTTTACTTTTGCTAAGTCTATATCTGTTGGTCCTTCATTAATTATTTTATCCAATACTCCCCAAGTTGCTGTTGTAAGTTTATCTACTGTTTTAGGGTCGCATCCATAGTATACAAACATTATTACTTCTGGTTTTGGATATTTATCATAGCTTAATTGGAATGATGGAGAATATGTTCCTCCCATTTCTTCTCGTATTGTTTCTGTTAATTTAATATCAATAATATCTCCTAATACTTTTGTTGACATTGTTTCTTTTTCGTTCCAAACAAATGGGCGTTTTGTTGCAAGTACTAACATTCCTTTGTCTGCCTGTCCTTTATAAACTACATTATCAACAACACCTTTTGCAAATTCTGTACTTCTATCTTGCCATTGTTCTTTATTTCCTTTTGACGGCATTCCTCCAATATATTTTTCAATTAATGGAATTGTTGTGTCAATAGCAAAGTTTCCTACAAATGTAAATGTAAAGTCTGATGCATCAGAGAAACGTTCACGGAAAATTGTGTACATTTCATCTATGTTCATTTTCTTTAATTGTTCTTCTGTTGGCAAAAGAATAGTTCTCTTATCATTTGGATACATTGATTTAAACATTTGCATTTGGAAATCAAATTCTGGCATATTTTTATACATCTTTATTTGTGTTTCCAAATTAGAAATTTCTTTGTCTAATATACTTTTATCCTTCCTTGGACATTCAAAATACATATATAAGTATTGTAGAAGTGTTTCAAAATCTTTTGGTGATGAACTTCCTGAAAATCCTTCTTCTAAATCACTAATTGAAGGTGTAATACCAACTGTTTTTGTTTTTAAGAATTTCATTAATTGTGAATTATCATAATTACCAATACCACTACCATCTATTATTGATGCTGCGTAATTCACATTAATCATTTTATTATCTGGATATAAAGAAGACCCACCCTTTGACCAAGAATTTAATAATATTTCGTCATTCTTAAATGTTGTTGGTTTTAGAATTACTGTTGCTCCGTTGCTAAGTGTTAGTTCTGTGTAAGAAAATTCTTTATTGTCAATTCTGTTTGTTACTTTTCCTTTCTTTGGTTCTTTTCCTAAGAAAGGCAATATTTGTGCATTATCAACATAAGGTTTTGTATTAGTTTTCTTTACCTTTGCAACTAATTTTATTACATCTTGTTCTGTTGGAACTTTTACACCTTTCTTTTCTGGCATTGTAATGCATGCTACAAAGTTTTCATCAGTTATCCATTTATTTGCTAATGCATTTACTTCTTCAAGTTTTATTCCATCCATTAACTCCTTAGCCCATTTATTTTCTATTCTTGCCCCTGGTACTGGATTTTCTTCTAAGAAATTATAAACATAACTTGCAGCTAATCTCGAACTTTCTGTTTTTGATTCTTCTTTTGCTGCTTTATCGTAAGAAATCAATAATGATTCTTTTGCTCTATCTAATTCAGGTGCTAAGAAACCATGTTGAAGGACTCTTTGATTTTCTATCAATACCGCTTCCATTGCTTCCATGGTTTTTCCTTCTTTTGCTGAAAGGTATGCACTATAAACATCTGTTGGACGTGCTAAAAAATTACTATATCCAACTCCTGCATACATAAATGGGCATTCTTTTTTATCAGATAATTCTTGTAAACGTGAATTTAGCATTTGTTGGAATAAACCATATACTAATTCTTGAGTGCGGAAATCTCCTATTGTTTTTATTTGAACATTTGGATGTTTATAGTAGAATTCAATTGAGTTACTTGTTGCTTCTTTATCTGTGGCTATTGCGATAAGAGGTTCTTTATTGTCAGGGAGTGTTATTGTTGGACGATTTAATGGTGTTGAAGGTGCTGTATTCATTTGGAAGAAATCTTTTACTTTTTGTTCCATTTCATCAGCATCAAAATCACCAACTACTACTATTGCCATATTTTCTGGACGATACCAAGTTTTATAGAAATTTCTTATTGATTCTGGTTTGAAGTTTTGTAAACTTTCAAGTGTTCCAATCGGAAGACGTTCTGCATAAAGAGAGCCTTTTAACATTATTGGCCAAGTCTTTTCACGTAAACGATCATCAGCCCCTTGATGCAAACGCCATTCTTCAATAATAACTCCACGTTCTTTATTGATTTCTGTTTCTGTCATAAGCATACCAAATGCCCAACCATCTAATACCTTTAAACCCATATCAAACAATTCTTTCTTGTCTGTAGGAAGAGTTAAAGTATAAACGGTTTGGTCAAAACTTGTATAAGCATTTATTTCACGACCAAATACTATACCTTCTTTTTCTAAATTATCAATTAATGTATTTGCTGGAAATTGTTTTGTTCCATTAAATCCCATATGCTCTGTGAAATGTGCTAAACCTAATTGGTCTGGTTTTTCAAGAACGGAACCAGCATTAACAGCAAGTTGAAATTCTGCTCTATTTTCTGGTTTCTTATTTGCTCTAATGTAATAAGTAAGTCCGTTTGCTAATTTTCCATAACGTACTTTTCCATCTAATTTAATTTGCTCATTTTGGTTAATCGCTTCTTTTGTAGCTTTTGTTTCAACCTTTTGAGCAAATCCTGTAGTAGCGATTGCTGCACACAATCCTAATACTAATAAAAATCTACTTTTCATTTTTGATTGTTTTGGTGATTAATTATTTGTTTTTGATTGATATTATTGTAAATACTATCTTTAAATTCTAATATAACTAATGTCTGAGAGTTATAAATAATTTCTTATTTTTTACAAAGTTTAGTAGAGTATTATTGTAATTAGAGTTATTATTTCGGTTTTTAATTTTATATAACTTTTCTTTAACGCAGCAAAGTAACAATATATTTTTATATATAGCAAATATTTTATAATGAAATATTGGTGTCCATTAAAAATAAGAGTTAGAGTTTCTATTATATTTAATAATCAAATAGAATCAAATTACAATAAATTAAAACTTGATTACAGAAAATTAGAATCAAATTCTAATTTCTTGGAATCAAATTCCAATTCAATCTATTTATGTATCTTATAAAAGAAAAAGAGGTAACTCACATTAAGTGAATTACCTCTTTAGTATTATTTAGTTGTGTTTGCTATTATTATTTAGCAGTTTTCATTGCTTCTGGTTTCAAACTTACTCTTACATAGTCTTTATGGTCTAAGTATTTCTTTGCTACTTCTTGAATATCAGCTTTTGTAATAGCATTTACTGCTGCTGTGTATTCTTCTATTGTTTGCATTTGAGTACCATACCAACGAGAACCATTGATAGATGATGACCAATAATCATTTTCTTGCATTTGAGTTTGACGACCTTTGATCAATTGTTCTTTAACCTTTGCAATATCTTCATCTGTTGGTCCTTCATTCATAATCTTATCTAATACTCCAAATGTTGCTGTTGTTAATTTATCTACCGTTGTAGGATCACAAGTGTAGTAACATAACATTGTAGCTTCTGCTTTTGGATATTTTTCATAACTTAATTGGAAGTATGGAGAATAAGTTCCTCCCATTTCTTCACGGATAGTTTCAGTTAATTTTATTGAACATACATTATTCAACATTTTTGTAGCTAAACGTTCTTTATCATTCCAATTAAATGTTTTATTAGATACAACAACCATTAAACCTTTATCTGCTTCTCCTTTGTAAACTACTTTATCTACAACACCTTTTGCAAACGAAGTACTACGATCTTTCCATTGTTCTTTCTTTCCTTTTGCTGGCATTCCTCCAATATATTTTTCAATTAATGGAAGATCTTTTGCTTCATCAATATTTCCAACAAATGTGAAAGTAAAGTCAGATGCATCTGCAAAACGTTCACGGAAGATTTTATACATCTTATCAATGTTCATTTGTTTTAACTGTGCTTCTGTTGGTAAAATAATTTGACGTTTGTCATTTGGATACATAGTCTTAATCCATTCTTCTTGGAATGCAAATTCAGGTTTATTTTTTACCATATTTATTTGAGTTTCCAATTGAGAAATAGTTTTGTCTAAAACTTCTTTGTCTTTTCTTGGAGCTTCAAAGTACATATATAAGTATTGTAGAAGTGTTTCAAAGTCTGCAGGAGATGAGCTTCCTGAAATAGTTTCATCTAAATCACCTATTGCTGGAGACAAACCAACTGTTTTTCCTTTTAAGAATTTCATCAATTGTGCATTATTATAGTTTCCTATACCACTACCATCAATGATATTTGTTGCAAATTTCACATTTATCATTTCATCATCATTATATAGAGATGAACCACCAGCACTTTGTGCACTTATAGTTATTTCATCATTCTTTAAAGTTGTAGGTTTGATAATAACTGTTGCTCCATTAGAAAGTGTATATTCTGTATATCCAAATTTTTCATTCTTTTGAGTTTTAGTTATTTTACCTGCTTTTGGTTCTTTTACTAAGAATGGTTCTGTTTTTACATTATCTATCCAAGGAGTAGTTTTGCTATTCTTTACTTTTGCAACAACATCTAATAAGTCTTTTTCTGTTGGTATTTTTACGCCTTTCTTTTCTGGCATTTGAACAGTTAAAACAAAATTATCATCAGTTATCCATTTATTAATAAGTGCATTTACTTCTTCTAAAGTAATTCCATCCATTAATCCCTGTGCATATTTGTTTTCAATTCTTGCACCTGGCATTGGTTCTTGGTCAAGGAAATTATCAACTAATGCTGCTGCAATATTTCCACTTTCAGTTTTAGATTCTTCTTTTGCTGCTTGGTCATATTTTGTTAAAAGAGCTTCTTTTGCTCTATCAAGTTCTGCTTGTAAAAAACCATGTTGAACCAATCTTTGATTTTCTGTCATAGCTGCTTCTAAAGATTTTAATACTTTTCCTTCTTTTGAAGAAATATATCCTTGGAAAGCATCTGTTGGACGTGCTAAAAAGCTACCATAACCAGCATAAGCATTAATAAATGGACAATCTTTCTTATCAGCAAGTTCTCTTAAACGGTCAGTAAACATTTCTTCAAATAAGCCATATACTAATTTTTGTTCACGGAAATCGCCAATAGTTTTAATTTCTTTACTTGGGTGTTTGTAAAGGAATGTTATAGATGTTGAAGTTGCTTCTTTATCTGTTGCAACACATACAAGAGGTTCTTTATTATCTGGTATAGTAATTGTTGGACGTACTGTTGGAGTACAAGCAGGATCTGTCATAGTGAAAAAGTCTATTACTTTCTTTTCCATTTCGTCAGCATCAAAGTCACCAACTAATATTACAGCCATATTATCTGGACGATACCATTTTTTGTAGAATCCTCTAATATCTGAATATTTGAAGTTTTGAAGCCAATTAAGATTACCAATAGGAATACGGTCTGCATACTTAGAACCCTTTAACATAGTTGCCCATGTTTTAGTTCTCAAACGTTCTGCTCCACCTTGTCCCATACGCCATTCTTCTATAATAACGCCTCTTTCTTTGTCAATTTCTTCTGCGGACATTAATGCACCTGAACCCCAACCATCAAGAATTTTTAACCCCATATCAAATAGAGCCTTGTCATCTGTTGGAAGAGTTAGAGTGTAAACAGTTTGATCAAAACCTGTATAAGCATTGATTTCACGACCGAAAACTATACCTTTCTTTTCAAGTTCATCAATCATTGTGTTTCCAGGAAATTGTTTACTACCATTAAAATTCATATGTTCAGTAAAATGTGCTAAACCTATTTCATTTTGTTCTTCAAGAACAGAACCTGCATTTATAGCAATTTGAAATTCTGCTCTATGTTCTGGTTTTTTGTTTGCTTTGATGTAATAAGTAAGTCCATTAGCAAGTTTGCCATAACGTACTTTTCCATCTAATTTAATTTGCTCATTTTGGTCAATAGCTTTCTTTGAAGCTGTTGCTACACCTTTTTGAGCAAACCCTGTAGTAATCATTGCTAAACACAATGTTAATACTAATAAAAATCTACTTTTCATTTTTGTTTGTTTTTGGTGAATAATTATTTGCTTGATTAATATTATTTTCAATATCACTATCTATACTATTTTCAAATTCTAAAATATCTCCCGGTTGACATTCCAAAGCATTACAAATTGCTTCCAATGTTGAAAATCTTATTGCCTTTGCTTTTCCTGTTTTTAGAATTGAAAGGTTAGCTGGAGTTAAATCAACCTTTTGAGCTAACTCTCCCAGACCAATCTTTCGCTTAGCCATCATCACATCTAAATTTACTACTATTCCCATATCTCTATTTCCTTTCACAACTTAGACTGTTAAATCATTTTCTTCCTGAATCATTATTCCTCTACGTATAAGTTCAATTAGAGAAATAAATAATAGACCTATAAATAGATAATCCCAAGATATTGAACTAAAATCGAGGATTGATTTTAATACATATCCTTCTGCTTTGAAATATGTTGATAAGAAGTATGTATCAGAGCAATAAAGCAAAAGTTCAATTATTGGCATTGCAATAAAACCATAAGCTATATATTGAAAGCGACGTATATTTTTTTTGTTAAACATATAGTGTTGAAGCGCTTCTTTATCCTCTTTATATTCATTCATTCCTTTAATTATGCTCTTCAGTATCTTACTGGCTTGAAATAAAACAAAAATCAGGAAAAATACACTTAGATTAATTGCTGAAACAAAGATTACCTTATATACAATAGGGATTTTGCTTAAATCTTTGCTCTTCATATCCAAAACCAATTGGTAATTATCAACATAAGAAGAAACAGAAATATCTTTTATATTAGAATAAACAACAAAATCTTTAGTTGCTGCTTTATTAATAGGAACAGCTTTTGCAAATATTGTTCCAACAGAAGATTTAGTTGCTATGGATGATAAATCAAAAACAACAAGGATAATTAATGCCAATAAGAAGACTGATAATGCAACAATAGCAATATCAAATCCTATTTTAATTGTTCTAAGAGTTATTATTTTTGTTTTTGGTTTCATATAACTTTACTTTAACGCTGCAAAGTAACAATATATTTTTCTTTCAACCAAATTTTTTATCGATATTCGATAAATATTTTTTACTTTACGATAAATAAAGATCTACCAAACCAACTGGAGCATTGATATACATTATTTTAGATTCTCTGTCCACTTTTTCAATAACAGAGTCAATTATTGGTATTAATATTTCTTTTCCATTGAAAATTATGGAAAAAAGAGGTTGGGCTGGATAATCAATAACAGATTCTATTATTCCTATATCACCTTTTTCTTTATCGATTACCTTAAATCCTATGATTTCATGAAAATAAAACTTATTACCTTCTAATGCTGGCAATAACTCCAAAGGTAAATAAAGATTTTTCCCTATAAGTTTAAGGCTATCGTCTTCTGTCATATTTTCAAACCTAACAGTTGCTTTATTGCCCTTTATTCTTATTGTTTCAATTGGATAAAGCACTAAAGCTTTATTTATTTCTATATACACACCATCTAATTCAGAATATTCTTCTGGCTCATCAACATCAAAAAAAAGGACTAAATCACCTTTAAAACTAAATGGTTTAACAACCTTTCCTAAATAAAAACAATCTTTAATTTCCATAATATGATAAATAAGTTTACAAATAAGTAATAGGAAAAAAAGACCGCCCCTAATTAAAGGATACGGTCTTTGCAATCATTATGAAGAATTTTTCTAATCTAAATTATTCTGCTGTTGGAGCATCTGCTTCTACTGAAGATTCTGCAACTGGTGCTTCTTCAACTGGAGTTTCAACTACTTCTGCTTTAGGAGCTCTTTCTGCTTCTGCATCAGCTTTTGCTTTAGCCTTAGCTGCTGCTTCTGCTGCAATTACTGCTTCTGCATCTGTACGTTTCTTAGATATAGCTTCTGCACGTTTTGCATTAAATTCCATTTCAGCTGCTATTGCTTTTTTAGCATCTGTTTTTTTGCTATTTCTTTTTTCTTCTTTCTTAGCTAATATCTTATTTTCTTTTTCAATTAACCAAGCATTGAATTTAGTATCGGCTACTTCTTGAGTAATAGCTCCTTTTTCAACACCTATTTGAAGGTGACGTTTAATCATTACACCTTTGTAAGAAAGGATAGCTCTTGCTGTATCTGTTGGTTGAGCTCCATCTTTTAACCATTTACAAGCACTTTCGATATTTATTTCGATAGTTGCTGGAACAGTAATTGGGTTATAAGTCCCAATCTTTTCAATAAATTTTCCATCACGTGCTGCACGAGCATCCGCAATAACAATATGATAGAAAGGTTGTCCCTTTTTACCATAACGTTGTAGTCTGATTTTTACTGCCATAATAGCTTTTAATTACTTATTTTTAAAAATATTTGAGGTGCAAAGATACATCTTTATTTAATATACAACAAAATTCACAGTATTATTTTTCGTTGGCTTTAATACATTATGGAATAAAAACTTCTTCTATATCCCAATTCTTTCTTATATTTATTGGCTTTGCAAAGTACATTACCTCTTCAGGAAGTATATTTAAATTGTAATTCCCATAATCCCATTTCTTGTTATTATTGCTGTCTATTATTATCTTAAGTCTATATCCTCCTTCTTTTAGATTAGGAAATTTGATTCTTTCTTTATTCTTTGAATATAGTGTCATTAATTCTTTTCCTTGCATATCTTCAAGAATCAGAATATAATTATTGTTTCTTAAAAGAGTATCCTCAACACTAAAAAAGAAATTACCATAATCATTTTCATTATCAACCGTCAAATAAAAACTAATAGAGTCATTTACTTGTCCTAATTTATTCCTTATGGAGCCTTCTTTTATCTTAATTTGTTGTTTTGAACCTTGTTCAAACTTTTCTCCAACTTGAATAAAAAGAGGGGATTTAAGTGATGGTTTACATTTAATTTTCGTTGTATCCTTTTCCTTTATTACCATTGCTTCAAAAGAAATTGTATCATTATTTACAGGAAAAGGCATTTCTAATAAGCATTCGGAAAAATAAGCCAAATTTTGTTTTGGAACCATAAAAGAAAAAGTATCTTTTATTTTCTCTTTACCTATTTTTGAATTATAAAGTTCAACATCTTCTTTTAAATCTACATCTATAACACTAAACTTAACGGAATCAAATCTTTGTTCTAAAGTCCAAATATCAATACTGTCTTTTGTGTTATTAAATTGAAGAAATATATTTTTATCTGTTTTTCCAATAAGTTTTGGATAAGAAAAAACAAAATTAAGACTATCAGTCGTTGGATTGGAAAAACATAATTTAATATGATGTGGAGATATTAAATTACTCGAAGATAGATTAATTTTTGTATCCTTAGGTTCATAGAAATAAAGTGTATTGCTCGGTGTTGTGAGCGGTTTCTTTATTGTATCTTTTAAACTTGTCGAATCTGTTACTCTTACTGTATCTCTCATATATAATGTAGCATCTATTTTTTCTTTTGAAAAAGCTATTGCTTCTGTAGGAAGATCATAAAGAAGGTTTTGATTTTTATCATCAAGAACTAATATCTGATAAGAACCTTGAGCTATATTTTGAAATTTAAAATATCCAGAGCTATCAGTTCTTGTTAAATAATTTGGTTTTTCTTTTGAAACAATATCTCTTTCTTTAGATTTATAAAGCATAACATATTTTCTCGCAACAGGTTTTAAAGAATAAGCCTCAATAACTTTACCGTTATACTCCATAGTATCTATAAAACTGCCTGTAGAAAAACTATACACAAAGTTATTTAATTTATTCCCTTCAGTATAATCTACAATAGAACTACCAAAATCAAAAATATATGTTGTATTAGCTGCCAATGTATCATCCCAACTTACTTTTAATTTATTTAAATGAGCTTTAACAGAAGGCTTTTCTTTAAAAGGAGGAGAAATAATAAGCTCTTCTTGAGAATTAGAAAGTTCAATATATTCATCAAATGCAACTTCAAAGCCCTTTTCTTTAAAGTTTGTGGAGTTAATCTTTGGTTTAGCATCCAATAATTTAGGAGGAGTTCTATCATAAGCCCCACCAGTTGGAGTACCTATTTTAGCACAAGAGGGAATTCCAACGATTAATAAAGAAAAAATAAATATAGTTAATATCCAAGAAGGTATATTTTCACGCTTATAAAACTCAGTTTTCATAATGCAAAAATAACATCTTATTCTATAACTTAAATCTTTAAATTCTTCTTTATTCTTCACCTCTTTGTCTTACTACTTCGTACATTAATACCCCTGCTGCAACTGAGACATTAAGAGATTCTATATTTGCTTTAATAGGTATCATCAATTTACCATCACACATCTTAATTATTTCAGGTGTTACTCCTGTATCTTCTGCCCCCATAATTATCATTAAACTTTGTTTCATGTCTTCATTGGTATAAAGAGAGCCTCCTTTTTCTGTTGCTGCAAATACTTTTACTCCCAATTGTTTTGCTATATTTATTGTCGTTTTAAGATTTGGTTCTCTACAAATTGGTAAACGAAGTAATGCTCCTGCTGATGCTTTTATTGCATCTTCATTTATTTGTGCTGAACCATGTTCTGGGATAACTATTGTATGAGCTCCTGCACATTCTGCACTTCTACATATTGCTCCTATATTTCTTACGTCAGTTACCCTATCTAACATAATAACAAAAGGCATTTCTCCTGCTTCAATTAATTGAGTTAATAGTTCTTCAAAGTTATGGTATTCAATCATTGACATTGCTGCTACAACTCCTTGATGATTGTTTCTTGTCAAACGGTCAAGCTTTTCAACAGGAACATATTGAACTATTATTCTTTTTCCTCTTAACTCTTCTTTTAATTCTTGAAGTAAAGCTCCTTGTAAAGACGATTGTATAAATATTTTTTCTATTTCTATTCCGCTACGTATTGCCTCTATTACAGGTCTTATTCCATAAACTAACTGTGATTCTTTCATATCTTATTGTTTTTTTATTATTATATCATTCCATCTTTCATTAACAATTCTCTATCGCTCATTGCTGCTAATTCTTCATTATGTGTTACTATTACAAATGTCTGTTTATATATTTCTCTTAACTTAAAAAACAAACTATGAAGTTCTTTTGCATTTTGACTATCCAGATTTCCTGAAGGTTCATCGGCTAAAATAATTGATGGTTTATTTATTAATGCTCTTGCAACTGCCACTCTTTGTTGTTCTCCTCCTGAAAGTTCTGATGGCTTATGATGAATTCTATCTTTAATTTGTAGTATTTCAAATAGTTCTTCTGCTTCTTTTATTGCTTCTTTTTTACTTTTGCCAGCAATAAAAGAAGGTATACACACATTTTCTATTGCTGTAAACTCAGCCAAAAGATTATGAAACTGATAAATAAAACCTATCTCTTTATTACGAAATGCGGCCAACTGTCTTTCATTCATTGTTAACACATTCTTTTCTTTTATCCACACTTCACCTTTATTTGGTTTATCTAATGTCCCTATTATTTGTAATAATGTGGTCTTTCCTGCTCCTGAAGCTCCAACAATAGATACTATTTCTGAAGATTCAATTCTGATATTAATCCCTTTTAATATCTGTAAGCTATCGTAAGATTTGAAAAGATTCTTTATCTCTATCATTTATATTATGTTTATTATCTATCAATATTCTTATTATTGAACATCACATAACCAAAATTTACTGAAATAGTAAATGGGTTATCTGTTTTATCATCTCTTTTATGGTAACCGGCAATAACACTTAATGGTCCAATAGGTGTATTAAATACTAAGGCAGAGCTAAAAATAAAATATATTTTTTCAAAGAAGTTATTTGAATATGTTGGAATATTATTATCCAAAGTAATTATTCTTGATATTGGAGCATAAAGATAAGCATTTATACGAAAAGAAGCATCAACTCGGAACAAACTCACTTTAAATACATTTTCTAATCCTGTTGCTAAATATTGGTTTGTTCTATATTCAGGCATAAATTGTGTAAATGTTTCCAAAGTCGGAGCATATACTCCTGCATTAAGCAATGAAGAAGTATAATTTGAAAATAAGTTTTGAAATGAATAAAAAGCATCAGCATTCCAACCAATTGAATAGTGTTTAGACAAACTAAAGAATTGTTTATGGCGGAAAGAAAATTGAAACCAATCATGTACTTTTTCTTTTGTCCCAGATATTGTAGAAGTATTCCCTGGATAAAATTGTTCTATTCCATAAATATATTGAATCTGCATCTTTGAAAAAGCTCCTGACACTGGAAATTGTGTGTTGTCAAGAGAAGAATAAGTTCTTGTTAAACCTGCTGCAAGATGAGAAAATTTAGTATTATCTGCCGTATCATAAACTGTTGTATTTTTCGTATTAAAGTAATCATCTTTCACAACTCCATAGCCAACATTTGCAACAAGCTTATCTTTTACACCTAATGGCATACCTAAACGGAATTGCACATTATTTTCTCTCTGCACAATATAGTTTAGAGGAGAATAGTCAAAGAAATTAGTCTTTAAACTATAAAAGCTCCACATATTTGAATTAAACTCTAACTCTGAAAAGAATGGGATTTTTGAAGAAAAATCAACTCTTGATCCGAACATATAAGAAGTGTAGTAACGCCCTAAATAAACATTTGATTTAAACAACCAGGAGTGATGTTTTAAAATATTATAATCTAAACCAAGATACAAATGAGATATTGGATTAGAAGAAAAACAACCTCCCACTTTACCTGTTAAATTCTCTTTTGTCTTAACATTTAACTTTAAAATATATGAATGAGACAAGGTATCATAGCATATATGCGGTTGAATTGATTTAACATTATTATCAAAACAAAGTGCAAAATAATTTTCTTTTAAACTTTGGTAATTATTTGGAGATAATGCTAGTTCCAAATACTTCTTTTGATTAGCGTTTGTTCCTTTTATTTCTAATGCTTTTATTTCTAATAGAGGCTTTTTATCATTGAATTTCTCTCTCTTTAAACTTAACTCTTCTTTTGATATTGAATCAACTAAAAACTCTCTTATCTTTGGAATCTTTTCTAAAGCTGCTTGGTAACCTATATCATAGGTTTCTTTCATTTTATTAAATTCCAAAATCCCAAAGTTTTCGAGGTCAGGTTCTATCAAAACACCATTATTGCATATTACACTGTAATCTGTCTCCTTTGTAAATATACTTTTAACATAAGAAACAACATCTCCTTCTGTTGGTTGTGGATAGTTTCCTGCAATCTTTACTCCTATTATAATATCTGGATTAAAGAATTCATGCATTTCTTTTGAAGGAAAGTTATTATACATTCCTCCATCGAACATTACCTTTCCATCAATTGTTATTGGTGAAAAATAGAAAGGAAAAGTCATTGAAGCTCTTACAGCTTGTCCCAAATCTCCTTTTCTAAAAACGCTTTGCTTATTCGCCGTAATATCAGAAGCAATACATATGAAAGGAACTAAAAGACTATCAAAATTATTATTTGCAACAGCCGAAGCACCAGCAAATATTTCCATAAAAGCATAATCCATTTGTATTGGATTAATTAAAGAAGAAGGTAATTGGAATCGGAATTTATCCTTTGAATCAAAAGAAAAAGAAAAGAAGGATGGATTATCCGCTTCCTTTTTATAATAATATGAATATGTTTCATCAACTCTTCCAGAAAGCCAACGTTGAAAATCTTCAGAAAGAAACAATTTCTCCATTTCTTCAACAGAATAACCTGAAGCATATAAAGCACCCACAATAGCTCCTACTGATGTTCCTGATATGTAATCAATAGGAATATTATTATCTTCAAGAGCCTTAATAGCACCAATATGTGCAAGTCCTCTTGCTCCACCACCACTTAATACCAAACCAACCTTCTGCTGACGTTGTGCAAAAGATAAAATAGATATTAATAATAGCAGTAATGTAAGAAAACTTGCTCTTTTCATCGGTTCAACTTATATCTTAGATTTTATCTAAAGCTTGTTTTAAGTCTCTGATTATATCATTTGCATCTTCAATACCAACAGAAAAACGAACTAAACCTTCACTAATTCCTGCACTTTGACGATCTTCTGGAGACATCTTTGAATGTGTCATTGATGCGGGATGTTGGATAAGAGTTTCTATTCCTCCTAATGATACTGCTAAAATACACATCTTAACATTATTCATTAAAATTCTACCAGCTTCAAGACCTCCTTTTAACCCAAAGCTAATCATAGTTCCTGGTCCTTTCATTTGTTTAGTTACTAAGTCTTTTTGAGCAAATGATTTCAATCCAGGATATTTTATCCATTCAATTTGTGGATGTGATTCTAAGAATTCTGCAACTTTCATTGCATTTTCTTGAGCTCTATCAATTCTAATTGCAAGAGTTTTTAAACCACGAATAACTAAATAAGCTTGATGAGGATCCATATTACAACCCATATTAATCATCATTCCTCTTAGTTTAGCATAAATATCTTTCTCTTTTGCAATAATTACACCACCAACTATATCAGCATGTCCATTAATAAATTTAGTTATAGAGTGAAGCACAACATCAGCACCTAATTCAATTGGATTTTGAAGATAAGGAGAGCAAAAAGTATTATCAACAACCAAAACAGCACCAATAGAATGAGCAAGTTCTGCACAAGCCTTAATATCTGTAATATCCATTGTTGGATTCGCAGGTGTTTCAATATAAATCACCTTAGTATTAGGACGAATTGCTGCTTTTATATTTTCTATATCAGCAGTATTTACGTATGTTGATTGAACACCAAAACGAGAAAAATGTTGTTCCATAACAACACGTGAAGGGCCATAAACAGCAGCAGAACTAATCATATGATCTCCGCCACTAAGTAAAGCCATATAAACTGTTGAAACCGCAGCCATACCTGATGAAACCGCAACTGCATCAAACCCCTTTTCTAATAATGCTATTTGACGTTCCAGTGCTTTAATAGTTGGATTGCCTATTCTTGTATAAATATACCCTTCTTTTGTACCTGCAAAGCATTCAGCGCCATCTTCTGCACTATCGAATGAAAATGTTGATGTTTGATAAATTGGAACTGTTGCACTACCATATTGATCTTCATGACCACTATAATGGATTAATTGTGAATTAAAACCGTAATCTTTTGGATTTTCCATATCGTTAATTTTTAAATTGAGTAATTTACAAAGGTACAATATTTTTGTAAATCAAAGAAAAAAAGTCTATTTTGTTGGTCAATTCATTATTATGATATAATTTTGCAGTCCATATATCGATAGATAATTAAAAATTAAGATAAATGAGACCTAACTTTATAAACATTGATTTTAATGCTACTCAGACGGGAAATAGCATTGAAGAATGGGGAAAATTAGCCAACAAAGAAAAAGATTGGATAACACCAGAACAAATCCCAGTTAAACCTATTTATACCCCACAAGATTTAGAAGGAATGGAACACCTCAACTATGCAGCAGGTATAGCTCCTTTCTTACGTGGACCATATTCAACAATGTACGTAATGAGACCTTGGACAGTACGTCAATACGCAGGTTTCTCTACTGCTGAAGAATCAAACGCTTTCTATAGAAGAAATATAGCAGCAGGACAAAAAGGGCTTTCAGTTGCTTTTGACCTTCCAACTCACCGTGGATATGACTCAGATCATGAAAGAGTTGTTGGTGATGTTGGTAAAGCCGGAGTTGCTATTGATTCTATTCTTGATATGAAGATATTATTTGACCAAATTCCATTGGACAAAATGTCTGTATCAATGACAATGAACGGAGCAGTACTTCCTATCTTAGCTTTCTACATTATAGCAGCAGAAGAACAAGGAGTATCAATGGAAAAATTAAGTGGAACTATTCAAAATGATATTTTAAAAGAATTCATGGTTCGTAACACTTATATATATCCACCAAAACCTTCAATGAAAATAATTGCAGATATATTTGAATTCACAGCTAAGAATATGCCTAAGTTTAATTCTATATCAATTTCAGGTTACCATATGCAAGAAGCAGGTGCAACATGTGATATAGAAATGGCTTATACCCTTGCTGATGGTTTAGAATATCTTCGTGCAGGAATAAATGCAGGAATGAGTGTTGACCAATTTGCACCTCGTCTTTCTTTCTTCTGGGGAATTGGCATGAATCACTTTATGGAAATTGCTAAGATGAGAGCAGCAAGAATGTTATGGGCGAAAATAGTTAATCAATTTAACCCAAAGAACCCTAAATCACTTGCACTAAGAACTCACTCACAAACTTCAGGCTGGTCACTAACAGAACAAGATCCATATAATAACATTGCAAGAACTTGTATTGAAGCAACAGCAGCAGCTTTGGGACACACCCAATCTTTACATACAAATGCTCTTGATGAAGCTATTGCACTTCCAACAGACTTCTCTGCTCGTATTGCTCGTAACACACAAATCTATCTTCAAGAAGAAACAAGTATTTGCCGTTCTGTTGACCCATGGGCAGGTTCATATTATGTTGAAAGTTTAACAAATGATATAGCTCATCGTGCATGGGAACATATCCAAGAAGTTGAACGCCTTGGAGGAATGGCAGCAGCAATTGAAAGTGGAGTTCCAAAAATGAGAATAGAAGAAGCTGCAGCAAGAAAACAAGCAAGAATAGATTCTAATCGAGATACTATATTAGGTATTAACAAATATAGACTTGAGAAAGAAGACCCAATTGAAACACTTGAAGTTGATAATTCAGTTGTAAGAGAAGCTCAATTAAAGCGTTTAGCTACTTTAAGAGCCAATCGTAATGAAGAAGAAGTACAAGCTTCACTTGATGCTCTATCAGAAATTGCTCGCACAGGAAATGGAAACCTTTTAGAATATGCAATTATTTGTGCAAGAAAGCGTGCATCACTTGGAGAAATATCTTACGCATTAGAAAAACATTTCGGTCGTTATAAAGCAAAAATTAATCTTATTTCAAACGTGTATAGTTCAGAAACAAACGGCAGCACAAGCTTTAAGAAAGCAGCTGAATTAGCAGACAAATTTGCAGAAATGGAAGGACGTCGCCCAAGAATCATGGTAGCAAAAATGGGACAAGATGGACATGACCGTGGAGCAAAAGTTGTTGCAACAGGATATGCAGACATAGGTTTTGATGTTGATATGGGACCATTATTCCAAACACCAGCCGAAGCAGCTAAACAAGCAGTTGAAAACGATGTTCATGTTCTTGGAGTAAGTTCACTTGCTGCAGGACACAAAACATTAGTTCCTCAAGTAATTGCAGAATTAAAAAAACTTGGAAGAGAAGATATAATGGTAATTGTTGGAGGAGTTATTCCACCACAAGACTATGACTTCCTTTATAAAGCAGGTGCAGCAGCAATATTTGGACCAGGCTCAATAATTTCTGAAAGTGCAATAAAAATGCTTGAATTACTTATTGAAGCAAATAAAAAATAAAGAAAATATTCCAAAATAAAATCAAGCGATAGTCCTTTGTGATTATCGCTTTTTATTTTTCTATAACAAACAGAGTTATTAATCTAGAACGCTTAACCTTATACAATTAACAGTCCAGAAAGATTAAATCTTTTTCCAAATAGATTAAATATAAATCCAGAAAGATTTAATATAAATTCAAAAAGGTTTAATCTATTTCAAGAAAGGTTTAATCTATTTTCAAGAAGTAAGCTGCAATATCCAATCCTTTTTCAGATTTTTCTTCCCTTGCTATTATTATTGTTATATATATACCAAAAAAAATTATGGAGAATATACCCCCCCTCTGATGGTGTCTATTCTTTTTTGTATTATTGAATAATATTCTTCCAGAATAACTACTATTTTACTATAATATCAAAGAAATGAGTAAAGTGAAATGAGTAAAAAAAGAAAGAGTATTTAATCTATCTCGTAAATCACATACAATATTATGCACACTTTATTAAATACTCTTTCCACCACTTAAAGAGAAATCGTTAATTAATCCAATAAATGTACATTTGAGACACCATGTAATTAATTCATTTCTCTGGTACAAATATACAACATAAAATATATTTTGTCAAGTAAAATCAACAATAAAATAATTATCCTGCAATTTGTTCTTTACATCTAATACAATGTAAAAAAATAGAGACACCCCATAAGACATCTCTACCATAAATTATATAATTGATTATTTCAGTATTAATATTGTTCCTTTTCGTTAGGGAAATCTTGTGACTTCACATCATCGATATATTGTTTAACGGCATTTGTGATTTCTTCTCCCAAATGGTGATAACGTCTAAGGAAACGTGGGGAAAAACCTTGTGTTATTCCTAACATATCGTGAAGTACTAATACTTGACCATCAACTCCTCCTCCTGCTCCTATTCCTATTACTGGAATAGTTAATTCTGATGCTACTCTTTTTGCAAGGTCTGCTGGAATTTTTTCCAATACTAATGCACAACAACCAACTTTTTCTAAGGCATGAGCATCTTCTATTAACTTCCTTGATTCTTCTTCTGATGTAGCACGAACTACATAAGTTCCAAATTTATTTATTGATTGAGGCGTTAATCCTAAATGTCCCATAACAGGTATTCCTGCAGAGAGGATTCTTTCAACTGATTCTAATATTTCTTTCCCTCCTTCTAACTTAACTGCATTAGCTTCTGTTTCTTTCATTATTCTAATTGCAGAGTCAAGGGCATGTTTTGAATTACCTTGATAAGTTCCAAAAGGTAAATCAACAACTACTAATGCTCTTTCTGTTCCTCTAACAACTGAGGCTGCATGATAAATCATCGAGTCAAGAGTGATTGGAAGTGTTGTTTGATAACCTGCCATTACATTAGCGGCAGAGTCTCCAACAAGTATCACATCAATATTTGCATCATCAACTAACTTAGCCATAGAGTAGTCATAAGCAGTTATCATAGATATCTTTATGCCCTTTGTTTTCATCGCTTGAAGTACGTGAACAGTAACCATGCGAACGTTTTCATCCTTTATAGCTGACATAATCTTTTTGTTTTAATTTCTAATTAATAGACGACAAAATTAGAAATAAAAGTAATCAAAATGGATTTTTGAGTAATTATTTTAAAAAAGCACTACCTTTGGTAGGCAAATAGTAAGTATCTTTGTAAACTAATTATAAAATTTATGTACGAATTTATTGAAGGAAAATTTGAGTATAAAACACCATCGGCAGTTGTTGTTAATGCTTCTGGAGTTGGTTACCATATAGAAATATCTCTTACTACTTATTCTGATATTAAATCAATGGATAGTGGTAGGGTTTTAGTTCATCATGTTGTTAGGGAAGATGCTCATCAATTATTTGGATTTTCAACGGCTAAAGAACGCCTGTTGTTCCGTTTTTTAATTTCAGTTAATGGTATTGGAGTTAATACTGCTCGCATGATGCTATCTTCTATGAATACTGATGAATTGTTGATTGCCATTATAAAAGAAGATGTTAATGCTATTAAGCAAGTTAAAGGCATTGGATTAAAAACAGCTCAAAGAGTTATCTTGGAATTAAAAGAACCTTTATCTAAATTAGATGTTGATATAATGAATACAAGTGTTGCAAGCAATAAAAGCCATGAAGAGGCGTTATTAGCATTACAAACGTTAGGCTTTAGTAAATTAATAATTGAAAGAGCGTTGGATAAAATTATTATTAATAATCCAGATGCAAGCGTTGAATTATTAATAAAACAAGCTTTAAAAGTACTATAGTAAATTTTGTTGATGAAAATAAAAAGTAGTAGCTGGAGACTTATAAGTCTCTTTGTTATTTTAATTTCTTTCTTTTTTACTACTAAAGGTTATGCAGAAGCATTACCTTATACTTTGTGTGATGAACCTGACAGTACTCGTTATGGAGTTGAAGGGACAAGTCCTTTACATCTTGCAAATCCAACGAATTTTACAACCCAAATAGAATACGATGAAAAGAATAATGAATATATTCTTATTAAACGTGTTGGAGATTTAGTCATTGAGAGACGAGTCTTGTCTTTTTCTGACTATCAGAATTATGATATGGATAAGATGATTAGTGAGTATTGGAGAAATCGCTCATCTACATCAAAGCAATCGGCTTCAAGTGAGGGAGTTTTAAATAATCTTATTCCTCAATTAAGAGTTAATTCAGAACTGTTTGAAACAATATTTGGTGGACAAACTATTGATATACGTCCTGCTGGTAGTGCAGAATTGAAATTTGCTCTTGTCAATAATAAAAGACAAGACCTTTCTATTCAAGAAGACCAACGTAGTGTTACGAGATTTGACTTTGAAGAAAATATACAATTAAATGTTACGGCTAAAATTGGAGAGGCTATTTCTTTTGGTTTAAACTATAATACAGGAGCTACCTTTTCTTTTGAAAACGAACTTAAACTAAAATATGAAGGCAAGGAAGATAATATTATTCAGTCTATTGAAGCTGGAAATATAAGTTTTCCTTTACCCACCACTCTTATTCAAGGTTCGCAAACTCTTTTTGGTGTAAAAACAAAACTTAAATTTGGCAAGCTCTTAGTTGATGCTGTTTTTTCTGAACAAAAATCTCAGTCAAGTAGTGTAACTGTTGAAGGAGGGGCTCAATTAAGAGACTTCGACTTCAAAGCTGATGAATATGAGGCAAATAAGCATTATTTTTTATCCCAATATTTCTACGATAACTATAATACAGCAATGGCTTCTTTGCCTTTGATAAACTCTAATGTCAATATAATAAAGATTGAAGTTTGGAGAACAAATGTTGGGGCTGCTATTAATGAAAATCGTAATATTGTTGCTTTTGCTGACCTTGGTGAAAAGAAACCTTATGGACAAAGCCCTTTTATTGAGAATCCTGCAGGCATGAATTATCCTGACGGCACAAGATCTAATAATTTATTATCTGTTGTAAATATTAGTGGAATAAGAAATATAAATAATGTTAGTTCTACTTTGCAAGGAATGGGTTTTGTTTCTGGACAAAATTATGAAAAGATAGAAAGTGCCAGAAAACTTACATCATCTGAATATACTTATAATCCAAGACTTGGTTTTGTATCTTTAAATCAACCATTAAGTAATGACCAAGTTCTTGCAATTGCTTTCCGTTATCAAATAATTGGAGATACAACAATATACCAAGTTGGAGAATTTTCTGATGAAGGCATAAGCGATCCAAATACTTTAATCGTAAAGCTTTTAAAGAGTTCAACATTAAATGTTCGCAACCCTATGTGGAAGCTTATGATGAAAAATATTTATTATCTTCAAGCTTATCAAGTAAAAAGTGAAGACTTTCGTTTAAATATTCTTTATCAAGGTGATGAACAAGGAATACCAACAGGATATTTCTCCGAAGGAAGTAAAAAAGGAATCCCTTTATTACAAATATTTGGATTAGATAGAATGGACAACCAACAAAATGCTTATCCTGATGGAGTATTTGACTTCATTGATAATGCAACAGTTAATGGGGGTACAATAGTAGCAGATAAGGGTTTAATAATGTTTCCTTATGTTGAGCCTTTTGGTAAGGACCTTCGTTCCATATTAAATGATGATGATATTGCAAATAAATATTGTTTTGATTCTCTTTATTCTCTTACTATTTCACAAGCACAACAATATCCAGATAAAAATAAATATTATTTAGAAGGAAGATATAAATCAGAATCTGGTTCTGAAATATCTCTTAATGCAATGAATGTACCTCAAGGCTCTGTTAAAGTAATGGCAGGAGGTATAACTCTAACTGAAGGCATTGATTATACTGTCGACTATGCAATGGGTAGAGTAAAAATTATTAATCCTGGCTATTTAAGTTCAGGAACACCAATAACTGTTTCTACAGAGTCCCAAACTATGTTTAGTATGACAACCAAGAGAATGATGGGATTTCGTGCAAGTTATGAAGTTGATAAAGATTTTAATGTTGGATCTACCTTACTAAATCTTCATGAGAGTCCTGTTACTACAAAGGTAAACTATGGTGAAGAACCAATGAGTAATACTCTTTGGGGTTTTGATTTTAACTATAAGAAAGAAGTAAACTTTATAACTAAACTTATAGATTTACTTCCATTTTACTCTACTAAAGCTCCTTCAACACTTTCTTTAACTGGTGAATTTGCACAATTTATTCCTGGCAACCCTTCTGTTATTGGTTCTACTGGAACATCATATATAGATGACTTTGAAGCGTCAAAAACGTCAATTGATCTTCGTGCTGTTGGAGTTTGGTATTTAGCAAGTACACCTCAAGACTATTCATCATCAAATTCTCTATTCCCTGAAACAGCTAAATCAACAGGTTGGGAATATGGATTTAATAGAGCTAAGGTTGCTTGGTATCGTATAGATGATATTTTTTATGGTTCTTCTGCACCTTCAAATATTAATAAAGACGACCGCTCTAAACCTTATGCTCGTCAAATCTTAGAAAGAGAAGTTCATCCAAACAAAGAAATAGCATCCGGTCAGCCTACAAATATTACCGAATTTAACCTCGCTTTTTATCCTTCAGAAAGAGGACCGTATAATTATGATACAACAAGTGTATATTCTTATGGATTTAACATTGATGGAACGTTAAAAAAACCAGAAACTCGTTGGGGAGGTGTTATGCGTAAGCTTGAAACAACAGACTTTGACGCTGCAAATATAGAATACATAGAGTTTTGGTTAATGGATCCATTTATTGGTAATGAAAATGCAAGAGGTGGAAAACTTTATTTTAATCTTGGAGATATTTCAGAAGATATACTAAGAGATGGTAGAAAGAGTTTTGAAAATGGATTACCCTCAACATCTGAAATTGTTAATGTTGATACTACAATATGGGGAAGAGTTCCAAAGCTTCAAGCCATAGTAAATGCTTTCGATAATGATGCAAATTCAAGAAAATATCAAGATATTGGTTATGATGGACTCTCTTCAAGTGATGAACAATCTTTTTTTCAACGATTTACAAGCATTGCACAAGGACAATTAAATGCTGATGCTTATGCTTCTTTATCTAACGACCCCTCTGCTGATGATTTCCGTTATTTTAGAAGTTCATATTATGATGATAATAATGTGAAGATTATAGACCGTTATAAAAACTATAATAATGCTGAAGGAAATTCTGCAATTACAAGCACAACAGACCTATACACTACCCAACAAACTTCATTACCTAATGTGGAAGATATTAATCAAGATAATACTCTTTCTGAAGCAGAAAATTATTATGAATACCAAATAGAATTAAATCCTAATAGTTTTGTTGTTGGACAAAACTATATAACAGATATTCAAAATGCAAGTAATATCTCATTACCAAATGGAGAATATACTGATTGCAAATGGTATCAATTTAAAATTCCTGTTAGAACACCAGAAAAAACAGTTGGCTCTATTCAAGGGTATCAATCAATTCGTTTTATTAGAATGTTCTTAAAAGATTTTGAAGAACCTGTTATATTACGCTTTGCTACATTTGAACTTGTTAGTGGAGATTGGAGAAAATATTCTGATAACCTTTTAGCTCCAGGCATGTATCCATCAGGAACACAAACAGAAAATACAACTTTCACAACTGCTTCTGTAAATATTGAAGAAAATGGGAAAAGGACTCCTGTCCCTTATGTGTTGCCTCCTGGTATTGATAGAGAAAAAATGTATAGTACAACAAGTTACCAACAAATGAATGAGCAGGCTTTAAGTATGAAAGTTACTGATTTATCAGATGGTGATGCAAGAGCAATATACAAGACTGCTGAATTAGATATGCGACAATACAAGAAGCTGAAAATGTTTGTTCATGCTGAGAAATTATTAGAAAAAGATAATTATAAAAGTGGGGAAGTTAATTTATTTGTTCGTCTTGGCTCCGACTTCACAAGTAATTACTATGAATATGAGTTACCACTTAACTTCACACCTTGGTACACAGGAGCAACAAATAGAACAGGCATTTGGCCAGAAGCAAATAATGTAGAAGTAGACTTAGAAAAAATTGTCAAGGTAAAAGAAAATAGAAACGAAAAAGTTCGTTCAGGAGATAATACCATTTCTTCATTACTTCCATACTATGAAATTGTTGATGGAAGAAAGGTAACAGTACTTGGCTCTCCAAGCATTAGTAGTGTAAAAGTAATGATGATTGGAGTAAGAAATCCAAAGAAAGTAAGTATTAACGATGATGATGATATGATGGCTAAAAGTGTTGAAGTCTGGATTAACGAATTACGTTTAACCGATTTCAATAAATCATCAGGCTGGGCAGCTACAGGAACAGCAAGAACTAATCTAGCCGACTTAGGTGATTTATCTCTTTCAGGGTCTTACCGTTCAGCAGGCTTTGGTACTCTTGAACAATCAATTTCTCAAATATCTCAAGATAATATTGGGACATTTGATGTTGCAACAAATATTGAATTAGGTAAATTCTTACCACAAAAATCAGGGATTAAACTTCCTATGCACTTTGATTATTCTCAAACTGTAAGCAATCCTAAATATAATCCATTAGATCCTGATGTGCTTTTAGAAGATGACCTTTTAACATATAAAACAGAAAGAGAAAGAGACTCTATAAGAAATATGGTACAAGACTTTACTTCTCGTACTAATATCAACTTTATGAATATTCGTAAAGAAAAGACTCCTACAGCAGACTCAAAACAATATTTATTAGGTATAGAAAACTTCGACGCTTCTTATTCTTATTCTAATGTTTACACAAGAAATGTTGATATTTCTTATAATTCAAAGACACAAAATCGTGGCGGAATAAATTATAATTATACATTCAAAACAAATCCACTTAAACCATTTAGTAAAATAAAACTATTCAAGCCAAAGGTCTTTGCAATAATTAGAGATTTAACATTAAACTATAAACCAAGAAATATAACCTTTAGAACAGAAGCAATAAGAGATTTCGAAGAAACTTTAATACGCCCAAAGAGTCAAGGTATCATTATTATGGAACCTTACTACTTTAAACAATTCTTTTGGAACAGAGCATACACTTTAGGTTACGATATTACTCAAAACCTAAAATTACAATACTCTGCAACTATGAATGCTCGTATTGAAGAACCTCGTGGAAAGATTGACACAAGAGAGAAGAAAGATTCTGTTTGGGCTTCAGTATTTGAACTTGGAAGAGCTCAATCGTTTAGACAAAAGACAGACCTAACATGGAATGTCCCTATAAATAAACTACCATACTTAGACTGGGTAAGACTTACTGCATCATATAGTGGAGAATATATCTTCACTGGTTCCACTCAAGCATTAGAAAGATTAGGTAATACAATAGAAAATTCAGCTAGAATAACAATAAACACAAACCTTAGCTTCACAACAATTTATAATAAAATTCCTTTTATAAAGAAAGCACTTGAAGAATCATCAGCTAAACCAACTAAAAAAATCATTCCAGTAAAGCCAAAGAAAATTGACGATAAAAAGCCAAACGATCAAAAAGATAGTACAGCAGAATCACGAATTAGTAAGATATTTAAAACAATTGGAAACTATTCAATTCGTATCCTTACTTCTGTTAAACAAGCAAGTTTAAACTATACTAATAATAAAGGAACTTATATTCCTGGATTTATGCCTGTTACAAAGTACTTTGGAATGACACCAAATAATGGTTGGGCTCCTGGCTTTGGTTTTGTATTTGGCTCACAAGCAAATATTATGGATAAGGCTATTAAGGAAGGTTGGCTATCCAAAGATTCTCTTATGAATAATGCCTTCCAGCAAAAGACAAGCACAACTATTAGTGGACAAATAAACCTTGAACCAATACCAGACCTTAAAATTAATCTTAAGTTCAATCAATCCAAATCCGAAAACTATGTTGCATACTATAAATATGACGGAGTTGAAGGCGATATAATAGGTCCATTATCTCCAACAAGAACTGGAAATTTTAGTACTTCAATTATATCGGTTGCCACTATGTTTACTTCTATTGGTTCCGACAACACAAGCTCTGTATTCCAAAACTTCTTAGATTATAGAACAACTATAGCTAATCGTCTTGCAGCATCAAATACTAATTATAATGGCAATATGATTTTAGATACTAATAATGGCAAATATTATCCTGATGGTTATGGTGCAACATCACAACAAGTCTTAATCCCTGCATTTTTAGCTGCATATTGTGGCACATCCCCTAATACTCGTTCACTTAATCCATTTACTAAAATACCATTACCAAACTGGCAAATAGATTATACTGGTTTAGGTAAAATAGCATTCTTACAAAAATGGGTAACCTCAATTACTCTTTCAAATGCTTATACTTCCAATTATAATATTGGCTCTTTTACTTCTGATGTCAGAGTTCCTGATGATGCTAATTATGATTATGGAACTGAATGGATAAGAAATACTATTAATAATAATTATCTCCCAAAAGATGTTATTGATAATATAACAATTATAGAATCATTTAGTCCATTGATTAAGGTTGAAGTTAATCTAAAAAACAGTCTGCAAGCAAACTTTGAAATAAAAAAAGACCGTAATATATCAATGAGTTTCTCAAATAATCAATTGACAGAAATAAGCCGTTTAGCTTACGTTATTGGAGGAGGATATAGGTTTAAAGATGTAGCAGTGAATATTAGAGCAGGTGAATCAACAAGACAATTAAAAAGTGATATTACTGTAAAAGCAAACATTACTTGGAATAAAAACACTACTATTCTTAGAAAAATAGACCAAGACGTAAATCTTATGTCTTCTGGTTCTGACGTTTTTACTCTTAATCTTTCTGGAGAATATGCAATAACAGAAAAAGTAATACTAACAGCATACTTCGATATGACAATAAATACTCCTTATGTTTCCAATGCCTATCCAAACTCAACAACAGAGGGGGGATTTAAGCTTAAAATAATATTATAAAACAAACTTAAAGCAATAAGGAGCTACGTATTATTTTGAGAAAAAAAGAAAGAATTTAATGCAATATTAACTCCTTTCTTTCCCTAATATTCTTTTAAGCCAAAAGAATAAGGGTAAAGCAATATCTTATTTCTCTAAAACTCATTCTCCTTAGTAATATACTTTGTTTTGCATAATTTAAATCTTATTTTTAGGTGATTCAATTTTGCATTACTCTAATAGCTAACATAAAATTATTATTACTGTATTTGATTTTTTGTGTGTTGCGGGATTTTATCGATAAACAATAAAAATAAATGGTAAGTATATCAAATAATATTCGTATGTTTGCAAGTTACAAAATAGTAACTATAATAATACAAAAAGATAATGTACGTACTGTTTCTAAAAGAGTTAAATAGCTTTCTTTCATCGTTGATTGGCTATATAACAATAATTGTTTTCCTTATTGTAATAGGGTTATTCCTTTGGGTTTTACCTATGGACTTTAATGTTTTAACCTTTGGTTATGCTGGTATTGATGGTTTATTTATGCTTGCTCCTTGGGTTTTTCTTTTCCTTATTCCTGCAATTACTATGAAAATGTTTGCAGAAGAAAGAAAGAATGGAACAATTGAATTATTGCTCACAAAACCTCTTTCCGACCTTTCAATAATTCTTGCAAAATTCTTAGCAGGGCTTTGTTTGGTTGTGCTTTCTATATTGCCAACTATTATTTATGTAGTTGCTGTTTATCAATTAGGGGCTCCGAAAGGGAATCTTGATTTAGGAGGAATTACTGGGTCTTATATAGGATTAATATTTCTTGGTGGTGTGTTTGTTGCAATTGGCGTTTTCTCATCGTCAATAACTAATAATCAAATAATAGCATTTATAATATCTGTGCTTTTATCTGCATTTGCTTACATTGGGTTTGATGCAATAACAAGCTTAGAACTATTTGGTAATGCTGACTTGATAATAAGGTCAATAGGAATTAATCAACATTATGTTTCAATAAGTAGAGGGGTTATTGACTCAAGAGATGTTATTTATTATCTTAGTGCTATTGTATTTTTCTTACTGCTCACTAAGATTAGTTTAGAAAGTAGAAACTGGAAGAAATAAGGATAAGGATATGAAAAATAATTTTTTGAAAAAGATATTTGCAAAACCAGATGCTAAAACTGATGTTAAACGCTCTCATATACTTCAACTTTTAATAGGATTAGTTGTAATTATCTTTCTTAATGTAGTTGGGTATTATTTCTTTGGCAGATTAGACCTTACAAGTGAAAAACGATATACTCTTTCTCATTCAACAAAACATCTTTTAAAGAATATAGATGATGTTGTGTTTATACGTTGTTATTTAGAGGGGGATATTCCTGCTGACTATAAGAGATTGAGAAACGAAACTCGTGAAATGATTCATCAGTTTCGTTCTTATAATAAGAATATTGAATTTGAATTCCGTAATCCTAATGATTTTAAAGATAAAAAGGATCAAGCAGAATTTTATCAACGTTTATTTGAAAAGGGTTTCCAGCCAATTCTAAAAACATCTCAACAAAACGATAGTCAAGTTCGTCAATATATGTTTCCCTACTTGGAAATAACTTATAAAGGACAAACAAAGATTGTATCTCTTATAAGTACAAAAGGAACCGGTGAACAGGAAATATTAAATAGCTCAGTTCAAAACTTGGAATTCAATATTTATTCTGCATTAAGAAGTTTAATCTCTTTATCTAAAGACAGGATAGCAATTATAAGAGGACATGGCGAATGGGATTTGCCATATATGATTGACTTTATTAATGGTATAAATGATTTCTATGCAATTGATACGATAACAATAAATGAAAGACTTAATGCTGTAACAGATAGAACCTTTGACTCTTTACGTTCTAACGAAGTAAAAATAAATAATAAATATAAGGCATTAATTATAGCTAAGCCTTTAACAGTCTTTTCGTATAAAGACCTTTATATTTTAGACCAATTTGTAATGCATGGAGGTAAAATTCTTTGGTTAGTTGACCCCTTGCTTTGTTCAATGGATTCTCTTCAATCACAACCCCAAACCTATGCTATTACCAATTTTACAGGAGTAGAAGATCCATTATTCAGATACGGAGTACGTTTAAATACAAATCTTGTTATGGATATGCAATGCTCTAAAGTACCTATAACAACAGGCGTTTATGGAGATAATACTCCTCAATTCACATACTTCCCTTGGAATTTCTTCCCTATATTAAGTCCTAACTCAAATAGTATAATTACAAGCAAGATAAATCCTGTCAAGATGGAATTTGCAAGTAGTATTGATACAATTCAAAACAATATTAAGAAAACTCCCCTCCTTTTCACTTCCAATAATACTCGTATTATGAATACTCCTGCTGTAATTTCTTTACAGATGTTGAAGCAAAGACAAGATGCGAGATTATTCAATCTATCAAATCTACCTGTTGCAATGCTTTTGGAAGGAAAATTCTCTTCTGCATTTAAACATCGTCTACCTCCTGAAATGGAAAACAACCAAATGATTGCATTTAAAGAAAGTTGTGATACTTCTAACTCTATGATTGTTGTTTCTGATGGAGATATAATAAGAAATGACTATATAAATGGACAACCTTTGCCTCTTGGTTATGATAGATTCACAAAAGAAATGTATGGTAACAAAGAATTCTTGATTAACTGCGTAAATTATCTTTGTGGTGATGAGGATATGATTCCTATTCGTTCAAGAGAGATAATGATGAGGAAATTAGACGAGGTTAAGACAGAAAAAGAAAAGACATTTTGGCAAGTTTTTAATATCGGTATTCCAATACTTTTAGTAATTATTATTGGCTTCGGAATAGCAATTCTAAGAAAGAAAAAATATATTGTCAAGAAAGCCAACGCAATTAAAAAGAAAAAATAAGTACAAATCAACATATAAAAATATGAAGAAGTTAAATAGAAGCCAAAAGAATTATATTATAATAGGAGTTATAGTTTTTTTATGTTTAATAACTGTAATTGTACTCTCAACACAAAAGAATTCTTCTTTAAGACAAAACTTTAATATTGAGGATACAGCTAAATTAACAAGATTAGTATTAGAAGACAGGGACGGGAATAAAACTGAACTTAAAAAAACTAATGATAGCACCTGGATAGTTAATAATGATTTCCAAGCTGCACCTATGATGGTAAAAACATTAGTAGAAACATTACGTGATATGAGGGTTAGGGAACCTGTTGCAAGAGCAGCTCACGCAAATATAATAAAACAACTTTCAGCAAGAAATGTAAGAATTGATATTTATACTCAAGGCTATTATATACACTTAGGCTTTATCAAGCTATTTAAAAGAGAGAAATTAGAAAAGTCAATATATATTGGTAATCAAACAATGGATAATATGGGAACGTATATGTTGATAAAAGGAACTAAAAACCCTTGTGTTATTCATATTCCTAATTTTAGAGGTTATCTTTCTTCTCGTTTTACAGCAGATGCTGACGATTGGAAAACTCATACCATATTCAAATATAATCCTAATGATATTGCTTCAATAAAAGTTGAAATACCTACCCTTCCTGAAGAAAGCTTTGAAGTTTATAGTGAAGGGAATACATTTAATCTAAGACTACTTAAAACAAAAGAAAAGCTATCAAGTTTTGATACAATAAAAGTAACAGCACTAATATCAAGCTTTACTGACCTAAACTTTGAAAACATCGCTAATAATATCCCAAAAGTACAAAAGGATACAATTTTCACACAAGAACCAAGCTTTATAATTACAGTAAAAGACAAAAAAGGAAAGAGCAAAAGCCTTAAAACATATATGAAATTAAAAGAAGGTACTTGGGTTAGTAAAAACGATAAAAATAATTTCTACGAAATATTCGATATTAACAGAATGTATGGTTTAATGTCTGAAAGTAAAGATACTTTAATCTTACAATACTTTGCAATCGATAATGTAATAAAACCAGCTTCCTACTATTTCTCAACAAAAAAATAGAGGGAAACAAATAAATTTATTCACAAATTGTTAGTAAATAAATCCTTTAACTTTTTGTTTATAAGAGAAAAGAGTTTATTTTTGCTACTTGAAATAATTAATAAATAAAGATATGAAATTTATTGTTCATGGAGGAACCTTATCCCGTTCCTTACAATCAATCTATAGTGTTATTACAACAAATAACGCTGTGCCTATCTTGGAAAACTTTCTTTTCCAATTAGACGAAAAAACATTAGCAATAACTGCATCGGATATTGAAACAACCGTTACAGTGAAATTAGAACTTTCTGACGCAGATGCAGAAGGATTATCTCAAATTGCAGTTCCAGCAAAGATTTTATCAGACATAGTTAAAACATTTTCCAATGTTCCATTAAGTTTTGTGATTGACGATGAAACCTATGCAATAGAAATAACATCAGGCGAAGGTAAATATAAACTTACTGGTATTTCAGCAGATGAATATCCAAGAGTATCAACAATTGAAGATGCTTCTCAAATAACAGTTCCTTCATCATTATTAGTTAATGCTATTTCTAAAACAATATTTGCAGCTGGAGTTGAAGAAACAAGACCTCAAATGACTGGTATTTTCTGCGAACAAAACGAAAACAATATTACTTTCGTTGCAACAGATGCTCATAAATTGGTTCGTTACAGAAGATCAGACTTCACAAACGATACTCCAACTAATTTTATACTTCCAAAGAAGCCACTTAATCTAATTAAGAACATTCTTGTTTCGTATAAAGAAGACGCTGATATATTAATGGAATACAATATCAAAAACGTATCCTTTAAATTTGAAAACTATTCAGTAGTATGTCGCTTGATTGAAGGGAAATATCCTAACTATGATGCTGCAATACCTAAAGAAAATCCAAATAAATTAATAATAGAAAGAGCTGCTTTTTTAAATTCTGTTAAGCGTGTTTCTTTGTTTGCAAACCAATCAACACAACAAGTACGCTTAAAATTGGGAGGTAATGAAATTATTATATCGGCAGAAGATATAGATTTCTCAAATGCAGCAAAAGAAAAACTTCCATGCAATTATACAGGCGATGATTTAGAAATAGGATTTAATGCTAAGTATTTATTAGAAATGCTTAACAATGTTGAAACAGAATACCTATTATTAGAAATGTCACAACCAAATAGAGCAGGTATAATATACCCTTACGAAGAAGGAGCTGAAGAAACAGCAGAATCAATACTTATGCTTGTAATGCCAGTAATGTTAGCAAATTAATAATATAACACGAAGAAAAAAAATGAAAAAAACAATCTTAGCTATCGCTTGTGTACTATTCATGGGCAATGCAGTCTTTGCTCAAGAAGAAAAGAAAGAAGAACAAAAGACTTACACCTTTACAATAGTTAAAGAAAATCCTTCAACTTCTGCAAAAGACCAATCACGTTCAGGTACTTGTTGGAGCTTTTCAGGAATAGGTTTATTAGAATCTGAACTATTAAAAGCAGGAAAAGGTGAATATGATTTATCAGAAATGTGGATAGTTCGTAATGCTTATCTTGAAAAAGCAGAACGTTATATCCGTTTACATGGATCAGCAAACTTTGCAGCTGGTGGTGGATTCCACGATATTACTGAAATGATTAAGAGATACGGTATCGTTCCAGAAGAAGCTTACAAAGGATTAAACTATGGTGTTGATAAACATAACCATGCCGAACTTGATAAGGTATTAGAATCATTCTGTAAAGCTATAATTGAACAAAAGACATTAACTACAGCTTGGAAAACTGCATTCAATGGAATTCTTGATGCTTACTTTGGAAAAATGCCTGAAACATTTACTTATAAAGGAATAGAATACACACCAAAAACTTATGCTCAAAGTTTAGGATTAAACATGGATGATTATGTAGAAATAGGTTCATATACAAATGTACCATTCTACAAACCTTTTATTATTGAAATACCTGACAACTGGTTATTAGGTTCTGTTTATAATGTTCCATTAGATGAAATGATTCAATTAATGGATAATGCAATTGAAAATGGATACACAATTGGTTGGGGAGCAGATGTTAGCGAAAAGGGATTCTCTTGGAAAAATGCAGTAGCAATTGTTCCAGATGAAGACAAAACAGATTTATCAGGAACAGAACGTGATAAATGGGAAAAACTAACAGCAGCAGAAAAAGCAAAATCAGCTTACGCTTTTGATGGCACAGCTAAAGAAAAAACAATTACTCAAGATATGCGTCAAGAAGCTTTTGATAACTATAACACAACTGATGACCATGGAATGGTAATAGTTGGAATAGCAAAAGATCAAAACGGACAAAAATTCTACAAGGTTAAAAACTCTTGGGGAACAGAAGGAAAATACAATGGTTATTTCTTCGCTTCAGAAGCATTCGTACGCTACAAAACAATTGACTTTATGATAAACAAAAATGCTTTATCTAAAGACATGAAAAAGAAATTAGGTTTATAGAGAATAGTCTTTTTAAAGACTTTAAAAACTAATACCATATTAAATAATGGACAGGTGTTTACTTGTCCATTATTTTTTTGTTCTATTGTGTTTCAAAAGTAAAAGAATATATTTTCCTTACAATAAGTTGAAATATTATTGGTAATTATTAATATAATTACTATTATTGCACTTTCAAACAAAAAACAATTAAACTATGAAAAAATTTAGTTCATTAGTATTAAGTCTTATTTGCATAGGTATAACCCTAAATGCACAAACAAACAATGATCATAAAACGGTTATTGCTACAACAAATATGAATGTTGTTTATATTGGAATAAATAACCCTATTTCAATTGCAGTAACAGGAGTTGATAACGAGAAACTATTAGTTCACGTTACACAAGGTAATGCTACAATTCAGCAAGTTGGAGCTGGAGATTATATATTAAATGTTAAAAAGGGAGACTCTTATGAAACAGCAATTATTGATCGTCAAGATAAAGACGGAAATAATTATCAGAAAGACACTACATTTTTAGTTAAAGCAAGTGATTTAGTAGAAATTGCTGTTTCTGTATTAATTAATAATAAAGTAATTGATTATGGAACTCAAAAATTTCGGGTAAAAGAGATTCCTAAACCAAAAGCAATGCTTGGTTCTAACGATGGAGGAAAAATAACTAAAGAAATGATTATTGCTCAACGTGGAATAAAAGTAGTTGTGGAAGGATTTGATTTCCCTGTAAAATATGTGGTAAAAGAATTTCAAATGTGTTTTAGCTCTTACCTAAAAGATGCTCCACTAATTTCAAAAGATAATAATTTTACTCCTGAAATGATTGCAAAGATAAAGACTCTAAAAAAAGGAGATAAGATATATATTGAAGGAATTAGAGTAGCAGGAACAGATGGAGAAAAGATTGTTGCAAATCCTCAGATGATTTTTACTATAAGATAAAAAAGACTATCTTTGCTGTAAGAAATTTAATTCAAGAAGATTATGAAGAAGATTTATTTATTAGCATTAATGCTAATGTGCATAGGATTAAATCTTAATGCACAAGTTCCAAATTACAAAACAGTTATTGCTTCAACCAATTTAAATATACTTTATCTTGGTACAGACAATCCTGTTTCTATTGCAGTTGTGGGAATTGATGACAGCAAAATATCTGCTGAAATCACTAAAGGCAATGCAACCATAAAAAAAGTTGGCAGAGCTGATTACATAGTATCTGTTAAAGATGGGGATAAATATGAGAAAACAAAAATAGAAAAAGAAGGTCCCAATGGTAAAACCATAGAATATGATACATTAATAGCTATTTCTCAAAATGGGATTATTGAAATATCTGTATTTGAAAATTTTCATGGAAAGAAAATAAGATGTGATAAAAAAACATTTCGTATAAAGACGCTCCCAAAACCAATTGCAGAAGTTGGAAATAATTTAGGAGAAGAAATAACGATTGAAAAACTATTAGAGAACTCTTATATTCATCTATATCTTGAAGATTTTGATTTTCCTGTAAAATATAATGTCAAAGGATTTAAAATGACGTTCAGCTCTGGTAATAACACCGAGCCAATACTAATTTCAAATAATGAGAAATTTACTCCAATGATGACTTTTAAAATTAAGGAATTGATAAAAGGCGACAAGATATATATAGATAATATTAAAGTATCTGGACCTGATGGAGAAAAAGATGCTGCAAACAAATCCATAATTATATCTATAAAATAATATCAATCAACTTAAAAAGAGCCTGTTTCCTTAGAAAGAATCAAGCTCTTTTTGAAACATAACTCTACGTTACAGCAACGCAGATTCCAAAAAGCTTTACGAGTAGGAAAAAATAAAAAAAAGTGTACAATGAAAATTATTAGGAGATTATTAAATGCATTTTTTGTGATGTTGGTCTTAAGTGTATTTGCATCATGCGATAAGTCAGATTCAACAGATACTGAAATAAACCCATTTAGCAATGGCGGCAATAAAAGAAATATGATAGTTGTGATGAGCGATTTGCATCTTGGTGCAGATCTTGCTTATGCCGAATGCAAGAATAACCTTAGGTATCTTGAAAAAATGCTTTACAAGATTAAAGCATCTCCAAATGTGAAAGAACTTGTTATTGCTGGAGACTTGCTTGATGAATGGTATGTTCCTGCCACAATAAATACTTATAATGGAAATGATCAGGCGGATTTTGTTCAACGTATAGCAACAACCAATAAGGGCGTGATAGATGCTTTTAATAAAATAATTCAAGAAGGAAAAATTACAGTTACCTATGTGCCAGGGAACCATGATTTAACTATAACTACTGAAAATGTTAACCTTATTCTTCCAGGAATAAATCAGGCTCGTGATAATGAACAGGGCTTGGGTACATACACGCCATCGGATATGCCGGTATTGGCAATTGAACATGGACACCGCTACAATTTTTTCTGTGCACCTGACCCTATTTCAAATCAGGTTATTGCACCTGGCACCATATTGCCTCCAGGATATTTTTTTACAAGAATAGCTGCACTTCACCATATACAAGAATGCAATATTGCTGGCGACACAATGCAGGTTGCTACTCAAAATACTTCTGGCAATGAAAGCCAAAATCTACTATTCGTGTATTGGAAAGTATGGCAATGGGCAATAAATTATCTTCCAATAGAAAATAAATTTGATGAGAATATTATTGTAACTAATATTGATGGATTCACGGGTACCTATTCTATAAACGATTTATTGCCTTATCAAACAACTACAGGTGGATTTATAGATGTTAATCTTTATAATGGAATTCAGGACACATGGAATCAAAGGCAAATACTCAATCATGTGGATGTTAATATTCCCGCTAGTCAGGCAATTGCAAATTCTGCCGTTGCGAGTGAATCGGATAATCAGGCAAAGAATCAATATTTTTTAAATCCAAATTCAAATAAAAGAATTGTCGTCTTTGGACATACTCACGATGCTAAAATTATTTCGTCTACAAATAATAACGGACAAAAAACAATCTATGCAAACTCTGGAACATGGATTGATAATAATAATGTAGCTGCAACAACAATGAATTTTGTAGTAATTACCCCACAAAATACCGATGCTTCTTCTAAAACATTTGTAAAACTTTACAACTATGAAAATGGAGTTGTAACAAAAATGGCTGAAGACTCAATGCATTATTAATGGTAAATAATTGTATAATAGTTCTTTAATATGGATAATAATTGACACAAATAACTATAATAATAGATCAATAAATATTTAGTTAGAAAGATTTGAACTCTTTTTTCCTACAATATTTCCATATAAACACACTCTTCTTCTTTTGGGAATTAAAGCAAGTCTTTTTTCTGTAAGACTTAATATAATTTCAGCAAAAGCACATTTAAAAGCAATAAATCAAGCTTTTTTGAGTACTTGGATGGGCATCGTGGGGGTGTTACGATGGGTATCGTAGACTATCTACGATGGGCATCGTAGTTTTTAAGAAATTTTTAGATTGATTTATTCTTCTTGGATTCTATTCTTTTGTTTTTGAATAGATTTTGTAGTGCAAAGATACGAAATATTAGAATAAAAGTCAAGTGATTAGATTATTAATTTTACATTTATATTAGTATATTTTCATTCTGTTTATTGATTATAATCTATTGTTTACATCTTTAGGAAAAGAGCAGGAATAGAACAATATCTTTTATATAACAAAAAGACCGTCCCAAATAAGTGTTATTTGTTTTACACCTATTTGGGACGGGTCTATAATAATTTATTTATACTTATTACTTACTTATTGGGAAATTATACCAATCATTATTAGTTGCACCAGAGCTATTTACCCAATCGTTGAACTTCGGATAAAAAGCATCAATCCTCGTCATTTCTGTTGGAACAACAAAAGTTGTTGGAATATTTATTGCGAATGGGAAATTGGATTCTGAAATATAATATAAACCTAAACTTTCATTCGATTTATCAGCTCCTTTTCCTAATAAACTCCTATCAGCTTTAGCTGTAGGTGGATAATTTGGCAAATGAACTTCTTGACCTCTACTTAAATTAAGTGAATTACCGTTTGTAATTATAAATGAATTGTATGGAGGAGTCATTAAATTAGAAGCGTTTATTGGCGTACTAAATACTATATTAAAATTAAATATTCTTTCATTAGGGGAATTGCTAAAAACATCTTTTGCATTAGTAAAAAGAACTACTGTTGCTAAGTTTTGATTACTTTCTAAACCGTTAGCATTTCTTTGTATTAATGAATAAGGATCTGTATAATTTGAAGTAAGTGAGAATGATTGAATTTTTGAATCATCAGCGCCTAATTGAAAGCCAAATCCATCTTTTATTTGTGCTCCAACATGAGAAAGTTTATAATAACCAGAACAACTTATTATTTTATTATCTTGATTGTATACTTGATCAATATTATACTCCATAACCAAATCATTCATATCATAATCTCCTTGATATGGCCAAAGATCCTCAAATGCTAAATTTCCTGAGTAGTTAACTGAGTATGATGTTTGTACTGGTGCTGGAGTTTCTACACTATTTGAAGGAGGTTCTATTGCATCAATAGGGTTTGCACTAGCATAGAACAATACATCTTCATAATCATTATCGCCTTGGGTTGTAAGCATATCTTCAAATCCAATAATTGAATATTGTGTTTGTTGATCATATAAAAGAATACAATGTCTCCTTTGAGAAGGTGTAGATTCTGGGTTTAGGCTTGATATTGAATAGAATTTATTTTTATTATTACCTCCAACGGAGCCTCTTTCCTTTGACGAATTTTTTACAAACCCATCAGAAACCATAACCCAACCAATAGAAGTTCCAGCGGGAAAAACAGGACTCCATTTATTGGTTTGTGGATTCTTATATTTTAACTGAACTTTATCTCCTGAACTTAAACATCCATATGATTCTGAAGAATAAGAAACATTTGGGAAAACCAATATTTCTTCTATTTGACTTACTGATGTTGGAGGATTATTGGTTTGATATACAAAATAACCCATTGTATTTCTATAACCAGCTCCTTCATGTAAAAATGTTAAATATACATTAGCATCTTCTGTAATGATTGTACTTGTGTTATCTGAAAGAAGATATGGTTTGGTTGCAGGAATAGAGATTCCTTCTGGTAAAGTATATCCTATATCTGCTAATAATCTAGAAGAAACAACATCTGGAGTCATTAGAACAGAGGGTTGTCCATTATAATCCCATTTAACAAGACTTGTATTCCAAAAATTATCTCTTGTTGTAACTCCAAATGTACCTGTAGATTTAGTTTCATTTTCATAAGTAACAAACCTAACAATATTATTTTCAACAACAGCCTTCATTAACGATGGGATGCCTAAATTTGTAGTATAAATATAAAAATCATTTAATCCCGCAGGCATAGACACTTCAAAATTAGCACGTCCATTTTTATCAGTAAATCCCTTGCCTATTGGCTTCAAGTTATTAATCTTTTGACCATTTACATTAACTGGATTTTCTTTATATATCTCAAAAAATATTTTAGAGTCATTTGTCTTTGAATATTTCAAATCTAATTTATATCTTTTCATGGTTGCAAAATCAAAATAATCTGATTTTTGAGAGCTTTCAAAGTCAGAAACGCAACCATTAAATGATAGAACTGAGATAAATAATAATAAATAAGCAATCTTCAATTTCATATAATAAGTAAATTATTGTGTGAATAAATTTGTGCAAAGGTACAAATAATAATAATTCACACAAAATATCCATATGAATTATTATTAGAATACATTAAATTAACATTTTAACAAGAACTCAAATTCAAAAAAAAGTGGTTCAATCTCAATCCTGCTTAGAATAAAAAAAGAGCGATATGTCTTTTACATATCGCTCTATAATATATTTTAAATATTATTTAGTCGTTTTCTTCAGGGTTTGGAGTGTTATCTCTTGTTGGACGTTCTGGTCTTATTCTTGAATGGTCACTTTGTGGGCGATCTGTTCTTTCTGGACGATCTCCCATTTGTCTTGGTGGACGTTCTACATAACCTTCTGGTTTTGGAAGTAATGCTTTATGAGATAATTTGTATTTACCAGTTTTTTTATCAACTTCTATAAGTCTTACTGTTATCTTATCTCCTACGTTCAATACGTCTTCAACATTGCTTACTCTATCCCAAGATATTTCTGATACATGTAATAGTCCATCTTTTCCTGGAAGAAATTCAACAAATGCTCCAAATGCTTGTAAGTTTTTTACTACTCCTTCGTATTCTTCGCCTACTTCTGGAACTGCAATAATTCCTTTGATTCTTGCTAATGCTGCCTCTATTCCTTCTTTATTTACAGAAACAATATCTATTACTCCAAACTCGCCTTTTTCTTCTATAACAATAACGGTTTTGGTTTCTTTTTGCATTTCTTGAATAATCTTTCCGCCAGGTCCTATTATTGCTCCAATGAATTCTTTTGGAATTGTCATTTTCACAACTCTTGGTACAAATGGTTTGTAGTCTTCTCTTGGTGCAGGCATTGTTTCTTCTATTATATTTAGAATATGCATTCTTCCTTCATTTGCTTGTGCAAGAGCTTTTGCAAGAATTTCATAAGAAAGTCCATCACATTTTATATCCATTTGACATGCTGTGATTCCGTCTCTTGTTCCTGTTACTTTAAAGTCCATATCTCCCAAGTGGTCTTCATCACCCAAAATATCTGAAAGTACTGCCCATTTATCACCTTTTGCAATTAATCCCATTGCAATTCCTGAAACTGGTTTATGTATTTGTACTCCTGCATCCATAAGTGCTAAACATCCTGCGCATACTGTTGCCATTGATGAAGAGCCATTAGATTCTAAGATATCAGATACTATACGTATTGTGTAAGGACATTCTTCTGGAGTTGGTAGAACTTGTTTTAAGGCTCTCATTGCTAAGTTACCGTGTCCTACTTCTCTTCTTGAAATTCCTCTATTTCCTTTTACTTCACCTGTTGCAAATCCTGGGAAATTATAATGAAGGAGAAAGTTATTCTTTCCTTCAATTATAGCTCCATCAATTATTTGTTCATCAAGTTTTGTTCCTAATGTACAAGTTGTAAGTGATTGTGTTTCTCCACGAGTAAATACTGCTGAACCATGAGTGGTTGGTAAATAATCAACTTCTGCCCATATTGGACGTATTTGGTCTAATTTTCTTCCGTCAAGACGAACTCTTTCATTTAAGACCATATCTCTCATTGCTTCTTTTTCAACAGCATGATAATAACGATCTATCATAAATGCTTTTTCTTTAGCATCTTCTTCTGAAAGTGTATCTATAAATTCTTTTTTAATTGATTCAAAAGCTTCACTTCTTGTTGCTTTGCATGCTATTCCTTGCTTTACAAAGTCATAACATTTTTGGTATGTTGCTTGGTGTATTGCGTCTTTTAGCACTTGGTCATTAGTTTCATGGCAATATTCTCTTTTTTGAGTTTTATTAACCATTACTTCTAATTCTTTTATAGCTTGACAATGTAATTTAATTGATGAATGTGCAACTTTTAGCGCTTCTAACATTAAGTCTTCGGATACTTCTTTCATTTCTCCTTCAACCATCATTATATTATCTGCGGTTGCTGCAACAATTAAATCTAATTCTGCATTTTCTAATTCTTCTAATGATGGACTTAATACAAACTTTCCATCAATATATGCAACTCTAACCTCTGATACTGGTCCATGAAATGGAATATCTGATACGGCAAGTGCTGCTGATGCTGCAAGTGCTGCAAGTGCATCAGGTGGTGTTTTTTGATCACCTGATATAAGTGTTATTTGTACTTGTACTTCAGCATGAAAATCTTCTGGGAATAATGGACGTAAAGCTCTATCAACTAAACGTGCAATAAGTATTTCGTATTCTGATGGGCGTGCTTCTCTTTTGAAAAATCCTCCAGGAAAACGACCAACAGCAGCGTATTTTTCTTGATAATCAACTGTAAGTGGCATAAAATCCACATTTTCTCCAGCTGTCTTTTTTGCACAAGCTGTGGCTAACAACATTGTGTCACCCATTCTAACTACTACTGAACCATCAGCTTGTTTTGCTAATTTACCAGTTTCAATTTCAATTTGTCTTCCATCTTCTATTGTGAAGACTTTTTTAATTCCTTGCATCTTATTATTTTTTATTACCTCTTTTCTAACTGGAGCAACGTTAGATAATCATTTCATTTTTGCTTCTAAAGCCCCACAAATTTTTATACAAAAAAAGGCAATTAGAAGCTAATTGCCTTTTTAGTTAAAAATCAAGTACTGGAAAAATTATTTTCTTATACCTAATTGCTTAATTAATTCACGATATTTTAAAACGTCTTTTGATTTCAAATAATCTAATAGACGTCTTCTTTTTCCTACTAATCTAACTAATGAACGTTCTGTAAATTTGTCGTTCCTCATCTCACGCATATGTTCAGTTAGATGTTGTATTCTGAATGTGAACAATGCTATTTGTCCTTCTGTTGAACCAGTATCTACATTTGATTTGCCATATTGAGCAAATATTTCTTTTTTCTTTTCGGTTTCTAAATACATATTCTTACCTACTTTTTTTATGTTTTTCTTCTAAATATTATTTCTCCAGTTGAGTTTGCAAAGATAGGAATTAATTTATTACTACCAACAACTTTATCTAAAAAAATTGTTTTATTCTTCTACCTTCTTATTTTTTCGATTTAAATAGACTATAACATAACCTAATCCTAAAGCTATCACAACGCCAATAATATCTGCTAAAAAATCCATCCATTCAAATTTTCTTTTTATTATTTCTGTCAAGAAAAGTTGTAATCCTTCTGTTAAAAGTCCAAAGCTAATAGAAAATAAAAATGTGGTTAATAATGCTCGTTGAATTTTATTCTTTCCCTCCAAGAGTAAAAATAAAAGAAAAGCAAAACCTCCAAACATTCCTGCATGAACAAATTTATCAAAGCAAGGAATAAAAGAAAGAAAGCCTATATCTTTTGGTAAAGAGTCTACTGGAGCTAATATTGCAAAAAGCATCAAAGAAACCCAAATAACAATAAGAACAATATTTAATTTTCTATTCATATTATATACAAAAAAGATGCTCAGAAGATTTCCTCGAGCATCTTTTTATTTTTTATCTTTAAAATTATAAGCCTATAAAAGAAGAATAAGCTGCTACATCCATAAGTTCGTTTATTTCTGCAGGATTTGTAATCTTTATTTTTACTATCCAACCTGCTCCATAAGGATCTGAGTTAATAGCTGCTGCATTAGCTTCAAGTTCTGCATTAAACTCTAATATTTCACCTGAAACAGGCATCATCAGGTCAGAAACTGTTTTTACAGCTTCAATAGATCCGAATGTTTCATTCATATCTAATGTTTCACCTTCAGCATCAACATCAACGAAAACGATATCGCCTAATTCGTGTTGAGCAAAATCTGTTACGCCAACATAAGCTTCATCACCTTCTATTCTTAACCATTCGTGGTCATTTGAATACTTTAAATTTTCTGGAATGTTCATTTTATCTTTTTTTTGTTTGATTTGTCTTTAAATTATTTCAGGCTTCAAAATTACTATTTTTTTTTATATTGCCCCAAAATAGCATTATTTTTTTATCACTTTACACCTTAATGCTTTATTTTCTAAATTAATAGCAATAATATAAACTCCTTTTTGAAGTCCTGATACATCTAATAAATTAACATTAGGACCCTTAATCATTATCTTTCTTCCCATAATATCATATAGTTCTACTGATTTAATTTTATCTTTTGAAACAATATTTAAATTATCACTCATTGGATTAGGATAAATATTTACTCCATATTCTTTTTCTATCGTTTCTCCCAAACCAATCAATTCAACAGCTCTCTTTACAGCATTTAAAGCAGAAACCTTTCCCCAACCCCAACTATAATTTGGAATAGTTGTAGTTGTGTAATAATCTTGACGAGCTGTTTCTTTTAATATTTCTTTTATTCTTGCTGGGGTTAAAGTAGAATTAGCCTCCAACATTAAAGCAACAACACCTGTTACCATAGGAGAGGACATTGATGTCCCAGAAAAAGCAGCAAAAGGATAATCTCGCCCTTCAAAAGTAACTAAATTATTACTTGAAAAATCTTCTGTCGCAAAAGAAGATACTGATGACATTACATTTACTCCCGGTGCAGCAATCTCTGGTTTTATTCTTCCATCAATTGTTGGTCCTATACTTGAAAAACTTGCCCTTACTCCACCTACAGAAGAACCTCTCGGATTAGAAGAGTAAGCCGCAACTGCAATAGTTCCTTCTCCAACAGCAGGCTCTCCAACACTATATTGACTATTACCTATCATATAAGCTGGTTTATATCTTTTAAAAGGCAAACCCCAATTACCTACTCCAGTTGAAAGACAAGCTACATTCCATGCATGAACAAATCCTGTTGGAGCAGTAGTTGAAAGTACAACAAAATACTTATTTAATTGATAATTTGACAATCTTACTTCCCATTCCTGAGTAGGACGATTAGAAAGTGGTGTTGATGCAACTGAGTTTGCACGATAAATAATACTATCACCATCAACTAATAGACAAGTATCACTAATAAAATCATTATAGTAAGTATTTATCCAAGGAGTTGCTTTGATTAACTGAAATTGATTATCATAAAATTCCAAACGTGCAGAAAATTTATCTGTACTATCCCCTGACATTGTTATTGTTTCTCCCCAATAATATTCATTAGGATTCTCAAAATCAAAACCAATGCCCGTCATTATTGTATCATTATTAGTAAATGCTGCCTTAATATGAAATTGCTCAGCACCATTATTTCCTCCACTTGTAACAAAAACTACATTATCATTTTCTGAAAGATTAGCAATTGCTTGATCTAATAAAGAAGTTCCATCCATCATTCCAAAATGATATAATCCCCAGCTACCATTAATAACTAATCGTTTTTCTTCTCTTTGAGCAACATCTCTCATCCAAGCATAAGCATCAAGAACAGAAGATTCGTCAATTAGAAATGAAGCCATTAAAAGTTCAGCATCGAAAGCAACTCCCCTATATTGTGTTGTTGCACCACCACCAGCGGCAATACCACTAACATGAGTTCCGTGGGTTCCATGCTTATATATATTTAAAGTATCACATTCTGCTGCCAACAAAGCTTGTTTTCCTTCAAAAACAGTTCCATAAAAGTAACCAGTCGGTGCTGGTCCTTGATTACGATATTGATCCCAAGCAGCAAGAATTCTATAATTATTTAATACCGTATCATAGAACATAGGGTGAGTGTAATCAAATCCCCAATCCGTAACACCTATAATAACATTTTTTCCTGAATAACCCTGAGGTAGTTCAAATCCTTGCCAAACTAAATCCGCACTAACATCATTAGTTGCTTTATTTAATTCAGCACCATCAATCTTACGAGAAGTTTCGATATCCACAATACCTTTTACCTTCAAAACATCATTAACTCTATAAACAGGTATATAAAGAGTAAGAATATTGCCAAACCTTGAACCAATACTACAATTAAGTTGGCTTAAATCCTTTTCATCAAAACCTGTATTCACTTTAACAATAGCAGAAAGATAATTAATGCCATCTAAATTACGATAAGAATATCTTTCTGAAAACATATTTGAAGACTTTTTACCTTCATTTTTAACAAATCCTTTCATCCCAATACCTATATTTTGAGAAAAAAGACATTGAGAAACAATAATTGTTACAAGAAACAGTACTGATTTTTTCATAGAAAAACAATTTAAAATTACAAATAACTAATGCAAAGATATAAAAGAAAAACAATTATAACAAAAAAAAGCGTTCTGAAAACTCAAAACGCTTTTTTCTTTAACACTAATTTTTAGTATTCATCTTCATGAAAGAAGAAATCTTCTTTAGTTGGATAATCTGTCCAAATGTCTTCTATGCTATCATAGGTCTCGCCCTCATCTTCAATCTCTGTTAGGTTTTCAATAACCTCTGCAGGAGCCCCACTTCTTAGGGCATAATCCAAGAGTTCTTCTCTTGTAGCTGGCCACGGTGCATCTTCTAATTTTGAAGCTAATTCTAATGTCCAATACATTGTACTTAAATATTTTAATTGATACCTTAACGAAAATAATAGACCCTTACTTTTTTGCAAAAATAATATTATTTCCCCAACAAACAAATTTTATTTCCTTTTTTATTAATACCACCAACCTTTTCTACATAAAAAGATACGGCACTCTATAAAAATATGATGGACTAAAACGATAAATAAAGAGAATATTTATTCCTTTTATTTTATCTGTGGCTTCCAAAGAATTTCTTCTCTTTTTCTGTCTTTCATCATCTTCCTTGATAAAATAAAGAGATAATCAGATAGACGATTTATGTATTTTAGTACATTTTCATTTACTCCTTTTTCATCATTTAGTTTACATAACAATCTTTCAGATCTTCGACATATTGTTCTTGCTATATTTATTTCTGATGCCAAATAATAACCTGTTGGTAAAATAAAGCTTTTCATTATTGGCAATTCTTTTTCCAATAAGTCTATCCTTTTTTCCAACATTTCTATATTTTCATCGGTTACTAATGGAATTGCTTTCTTAACATCATCTTTTTCACATGCTACTATAGCTTGAGCATTAAATAATGTTGTTATTATAGATAATAGTTCTGCTACATTTAGGTTATTTATTATCTCCACTTTGGATTTACCTAATTGCTTTTCCTTTTTAATTATTAGGTCTCTTACGAGTCCTAAATGACAATTCAATTCGTCCAATGTTCCATAACACTCTACCCTTAAATCATATTTAGGGACTCTTGTGCCACCTATTAATGATGTTGTTCCTTTATCACCTGTTTTTGTATATATCATTAGACAAATGTATTTATTACATATATCTTTCTACAGATTTTATTTCTGGTATAGCTTCTTTAACAGCTTGTTCTACACCACTCTTTAGAGTCATGAGGGCATGAGGGCATGAGCCACAATGTCCTTGTAGTTCTACATATACTACTTTGTCGTCCGTCAATTCAACGAAACTTAAATCTCCTCCATCATTTTGTAGGTATGGCCTTATTTGCTCTAATACGCTTTTTACTTTCACTTCTAAGATTTGTTTTTCTTCTGGTGTCATATCTCTTTGTTTTTTATTATTGTTTTTACTTGTTTAATTTATCATTAACTTTACGAGCCAAACTCATAAAGCTTTTACTTTCTAACGCTTCAAAGTCTAAACTTATTGGATTTCCAGTATCATTTGTTTCTGAAATTTCTTCTGAAATTGGAATTTGTTCTAACAGTTCTATATCCAATTCTTTAGCTAACGTTTGTGCTCCTGTTTTTCCAAATATATAGTATTTATTATTTGGAAGTTCTTTTGGCGTAAAATATGCCATATTTTCTACTAAACCTAAGATTGGAATATTTACAGATTCATTCTTAAACATATTTACAGCTCTTCTTACGTCAGCTACTGCTAATTGTTGAGGAGTTGATACAAATATTGCTCCCGATAAAGGGAATTGAGTAGCTAATGTTAGTTGTATGTCGCCTGTCCCTGGAGGCATATCAAAAATTAAATAGTCCATTTCACCCCAAAGGGTTTCGGAAAGAAGTTGAATAAGTGTATTTGAAGCCATAGGTCCACGCCACATTAGAGGTTTTGTATTATCAACAAAAAATCCTACTGACATTAACTTTATTCCAAATTTCTCAATAGGTTGAAAATACATCTTACCATCTATCTCTTGTCCAAGAATCTCTTGATTTTCTATATTGAAAAGAGTTGGTATTGATGGCCCATAAATATCAACATCAGCCAATCCTACTCTATATCCTAATTTAGCAAGACTTAAGGCTAAATTTGCTGCAACTGTTGATTTTCCTACACCTCCTTTTCCACTACCTACTGCAAGCAAATGTTTTATCTTTGACATTGATTGCTTTATTTTTTCTTCTTTCTCTTTTTGTTGTTCAAATATATTCATTAAAACCTGTTTAATCTTTTAATTATCTGTAGAAAAAGACAAGCTAAAAGCTTGTCTTTTTCTATTATTGATTTTCTTCTTCCTCATCAACATCTTCTTCCTCATCATCTTCCTCTTCAATTTTGTCATTGGCGTAGTCTCCATGTACGAGGACAAAAGTATCTTTTCCCTGTTTGTCTTCTTCTTCCTCTTCTTGATGTTCTGCTTCTCCAAAGTCTGGAATTTTCGAAACACTAAATATTTCTTTATCAAATTCCTCTTCTGAGAGTTTTGCATCAACTTTAACATCCATCTTAACCATATATATAGTATCATCCGTTTCCATCGGAACAACATATATTATTTCCCCTGATGGTTTGTTGATTTTTTGGATATATGAGGTATATCCTTCTTGGTATTGTTTACTAAACAATAGTACTTGCTCTTGTGTTAGCTTATTAAAGCTGACAATAATTCTTGATTTGTTCACCTTTGGTTTCATATATCTTGCAAAAAATAATTTGCAATATTAGTAACTTTTCGTAACACAAAAGATATTTCTCCAATAAATTTATTGTTAAAAAACTAAAACAGATTAATTCCTTAGTATAGTTATACTTCCTGTTCTTATTTCTTTTTTACCTAAGTCGTTATATTCTAATCTATAAAAATATGTTCCTTGAGGAATATTTTTCGCATCAAAATTATTCCTATATCCTTTACTTCGATAAATTATTTTTCTTCCTCTATCTGATATCACTAAGTAATTGTCTGGATATTGCTCAATATTCTTTATTTCGAACAAATCATTAATTCCATCTCCGTTCGGAGTCATTGTATTTGGTATTTTTATTTTTTGTGAAGTTTGACACGGAGATTTTATTTCTTCTACAATAGTTTTAACATTATTTTGCTGAATATTTTTAGGGGCTATAGTTGTTTCTGATATTTGTGTTGTATTAATTGGTTGTATTAAAGATGTTGTATTTTGAATTGTTGATTTTTGTTCATCATTAACATTATATTCTACTAAAACATCTTCTGCTTTTGGTGCTATTATTATTTTATTATTGTTTATCTGTTCTATTGATATTGTTTTATTGTTAGAATTGCTTTTATTCTCAGAAATATTTATTGCATTATTTACGTCTTTTTGAACTTCAATTTTATTTTTAGATAATTCTTTTTCGTTATTATTCTTATTCAAATATAAGTATGTTCCAACTCCTATTACTCCACAACCAGCAACAACCCCCACTATTTTTAAAATAGCACTTGTAGTTGTTTTTACAGCACTCGCTTTATCTAAATTATTTTCTAATCCATTAGTTGGATTATTATTTAATTTATCTTCAAGCTTTGCCCATATATCAGGAGATTGAGTTTGGTGATCTTTTAACTTACTAAATATATTATCTATATTGCTCATTTGCTTGCTATTTTCTTTAATTCTTCTTTTAAAAATTTACGAGCCTTGTAGAGATTCGACTTTACACTATCTGGAGTCATATTTAATTCCTCACTAAGCTCTTTATTGTTATATAAATCTATTGCCGACATATTAAATATTAATCTTAATGATTTTGGTAGTTTTTGAACACATTCTATTAGTTCTTCTTCCGAAAATGTATAGTCTGTTTCAAACATTTCTTCATTCTTTTCGATTTTTTCTTCTACGTGTATTTCTAATTTATTATGTTTCTTATTTGCCCTATAAATATTAATTGCATTATTTATCATTATCTTCTTCATCCAAACCTCAAAAGAACAAGGTCTAAAGTCTTCTGTCGGTTCAAACCCATTTATTTTTTTAAATATTCGCACCCAACCTTCCATCAACATATCCTCTGCCTCTGAGCTACTTCTGGAATACCGCAAACACAATGCAAACAGCTTATTTTTATAGCAGTTAAATATTTTCTGTTGTGCTATGGAGTTATTCTGTTTGCAAAGATTTATAAGTTCTATTAAGTCATCATTTCTTTCCATAAATCATCTACACCATTAATAACAAACATTTATTGAAAAAAGTAAACAAAGAGACTAACATTCTTTATTTGATAATTACTATTTTATCCCTTAGAGTAGTCTGATGATCTTGAGAAACAAGATTTAATATATATATTCCTGAAGATAAATTTAAATTTATTTTCATCTCCTTACTAGCTTTAATAACCTTTTGAGAATATACGGTCTTACCACTACAATCAATAATTATTAAATTATATTCTTGATCTAATGCCGTAAATTCAAGGTTTACGAAATTCTTTGCTGGATTAGGATAAATTGTCATTTTAATTTTTCTATTTTCAGCAATATCTCCTAAACCTACTAAACCTACATCCCCTATTGCCATAATATAATCCCCTTCCCAAAGAGAATTAAGAGTTAAGTAACCTGAGGTATTTGATGGCTTTGTTGTTTTAACAGGTATCCAATTTGAATCTTGATTTGGACGATAAAGCAGCATTAATGAATCAAATGAATTATATTTACTTATCAAATCATTATCAAAATTATTAGCTCCTGATAAAAGTTTAAAATAAAAATTACCCTCTGCCTGACATTTATCCAAATTCATTCCTTCTATTGTCCAATAATGCTTTCTACTTATTCTTGTTATTCCTGAAGGGAGTGGTTTATTTATATCTTCCCCTACCCAATGAAGAGTTGAGCGAAGAAATATTGAATCTTGATTAGAATTTACTCTTGCATAGAAATATGTGTTTGGGAATTCTTGAATTCCTACTGTATCTATTATTTTATAATTATCCAATGTTGCATCTGCTATTTCCTCTTCAAGGTCAATAAAACAATTTACTGGATTAAAATTAAGATTTATATTTTGTGTAGTTGTATTGCCAGTAAAACTTATTATTCTCTTTTCTTTATTCCAATTTGCATCAACAAATGTTACTGGAACTCGACTTGTTTGACAACCACCATTTGCATTAACAACTGTTCTTTGATTAATAGTTATTGTTCCAATATTTCCACTAAATTGTTTACTTGCTATTGAATAATGGTTATATCCGCTATCTAATACATTGAAACTAAAAAAGTCTGTTAAATCAATATTAGTTACAGAAGACAAATAGTCTCTCATTTGAAAAGTATTTATTATATCATATCCATAATTATTTAACATTGATCTTACCGCTGGAAAGAAAATACTGTCTCCTAAATAACCTCTCAATGTATGAACTACTGCTGCACCTTTTCTATAAGTTGTAGTTGAATAAACATCTGCTCCTGTTACTCCATATAATATTCTATATCCTTCTTGTGATGGAAGACGATTTAATACCATTTCCATATTGTTTCGGAAATAATTCTTTGCATGTTCCTTACCATAATAAGCTTCAAAAGAATCATTTTCAGAACAACTTGTCCAACCTTCTTTTATCCACATATCTTTTTCACAATACCCTCCCATATAATTCCCAAACCAACTGTGTCCTAATTCATGAACTATATTACTATTATTTTCATCTCCTTGTCCTGTGGCTGCACTCCTTGCCAAACTAATATTATCTATATGTTCCATACTCCCCATAGGTGTTACACTATATCCAACACGATTAAATCTAAATTCACCAAACTTAGATTCTAATCCATGGAAAGCATCTTTTATTAAGCCTACTTTTGATCTCAATATTGCACTATCGGCTGGAAAACAATATATTTTTAAAGGAAAATTATTTGCGATGCCTTGTATTGTATCTTCAACCAAACAATAATCTGCTATTGTAACCGAAACTAGATAAGGTGCAACTGTTTGTGGAATATGCCAATGCCAAGTAGAAGAAGAGTCTGAAACAATTGATACACTATCTAATAAACCACCACATATTGCTTTTCGAGAACTTTGAGTTGTTATATTAAGATTAAATATTGCTTTATCACTAAATAGATCTTGAGCAGGAAACCAACTACGAGCAAAAGAATGTTGTGATTCTATTAATGCAACGTTTAAAGAATATATTATATCCGAGTTATAATGTATCCCTCCCCAACCATAAAGTTCTATTACTTGTCCTCCACTATACCAAACGCATACATCAACTTCTTCATTATTTTGAACATCCTCAGGTATAGGAATCATTATATTTGGAGTATTATAATAATATGTTTCAGATTTTACTCCATTAACATAAACAGAATCAACTTCTTGATTTAACAAGCTAAGGCGGATTAAATGGTATATTGGATTAATTACTTTAGTCCTAATAACACAATATCCTTTATGCCTATTTTTTATAGTGTTATTAATATCTAAATTGATATCATAATGCTGTACATCAATAGAATCAGTTTGTGCATTTAAATGAAAAAATGCAAAACAAACAACAATTAACAGGTAGACTTTTTTCATTGTCAAAATATTTTTATGTAATAAAACGATTGACAAAGGTACAATAAAACTTTTAGTAAATAAAAAACACCATCCCTTTTTCTCAAAGAGTATGGCGTAAAAAAGTTATTATTCTTGAGTGACTAAGCTGGGATTCGAACCCAGGACCCCATCCTTAAAAGGGATGTGCTCTACCAACTGAGCTACTTAATCATCAATTTTGAGAGTGCAAAGGTATAACTTTTTTTATTTCTACCAAATGATTGTAGAATATTTTCTTGCATTATTACTTTAATAGCTTATTAATCAAAGAAATAATTTATCATATAAAATGCGATTAAAAAGAAAGTAATAGAAAAGTTGTACAAGTTGAAAATTATATATATTATTGCAAAGTAGAAATAATAAATGATTATGAAGTTAGAAATACACTTAAAAAAAGGGATTGGTGAATTAGTATTTGGTTCATCAATTGAAGATATTATAAAGATAATAGGTTCTCCAACAGAGGTTGAAGAAATGGGGGAAGATATTGATTACCCAACAACAGTACTACATTATGAGGAGCTTGGTTTGAGTTTATTTTTTGATAATAATAGCTCCACAAAATTAACTTGCATAGATTTGGATAATCCTAATGCTACATTATTTGGAGAGATAGTTATTGAGTTATCTCCAAGGAAAATTGAAGAATTGATGATAAAGAACAATATATTTAACGAAACAAAAGAAAAAGAAGATTGGGGCGAAATGAGAATTTCTTTTGAAGATTATAGCATAGACTTTTATTTTATTGATGAAAAACTTGTTTCAATTACCTTTGGCAAATAATACCTCACCTATATTCCCTGCTTTTTTCTTCCCAAACATTGAATACTTTCAATATTTGAATAGTTATGATAGCATTTGTATTGAAACTCAGGAGAGTTTTCCTAAACAAACGTTTAGAAACAGAACATATATTCTTTCTGCCAATGGGATCCTTAGCATTAATATCCCTGTAATAAAAGAGAAAAGATATCGTCAAAAAACATCAGAAGTGAAGATTTGCCATAAAGATAATTGGGATATAAAATCATGGCGAGCAATCACCTCCGCTTATGGAAATAGCCCTTATTTTGAATACTTTGAAGATGAGATTAAGCAATTCTTTACTAATAAATACGAAAAATTATTAGACTTAAACCTTGATATATTATTTTATTTCAAAAAACGTTTTGAGATAAAAACAAAGATTCTTTTAACCAATAATTATATCAATATTGAAAATAAAGAAATAGATTTTCGCAACCTATTTCTTACTCAGAACAAAGCTATAAAAGGGATAGGAGGAGAAAACTTTGAAGAATATACACAATGTTTTTGTGAAAAATTTGGTTTTACTAAAAATCTGTCTTGTCTTGATTTATTGTTTAATACGGGTAAAGAGAGTATTCATTATATAAAAAAAAATGATATTATTTCTACAAAGTAATACTTCTTCTTATTATCTTTGCAAAAATGATTTAAAAGCTACTTATGATATTATTTTATTGTTTTCTAATCTCCCTATTATTAGTATTTCTCATTATGCCTTTTTTTATTAGGCTAATGTTAAAATACCATGTTCTTGATCGTTCGGGAGGGAGAAAAATTCATAAAGGAGAGAAAGTAAATATTGGTGGAGTAATAATATTTATAGCATTCCTTGCTTCATATTTAATTGCATTACCTTTTATAGCAAAACAAGAACCTATTGACCTTGCACTTACATTTATTATTCTTATCTTATGTATTGTAGTTGTTGGCATTAGAGATGATATGAACTCCTTAACTGCAAAAAACAAGTTAATAATTGAAATAATACTTGTATTATTCCTTTGTCGTATGGGTATAAGGATAGATAACCTTTATGGCTTTTTAGGAATTTATGAAATACCACTCTGGGTAAGTTATTCGGGAACAATTTTTTTCTTTATCGTTGTACTGAACGCATACAATTTAATTGATGGAATAGATGGTCAAGCTGCAACACAAGCACTATCTATATTTATCCCTCTCCTATTATTCTTTTTATTTATTGTTCCTGGCAATGAGTGTAAAAGCTGTTTTGGAGGAGTATTCTTTTGGTCTATTATCTGTGTAAGTATAATTGGAGCATTATTAGGTTTTATGCATTATAACTGGGAACCTTCAAGAGTATTTATGGGTGATACAGGATCAATATCAATAGGGGTTATATTAGCAAGTGTTATGATTGCTGCAATACAATATAATGGAATATATGGAAAAGAAATAACAATTGATGGTTTTGAAATAAAATCAAAGATAGGCGTTATTATTGTACTATTTTTTGTTCCACTTGCCGATACGTTAAGAGTATTTATGGTTAGAATAATGAACAGAAAATCTCCATTTAGTCCTGATAAATCACATATACATTACTTGCTACTTCGAACAGGGGCATCACATCAAACGGGTGCATTGATAACTTTAAGTTTCTCCATTGTTATTTCAATATTAGGGATAATGCTATCTACTATTTTCTATGACAATATATTTATTCCATTACTTGCTGTTTTATTTATATTGTATGTGCGATCACTTTCTTATGTCACTAAATTACGAATAAAAAAAATGAAGAAAAATAAATTATGTCTGAAGAAATTAAACCAGTAATAAAATTTGAAGAAGCAACAATTTCACAAGGAAAAATTGTTTTAAGTAATGTAAACCTACAAATAAATGAAGGCGAATTTGTGTATATTATAGGGAAAACAGGAACAGGAAAAAGTTCTTTATTAAAAACAATATATGCTGACATCCCTCTTACAATTGGTAGTGCAGAAGTATGTGAAATACCATTATTGAATATAAAGAAAAAACAAATACCGATACTTCGTAGGAAACTTGGTATAGTATTTCAAGACTTTCAATTACTTCAGGACAGAAATATCTTTGACAATATTGCCTTTGTTTTAAAAGCAATAGGGATAAAAGACAAGAAAGAAATTGAAGAGAAGGTAATCTTTGCTTTAGAAAATGTCGGTATGGTAGATAGAAAAAATGATATGCCATATAAACTTAGTGAAGGAGAAATGCAAAGAGTTGCAATAGCAAGAGCTATTGTTAATCAGCCGGAATTAATTCTTGCCGATGAGCCTACTGGTAATCTTGACCCAATAACATCTGAAGAAATAGTTAGTCTGCTATTAAAAATCAACAAAGAACATAACACAACAATTCTAATGGCAACACACGATTACATTGTAATTGAAAAGTTCCGTTCAAGAGTAATTTGTTGTGAAGAAGGAAGTTTAATTGCTTAATTTTTCTTCTTAACCATATAAGAATAATATCCTAACTTATAAATATCCAAAAAGAATAAGTTAGGATATTTACTTTTAAGATCCTTTTCAATTGATTTATGAAATAACTTATAATAACAACTGCACAAAGGTCTTAAACCAAGTTTATTAATAAAAAAATATGCCTTTACAAGCTTAATATCAAAAAAGTCCTCAATTTTATACTTCTTATCTATAACCTTTATAAGGTTATCAATAGAATTACGAGTATTCTTTAGAAAATCATCTGCATTATAAAGCCCAATATGAATAATAGGATTCTTTATTATTTTAAATTTATAGCCCTTCTTTTTTAATTCAATTCCAAAAGTAGTATCCTCATGACCATAACCAGTCATACTCTCATCAAATCTTGTTGAATTAAAAACATCTTTCTTTATCAAGAAATTATTTGTCATAAAGCTCTTAGCATTCGACTTATTACAAAGAGATTCTCTCTTATTACCATAAATCCAATGTAAACAATATGAACACTTTACTTTTTCTCTTTGAGGATAAATTCTACCACCACAAACAATATCTGCTTCATCTTTAAACTTCATATAAAGATTAAGATAATTCTTGGAAGCAATTTCTCCATCACAGTCCAAGAAAAGAAGATAATTAAATTTAGAATCATGAGCCATTAAATTACGAATAGCAGCACGACCATAGTTCTTCGGAAGCTCTTTGTAAACCACATTGGACAAAGAAGCTAAAGCCTCATTCTCTTCATATTTTTTTGGAGAAAAATCATCATAGACAAGTATTTCAAAATCTATTCCAAGTTCCAAAGCTTGTTTATGAAGGTCTGTGCAGAGTTTAGAGCAATTGAAATTATATGTAGGTATTAATATTGAAAGCATTATTTTATATCACTTAATAAATCAATTATTATTTTTTCTTCCACTTCCCAACAAAGCATTTGCTTCGCTTTTTTACAATTTTCAGAATAAAACTCTCTGCGTCTGGCATCACTTAAAAGAGAATTAATTTGTAAAGCAATATTACTTGGTTGATGATTAGTTAGAAAATCACCAACTTTAAACGCTTCAACAATAGGTTTTATTTCACTTAGCGGAGTAATTAACATTGGCAAGCCAGCATGTATATACTCAAACAACTTATTAGGAAGACTAATAGCATAATTTTGATTTGTATCCTTATCCAAAGAAAGCCCAATAGTTGAATTAAAAGTATATTGCATCATTTCTTCAAAAGGTAAGCGAGGAATAAAACTAATCTTTTCTCTAACACTAAAGCTTTCTGCTATATGCTTTAAATCTTCATAAACATCACCTCCACCAATAATATATAAATAAGCATCAATCCACTGCATACTCTCCGCCAACTCTTCCATACCTCTCTCAATATTACAACCACCACCCTGCCAAATAAGTATTGGTTTATCTTTTGGCATTTTTAAATCTTCCCTTGTCTTAGTTTTTTGAACCAAATTATTATTTGGACAATTTCTAACAACTAAAGCGTCAACATTATATTCACTCTTAAAATAATCAGCAATAGGTTGGCAAACAGTAACCACATTATTTAACTTAGGGACAATGCCTTTTTCAACCTTTTTCCAAAACCACTTAGCAAACTTATTATATTTCAATTCAGGAACTTCTGTAAAATGCTCGTGAGAATCAAATACCAAAGGCAAGTGTTTTATCTTAGAAACAAGATAATTAGATAAAAGAGTATCCAAATCATTAGCCCAAAGAATATCTACCTTAGAAAAAAGAAGCCTTAAGAAAAGTCTTACATTAAACTCAGCATAAAAAAAGAAACTTGAATAAAAACAAAGACGCATTCTCTTATAAGAATAAGACCTTTCATTCATTTGAGGACTATCTTTCTTCAACCTTCCAATCAAGCAAACTTCATAACCAGCACCAACAAGAGTACGACAAGTTTTATCGACTCTATTATCCGTTACCAAATCGTTACTAACTGAAACAAATACTTTTTTCATATAGTCCAAATAAACAAAAAGACCTCTGCGAAACAAAGGTCTTTTCAAAAAAATGTGGTCCCACTTGGGCTCGAACCAAGGACCCCCTGATTATGAGTCAGATGCTCTAACCAACTGAGCTATGGGACCTCATCAAGATTATATCCTGATTTAGGTTTGCAAAGATACAACATTTAGCAAAACCACCAAATAAATCATCAAAAATATTTCTATTTAAACATAAACAATACAATAATAATAAAGAATAAATCCTGAGAATAAAATTCTTACCAAACAACAAACTGATAATGCAAATAAAATAATGTGTTTTAGTCTTTTCATATTCAAAAGATTGTTTTATTATTAACTAACGTGAGTTCGATGTAATAAAAAAGAGTAAAAATCATATAATAATAGGGTAAATTTTGTATCTTTATAGCTGAAAAACAATCAAATGAACAAAATAGTACCCTATGTTAAATAATGATGAGATTACAAATATTTTTTGTTTGCCAGATGATTTTTGCAAAATATTTGATTCATCTATTAGAAACTCTCTTCTACCTAAAGAAACAACATTGAGTAAACGTAATAGAAAATTTAAGATGTCAGATAGTGAAGTTATGACAATTTTGATTCTTTTTCATATGAGTGGTTATAGATGTTTAAACCATTTTTATCTTTATCATGTTTGTGTTCATTTAAAGAATTATTTTCCAAATACAGTGTCATATAATCGTTTTACAGAACTTCAACAGAAAGTCATATTACCACTTTCCATTTTTCTCAAAGAAGTATTAACAAAAGAATGTACAGGCATTACATTTGTTGATTCAATCTCCTTAATAGTTTGTAAAAATCAAAGAATACATAATCATAAAAACATTCAAAGGTTTAGCAGAAAGAGGACATAGTTCAATGGGTTGGTTCTATGGCTTTAAACTACATCTGATATGTAATTATAAAGGAGAATTATTAAACTTTGTATTTACAAAGGCTAATGTTGATGATAGAAAACCTTTAGAATACAAAAACTTTATTAAAGGAATAAAAGGTAAATTGTTTGGAGATAAAGGATATATTTCAATGGATTTGTTTGATAAGTTATTTGTAGATGGTATACAGTTAATTACTAAGATAAAAAATAATATGAAGAACTGTTTAATGACAATGTCTGACAAAATATTATTACGTAAAAGAGCAATAATAGAAACAATAAATGATGAATTAAAGAATATGTGTCAAATAGAACACTCTCGTCATCGTAGTTTCGGAGGATTATTTACAAATCTTATTGCAGGTTTATCTGCTTATTGCTTTTTACCTAAGAAACCTTCACTCAAAATAGAACTCCAAAGCTCTAATCAACTGACTTTATGTTGATATATTAGATCGGACTCACGTTAATTTAATAAATAATTTTTACATTATTGATATTTAATCTATTAACAGTATGATTAAAATGCAAAAATTAACCTATAAATAAAAGAAATTACTTTCTCTTTGGAATCAAACAAGGCCTTTTTGAAGTTAAACTTCATATATTTCAATTTAGATGAACTCTTCTTGAAATTAAAAGGAATCTTTTTCTAAGGAAACGGGATATAATTCTACTAAAACGGGATATAAAAATATTTTAATAGGGAATAAATTGTGCTACGATGGGCATCGTGGTGGTGTTACGATGGGCATCGTAGACTATCTACGATGTGCATCGTAGTTTTTAACATTTTTTATATGGGATTCTTTATATTAAATTCTACTCTTTTGATTTTGAGTAGATTTATTGGTGCAAAGATACAAAATATTGAAGAGAAAGTCAAGCTTTTTGGAGAGGAAATTATTTTATTACTATTAACTTTTTTGAGGTGGTTTGTATTGAGGATTCTATTCTTAGGATATATACTCCTGAATTAAGATTTTGAGTGTTTATTTCGTAATTATCTGAACCTATTTTATAGTTTGAAAGAGGGGCATTTATGGTTTGTGTTCCTAAATTGTTTGTTAGGGTTAACCTTTCATTTTGAGGTGTTTGGTTTTGGTAAAAGAATTTAATTTTATCTTTCACTGGGTTTTGAAGAAGGGTGAATTGTGGAGTTGGAGCTTGAATTTGAGGTATTGAAACTGGGTAGTATTCGTTTGTATTTGATGAAAGATAAGTTATGGCAAAGGCTAATTGGGAGGTTTGCTTTAAATAATTGAAGTCAATATTTTCTTTTACATCATAAGAAGTATGGTAGAATGGATTCATTTCTCCTTCGAAAAGAAAAATTGCTGTTCTGCCCCACATGTAATAACAATATGAATCAGAAGATTGTCGATATTCTGTTGTACGTATTGGCAAAAGGTTTGTGTAGTTATTTGTTGTAGCTTCACAAAAGTCTGTAAATACTGTGGAGTTATCGTATTCTATTAGTTTTACTGTTGGGATAATGTTTGTGTCGGAACGATAGCCTATCATATCTAAACACATCATTGCGGCTATATTTTCTCCTCTTGCATTTGACTTTGTCATTGCATCATTACTTCCACTTAATCCTGTTTCTTCTGAACCATATAGTTCAAGACGAAGAGTTTTTATTGGAGACAGGTTATGTTTTTGATATAATCTTGCTATTTCTAAAATTGCTGCTACTCCTGATGCATTATCATCTGCTCCTGGTGAATTATTAAAATAAGTTGAGTCATAGCTTGCAAAACAATCGTAATGAGCACCTGCAATAAAAAATGTATCTGGTGCATATATACCTCGTTTTTCTGCAATTACATTATATTCCCAATCATTATTTATTATACCTGTGTGATATGGATATTCAAAGTTTTCCATATAGAAACTATCTATTCTGGTTTCCCATCCATATTCTTCAAGACGATTTTTTAAATATAAAGCTATTGAATAATGATTAGGATTAAAGGCATAACGAGAACCAAAGTCTTGAAGTGCAGTTACATTTCTTTCAAGACTGTCTTCGTTTATACTTTCCTTATATTGAATTAAGTCTTGATTTATTTGACCAAAGCTAATAATTGGTAGAAAGAAAAGGATTGAAACTATATAATATAAGTACCTATTCATCTACTTCTATCTTATATATTGTTTTTGTTTTATCTGTTATCTTATATCTATCATCTATTCTTTGTCCAACAACCCAAACTATATCTTTTCCCGAACAAAGAAGCCATTGATTTTCCTTGTCAATTATTGAGTATTTTAGATTTATATAATAGTCCGATATTTTCTTTTCTGCTTTCATTCCATAAGGAAAGAATGAATCTCCTTTATCCCATTTACGCAGTACAAGAGGGAATACTAATTCATCAGAATCAAGCATTGCTATTTCTTTTACCTTAGGTATCTTTACAAACGATAAGTCTTTAAGAATCTCTATTTGAAGGTTAAGAGGATGAGTTATACTCGTTTGATCTTGGTTTATATGATATTCTTTTATGCTATCTTGTTTGTTTTCTGCAATTATAAGATATTCCCTATCCTTAATAAGACGATGAGTTTCTGAATAGAATTGCTTTCCTGAATTTTCGTCAAGTGCTTCTTGAATAGAATTTATTGTTGATTCATTGAAACCATATTCACATAAAAGCTCATAAAGATAAATGTTTTGTGGTTTAAGAGCCTTTATCTTTTCAATGGAGATTTTTATCTGTTTATTTTCTACCTCTATTAGTTCTTTCTTTGCTTTATCAATCAAAAATCTAAACACTTCTTCTGTTTCTCTAAAACGGTCTATTTCTTTTATTATAGTACGTTGAAAATTAGGAGAAATTTCTTTCATAAGAGGTATTAATTCATGGCGGATTTTATTACGAGTATATTGAGTTGTTGCATTGGTTGAATCTTCTACAAATTCTAATTTATTTGCTTTTTGATATTCTGTTATTTCCTTACGACCAATAAATAGAAGAGGGTGAATTACTTTATTTACCTTTTGCAAAATTCCATGCAAACCTGCAATACCTGTTCCTCTAAGAAGATTAATTAATACAGTTTCTATTGAATCATCTATATGATGACCTGTTGCAATAAATGAATAATTATATTCTTCTAAGATTTCATAAAACCAATCATATCTAAGTTCTCTGGCAGACATTTCAAGACTTTTACCATTATCTTTCATGTATCCATAAGTGTCAAAGCCTTTCTTATGAAGTTTTATATTATTCCTTGTTGCATATTCTGTAACAAAACTTTCATCTCTATTTGATTCCTCTCCTCTTAAATGAAAATTACAATGTGCTATTGAAAATTTATATCCACTTTTAAGGAATAAATCACAAAGTACCATAGAATCAATTCCTCCACTTACTGCCAGAAGGATTACGTCATCTTGATTGAAAAGATTATGCTCTTCAATGTATTTCTTAAACTGTTTAACCATAAGAACGAAGATTTATAGTTTACGTTTGATGAAGTCTGTCATTAAAGTATAGAGGTGAAATCTTGTGTTACCTCCATAAATACCATGGTTTTTATTTGGATAAAAAAATTGTTCAAACTGTTTATTTGCTTTGATTAATGCATCTGTTATATCCATAGAATTTTGAAAATGTACATTATCATCGCCAGTTCCTTGAATTAACAAGTAGTTCCCTTTTAGTTTTTCAACATGATTAATTGGAGAATTCATATCATAACCATCAGCATTTTCTTGAGGAGTACGCATAAAACGTTCTGTGTATATATTATCATAGTAACGCCAATTTGTTACTGGAGCAACAGCAATTGCTGACTTAAAGTAATCCGCTCCTTTTGTTATTGCTAAAGAAGACATATATCCACCATAACTCCAACCAAATACTCCTAAACGATTTTTATCTACATAATCAAGAGAACCAAAATATTTTGCAGCTTCAATAAGGTCTTCTGTTTCATATTTTCCTAATTCCAAATAAGTACATTTACGAAATGCTTCACCTCTCATTCCTGTACCTCTTGGGTCAATACATACAGTTATATAACCTTGTTGAGCTAACATCATATACCAATACATATCTGAAGCTCTTCTTTGTGAATTAAGAACTTCTTGACTTGAAGGTCCTCCATAAACAAAGAATAATACAGGATATTTCTTTCCTTTCTCCATATTTGCAGGTTTAATTGTCCAATAGTTTATATTTACTCCTGTTGAAGTATTAAAACTACCAAACTCTTTCTTTTCCCTTCCATATTGTTTTAATGTATCTCTTAGTTGAGAATTATCTTCAAGTGTTATTAATGTTTCACCTTTTTGATTATTTACAGTATAGATTGATGGTGTATTTGCATCGGAAAATGTTCCTATATAGTATTTACCATTCTTACTGAATTCGGCTTCATTTGTTCCTACTTCTTTTGAAATTATCTTTTCTTTCTTTCCATTAAAATTAACAACACATAGCTCACGGTTAATTGCTGAGCTTTCTGCTGCTGTATAGTATATCTTCTTTTCTTTCTCATCAACATAACATAGCTTCTCAACATCATAGTTTCCTGTTGTAATAGGTTCTATTGTTTTGTTTTTAATATTCACCATATAGAAATGAGAATAACCACTACGTTCTGATTTTATAATAAAAGCAGAGTTATCTTTTAAGAAATACACTTCTGTTGGTTCATTAATGTAACATTTATTTGTTTCTGAATATATTGTTGCCTTTGTATAGTCGGTAGTATTTACTGAAAAAATATCATATTGGTTTTGAAGACGATTAAGCTTATGAATTATTAATTGGTTTTCATTTTTTGTCCATTGAATGCGAGGTAAATAATAATCTTTATCTTTACCAAGGTCTATTTGTTTATGATTATTTGTTTTTAAATCATAAACAAATATATCTACGATTGAATTTGCTTCACCTGCTTTAGGGTATTTATATTTGTATTCTTCTGGATAAAGCTCACCCCAAATTTGCATTGAATATTCTTTTACTTTGCTTTCATCAAAACGATAATATGCAAGTTTTGTACTTGTTTCATTCCAAGCATATCCTTTAACTAAGGTAAGTTCTTCTTCATAAACCCAATCAGATGTTCCATAAATTATTTTATTAAATTCTCCGTCGGTTGTTATCTGTTTCGATACACGATTAGTGTCTGTAATATCTGTAATAAACAAATTGTTTCCTCTTATCCAAGAAACCTTTGTTCCATCAGGAGAGAAATCTGCTAACCTTTGTTTACCATCATTGTTAAGAGGATAAAAAGCTTTTGTTTCTACTTCATAAACAAAATAACTTGCAACAAAAGAATAGCGATAAATATATTCAGGATTTACTGCAAGAAGTATTTTCTTTTCATCTTTTGAGAAATTATAATCAACAACTGTATTTTTTTTACCTTTATTTCCAAAGTCTAATAGTTTGAAATCAAGAATTGTTTCTATTTTCTTTCCACTTTTATATTCATATTTATCAATTCCTTTTGGAGTAAGAACACAATAGTCTTCTCCGTTTTTCATTGAACGTATTTCGTTAATCGATTTTGCTTTAAATGTTCCTTTAACCCATATATCATCAAGGGTTATTTTATTTTGCGCAAAAGCATTTACAGTGCAGAATATGCACAAAAGAATTACTATAAATTTTTTCATGATATTATTAATCCATTAAATTATCAATAAGCATATCTTTGTATTTCAACAAAGGGTCTATGTTTTTTCTATCTTCTGGGAAAAGATTATCTAAAACAAATTTGTCTATCTCATTACTGAAACGATATTTATTTAATGATAAACGGTGCATAAACTCTGTTAAATATAAGCCCCATTTCGTTTCAGGATAAGTTCTATAATATGCTTGTATTGCGTCTCTGTATTCGGGTAAGATTATCTCTCCTTCATTTGCTATCTTTGTAAAATCAAATCCTGCTTGTGGATCATGCACCTTCATTTCATCTTGATTTACACCATAGATTGGTGTATGTTCTAAACCTTTAGTTACAGCAAACAATAATGATTCTATTTCACTAGTAACTAAATCCGATCTAACAAAGTCGGGACTACGATTAAGTAAAGCATCTCTCCATTGAACTCTTCTCATTATTTCTGATATTGGTACATTTAGCGTACAATGCCAATAAGGTGCGGCACTTAAATCTGCAACATAATTATTAAAATAGTAAGAATAATCTGGAGAAAGGATTTTACTAAATCTCTTTATAAGGAATGTTGAATCTACTTCTATTGTATAAGAAGTATCTTCATCTGATGATATTCTATAACCCCATTGAGCATATTCATTAATAAAAGAAGTAATTTCACCTTTTAATTTAGGAAGAACCCAAATGTCATTATGAAAATATCCTCTAATTTCTTCATCTGAAAAAGTCTTTTGAAGAGTTATTGTCTTGTCTTCACAACTAATTTCATGATAATAATACAAAATTTGGAAAGCCCAATCAGCTACATAAGGGTCATTTTTGAAGTTATTTTCAAACACTTCACAGGCTTTTATTATTACATCTCTTTCTGAAAAAGGAAGCTTTATAAGCTTATTCGTAAAGTCAGTAAGTTTTTGGTTATCAAGATCTGTAAGGTTTTGCGAATAACCATTTATCGCAAATAAACATATAGCTATTATGCTTAGAAATATTTTCTTCATAGTTAGTTGTTGATTTAAACTATTTACTCTTATTCTCAAAGTGCAAATATAGATAAATTCTCCCCATTATTCAAATATTTTGTCAAAAAGAAAAAAAGGAGTATTTTTGCAACTCATTGAAAAATTACGAGATGAACATGATAAAAATATCAAAATTATTAGATTTATTATCTTATTTAGGCATTTTAGGTATTATTGGATACTACATTTTTCTTAAACCAAGTACAGAATCATTGCTTATTTGTCTTCTGGCTGTATGTATGATTCGTATGATTGGAAGCAACTTAAGAGCTAACTTCTACCAAAAAGACTATAACAAACTAAAAGAAGACAATGAATTTATGCAACGCAGTCTTGATGAGATAAAAAGAAAAGAAACAGAAGAAGAACAAATTAATAACAAATAAACAATTTATTTTATGGCAACAACAGGGGATATTAAAAATGGATTATGCATTGTAATGAATGGGGATTTGCTTTCAGTGGTTGAATTCTTACACGTTAAACCAGGAAAAGGAAATACTTTCGTTCGTACAAAACTAAAAAGTTTTAAGACAGGAAGGACTATAGAACATTCATTCCTTGCAGGAACTAAAATAGAAACAGCAAGAATAGAAAGACGTCCTTACACTTTTTTATATAAAGACGACAATGGTTATAACTTTATGCATGCAGAAGATTTTGAACAAATTTCAATACAAGAAGAGATTATAAACGCTCCTCAATTCTTAAAAGAAGGACAATATGTTGAAATGATAGTTCATGCAGATACAGAGACTCCACTTTCATGCGAGCTTCCTGCTTTTGTTGATATGGAAGTTACTTATACAGAACCAGGATTTAAAGGGAATACTTCAACAAATGCGATGAAAGATGCGACAGTTGAAACTGGAGCAAAAATTAAAGTACCTTTATTTATTGAAACAGGTGAAAAAATTAAAGTAGATACAAGAACATCTGAATACTCTGAAAGACTAAAATAAAATAAATATTTTATCACATATTTAAGTAGCAACCAATAAAAAGTTGCTACTTTTTTTTAATAATTAACTCTAAAAAAGAAACATGGAAAGAAAAACACACGAGCAAAACAGAATCCGTTTTAAACGATTTGCAAACAAGTCTTACAGCATATTTAATAGTATGCACAAAGTTGTAAATATTGGAGTTTTAAGCGTAGCTACTCTAACTTTTGCAAATATAAATGATGCTTCTGGTCAAACGACACAAACAAATCAAACCAATAGTATTATAAAAAAAGAGTTAGATGAAGTTATAGTTAATGCTTCAGCAATAGAGCAACCAATAAACCAAATTGCCAAATTAATTACAGTTATCTCAAAAGAAGAAATCCAACAACTCTCGCCGCAAAGCATTGAAGATCTTTTAAACTACGTTGCATCAGTAGATATTCAAACAAGAGGCTCTCATGGCGTTCAAGCCGACATATCAATAAGAGGTGGTTCTTTCGACCAAAATGCAATTCTTCTAAATAGCATTAACATTTCAAATCCTCAAACAGGTCATTACAGTTTCGATATTCCAATCAACATTTCAGACATAGAAAAAATAGAAATTATTCATGGACCTTCTGCAATAATTTATGGCTCATCAGCATTTTCTGGAGGAATAAATATTATTACTAAAAAGGGTATAAACAAAGGACTCTATGCAAAATTAGAAACTGGTGGACATAATCTTTTCAATGGTGAATTTAGTGGAAAATATAAAATTAAGAATGTAGAAAATTATCTATCTATGGGATACAAAACTTCTGATGGATATATAAGGAATAGCGATTATGAAATATTTAATACATTATGGCAAAGTAGATTGAATATTAAAGAGAATAAAATTGATATTCAATTAGGTTATAATAAGAAAGCTTATGGAGCCAACACATTCTATTCTGCTAAATATCCAGACCAATATGATAATACTTCTTCAATATTAGGTTCTGTTAAAGGAGAATTTGGAAAACAAATCAAATTCTTGCCTTCAATTTATTGGAATAGACATAATGATAAATTTGAATTAATAAAAAATAGTGGGAATGCAAATTACCATCAATCTAATGTGTATGGAAGCAATATAAATATGCAATATACATCAAAAGTAGGAGTAACAAACTTTGGTTTTGAAATAAGAAACGAAGGTATCCTAAGCAATGTGCTTGGAAAAGCATTACACTCTCCTATTGGAAACTTCACAAAAAAAGATAGTAGGACTAATTTTAGCTATATGATACAGCACAATATTGAATTTAAAGAATTCACAATCTCAGCAGGAGTTCTCAGTTTCTATAATACATCTATACCTTACAAATTTAAGTTGTATCCATCCCTAAATATCAATTATAATATATTAAATGGCTTAAACATATATTCTTCTTATTCAAAATCTTCTCGTTTACCTACATTTACCGATTTATATTATACAACATCGACTAATATTGGAAATATTAATCTGAAACAAGAGGAATCTCAAAGTGTAGAATTAGGATTGAGATTTAAAAATAGATATATAGTCTCATATATATCTACTTATTTAATGAATTGTAAAAATATGATAGATTGGGTAAAGAAAAGCCCTGAAGATAAATGGGAATCAAAAAACATTACTCAAATTAATAAAATTGGGATTGAAGTTGGGGGTAAAGTATTTGTAAATGAATTTTTAGACTTCTTACATTACAAAACTGTACTACAAATAAATTATGCTAAAATGTATCAGGACGTTGTAAAGAATGATTATATATCAAATTATATATTGAACTACCTAAAAGACAAACTGACAATTCAATTAACATTGCCTGTATATAAAGACAAACTAAGCTCTACAATATCATTTCGTTATCAAAAAAGAATGGGACAATACCTAAAATATGAAGATTTAAAACCAACTCAAAAGATTGATTATCCAGCTTTTTCAATTGTTGATTTAAACCTAAACTATAAATACAAGAAGTTTGATTTCTACATTAACATCAATAATATTTTTGACAAATATTATTATGATTTAGGTAATGTCCCTCAACCAGGTTTTTGGGCTATATTAGGACTAAGTTTTAATTTAGAGTAAAATATGATTTTAGAGAGAGCCTAATATATAAGGTCTCTCTAAAATTAAATTTATAGGCTTTCTATCTTGCAATAATAACTTTCTTATTTGAAACATTACCATCTGAGAAAATAATCTTAAAACTATATGTTCCTGGTAAATATTCAGAAGTATTAACCTTTATTGTTTCTTGTCTATTTACTTTTTCAGAATAAATCTTTTGCCCTGAAATATTATAAACCTCTATTTCCTCTATTCCTTCGCCTTCTATGATAATATAATTATTTGCAGGATTTGGATAAACTCTTAGATTAGTTATATTAATATCTTCTAAACTAGAAAATATTTTACAAACCTCATCACTTATTTCACTCTCACAATTTCCTCTTATAGCCTTAATTTTATAACAATAATTTGTTCCTATTACTAAATCATTATCTTGATAACTTGTATCTGAAACCGTTGCTATTGAATCATTATTACGATAAATAATATACGTTTCTGCATCACCTTGCCAAGAAAACATAAAGTAATTTAAGCCCGATTCTACCAATAAATTACTTGGAATTGCAATACTATTAACCGTAAGAACTAATGTAACAGTACTATCACAACCTCTTATTGTTTGAAGATTCTGTGTATATGTTCCTGTAATATTTTCATTAAAACCATTAAGATTATAAGTTTCGCCTTGACATATCTCCGCTTCAAGGTTTGTTATTGCAGGTTGATTTACTGTTAAGTTTAAGTTTACTGTACTGTCACAGCCTTTATAGGTTTGTAAGTTTAAAGTATGCAAGCCTGATATTGATGTATTAAAACCATTTTGAGTATAAGTTTCGCCTTGACATATCTCGGCTTCAAGGTTTGTTATTGCCAATTGATTAATTATTAAGTTTAAGTTTACTGTACTGTCACAGCCTTTATAGGTTTGTAAGTTTAAAGTATGTAAGCCTGATATTGATGTATTAAAACCATTAAGATTATAAGTTTCACCTTGACATATCTCCGCTTCAAGGTTTGTTATTGCAGGTTGATTAATTATTAAGTTTATGTTTACTGTACTGTCACAGCCTTTATAGGTTTGTAAGTTTAAAGTATGTAGTCCTGATATTGATGTATTAAAACCATTTTGAGTATAAGTTTCTCCCTGACATATCTCCGTTTCAAGATTTGTTATTGCAGGTTGATTAATTATTAAGTTTAAGTTTACTGTACTGTCACAGCCTTTATAGGTTTGTAAGTTTAAAGTATGTAGACCTGATATTGATGTATTAAAACCATTTTGAGTATAAGTTTCGCCTTGACATATCTCGGCTTCAAGATTTGTTATTGCAGGTTGATTTACTGTTAAGTTTAAAGTTAATATACTATCACAGCCATTGATTGATTGTAAAGTTTGTGTATGCTGTCCTGGACTTGAAACATCAAAACCATTAAGATTATAAGTATCTCCCTGACATATCTCTGCATTAATAGCTGTTGAATATAATGTTATACATGGCAATGTTGAAAAGTTTTCTATAGAACTGTATATTGTATCAGATGTTGATGCCACAAATGCTCTTGTATTATAAGATGTATTTGGTAGTAATCCTTGTAATAGATATATTAAATTATTGTCCGTAATATTTATTTTTGTCCATAAAGAAGAAGAGTTTTCTTTCCATTCAAAGCCTTTTGATATTATTGGTCTTGTTCCTTGAGTTAATGTTCCATTTAGATTTACTGATACTTGAGTGATATTAGATAATGATAATGATATTACATGTGGTTGATGTAGGGTTGTAAAAGTTTGAACTATTCCATAAGATATACCTGAAGCGGTTGTTGCAAAAGTGCGAATATCATAGCTTGTATATGGCAATAGATTAGATAAAGTATATGATAAAGCACTATTATTTATTACTGTCCATGTCGAAGATATTGTTTCTTTCCACTCAAATCCTTTGGTTATTACGGCTTGAGTTCCTTCTATCACTACACCACTTATTTCTGCTGTAGTTTGTGTTATATTATTTATAGGGTTTGTTGTTACTGTTGGTGGAACTGTATTAAGAGTATTAAATATAATGGTATCTCCATAATATACTCCTGAAGCTGTTGAAACTAATGCATACACTTGATATGATGCTAATGGAATTAATCCTGATATATTTGCTGATAAGCTATTTGTTCCATCGGCAATAATATATATCCAACTACTATTATTGATTTCTTTATATTGAAAACCTTTTGATATTATTGTTTCTGTTCCAATATTTACATATCCATTTAATACGGCTGTAGTTTGTGATATATTCGTTGTTGGATTTGTTGTTACTGTTGGTGGCTGATGAAGAGTTGTAAAGCTTTGTATTGTTCCATATATTGTGTTGGTTGAAGTTGTTACAAATACTCTAATATCATAAGATGTATTTGGAGACAAGTCGGTTAATTGGTATAATAAAGATTCATTATTTATTACAGTCCAATTTGATGAAGATGATAATTTCCACTCAAAACCTTTTGATACTATTGTTTCTGTTCCTGAGGTTATTGTTCCTGTAATTTGTGCTGATGATTGAGTAATATTTGTTATTGTTGGAGAAGATGCCATTGGAGGAATATGTGAAAGGGTAGTAAAAGAAACCGAATCTCCATAATAATCACTTGTTGCCGTTGTAACCAATGCACGATATTTATATAATGTTTCTGGATTTAGGTTTGAAAGATTTACAGAAAGATTTGTTGATCCTGTTGCTGTAACACTTATCCAATCACTATTATCTCCTTCTTTATATTTGAAACTTTTTGTTATTATCGTTTCTGTTCCTAATGTAATTGTTGCATTTAAAGTTACTGTTGTTTGTGCAATATTGGTTGCTTGGTTTGTTGTTACTGTTGGAGGTTGGTGTAATGTCATAAAACTTTGAATTGTTCCATAAGTTGTTATTGAAGCTGTTATTGCATAAGCTCTTACATCATAGCTCGTATTTGGGGAAAGGTTGGTTAATTCATAAGATAAAGTAGAGCTATTAACACTATTCCATGTTGAAGAAGTAGACATTTTCCATTCAAAGCCTTTTGTTGTTATTGCTTCTGTTCCTGAGGTTACTGTCCCATTTAAGGTAGCTGTTGTTTGTGTAATATTAATTGCTTGATTTGTTGTTACGGTTGGAGGTTGATGAAGTGTTGTAAAGCTTTCAGTTAAACCATAAATTGTTCCTGAAGCAGTTGTTACAAAAGCCCTAACATTATACATAGTATAAGAAGAAAGACCATCAATAGTATCTGTTAAAGTTGAAGTAATAACGTTTATTATTGTCCATACTGAAGAAGAGTTTAATTTTATTTCAAAACCTTTTGCCGTTATTGTTTCCGACCCTGATGTAAGATTTCCATTTAAAATTGCAGACGTTTGCGTTATATTAGATGGTGTTAATGTTGTTATTATTGGAGAAAGATGAAGTGTTCTAAAAGAGCTTATCATTCCGTAAGTTGTCCCAGATGCTGTTATTGCAAATGCTCTTACATTATATGTAGTATAAGGAGAAAGCCCTGTTAAAGAATAAGACATTGTTGAGCTATTAACAATATTCCATGTTGAAGAAGAAGATAATTTCCACTCAAAGCCCTTGTTTAATATTGTTTCTGTACCAGAAATAATGGTGCTTGTCAATTGAGCTGAATTATTAGTAATAGATGTTACTGTATTTGTTGTTACTGTTGGATTAATAAAACTTATAATACTAACTTCATCAATTCCTATTTGGTAACCAAAATGATTTATTCCTTCAAAAGCTATTTGATAAGTTGAAGAAGGGTTTGGAAGAGTTATCGTGTCTTTTGTCCAATCAGTAATATTTGTATTTAACGTTTTTATTAAATTCCATTGGCTTATTCCTGAAGTACGATAATAAATCTTTAGAATATTTTGGTCTGATCCTGATTTTGGATTAACATAATAGTAGCTTAAATATGGATTAGAGACATTAGTAAAATTAAATATTGGAGATATTAACTTTGCTGTATCTGCATTATAACTTTCATAATAGAACTTAGCATATTTTGACCCAGAATAAGGTGTTGTTACAGCTGCACCTGAAAGAGTTGTTCCTATTGTCCAATTTATTGTTCCATTAATAAGCTGAGTATTCCAAGATGTAAGACCAGATTCAAACCCATTTGTCCATGGAAAAGTAGAAATAGTTTGTGTTGTTGATAAAATAAAAGACTTAATATCTCCTACTTCTGTTCCATAATAATTTTTAGCAAAAGCTCTATAATAAACAGTTGCATTTGAATTATAAACATTTATTGTGCTTAAAACTAATGTATCTGTTGCTGTACTTAATACTGTAGTTCCACTTGTTGCATTACAAGTTGTTGAATCTAAGCTCCAATAAAATCCTTTTTGAGTTATTGATGAATTCCCTCTATGAACAATTAATCCATTTAAATCAGCTGAAGTTGTTGTTATATTTGTTGGATTATTTGTTATTACTGCTGGTTTATCTGCTTTAAAATCAAATGCAATTGTTGAATCATTAATATATCTTATATTTGTTAGAGATTTCCCATAAACCTTAGATCCATTTTTTAATCTCATTGAAGGCGTAGTAATTGTGGTATAATTTTTAACATTATTCCCTCCAGGAAAAGGAGTTCGAATATTGTATGAATCATTTGTATAATCTCCTGTTGAAGGCTCTAAAAAGAAACCTCTGTCTGTAGGAATTGTATTTATATTGTATCTTGCTTCTATTTTATTACTATCCGCATGAAATATAAGCATACCTTCAGAAGGAATGTAATAATCCCATTTCTTCTTCTGGCGATTTTCCAATATTAAATATTCATTACTACTAAGATTTATTCTGTATGATTTTGCACTATCAGCAATATGAGTAATATAATTAGAAGATGTAGAAGTAATATAATTGTAATTTGCCCAGCCTAACATTTTTCTTTCCAATGCAGAAAAATAAGGAGGTGTCTTAGAATTATTATTATAATTTCCTGATGCCATTAAATCCCATGAACCTAAATGAACAGCTGTTCCCCCACTACCACCATAATCTGTATCATAAAAGTCTGGTAAACCTAATACATGTCCCATTTCATGACATATAGTCCCAATACCATCTATTGTTGTCGCATTTTGCAACTCAGGAGAACAAGAATACTTATATAGCAAAACTCCATCTTTATATGTTGGATAAGGGAAAGACCAAGAGTGAGCCCATATTGCATTTGCTCCACCTCCGTTATGTTCTCCTCTACCAGCATAAACAACATGTACCATATCCACAGTACCATCATTATCATTATCATAATCTGCAAAATTAACACTAGCATCTGCTAATGTTGTAGCTTCAAGCATCATTTCCTGAGGTAATGTATCGTTTCCTGCTGTACCTTCAATATTTGCACCATAATAAGCTGCATTATGAGAAAGAGTAAAAGGACCAACAACAGTAAAGTTTGCATTTAAAAGTCCTATTGAATTATCATAGAAATAATCCCTAACACTTCCTGTTGTGCCAGAGGTTGTATAATTAGCTTGTGATATCATGTTTTGCATAGTTGCAATATTAGCTGAATTAAAAGATACATCAGCATAATTTACTAATATTACAAGAAAATTAGGAGTTCCAGTTGTAGGAGTTCTTTCAATAGTTGTACTTCCAATCCGAGAAGCTCTATTTTGTGAAACAATATCTAACTGAGATTGACTGAAAAACAAATTAGTTTTAATACTGTTTAAAAATAATTTCTCTTCAATAGTTCTTTCTTCTGGATTTGAAGCCAAAACATTTGAAGGAACTAAATTCTTCTTTTCATCAATTATTGCATAAACATACTCTGCTTGTCTATTGCCCAAAAGAGTATAATCATCAATAGTTTTTGCCCATTTAATATACTCATCACCCTTTAATGTAAAAGTAATTGTTTTACCATTAGACTGTTTCTTAGTAATAGGATAAGGATATGCCGGAGCTGAGAAAAGATTAGAACTAATTGCAAATAATAGAATTGCAATCAAACATAATAACTTCTTTTTCATATATAACCATTTTGATTATTATCAATAAAAAACATCTCTAAAGTTAGAGGGTTCAAAGATATAAATAATAATTAAAACCCAAAGAGTTTTTTTAAGCTTATTATTCAATACAATTTCAATTTGTTATTTTAATAACTCCTAATTAGATAAAATTATCTATACATCTCATCTAATTGTTCTTTGATTTTTTCGCTTGAAAGGTATTCGTCTAGTGGTATTTGTTTATCTACTATTCCCTTTGGGGTTAGCTCGATAATTCTATTACAAGTTGTTTGGATAAACTCTTGGTCATGTGAGTTTAATAATATTACCCCCTTGAAGTTTACAAGGGTATTATTGAAGGCTTGGATTGACTCAAGGTCTAAGTGATTCACTGGCGAGTCTAAGATTAATACGTTTGAGGTAGACATCATCATCCTTGCTATCATACAACGCATCTTTTCGCCTCCCGAAAGAACCTTTACTCTTTTGTAAACATCCTCTCCTGAGAAAAGCATCTTTCCTAAGAACCCTCTAAGGAAGGTTTCTGTTGTGTCCTGTGAATATTGCGCAAGCCAATCGATAAGTGTCATATCTGTATCGAAGAATGCACTATTATCCAATGGAAGATATGATGAAGATGTTGTTACTCCCCATGTGAAATCTCCCGTTAAAGGTTTTTCATTATTAGTTAGTATCTCGAATAGTGATGTCATTGCACGAGGGTCTCTTGAAAGGAAGGCTACCTTATCTTCTTTGTTTAGATAAAAATTTACATCTGAAAACAATTTCTTGCCTTCTACCTCTTGTGATAGGTTTCTAACCTCAAGAATTTGGTTTCCTATCTCCCTTTCCATTGTGAAGATAATTCCTGGATAACGTCTTGTTGATGGAAGAATTTCTTCTATATCTAATTTCTCAATCATCTTTTTTCTCGATGTTGTTTGCTTAGATTTAGAAGCATTTGCAGAGAAACGTGCAATAAACTCTTGTAATTCTTTTTTCTTTTCCTCAGCCTTCTTGTTCTTATTTTGAGCTTGACGAAGTGCTAACTGGCTTGATTCATACCAAAAGCTATAGTTACCAGCAAACTGCTTTGCTTTACCAAAGTCAATATCCACAGTGTGTGTACAAACAGTATCTAAGAAGTGCCTGTCATGCGAAACTACAAGAACTGTATTATCTACATTCGAAAGGTAGTTCTCAAGCCAAACTATTGTCTCAAGGTCAAGGTTATTTGTAGGTTCATCTAATAATAGGTTGTCTGGCTTGCCAAAAAGAGCTTGTGCTAATAATATCTTTACCTTTTGTTTTCCTGACATATTACTCATAAGAGTATGGTGATATTCCTCTGCAATACCTAATCCTGAAAGAAGCGATGCAGCGTCACTCTCAGCATTCCAACCATCCATATTAGCAAAACTTTCCTCTAGCTCTGCTGCTTTTATCCCATCCTCTTCTGTAAATTCTGTCTTAGAATAAATAGCATCTTTTTCCTGCATCACCTTCCAAAGTTCTTCATGCCCTTGCATTACAGTATTTATCACACTAAACTTATCGAAAGCAAAATGGTCTTGTCTTAGAACAGATATTCTTTCTCCTGTACCAAAAATCACATTACCTCTTGTTGGGTCTAAGTCTCCGCTTAATATTCTTAAAAAAGTTGATTTTCCTGCACCATTTGCCCCAATAATACCATAGCAATTGCCTGGCATAAACTTTAAATTCATGTCTTGAAAAAGACTTTTCTTACCAAATTGAATCTCTAAATCAGAAACAATAATCATGTTTTTTTATTTTAATTTGCATTTTAATTGACAAAGCAAAGCTATTGGATAAAACTATATTCCAATATTTTATCTCACTATTTTGAAAGTTCTATAAGGAAACTTGAAAAGAGAAATTCATAACCTAAACTAGCACCTATACCCTAAAATTAAGGTTTGCAAAATTACATCTTATTTACTTTATATGCAAATAAACTAATCCTCAAATCTTTATCAACTTCTCTCTCCGTCGTGCGGGATTTGTACTCCTGCACTATATTATTATTAGGATTTTCAGTCCAATACTTATTCATTTGTAATCTTTTATCACTTCAACCTTTAATATTTCTTTACCTGATGAATAATCAATTGCTAAACTATATTTATATTCTTCTGGCAAATGTACAAACTTATTTTTGTAACTTTGTTTTGTATTCGCATAGCTTTAATATTGTCTATCTTACGGATAACTTATCGGTTTTACCGATTGCAAAGCAAGAAATCCTTATAATAATATAGTGCAGGAGTACAAATCCCGCACGACGAAAAAGCTTAATAATAGACTTGTATTTAAAAGATAGGGAAAAAATATTTTATTCACTTAAAAACAAAACGCCGTCTTTCTGAAATTAAAGCCCGTCTTTTTCTAAGGAAACGGGATATAATTCTTCAGAAATAGGATAAAAAAATATTTTATTAGGGATTAAATTGCACTACGATGGGCATCGTGGTAGTGCTACGATGCCCATCGTAGCATATCTACAATGGGCATCGTAATTTTTAATGAATTTTAAGGATAATTGTTTATATTAAATTCTACTCTTTTGAACTTGAGTTAGTTTCTTTTTGCAAATATACAACATTTTATCACTTTTTGCAAGATAATTCTTAGATATTTTCTGCTAATTATATTGACTAGATATTTTTATAAATTAATGCTGCTTAATTGCTTTTTAAAATGTCAAATTAGAATGTTAGACTTAGTCCAAAACTTGGCATTATTGGTAGCTGATTTACTCTATCTCCTGAGATTCTGTCTTGATAAAATAAATTATTTCTGTTATATACATTAGTTATACTTAAGTTCAATTCTAATATTGATGACTTAAATACGTCAAAACGTTTTTTTACGGAAAGGTCTAATCTATGATAAGATGGAAGACGTTTTGAATTATATGTTCCATAAAGCATATTTAAAGTTCCATTTGCAAAAATATAGTCATAATCTATTCCCGATTGGAAATCTAAACTTTCTTGTCCTCCTTTTGTTGGTGTATAAGGAAACCCTGAGCCATAATTCCATCTAAAACTAACTTCCCAAGAGCGAGAAAGTCCCATTTGGTATGACAATAATATATTTACATTATGTCTTCTATCGTAATGTGGTGCATATTCAGAAACTTCATCTTCTCTCGTTACTTTTCCAAGTGAGTAAACTGCCCATATATATAACCTATCATCATCATATTTTACAGAAAAGTCTATTCCATATGCCTTACCATTTTCTATTGCGTATTCTTTTTTTAAATAATCTGGTTGAGGGCTTGTACCTATTGAACTATGTTCATCATTGTCATCATATAATTTATTTCTATTTAAGGTTACTAACCCATCCATTATTTTATAGTATCCTTCTACATTAAAAGTTGTATTTTTTGCTATATCTATTTCTGTACCAATAATAAAATGTTTTGATGTTTGAAGATATGAATCTATTGTTTTTCCTTTATATGTTCCAACTAAATTCATGCTTTCTGGCGAAATTGTTAAATAGCCAGTGAAAAGATTTACTATATCTATATCAGGTTTTGTATCTACGAAAACTTGTGAATAAAGTCCTGTTGCTAATTTTATTCTTAAATAATCGGTGATATTATATTTTAGTGATAAACGTGGTTCTGGCGATAGTTGGCTTAAAGATGCATAGTATGACAAACGAAAACTTGGTTCATATACAAATTTACCCCATACTCCTTTATATGCTCCATAGACACCTAATTCTGTTGAGTAATCTGTATTATCTACTTTTGATGATACTGAATTTTCTACTGTTGTAATACTTGTATTGGTTGTATTACCTACCATTTCAACTCCATATTCAAATTGATTATTTCCAAAGAAATTTGTTGCTGAAAGTCCTACATTAAACCCTCCTATATTACTTGATTTTTTATCCCCTGTAGTAGTTTCATCCATATTAACAGTATAATCTGAATAAGCAAATACACCTTTAACTAATGCAGATGTGTTTCCTGGAAGTAATATAAATGATCCTCCAACCCCTCTATTTATCCAATCAAAATTTGCAATTGATTTATAATTATTCACTTTATCTGTAAAGTTAAATCCAAATAGGTTTAGTTTCGAACCCGAAGAACCACTAAGAGTTAGTTTACCATATAAATCTAAAAAATCATAAGGAAGTTTTCCATCTATATATGAATATATGGATGTAGAAGTTTTTGAAAGATAAGAATTCTTTGCTGTAAAAAGATAAGATAATGATAAATCATTCGATGAGTCTCCTTTTATTATTGGTCCTTCTAATAATAGATTTGCTCCAAATGTGCTTGCTCCAATTTTTCCATGTGTATTTTTTTTATTTCCATCTCTTGTTGTAATATCCATTACTGAAGATAATCTTCCTCCATATTTTGCTCCAAATCCGCCAGTATAAATATCCGCATTACGAATAATATCTGTTTCAAATACAGAAAAAAGACCTATTGAATGAAATGGGTTATAAATTACCATACCATCTAAAAGTACTTTATTTTGAATTGCAGAACCTCCACGAATATACAATTGCCCACCTTGGTCGCCCGTGAATATAACTCCTGGAAGGACTTGCATATATTGTGCTAAATCGGCAGTACCTCCTATAGAAGGCATTTGTGTTATGTCTTTAGATGTTATCTTTTCTATGGATACTTGACTTTCTATTTTTGAGGCTTGTCTTTCTGCATTAATTTCAACTCCATTAAGCATTTTTGAACTTGGATCAAGCTCTATCTTTAATGTTAATATTCCATCGGAAGTTATCTTTGCTGGAATAAGTTTTTCTTCATATCCCATAAAACGAACACATAAAGTGTAATCTCCCTTTGGCACTTTGGAAATAACAAAATATCCATTTACATCTGTACTGTTACCATAATTAGTCCCTTTTAGGAAAACATTAGTAAAAATAATTGGTTCACCTGTTTTATTATCATAAACAAAACCACGAACAGAACCTGTTTGTGCAATCGCAAATGAAGTCATAAGTGTAAACACTACAAATAATAATAATAATAATAAGTGTTGCTTTTTCATTGAGCGTAATTCTATATTAATGTGTTATTTTAAATATCAATTCTTTCATCAAGTCTCCACTTGTTGTCGAAGTAGAAACATCAAGACCTTTTGACTTTAAATCATATTCTCTAATAAGAAATATAATTTGAAATAATTTATCTGTGTTATATATATTTAATGCTGTCATATAGTCTTTGACAAAATAAGGATTCACTCCTATCGCCTGAGCAATATTAGAACTTGTCTTGTCTTTTACTTGTGATGCTATAAGTATTTTAGTGAAATAAGAAAATAAAGATGGCAAAACCATTTGTATGGGATTTTCTTTAGGGTTGGCTTCAAAATAATTAATAATCTTATTTGAAGTTAGAACATCTCTTATAGCTAATGCCTTTTGTAATTCAAAAACATTATAATCCTTACTTATACCAATATGTTGTTCAATTTGTTCAATTGTAACTACTTCACCATCCTTAATATTTAGTTTTAATTTTGAGAGTTCATTTGCAATCTTCTCTAAATTATTTCCAAGATAATCAGCAATAAGCTGTGACACCTGAGGTTGAAGACTCAAACCAATAGTCTTTGCATAATTCATAGCCCATTGAGGGATATTATTATCATAAAGTTTTTTGCTTTCAAAAACAGTACCTATCTTATCAACCTTTTTCAAGAAAGCCTTTTCAATAGTCTTATATTTATAGCAGATTACAATAATAGAAGTTTGAATAGGATTCTCAAAATATTTATCAAACTTAGACCAATCTTTTTTATCAATATCCTGAGCTTCTCGAACTAAAACTAAGCGAAAGTCTGCCATTATTGGATATTGCTTTGCATTAACAATAATATCATCAACACTAATATCTCTTCCATAAAGAACAGTTTGATTAAAATCCCTTTCACTTTCATCTAAAAGAGAATACTCAAACTTATTTGTTAAATCATCAATATAAAAAGGTTCATCTCCAGTAAGAATATAAATTGGAGATAAACTTTTTGTTTTAAAATCAGATATTATTTGTTCGTATTTCTTGGTCATAATAAGATGCGAAATTAGAAAAAATATTGAATAAAAAAAAGTCCTAACTTTTAAGATAGGACTTTTTATACAATTTTAATATCTGTTACATACTTCTATCACCAATTACATCCATAGCACAACGAAAACCAATCCAATCTGTACCCTTAGATTGATCTAAGAAACGTCTTTGTCCTGGACTTAAGAAATAAGCTCTATCTCTCCAAGAACCACCTTTAATAACTCTTGTCTTATCATCAATCATTGAAGTAACGCCATGTTCATACATTGCATTCGTTTCTGATTTTACAGCACCATTTGTTTCATCTAATGTTGGATCAACAATAGCAACTTGTTCATCTGGATTAGCTTGTTCTTTTTTCCATTGGTCTGTTAATTGAGAACGAAGATCACCATCAAGATAATTAATATTATCTGCTTGTTTATAATTTGAACGATTAATATTTTCAGCCAAAGTAACTTCTCTATAACTAATTCTACCTAAAGAATCTTTTTCCGAAATCATACCATCAGCATCTAATACCTTAGTAACATAAACATTACCACGGAAAGGATTTATATCTTCTGCATCTTGACCAGTTGAAGGACGATAAACATCCATACACCATTCCGCAACATTACCAGCCATATTATAAAGACCATAATCATTAGGGAAATAGAAAGCAACAGGTGCAGTATATTCCCAATGGTCATTCAAAGCTCCAGCAACACCCATAGCATCTCCACGTGAACGTTTAAAATTAGCTAACATTTGTCCAAAATATTTTTTGTCGTCAGTCCTTACTTGATAGCCATTCCAAGGGTATACTCTTCTTTCAATAATTCTTTCATCATAACTATTACCAATAAGAGCATAAGCAGCAAATTCCCATTCAGCTTCAGTTGGTAAACGGAAACGAGGTAAAAGAATACCATCTTCCTTTTTTACCTTTCTTACTCCAGCTGAATTTGGATCTAAATCTGGCATTTCATTAGCAACAATACCTTCATAAAGACCTGCATAATAAGCATCAGTATTAAAAGTATTATCACCCTGAGCATCTGGGTCTATTTCTAAATAACCATTATCAACTAATATTCTTTCATTAACACGATCTGTTCTCCAATTACAGTATTCAACAGCTTGAAGCCAAGAAACACCAACAACAGGAAAATCAGCATAATTAGGTTCACGGAAATAATAATCAACCATAGGTTCATTATAAGCAAGCTTAGAGCGCCATACTAATGTATCAGGTAAAGCCTTACTGCAATATTCAGGATAATCATTACCATAAGCTCTATTTAACCAATATAAATATTCTCTATAAGCCTCATTTGTAACTTCACATTCATCCATATAAAAAGATGAAACGGTTGCTCTTCGAGGTTGATTATTCCAATCATGACGAACATTATCAGTGGTTTGTCCCATAACAAGGGAACCCCCTTCGACAAACACCATACCATCAGGGTCTATTTTCTCATTAGGTTTTGCTGATTCAAAGCCTCCCCATTGACTATCGTCATAATTCCAACCAGTAGTAGGAGAAACATCAGGACTCTTACAGCCAAATAAAAAAGCAACTACTGCGAAGCTTAATAAGATTTTTTTGAATGCATTTACTTTCATACAAATATATTTTTTTATTTTTATTCTTTACCTTATATACTATACTTTATACAACTTTGTTTCAATTATTTATTAGAACGATGGACAATCAATAGATTTTATCTTTCTACGTTTCTCTGGACAATTAAATTGTAAACCAAGAGTAATTTCGTGAGCTCCACCGGAAACATTTGAAAGTGATGAAACTGTTAAGTCGTAGCTATAACCAACCTTAAAGGAATCTTGTTGAACGCCAATCATAAACACGAAAGCATCAGCATTTTTAAATGTAATAGCTTGACGGAACCAAGTACCTACAATAAAAGGAGACCAATCTAAATAAAGTCCATAATTCAAATCTTGAAATCCACCTTGATAGTGATAAATTATATTAGGAGAAATAATTGGAGCTCCAAAGAAAGCATTAGTTCTACGTTTATCTCTACTAATATTAAATTTCATACCTCCATGAATAGTTGTTTTAAAAGGAAGTCTATTATAAGAAATAAAACCATCATCAGGTTGAGTCAAGTGAGCAAAAGAAATACCCCCATACCAATTCTCACCATACACAACAGTACCTGCAGAAAAATCAGCATAAGTATGAGAAAGATCCTTAGGAGCTTGAGCTTGAGTATTATAAATAAAGCCATATCGAGGATCTATCATATCTCCAAAAGTAAGATTAGCCCAATCCAAACTTCTATTGGCAACAGAAGCCTGTAAAGCAAGATTAAGAAATATTTTACGAGTAAGCTTTAACCGAAGGGAATACATCAAAGAAGCAGAAGTATTACTATAAGTTTCACTTTGTTTGTCGTTAAGAACAATTATACCAATACCTCCACTTAAAAAATCAAAATATTGATCATAAGAAAAAGTAAAAGTTTTAAATGCGCCTAAACTTGGCCATTGATCTCTATAAGTTAGATTAACCCTTGGACATACATTAGCACCAGCCAAAGCAGGATTAATATAAAGAGGATTAGCATAAAACTGCGAAAAGTGAGGGTCTTGAGCTTTAACCTCACTTACTAAAGCCACAAAAGCTACCAGTAAAAATAGTATGGTTTTTTTCATTATCAGTTTATTTATTTCTTTCTCCAAAAATAGGTATAATTCAATTGGCAATATTACAAAAAAAACACAAATAAATCATAAGTTATCATGCTAAAATTTAAAATAAATCATCTTAAACACTGTTTTTCAGGCATAAAATAAAATTATTTCAAAATTTATTTCTGGTAATATTACCCAAATTATACACTATAATTGATAATTAAGTTTCAAAAAGGGAGTCAAAAAATTGAATTTGCAATGGACAATTAAATTAAAGTTTGATTAAAAATAATTCATATACATAAACACTATGGATTAAAAATATAATGGAATCAAATTCTATTTTAGAACAAATTATTATTCCCCCTTAAATTTTTATTGCAACATAATAAAGACTATCAAGCTATTCAAGCTTAGAAAAAAGCAAAGTCTTTTACCCAAACATTAGGTTCAATATTTTTATTTATATTTGTTTGAAACCCTACAATAAATTAGTACTTTTAAGGTTTATATTACTGTTAATATCATTTTTTATAACAAAATTGAGACATGAAAGGGGAAAAAACATCCATATTATTTATTATTAGTATATTATTTGTTTATAGTAATTTGTTTTCTCAGTCAATAAATTATCCTGACTCTTCAGTTTTGGCACATGGTGACTGGTATAAGTTTTCTATACCTTCTTCTGGGTTATATAAATTAACTTATAACGATTTTATTTCTTTAGGAATTCCTGCTGAAAAGATTGTTTCTGGGAATCTTTCCATTTATGGAAATGGTAGTCATCAAATTTCCTCAGACAACTCTTTATGTACCTCCTCTGACTTAAAAGAAAATACTATATATATTTATGACCCTAATAATAACTTCTCACAAGGAGGATATGTCATATTTTATGGAGAATGTGGTACAGAATGGAGCTTTAATAAAAATAATAATGCTTGGAGTTTTAAACTCAATCCCTACTCCGATTTATCTTATTATTTTGTAACATTTAATGATTCTATTGGAGAAAAGAAAAGAATTAATTCTATTTCTAATCAATCACTTTTGGCTGATACATCTATTAATTGTTCAAGAGATTATTTTCTTTCTAAACAAGAACTTAATAATATTAATAATTCCGGAACACTTTGGGTTGGGAAACAGTTTGTTTCTAATGCAAGCGAAGAATACCCCTTAGATTTAAAAAATGCCTTAGTCAATGAAAATAATAATTTATTAAGGGCTGCTATTTTGGAGTATAAACTTGTTATAAAGAGCGATGTGAATGCCAACTTTATTATGAATTTAAACAACAACCAATTGATTGACACTATTGCTTTTCAAGCAGATGATGCCAATATTGATAAAACTATACATAAAAATATTTACACAGTAAAACCAATCTCTAACAAGATTAATCTAACTTTTAATGGAGGTTCTGTATCTAAAGGTTGGTTAGATTACATATTAGTAAACTATGACAAAGCATTATATTATTCTTATCCATCAATTCTACGCTACAAAACTACAGAATGTTTAGAACAAAATAAGATTGTTGAAAATATTATTACAAATGTTCCTAATGAAAATGTAATTGTATGGGATGTTACAGATTGGATTAATCCTATTCAAGTAACAGGAAATTATAATTCAACAAATAAGACATATTCTTTTAATCTAAATTCCGATACTCTAAAAAACATTATGGTATTTCATTATAACTCAAACTTTAACACTATTAAGCCAATAGGTAAAATTGAAAACCAAAACCTTCATACATCAGAAGCTGTAGATTATGTTATTATTACTAATCCTTTATTTTTAGAGCAAGCAAATAGATTGGCAAAAATACATCAAGACTATAATAATACAACTACAAAAGTTGTAACTACTGAACAAATATATAATGAATTTTCTTCTGGCTCTCCTGATTTCTTAGCTTATAAAGAATACCTTAGAATGCTATATAATAAATACCTTCCAGAAGGTAAAAACCCTAAGAATGTCCTTCTGTTTGGTGATGGGACTTTTGATAATAAGAACATTCTAAAATATAATAATAATTTTGTATTAACTCACCAAGAAGAAAATAATTCAAATACTGGTGACACTTATCCTTGTGAAGATTATGTTGCTTATTTATCTCCTGATGCAAAAGGAATAGAAAATATAGTCCTCAGAGATTCTTTAATGCTTGGAGTTGGTCGTTTTCCTGCTAACAATATTGAAGAAGCTGAAAATTTAGTAAATAAGTCTGAAAGATATTTATTAAAAAAAGATATTACTGACGATAAGACTATTGGAGATTGGAGAAATACTATAACTCTTACATCTGATGATACTGATGACGGGGGTGGAGATTTTATTATGCACGCCGAACATATTTATGATCAAGAAAAGCTTCAACAACCTCAATTAAATGCCATCAAGATTTATGAAGATTCATATAAACAATATGCGTCTTCCTCTGGCAACACTTATCCTGATGCTTCAAAAGCTATTAATCAACAAATGAAGAAAGGTTGCTTAATATTTAATTATGTTGGACATGGTTCTGAAGATCACCTTTCAAGTGAGAGATTAATTACTATTACAGATATTATGGGTTGGACTAATTATAATGCTATGCCTTTAATGATTACTTCTACTTGTGAATTTGCTCGCTTTGATATGGTTGATAAGCCTTCTGCTGCAGAATATACCCTATATAATGAAAATGGAGGTATGATAGCTTTAATTTCAGCTTCAAGACCAATAAATTCTGATGATAATATAAATCAAACATTTCACAGATACATATTAGAAAAAATAGAAAACGATAAAACAAAAACATTCGGACAAGCTTATGCTGCAACAAAAAATTCTAAAGATTTCAATCAATACCAAAATAAAAGGAGTGTTCTTTTATTAGGAGACCCTGCTCTAAGAATTAGTATACCTAAATATAATATTGTAACAAGCTCTATTAATGATATTGACCCTGAAATTGAAAACGATACTTTAAAAGCTTTATCTAATGTTACTATTAAAGGTAAAATTGTTGATTATGAAAACAATCTTGTTGAAAACTTTAATGGAGTTATTCAAATAACGTTATTTGATAAATCAAGTAATTACTATACTTTGGATAATGAAAATGATGGTTCAGCAATTCAATTTGAACAACAAAAAAATATTCTTTATAAGGGTAAAACTAATGTAGAAAATGGTTTATTTACTCATAGTTTCACTATTCCAAAAGATATAGCTTATAACTATGGATATGGTAAATTAAGTTATTATGCACAAACAGACAGTGTAGATGCCCAAGGTTATTGTAATAATTTTGTTATTGGTGGAATAGATAATAGTGTTGAAATAGAAGAAACAAGACCTTTGGTTAGATTATTTATCGCCGATAGTAATTTCCACTCTGGAGGCATTACAGATGAAAACCCCGAAATGTTTGCTATTATTTCAGATAAGATTGCAATTAATACCGTTGGTAGTGGTTTAGGACATGATATAACTGCAACACTTGACAATGCTGCTAATACTTTTATTCTTAATGATTACTTTGAACAAGACAACGAAAACCATTATAAAGGCTACATAAATTTTCCTTTTACTAATTTAACAGAAGGGGAACATACATTAACACTAAAAGCGTGGAATATATTTAACTTTTCTTCAAGTAAAACAATTACATTTAATGTTATTTCAAAGAGCGAAGAGACTTATGCTAACTTAAAAAACTATCCAAATCCTTTTAGTTCAAGTACAAATTTCTACTTAGAACATAATCAAAACGAAAAAATAAAAAGTGCAGAGATACAAATATTTAACTCTTCTGGAATGATGGTTAAAACAATAAAAGTAAACAACCCTTCAAGTGGTTATACAGTAGGTCCAATTCAATGGAATGGAACCACAGATGGGGGGCAAAGAGTTCAAAAAGGAATATATATTTATCGTATGTTATTAAATGAAGAAGCCAATCAAGAATATACCAAAGCCCAGAAATTAGTAATTTTTTAAGCAACCAAAATAATAAACCTTATTTACTTAACGTTTAAGTAACCTTAATCAACGAAAGATAAGAATAATGAACATAAAAAAGAGACAACAAAACATCTCATTTATTTTATTTGCCATAGCTCTATTAGGCAGTCAAATATCAGAATCACAAACCAAATCTATTGATAACCCTGGTGGAGTATTAAGCCAAGACATAAAAGATGGAGTAAGAGTAATAAGTACAGGTATTCCTGTATTATTAATTGCTCCTGATTCAAGAGCTGGGGCAATGGGAGATATTGGTGCAGCAACAACTCCAGATGCAAACTCGTTGCATTGGAATGCTGCAAAATTAGCTTTTATTGAAAAAAAATCTGGGGTTTCATTTACTTATACACCTTGGTTAAGAAATATAGTTGGAGATATTGGTCTTTCATACCTTTCTGGATTTTATAAAATAAATGACAGAAGTGCTGTTGGAGCTTCTTTAACATATTTTTCTTTAGGTGGTATTGAATTCTACGATGCTGAAGGAACAAGCAAAGGAAACTTTCAACCTAATGAATTAGCTTTTGATTTAGCTTACTCAATGAAATTATCAGATAATTTATCTGCATCTGTTACTGGTCGTTATATCCGTTCTGACTTAACCCAAGGTCAAAACTCAGGGACTTCAACTACTGTTGCTGCAAATGCTTTTGGCACAGACATAGGTCTTTATTACCAACATGATATTAGTAGTCAAGAAACGAAATCATCATATGCCATAGGTTTACAAATAGCTAATCTTGGGAATAAAATATCTTATTCAGAATCATTAGACAAAGAATTTCAACCAGCAAACCTTCGTCTTGGAGGACGTTACACAATGGACTTTAATGAATTCAATACTCTTTCTTTTATGATTGATTTTAACAAACTATTAGTTCCTACTCCTGCGATATATGACACTCTTGGGAATGTTGTTAAAGGAATAGATAATAATGTTGGAGTTATTCAAGGAGCTATTCAATCTTTCTATGATGCACCTAATGGTTTTACAGAAGAGTTACAAGAAATAAATATTTCTGTAGGTGCTGAATGGATATATAACAAGTTTTTAGTTTTAAGAACTGGTTATTTCAATGAAAGTGAAAAGAAAGGTGGTCGTAAATATATTACTTTGGGAGGTGGATTTAAATATAATGTTATGCAATTGGATATTGCGTATTTAGTTCCTACTGTTGGTAATAATCACCCTTTAAAAAATACTTTACGTTTATCTCTTTCATTTGATTTCTAAAAATGAAACTAAAAGTTGGTATTGGTTATGATGTTCATAAATTAGAAGAAAAACGTCCTCTTTGGCTTGGTGGAATAAAAATAGAAAGTCCATTAGGTGCATTAGGTCATTCAGATGCTGACGTACTTATTCATGCTATAATTGATTCTTTACTTGGAGCTTCTAATCTAAGAGACATAGGCTACCAATACCCTGATTCAAAAGAAGAATATAAAGATATTGATAGCAAACTACTATTAAAAGATACTCTTTCGAAAATAGAAGCAAAAGGCTATAAAATAGAAAACATAGACACTATTATTTGCCTTCAAAATCCAAAAATAGGTAAATATATTCCTCTTATGCAAGAAACATTATCTAATGTTTTAGGAATAGAAATTGAAGATATAACAATTAAAGCTACAACTACAGAAAAACTGGGCTTTGTTGGTAAAGAAGAAGGAATAGCTGCTCATTCAGTTTGCCTTCTTTCTAAAATCAACTCTTTCTAAAATTAAACTCCTTCTTTTTGAATTTATAAGAGCTTTATTTTCCCATTTAAAAGAGTTTGGAATTTTTTAATAAGTTTTGAAGACTTAGATAACAATCTTCAATGACTTCTTCTATTTTATCTTTCCCTATCCACTCTGCTTTTTTAATTCCTTCCTCTTTTTGAGGTATAAGTTCTATGGTTTGTGTTGTCATATTATACCAATGTGTTTCCTTTATTTCTTGATGTCCATTCATATAATAAGTATGGTATGTCACGCCAAACTTATCCCCCAAAACTAAGTCTTTTAAGCCACATTCCTCTTCAACTTCTCTTATTGCGGTTTCATAGATTTCTTCTCCAAACTCCTTATGCCCTTTTGGTAAATCCCATTTACCATTACGGAATATGAATAATAATTCATTTTTAGAATTTCTTACTAATCCTCCTGCTGCTTGAACAAAGACATATTTCTTTATGCACTCAACAAAAACTTTTGATACATCTAAATCAGAAATATATACAATAACAGACTGACTATTAGGTATTTCTTTTAATAAATCGTGAAATGCAATTGTAGAAAAATTATTTCTATTGCATTCAATAAACTGTTTACCCTCAACGTTTAAAGCTGATGGCGTTTGATTTGTTAAGCAAACGCTATGGTATTTAGTGAAAATTATATACTTTTGCATTATGAAAATGAATAATGATACAGCAATTCAAGCCGCTCGATTTCTGTTGCAAATTAAAGCAATTAAATTGAATAATGAAAATCCTTTTACGTGGGCATCAGGAAGAAAATCACCTATTTATTGTGATAATCGTATAACTCTTTCATATCCAGAGATAAGAACTTTCATCCGTCAGCAATTTGTTTCTAAAATAAATGAACTTTTTGCAGAAGTTGATGTTATTGCAGGTGTTGCAACAGGAGGTATTGCTCAAGGAGTTTTGGTAGCACAAGACCTTGGAAAGCCTTTTGTATATGTTCGTCCTGAAGAAAAAAAACATGGACTAACAAATAAAATTGAAGGAGTCATTAAACCGGGACAAACAGTTCTTGTGATTGAAGATTTAATATCAACTGGGAAAAGTAGTTTACAAGTTGTTGACTCTTTAAGAGAAGCAGGCTGTGAAGTTAAAGGTATGTTGGCAATCTTTACTTATGGATTAGAAGTATCAGAAAATGCTTTTAAAGAAAAGGATTTAACTTTATCAACAATTACTAATTACGATACATTGATTGAAACTGCTAAAGAAGAAAACTATATTAAGGAAGAAGATATTACTTCATTAAATAAATGGAGAATGAATCCTGAAAAGTGGTCTGAAGAAAGAATGAACGGATAAGATTTCCAAATAACCTTAAGGGTGTTATATTATAACACCCTTTTTTATATAAACCTTTATGACAAAAGTAGAAAGTAAAAAAGTAGAAATTAACTCTCAAGTAGAAAAAATATTTGAATTCCTTGCCGACTTTACACATTTTTCATTTCTACTTCCCGATAAAGTGGAAAACTGGAAAGCAACAGTTGATAAATGTTCTTTCACAATTAAAGGAATGACCGACTTTGGAATGAAATTCTCACAAAAGAACCCTTTTACTTCAATATTAATAATAAACGATGAAGAAGTTTCAATGCCTGTAAAGTTTGTTTTCTCTTGGCTTTTCACTAATCAAAACGAGAATAACACAACCGTACAAGTTGTCTTTGATTTAGATATGAACCCTATGATGGCAATGATGGTAAAGAAACCTTTATCTAACTTTTTAGATGTATTGGTAGAAAAATTAAAAGAAAAAATAGAACAAGACTCATAATGGTAAAACATTTCATTGCAATAATTCTTGTCTTAATTATTAATCAAAGTCTTTTTGCACAAGAAAAAGACATACTTGATTATGACCCTTGCAGTGAAACAATTGGAAATAAAACAAAAAAACAATTTGAAAAAGCCTACTCTCTATATCTTAAAGGTGAAACAAGCCAAGCTTCTGAACAATTACGTGAAATAATAGTAAAAGAACCTGATTTTGCAACTCCATACTTTTTAATTGGATTAATTGGAGCAAATAAAGATAATATAACTACAATAGAAAAGTTCTTTCCTAAGGTTTATGAGCTTTGCCCAGACTATTCTAATCCTTTATTATATTTTTACCTTGGACTTATTGACTACACTAATGAAAAATTTGATACAAGTGTAAAACACTTCCAGCATTTCAAAAGCTTAGCACAAGATGATCCAGCTATAACAGATAGTTTAATTTTTGAAGCAGACAACTATATTGAGTGGTCTTTATTTATTTCAGAAACAAAATCAAATCCTGTAGATTTTAATCCATCTCCAATAAATAACATTTGCACAAAAGATGATGAATATTTACCTTTTATTTCTTTAGATAAGGAAAAAATATTCTTTACCAGAGGAACTTATGTTAATGAAGACACAATATCTTCTTTCTATGAAAAATCTAATGTTGTAAGAAAAGAACTTTTTTGCATGGCAACACTTCAACCTAATGGAAATTATGATAAAGGATTCCTATTACCAGAGCCTTTTAATAAAGTATATAATGAAGGAGGAGCAACACTAACAGCAGATAATAGAGAACTTTACTATACTGTATGCCAACCAAATGAAGATTATCTTAATTGCGATATTTATCACTCACAATGGCTCGGAGAATATTGGAGTGATATACAAAATTCAGGACAAAATATTAATGGAACAGGAACTTGGGAATCACAACCTTGCATTTCCCCAGATGGGAAAACACTTTACTTTGTTTCTAATCGTGCAGGAGGTTATGGAGGATTGGATATTTGGTATTCAAAAAAACTTTCTGACGGTTCTTGGGGAAAACCAATAAATGCAGGTCCAAGAATAAATACACCAAATAATGAAAAAGCTCCTTTTATTCACCCTGACGGAGTCAGTTTTTACTTTTCTTCAACAGGATGGAGAGGACTCGGTGGTTATGATTTATTTTATATAAGACTTGATGACAAGAAAATGAAGCATCCTATCAATTTAGGTTACCCAATAAACACAGAAGGAGATGAAATAGGAGTTTATATTACTTTAGGTAATGAAATGGCTTATTTTGCTTCAAACAACATTGACAAAGATAAAAATTGGGATATATATTCTTTTGATATAGAAGATAAGTTTAAACCCATGAAAGCCAAACTTATTAAAGGAGATATTATAAATAACTCTAAAGACTTATCAGGAACAACACTTGAACTTACAAGAATATCAAATAAGGCAAAGACGAGTTATGACATTGATCCTTTAACTGGTAAATTTGCTGTAGTTGTTTTAGATGATGAACAATACCTATTAAAAGCCAAAAAAGAAGGTTATGCATTTGAATCTAAACTTCTAACTAAAAATATGATAAAAGAAAACGCACCTATTGAAATGAAAATAAAAGAACTTCAAATAGGTGAGAGCTATATTATAAAAGACATTTTATTTGCGACAAACTCTTATGAAATAACACCAGAATCGCAAGAAGTTATTGATGCCTTTATAGAATACTTAAATGAATACCCTAAGATACGTTGTACGATAGAAGGACATACCGATAATGTTGGTTCAGATGAAGACAATTTAATACTTTCTGAAAACCGTGCAAAAGCCGTAGCAGACTATATAATTAAAAGCAAAATAAGAGAAGACA
>JBAZSY010000005.1:0-167146 GCA_041662185.1 Bacteroidales bacterium
TGCTGAAGTGTAATTATCTACATCTGTAGGATAATATGTTGCAGTGTAAGCTCCTGTTACAGGTAACTGATCTATTGAATTCCATACTAATTGTCCTCCTGATAATACAAGTGAATTATTTACTGGGTTAACAGCAGATGTTAATGTTGGTGTATTTACTGGTAATGTTTGACCATAACTATAAGCAGCAACTGTTGCTGATACAATTGGAGTAGCCTTTGTTGTTGGTACATTTACATTTATTAATACAGTATTGTAATTAGCAATATCAGATGGTGTAAATGTTGCAACGTAATCGTTATTTGCTACTGTTGGAATAATAGAAGTATTATTCCAAGCAATTGCTCCCGCAACTGCTATTGTTTCTACAGAAGATCTATGAGAAACAATATTATTTACAGAACTGTATGACAATGGTCTATTTGCTAAAGTTTTTCCATAAGTATCAGTTGATACTTCATTTAATGTAACTACTGGAGTCGCTTTAACTGTATTTATTGTTATTGAAGTTGTATCATTTAACATTGTAACATCTGTTGGTACAAATATCAAATTGTATAATGCATTTCCAGCAATTGGTTGTGCATTTGGTGTTTCCCAAACAAAATTACCTGCCACTGAAATAGTATTATTATTAGGATTAACTGCAGAGCCTCCCATTAAGTTTACATCACTTAATTTTTGTCCATAAGTTAAATGAGAAGGTAATGGCCAAGAAACTATAGGTGTTGTTTGATCAACAACAACTTTAACTGAAATCACCTTATCATTATAGTTTGCTTGATCATTTGGAGTAAATCTTGCTGCATAAGAACTACCATTTACTGGAGTTAATGTTCCATTAACCCAATTAAGAGTACCATCTATAGTAGTAGTATTATATGTGTTATAGAATGAAGCAGTAAAATTATTATGTGCATTTAATGTTTGTCCAAAAGAATAATTAGCTACATAAGCAGTATCAACCAATTTTGGAGTTGTTTTATTTGTATAAACAGGAAGATTTGTTGATATACCTAAATAATTAGTATCAGATGGAACATATGTAATTTCAAATACACTTGTTCCTGCATTAGGAATAGTATCTAAAGCAACAGTCCAATTAAATGTTGGAGTTGGATCAATTGGATTATAAGTTGATCCATCCATATGAGAAGGAAGAGCTTCTGCTAAAGTTTGACCATAATTAAGTATTTTAGCTATTGGCCAAATAATAACTGGACGAACTTTATTAATTGTTAAATTCACTCTAAAGTTTTGACCTGCTAATGGGTCAGAAGAAAGTGTAGTAAAATTATAATATCCATTAATTGAATCGTTATATTGATTGTTAATTATTGCATCATTATAATTATGAGAATCATCAGCAACATATTTTACAGGTAATGAATGAGTACCTGAAGTTATTGTGAAATTAGTTGTTGTATCCCATTCAAAATGTCCTTGAGTAGAAAATTCTGAGTGATAAGGATGAGTAACAGAGCCTCCATTTAAAACAATATCAGAAAGTTTTCCTCCAAAATTATTTGCCGTTACAGTTGGTAAGGTAAGAACACGTGGAGTTGCTTTATGTATTGTTAAAGTACCATTAACATGATCTATTATTTCATAAATAGAACTTCTTAATATCGTATTTGAAGCAATGTCTATAATGTAAGTTCCTGCAGGACGATTATATGTATTTGCATTACATATTATTGTAGGTGTTTGTAAGAACATTGTATTCTTTTCTGCCTCAGAAATTGTATCAATTAAATTTCCAGCAAGATCATATTCAAACACATCAAAATCATAATACAATGGATTATAAAGGTAAGGTAAAGTATCAAAATAATAAACTGGATTTGTTTCTTCTCCAAATACACGTTCACGGTCTTGAGCAACTATCATTATTTGTGCAGGAAGAACTGTTAATGTGTTATATGAAGAAAGCGTAGAATAATTAATTAGATAATTACCGTGATTTGCAGTATATTTTGTATTAGGAATAATAATTGATTTAATTCCAATACTATTAGGCCTATCTCCAGTTGTTAAATTAGATCCATCAACAACATATATTATATCTCCATTATCTTGTATAGCATTTGTTTCATTTTCTCCAGAAACAAAATTATCCCACTTAATTTCAAATGTTGGAATTGTTTCTCTAATTGAAATAGAATCACTAACAACATTTACATAAAGATTAGCAGGAGTTATATTAACACTTGCTTGATTTGGCATTGGAGCTAAAACATAGTTATAATTATTAGCACCAGTTAATCTACCTACTACAGTTCCTGCAAGAATATTTGCTTGTGTATAAGTCCCCACATTCTTTGAATCTAATTCATAACTTAATGAATCAAAAGTAACATCATCATAAACTCCACTACGATCTATTATTTGATTTGCTATTAAATTAGAATTTGTTGTGTTAAATCCAAAAGTAGCGATACCATCATATACTTTATTATAATTTGGTGCAGTATAAAATAATTCTTTAGGTGTAATTTTTACTTTAACAGGAAATTGTTCAGGAGCATAGTTTGTATCATTAGGTGTGTATGTAACCCATAATGTTGTATCTTCTGATGTTGTAGGTCTATATAAAATAATATTATCATCCATATTTACAATCGGAGTAGAATATCCAGAAGTAGTACTTTCTATAAATTTGAAAGTACCAGGATAAGCAGCTTCTTTACCTGAGAGAACAAATGTATTTAAATCAAATGTTGGCATCATTTGAGCAACACAAATTTTAGTTCCATAAGGGAATTCAAATTTTACTCCATTTGGATTAATATTATTAATAGCAGGTGAAACAGCAACACTTGCAGTTGCAGGATTATTAGCAATATCTATTGTAACTGGTGAATTATAATTTCTTAAAGATAATGCATTTGTTAGAGTAAACTGTATATTCTTAGAATAGTTTCCAACTGCATTAATTTCCTCTGTTGGATTAATATAAGACCAGCTACCTATTGTATTATTTATTGTTGAGCTATATACTGTAGTCCCTTTGTTTTTATGAATTACTTCACCTGAAGGAGATGTAATTGTAGCATCACCTACCGTTTGTCCTACAAGAATTGATGTAGTAGAAGGAGCTATTTTAATTGCTAAATCAGCTTTAGTCAAAAGCAAATGATGTACACCAAATATTGTATCACCATACGCTCCACCATAACTTACATCAGGAATAAATATATAACTTGCAGTATCTCCAGGAGATGCGGATACATTAGGAACAGAAGTTGGATAAACCCACTTAAATATACCTGTAATATAATCTGTACCAGTTGTACCAGCAATAGCATAAATTTTTGCAGGATCTGAATAAGAATTTATTACAACTTGTTCTCCATTTGTAGCTGTGGTTGTGTATATTTCTTTTGTTTGCCAACCATATTCATTAATATTTTGATTAGTTGGGAAAATAACTGTTACTGGAGTTGAATTTACAACTTGTGTTCTTTCACTAACAACAAATTTTATACCTTCATAATTTGCTAATGTAGTAATATTAGTAGCATCAATTATTGTAATAGTAGAATCATTTCTTAAACTATCTGTATCTGTTGCTTTGTTAACAACAACATCATAAGTTCCAGGTTGTGGACTCATAATACTTTTGTATATTCCATTTTGAGTGATACGATATCTAAAATCTTCAGATGAAAAATTAGCAATAAATGTTGCTTGATCACCACCAATAAAACCATTAAAATCAAAATCATTTGCAACTGGAGTTACAGCAAAATTAGTTGGATAATCAATAGCAAGTAGTGAAGGCTTATCGCTCTTTAATATCATTGTAACATAAGGAGCTTTTGTTATATTAGCTGTTGAGGTTGTATTATATGATGATAATGTATAATTTGTTTTATCTTCACCACCTAAAGTAACAACTGCAGGAGAAACTGAAGATATTGTTATATCTTTCGAATTACCAACATTAGCATTTGCAAAAGTAGTAGTTAAAGAACTAAAATCAACTGTTAAATCATCATCAATTCCATTTCTTGTTACAATAACACTACTTAAATTAGATAATGTATTATATGTAACATTATTTATATTAATTGTTGCTGCATCAGTTCCATCATATACTTTATTATCTGCAGTAATTCCATTAATAACAATTGTTTTTGGTGTTACTGTAAGATCTACTGTAATAATTCCAAAATTATAATTAGGATCAATTCCAGAACCAACACCTGCTAAAAGTTTATAGACTTTAGCTTGAATAGTTCCTGTTTCTCCAACATAAGGTTGATAAGAATTAGAATCTATTCCATTATATATATATTTATCAACTTGATATTGGATGGATGAATTAACTTGAATATATCCAGGATTAGTAATATCACTTAAACTTTGACCATAAGGCAAAGTTGCTGTCATTGATAAAGTAGCGTCTAAATTTGCTGCAATAATATTTCCAATAGAATTAGCTGTAGTTGGACTTAATGTGTAATTTTGATTGTCTCCTCCTGTTGCAAGAGATAAATTTGTTATATTTACATTCTTTGAATCTGCAACAGTAGCATCAGAAAATGTAGCATTACCTACTGTACGGTTTAAATCTACTACATCATTATCCTCTATTCCAGTAAATAAATCTGTAGAAGTTGTTGTTGTATTTGACCAATCAATAGTAGCTTCATCATTACCATTATATGTTTTATCATTTATAGCAATTGCATTATCTTTAACTGATATTGATTTTGGATTTACTGTAAGATTTACTGTAATAATTCCTGAATTATAATTACTATCTATTCCTGAACCTCCTGCTAAAAGTCTATAAACTTTAGCTTGAATAGGTCCTGTTTCTCCAACATAAGGATGATAAGAATTAGAATCTACTCCATTATATATATATTTTTCAACTTGATATTGGATGGATGGATCAATTTGAACATATACAGGATTAGTAATATCACTTAAAATTTGACCATAAGTCAATGTTGCTGTCATTGATATATTAGCTACATCTAAATTTGCTGGAACTATATTTCCAACGGAATTAGCTGTATTTGGACTTAATGTATAGTCTTGGTAATTTCCTATGGTTTCAAGAGATAAGTTTGTTATATCTACATCCTTCGAAGTACCTACATTTACATCTGAAAAAGTAGCATTAGCATGAGGTGTATAAGAAGCTTCTCTACTAACAGCATAAAGACCTGAACGAAGTAAATCAATACTATCCCCAACGATAACACCATTAAATAAATCAGCAACTATATGAGTAGTATTTGACCAATCAATAATACCTGCATTATTACCATTATATGTTTTATCATTTATAGCAATTGCATTATCTTTAACTGATATTGATTTTGGATTTACTGTAAGATTTACTGTGATAATTCCTGAATTATAGTTAGGATCTACGGATGAACCTCCTGATATAAGTCTATAAACTTTAGCTTGAATTCCAGTTCCATTAACATGAGGTTGATAAGAATTAGAATCTATTCCATTATATATATATTTTTCAACTTGATATTGGATGGATGGATCAATTTGAACATATCCAGGATTAGTAATATCACTTAAAATTTGACCATAAGTCAATGTTGCTGCCATTGATATATTAGCTACATCTAAATTTGCTGGGACTATATTTCCAATAGAATTAGCTGTAGTTGGAATTAATGTATAGTTTTGGTAATCTCCTACAGCTGCAAGAGATAAATTTGTTATAGCTACACTCTTTGAATCTGCAACAGCAGCATCAGAAAAAGTAGCATTACCTACTGTACGATTCAAATCTACTACATCTCCATTAAATATACCATTAAATAAATTATTAGAAACTGCTGTTGTATTTGTCCAATCAATAGTAGCTGTGTTATTACCATTATATGTTTTATCATTTATAGCAATTACATTGTCTTTAACAGAAATAGGACTTGGAAGAATTTGAGCATCAACATTAAATGCATTAACCTTATAATTAAATGCAACACTAGGAGTGTAATCATTTACAATATTAATACCATTTACTACTGCCTGATTAGAATAACTACCAACATTTTTGCTTGGTGCATAAACATTAGTTATTTCAGAAACACGACATCCTGATTCACCATTTACATATCCACTTAATGTGATAGATGATTTTTCAATCAAATTTGAAGGTAAAACTGTCGTTCCATCATAAACTTTTACAATAGAAGTTGACACATTATACGTTGCAGTTAAATAAGCATGAGTGATTTCAGCTTTATTTGAAACCAATTTTGCTCCAACTGCATCGTAATATAAATTAGGTGAATTTGTTGCTGTATAAGCTGTAACAGAAATAAGAGTGTAAGCAGGATTTGTTAAAGTCGCTGCACTAAACACGTTTAAATTTGTAGTAACTTCACAGCTTTTATTTTTTCCTGCATTTTTGTCGCTGTATTGACAAATAACAGAAGCTGGATTAAAACCAGAAACATCACATGTTCCGACAGGAATTTCCAATCCTGTTGAAATATCAACAAGCTTCGCTGCAGTATTTTTCCAAGATAAACTCCCATATACAGAACCACTATATACTTTATCTGGAGTTAAATTTAATCGAACTTGAATTTGTGCTAAAGCAGAAGAACTGCAAAAAGCTAGCATAACAAGGACAACTAAGAAAGAAAACATCTTTGTGAAGCTTTTGTTCTTTAAAATAATTTTCTCGTTCATTTTATTAATTATTAATTTTTGTGTTCTTTTTGTCTTTTATTTTTTTATAAGCGGAAAGAACATTTCGCCGCTTTTTTGAGATTTTTAAAAAATCCATTCCGATTATTTTTTAAATTCTCATCATTGATCAGGATAAAATACTTCTTTTACCATAATTATTTATTTGTTCGTTCATAAATTTGATTATTTGTTGACATATATTCAATTTTCTTTCTATTTTTCCCTTTAAATTTTTATTTTCCAATACATTAAATGTGTTAAATCAATTGATTTAGACGCTCTTTTAACTTAATTTCTTTTTATTTATCTTTTTATTTATCTCACTTTTCTAATCCGCAAATATATATAGAATAACTAACATAGCAAAAAAAAACCTTACAAAAAAATATTTTTATTTGACTTGTCGTGAAAAAGTTGAAAAAAAATCAAAAATATGACAAAACATGTAAAATAAAAACCAATAGCAAATTCCTTTCTCCACAACGTTGGAAGCTATTAATTTGTTAATGGAAACTCTTGTAATATGTTAGCAAATAGAAATAATATTTCAGTTGGTACATTTAAAATGGCTTCTTATATTTGCTCTTTAAGAGGAATTTCAAAGAAAAGTTCTAAAATGGATTTAGAAGAAAAGGAAAGCTCTCTTTGTAAAAAAATACAATATAGAATTAGTTTATTTATGCCAAAAGAAAAAATAGAACGAGTTAATATTATTCCATTGCAGAGCAGATTTTATATTAAAAAATGTTAATACAATATGTTAATACGAGATCTTTGTGATTAATTGGTCTTGTCTTACTTTTATTCGATTACTCAGGTTAATCTATAAATGAACAAAAAATCTTTATTTATATCCCTTTAGTAATCTTTTGAACTATTTTCCATCTGGAGAAGAATTCTTTTGCTATTATTCTTAGGAAGGTGTAGGCTGGAATAGCTAAAACCATTCCTATTACTCCACCTATTTCCCCTGCCATAAGGATAACAAGGAATATTTCTAATGGGTGAGCTTTTACACTTTTTGAATAAATAAATGGCTGAAGAATGAAATCGTCGAGAAGTTTCACCACTCCAAAAACACAAACAAATTTAAAAATAATAGGAGCAATATTCATATTAGGGTCAATACTTAAAAAGCTTGTAATACAAATAACAAGTCCCACTGCTCCTCCAATAATAACTCCAATATAAGGTAATATAACCATTATGCCACAGATGCAAGCAATCAAAATGGCATTAGAAAAACCAACCAAGTAAAATCCTATTGAAAGAAGGGTAATCATACTTAGTATTTCTATAAATATACCAATAAAATATCTTGAAATTAGGGTTCGAGTATTTGTTATAATATGATTAACTTCCCCTATATATTTATCGGGAGTAATTCCCATAATAGCGTTATATAGCAGGTGCGCATCTTTTAACATAAAGAAGGAAAAGAATAAAACAATAAAGAACCCCAATATAATATTTCCACTTAAACTCAATATTGTATTTGCAATATCGGTTAATTTAAACATCTGAAACATATCTAAAATTTTATTAGATATCATTGATGTTAGACTTGTATCATTTGACATAAGATGATAATTATAAAGAAAGTTTTCAATCTTCTTTATTGGCTCAGCATAATAATCTGCAATTTTATATATATCAAGATTAGCAAAGTTCATTGCCTGTGAGACAATCAAAGGGACTAATATATATATAGTAAGAGAGATAACGACAATAATAATTACCATTGTAATTGACGTTGAAAGAATATTTCCTATATGAAATTTCTTGTAATGTATCTTTTCTAAGAAATTCATTATTGGTCTTCCCATAAAAGAAAAAACAATAGCAAGTGCTATACAAACAACAATAAAACGGAAATACCATATCCCATAAAGTACTAATGCAATAATTAAGATTGAAACAATCCATTTTGCAATAATAGAGAATTGAAATTTATTAGAGTCCATCTATATTCTTTTAATTGATATATTTCAAATACTTGTTTTAGTTATCCTCTGCAAACCATTCCGCATATGAATTAGCTGTTTCATGCAAACAAAGACGAACCAACTCAATTCCTTTAGGTAAATGAGCTGAAATCTTTTCAACAAAGTCAATAAGGAAGTTTTCGCAAGTAGGTTGATAGTCTAAAACAACGAGTTTAGTGTTGCAGGTTTTAATTGCAGCTAACATCTCTGAATTGCTTGGAAGCACTAATGAATGGTCAAAACAATCAATAATTTCAGAACGAACAATAGCTTTTAATTCACCAAAGTCCATCACCATACCATTTTTAAAGTTTGTTTCATCATTTATAGGTTCACCCTTAATTGTAACAAACAAACGATAACTATGTCCATGAATATTCTTACACAATCCATCATAATTATGTAAAGCATGAGACATCTCAAAATTAAACTCTTTAGTCAAGCGTATTTTCATACCACAAAAATACATCTTTTTTAGAAACAACAAATAATAATTACATACAATAATAATAACCAAGAAAGAACCAATGTTTCAATTTCAGTAATGAAGATAAAAACTCATGAAATTAAATGATATAAATTCATCTTACAATTACAATGAAATATATTATTGTAATAATAATTTCATTTGTTGATTATAAGTATTTTCATTACATATAACTCACGTTAAATATATTCAGTAACATTATTATTAAAAAGATATCTTCAAATAATTATTTCTAAAATGCCTTGACTTTTCCTCAAATATTTAGTATCTTTGCACCAATAAATTTACTTGAAAACAAAAGAGTAGAATCTAAAACAAAGAAATCAATCTAAAAATTCCTTAAAAACTACGATACCCATCGTAGATAGTCTACGATACCCATCGTAACACCCCTACTATGCCCATCCAAGCAGTCAAAAAAGCTCGATTTATTACATTAAAACGGGCTTTCGCTGGAAGTATATTAAATTTAAGTCAAAAAAGCTTTAATTCCAAGAAGAGTTAATCTAAATTGAAATATATGGAGTTTAATTTTTATAACTCTAAATATGGAAGGAGTTTTTTGTAGGTTTTTTCATCTAAGAGATGGATTTGGCGGAGTTGGTCAAGGGTTTTGTAGTTATTGATTTCTTGACGGAGTTTTATTATTGCTTTGGCTAAGTAAAAGTCAATATAAGGGTGGGAGGATAATTCTTTTAGGGTTGAGGTATTTATATTTATCTTTTTTGGCTCTATGTTTTCTAATTTTAGGCGTGGAATAATTTTTTCGTATAGAGTATCATTCATTCCATAAACTTCTTTTAGCTGCTCTAAGTTTATGTATCCGCCTAAACGTTTTCCATAATTATATATTCTTCTTGCATACGATGGTCCTATTCCTCTTAAGGATTGAAGGTCTAAGGTATCTGCTTGATTTAAATCAAATATAAGGCTTGGCTTTGTTAAATATGAGACTTTGTAAGTGGGATTTGGTTTTAGAGCTTCTTTGGCTTTTATTTCGTTGCTCTGAGGGATAATTACATAAGGAGAGACTTGGTTATATAGATAATCACTCATGCAATAAAGCTTCTTTAAGTCTTCTTTTTTATGAAAATGTCCTCCTGCTTTTACATAATTTACAAAGTTTGAGGCTTGTTTTTCAGATATTCCAAATTGTATTAATTCTTCTTTAGTTGCTTTGTTTGGATTAAATGTAAAAGGGTGAAAAGCATTTTTTGACTTATTATATTTATTAGGGTAATTGTTTTTATAATAAGATTTATTGAACGATTGTTTTGAAGAAGAAATTTCGTTCTTTTTTAGCGTAATAAGTTTATTGTCTTTATTAAAAAAGACAAGGATGAGAATGGTGGCTAAGATTCCTAATCCAATGCCTAATAAAAGAAAAACCCCCTGTTTTTGCTTCTGAGGCAAAACAGAGGATTTCTTTTTTGCTTTCATTTATATCATATTATTTGTTCGTCGAAAAATAATTCTCAACAAACTTATCAAGTTCTTCGCCGTGAAGGTTCTTTGCTAATATATTACCTTCAGAGTCTGCTATTAGATTAAATGGTATGTATTGGAAGTCGTAACGTTTTGTTATTGATTGCCCATCTCCAATAAGAGAAAGCCAAGGTAATGGGTTTGAAGAAAGAAAAGCTTGCCAATCGCTATTTGTTTTATCTATTGATACTCCTACTACGGTTAAGCCTTTTGATTTATATTTTTCATATAGACTTTTAACCTTTGGAATTTCTTCTTTACAAGGTTTGCACCATGATGCCCAGAAGTCCACAATTATTAGTTTTCCTTTAATATCTCTTTCTGAGTAGGATTTTCCTTCTTTATCGTTTGCATTAAAAACTAATTTCTTTGATGTTTCAATTGCAAGTTTCTTTTCTCCTAAAAGTCCACAGAATACTTCCTTCCAACGATTATCCTTACTATCTACGCATAGGGTATTGCAATAGTCAAATAGTGGATTAGTCTTATCAAATTGCATATTATTAACTTGTGAAATAAGTAACATATATGGGAAACCTGATTCTGGGTATTTAGGAATATAACTCTTGTAAATTGTAACGAATTTTTTGTATCCGTTATCTATTTGGTCTGGTGTTAATAATCGGAATTCAAGAATTTGATCTTGCATTTTATCCCAGAATGTCGAAAAATCTTCAGCATGTTTTGAGCCTTTATAGCTTAATTTAATCTTTCCACCTTTTTTATATTCTTCAATATTTGTGAATTTCACGTCTATTGTCTTTCCTTTTTCTAATGGTAGAGGTACATTTACAAAGAATGATTGGTCTTTACTTGTTATTATTAATGCACATTCAATAAGATCTTTGTCAAACTTAACACTATCAAGAGATATTGAAGCTTTACCATCATTGAATTCTGAATTATATATTGTGGATTGTTGAGAAGAAGACATTTGATCGGGAGTTGCGTAAATAATTGTAATCTTTCCTTCCTTCATTTCAGGAATTTCAATATTTACCTTAGGGATTTTTGAACAAGAAAAGAGTGCAATGCAAGCAAATAAACTAAAAAAGATTCTTACTTTCATAAAAAATTATTGTTTAATGAGCTGCAAAAGTAATAAAAACATAATTATTATTCGCAACATTTTAATGATAAATAAATCATTTTAGAATTCTTCTTCTTGCAATAAGATATTAAGATAAAAAAATAAGGCTTCAATAATATCTTTATTGAAGCCTTATTAGAAATATATTTCTAAACTTATTATTGATTATTTTGTTATTAATGCTCCTAATAAAGTTATCATGTTAGCTTGTGTTTGGACATCATCAGAAACAGGGTTTGAATAATTAAAGGAAGTAGCTATTCCGTCTATCCAGTTTTGGAAAGCATTAGGATAAGCTGTTCTAATATTTATCTTTTCCATAGGATAGCGAAAATAGTAATAAACATTACTGATTCTAGTTTTCGGAGGAATTGCTAAACCGTAAGGTCTTCCTAATATATTGACATATTGATTATAACGAATAGTAGGAATGGTTCCTGTCACGACAACATGAACTTCTCTTCCATCAACAGTAATATATGGATCAATTAAATATGAATTACTACCAGTTACACTTAAGGAATTACTTGAATAAGTAATAGTTTGAGAATGTGTGACCATATTAGTATATAAAGGAATATTTGATTGAGTATTAACGAATGTGGTGACACCATTAAAGAAGTCTTGACGGACATTGGTTGTGAATGAAGCATTTTTTGCTAAAGGACATGAGATGTTAAATCCTAAATCAAGAGAACCCCCTTGTGCTATTGGGAGCACTTTTAATTCAATGTTATTGATATATTTCCCATTAGAGTTGTAAGTATATTTTACATCCATCTTGCAAATAAAGTCATTATAATCATCATCTCCATTTTCTAGGTCTTCGAAGCATAATATAGTACTCATAGCTGAAAATGGAGCTTTTGCAGCTTTTATTGTTGGGGTATAATATTCAAATGTTACTTCTCCATTTTTTGGATAAAAATAAGGAATCTCTACATCCGATTCAGCAATAGTATCTCCATCTAATTTTGCAATTGTTGTTAATCCTTCTTGTATTGGTAATGTTCTTATTTCAAAAGAAGTTATTTTTTTAAGGTCATATTGGGTTCCCTCTGTTGTTTTGTCAATGCATGAAAATAAAAACAGCGGAGCTAATAATAATAGAATTAATTTTTTCATTTCGTTGTTTTTTTATTGTTAGTTTGAATAAAATTCAATTAAATCTTCTGCAAAGATACAATAGAAATGCCTCTCTGTCAAGACTTTTTACAGAGAAAATATTTTTTCTGCTGTTTCTGTAGTGATTAAGGCCACCTCTTCTATGCTTAAACCTTTTATTTCACTTATCTTTTGTGCTATTATTGGGATATAACTACTTTCGTTTCTTTTTCCTCGATATGGAGTCGGCGAAAGGTAAGGAGAATCGGTTTCTAAGAGAATGTCTTCAATATTTATTGCTTTTACTACGTCTGCTAATTTTGTATTTTTGAAAGTAACCACGCCTCCTATTCCTATCTTAAATCCCATTTCAATTATTTTTCTTGCTTGACGCAAATCTCCTCCAAAGCAATGAAAAACTCCTTTGTATAATTTCTCTGGATTTTTAATTTTTCCACTAAGTTTATTAAGAGATAGCATAGCTTCATCAAATCCTTTTCGGATATGAATTGCCATTGGTAAATCTCTTTCTGTTGCCCATCGGATTTGTTTTTCAAAAGCAATGATTTGTTCTTCAACAAAGGTCTTATCCCAATATAAATCTATTCCTATTTCACCTATTGCACAAATCTTTATTCTATCTAAATATAATTCTATTGTTTTGAGTTGAGTTTCAAAGTCAGAATTAATAGAAGTGGGATGAAGCCCAAGCATTGGATAAAAACAATTATCTTTTTTACACAATTCTAACATAGTTTGAATTGAAGAAACGTCAATATTAGGAAGAAGTATTTTTGTTACACTTTTTTCTTTTGCCCTAATAATAGTTTCAAAAATATCTTCTGAAAATTCTTCTGAATAAAGATGGGAATGTGTATCTATAAAATTCATATAATTTATTTTATACAAAAAAAGCCCTACCATAAGGAAGGGCTTTTACATATCAATTAAATATATTACAAACTTGCAATTCTCTTCATACACTTAGACTTCAAGTTAGAAGCTTTATTCTTGTGTATAATTGATCTTTTCGCTAATCTATCGATAGATGATAATAGCTTTGGAAGCGTTTCTTCAGCAGTAGCTTTATTTTCTAATGCACGGAAGTCTCTTAAAGCATTACGCATTGTTTTTGCATAATAACGATTTGCTATTTTTTTCTTTTCGTTAGCACGAATTCTCTTTATTGAACTCTTATGATTTGCCATAATCTTTTTATATATTTAAGTACCCCGTAGGGGATTCGAACCCCTGATTTCAAGAATGAAAATCTTGCGTCCTAGGCCAACTAGACGAACGGGGCGTCTTTATTGTTTTTTCGCCGTGCAAAAGTACGACCTTTTTGTTAACTACCAAACTTTTCCGCAAAAAAATAATTATTAATTATCTTGACTACTCTTTATCTTGTTTAAATTCAAACCCTAAACGTTTTCCTGTAATTTGTTTTTTTGTTGATAGATTTGATTGAATTTCTGATACAGTAACAACTTTTACCTCATCAAAAGGAGTAGTTAGTAGGTCAAAATTGTTTGCATATTCCATTGATGACTTAATAATATTGCATATAGATTCCTCACTTATTATTGAAGAATGGAAGCTTGTATACAACAAACCAACCTCACGTTTACCTTCAATAAAGTAGTGATTTTCCTTATTTATAAATACACGACCAATCAAATAACCCATATCTAAATCTCTATTATAATCAAAAGAATCAGAAAGAAAATTATATATATTCACCATTCCACAATAAGAACGTTGAATATCTTCTTTAATGTAGGGTAATTTCATTACATCGTGCATACGAGGGAACTCAAAAACGTTAGTATGCAAAAGAAATACTAATGTATCTGTTCCAAAACTTAATTTAAATTCAAAGTCTCCTCTATTTTCAAATCTACAATTAATATTAGGAAAAGCTTTATTTAATTCCGAGGTGATATTCTTTGCTGTTTCTTCAAAAATAGAAAAAGCTTTGCGAGTATTTTCAGTGACTATATCATTTAAATCTGCTTTTTTTTGAATCAAAGACCCAATTTCATTACAATCCATAACCGATATATTAATATTTTTTTAATGAAAAAGCCCTGAAGAAGATAATTCATCAGGGCTTTGTTTAATTAATCCGATGATTATTCAGGATGAATTGCTTCTACTGGACAAGCGTCAGCACAAGTACCACAATCTGTACATTTTGATGGATCAATTTTGTAAATGTCGCCTTCAGAGATAGCTCCTACTGGACATTCGTCTATACATGTGCCACATGCAGCACAGTCTTCTGAAATTTTATAAGCCATGACCTTTATAATTTTGGTTTGTATTAGGGTGCAAATATATAATTTATTTCCTAAATTTGCACCAGATTTGAATCAAAACAGAATAAAATATGAGACACAACAATCTAACAAGCTTATTATCAAAGGTAATCATTCTTTCTTTAATAATAGTCCTTTCTTTTTCTTGTTCCAAAGGGAGTAAAGAAATTATCTCTTCTTATGAAAATGGGAATCCAAAATTAGTTTATTACACAAAAACAGAGAAAGGAATCAAGAAAAAAGTTTCTGAACAGATGTTTTACGAAAATGGTAAAATAAGATATGAAGGAAACTTTCAACACAATGAAAGAACTGGAAAATGGTCTTATAATTTTGAAGATGGAACTAAATTCGCCACATGTAACTATACTAAATCAAAAAGTGGATTTGACTGGGAAATATATAAAGCAGACAAAACAAAATTAGTAAACAGTAAGGATAAAATTAGTGGAATCACTTTTTATACAGATGGTTGTTTGGCAAGAATAATGATAAAAAATGAAAAGCAAGAGAAAGAATATAGATTCTTTCCTTCATTCAATCTAATGGAAGATAGAACGATGAAAGGGAATGTATTAAATGGACAAACCTTATCCTTCTATGAAAATGGTCATATTAACTCAAGTAATTATTTCAAAAATGGGATTCAAGATGGTACATATATATTGTATTATGAAAACGGTTCTCAACAAATAAAAGGGAATTATAGACAAGATAATAGAGTAGGTAAATGGGAATATTTTAAACAAGATGGGTCTCCAGACGGAGAAGAAATCTATGGAGAAGATGGGTCAATAATAAAACAAAGAGCAACAGGCTTAAAGTATTTCGACAAAGATGGTAATGAGATTAAATTATAATTCAATATATTACTCACATTAAAACATAAGAATATGCGAAAACTATTATTATTTATTTTAATGCTAATGACAAGTACAATCTCAGTATTTCCACAAGCATTTAGTAAAATTCCAGTTGAGAAAAAAGATAAAGAAGCTGTATTTTCCCTTAATAACGAAAAATGCAGAGCTATTTTTGACGTAAATAAAGACACAAGAAGACCTAAAATAACATTTACAAGTAAGAATACTTATTTCACTTATAATTCAATATTTCAAGATTCACAACTTGACTTTGATATATTTTCTAATCCTAAATCAAATATTAGCTATCTCTTAATCAATAATTATTTTGATATGACAAGAGGAGCAGACTTATATGTAATAGAAAAAAACCAATTCAAATATGTAGGTAATCTAAATGTAGGAGCCTATAATAAAGTAGAGGGAGAAAGAATGAATTATAATAGTATTCTTCCTTACTTATCAATAGTATATACAACACAAAAAACGTACTTTTCATTTGAAGTCCCATTAGTAGTACTTAATCCAGGACAACAAGATGAACAAATAGTAGAAGGAAACAAAATACACTATACTCTAACTGGAGGAAAGCTGGAACAAAACTTCACAAAATAAAAAATGAAATTTGAAGATATAGAAATAATGTCGCCTGTAGGGTCCTACGAATCATTAATAGGAGCAATACAAGGCGGCGCAAACTCTGTTTACTTTGGTGTAGGAGATTTGAATATGCGTTCTCGTAGTGCCAATAATTTTACGATTGACGACTTAAGAGAAATAGTATCCATTGCGAAACAACATAATTTAAGAACTTACCTAACCCTCAATACAATAATTTATGATGATGAGTTAGAATATATGAGAGAAGTTATAGATGCTGCAAAAGAAAGTGGATTATCAGCAATTATTGCAGCAGATATGGCCGTAATATCTTATGCAAGAAGCAAAGATGTTGAAGTTCATCTTTCAACTCAATGCAATATTACAAACACAGAAGCAGTAAAATTCTTTTCTCAATATGCTGATGTAATAGTAACAGCGAGAGAACTTTCATTAGATAAGGTCAAAAAAATAACTCAATACATAGAACAAAACAATATAAAAGGACCATCAGGACGACTTGTTGAAATAGAATGCTTTGTTCATGGAGCCTTATGTATGGCAGTATCTGGTAAATGTTATATCTCATTAGATAACTCAAATAAAAGTGCTAATAGAGGCGCTTGTTTGCAATATTGCCGTCGTCCATATAAGGTAACAGACTTAGACGGAGGAACAGAGCTTGTTGTAGATAATAAATATATAATGTCTCCCAAGGATTTAAAGACTATAGATTTCTTAGATAAAGTCCTTGATTCAGGAGTAAGAGTTCTAAAAATAGAAGGACGTGGCAGATCCGCGGAATATGTAAAGACAGTAACTAGAGTATATAAAGAAGCAGTTAAAGCTTATTTTGAAGGAGAATTTACTAAAGAGAATAAAGATAAATGGAACATAGAGCTTAAAAAAGTATATAATAGAGACTTTTGGGACGGCTACTATTTAGGACAAACTGTTGGAGAATGGACGAAAAAATATGGTTCACAAGCCACAAAAGTAAAAGAATTTATAGGTACTGTAACCAACTACTTTAAGAATATAAATGTAGCAGAAGTAAAACTTGAAACAGGAGAGCTATCAATAGATGATGAGATAATAATACTTGGCTCAACAACAGGAGTCTATGAAGACAAAATAAAAGAGATAAGAGTGGATTTAAAAAAGGTAGAGAAAGCTGTAAAAGGCGATTTTTTCTCAATACCAACAACAGAAATAATAAGAAGAGGCGATAAACTATACAAGATAAAAGATGTTGAAATTTAATTATCATAGCCATTCTTTATTTTGCGATGGTAAAAACACACTTGAGGAAATGGCTCTTTCTGCAATAGAAAAGGGATTAAAATACTTTGGGTTTTCTGCTCATTCTCCAGTCCCTTTTGAAAATGATTTTGCACTCCAGTATCACGATATAGATAACTACCTTAAAGAGATAAAAAGACTTAAAGAAAAGTATTCCGATAAGATAAAACTCTTCTCTTCAATGGAATTTGATTATATTCCAGAAGTTTGTGAAGATATAAGAGAAAGAGCAAAATTATATCAATTAGATTATGTAATATCTTCTGTTCATTTAGTTGCTGCACAAAATGGATTATGGTTTATTGATGGCTCAAAGCAAGAAAGTTATGATAATGGGTTAAGAGATTGCTTTGGTTCAGATATAAAAAAAGGTGTAAAAGCTTTCTATTCTCAAACAAATGAAATGATAAGTAGTGTAGAACCAGATATAATTGGACATTTCGATAAGGTAAAAATGCATAACAAAGACCGCTACTTTAAAGAAGACGAACCTTGGTATGTTGATTTGGTTATGGAGAGTTTAGAAACAATGAAAAAGCATAATACAATTTGTGAAGTAAATACAAGAGGTCTTTATAAGGGACGTTCTAACGATTACTTCCCACAAACTCATTGGGTAAAAGCCCTTGCCGAAAAGAATATCCCCGTAACAATTTCAACAGACTGCCATAAATCAGATGAAGTAGACAATCTTTTTGCAGAATGTTGGCAACACCTAAAAGATTGTGGGCATAAAGAAGTTTGGTATTTTGACGGGAAGTGGAAGCCAACAAAGCTATAATGGAAGGGATCGAAGATAATATAGAAGTATTAATAACAGAAGATGGTTCATCAAGCCTTAGAAGGAAGGACTTAGGAGAAGGATATCATTCAACCTTTGGAGCAATTGCAGAAGGAGTACATATATTCATTAATGCAGGATTAAGAAATATTGAAAAGCATTCTTTAATAAATATATTAGAAATAGGTTTTGGAACAGGGCTTAATGCTATCCTAACATTAGACTATTCCAATAAAGAAAACCAAAATATCTATTACGAAACAATAGAAAAATACCCTCTTTCTAAAGAAATAATTTCTCAACTTAATTATGGAAAAGTCTTATCATTAGAAGAAGAATTTTTAAATATTCATTCAGTTTCTTGGAATGAAAATGCAGAAATAAATAACTTATTTTCCATACATAAGATTGATAAACCAGCAGAAAATTTAAACTATAAAGCAAACTTCTTTGATATAATTTACTTTGATGCCTTTGCTCCACAATTTGAAGAAAACCTATGGCAACAAGAAATGTTTACTAAACTATATTCATCACTTAAAGAAGGCGGTCTATTAGTAACCTATTGCTGTAAGGGAGATGTGAAAAGAGCACTTAAAGCATCAGGCTTTCAAATAGAAAAACTCCCAGGTCCAAAAGGCAAAAGAGAAATCCTAAGAGCAAAAAAGATATAATTTCAAATGCTTTAAGCTCCAAGAATTTATATATTTGCAAAATTAAAATCATAAAGAATAAAAAACAAATAATAATGAAGAGACTATTTCTGTATTTCGTGTTTATATTATTTTCGTATTATTCATTTGGTATTAACCCAGATAAGAACTATGTTTCTACACCAAAAGACCTTGGATTAAACATTGATACTAAGTTTTTACAAACTAAAGATGGCTATAAAATTGCATCTTGGCTCTTCCCTTCAATGGCAGAAAAAAAGAATATTACAGTAATACTTTCTTATGGAGACGCTGGGAATATGAGCTATTGGTTAAATATAGCAGTAGGTTTAGCACATAGTGGATTTGATGTTATTACTTATGATTATAGAGGTTTCGGTAAAAGTAGTCCTTTTACTATGGACAAAAATGTTTTATACTATAAAGAATTTTTAAGCGATTTAGAATCAGTTATAACCCTTGCAAAACTTACTAATCCTAATAATGAGATTTGTTTAATGGGACTTTCAATGGGTTCAATAATTAGTATGTTATACTTAAATTCTCAAGAAGCAAATAATATATCCTATTATATTGGAGAAGGACATATCTATTCTCCAGAGGCAATTGGGCAAAGATTAATAGATAAGAAAAAGAGTTTGATATTGCCAAAAGATAATATTAATTGGAACAGTTTTTATAGTGGAATAAAAATTCCTTTTATGCTCTTTTGCGGAAGTGATGATATACTATGGAAAGAAGAAGATATTAATCTAATAATTAGTGATAATAATAATATAAAGATAAGAAAATTTAATGGAGGACATTTACAAGGAATATATATATTAAAAGATGATTACATAAAAGAAATATCAGATTTCCTAAGCGAATAAGAACTCCATAAATAAAGTAATTGGCGTTAATAACATCAATAAGTAATAAAAGAGCATATCAATTAACTAATATGCTCTTTTATTTTTATGATATTGTACTCTTATTATAAAGCTATTCCAAATGATAATGTAATTCCATGGTATGGGCTTGAGCCGTTTTGAAAGCCGCAGGTGTAGTTTAGGGATAGGATTTTAAATATATTTGCTGCTCCAAAGCTTACTTCCATATATGGATTTTTGAAGTCGTTGGAGAGTAAGTGTGCGCTAAATTGTTCTGATAGTTTTGTTTTTTTCAATATCGGTAGTTTACTAAATAGCCAGCGATTGAAGTTATGTGTGTAATGAGCTTCAAGGTAAGTGCCATTTGTACTGAACTTATAATATGGTAAAACTCTAAAGGATTCATTGCCAAATAAACCTAATTGAAATCTATTTCCTTCATAATGCTTATAATCGGCAAATATCATTTCTTCTGTTCTTAAGAATTTTCCACTCTTTGCAATTAAATTTCCTTGTCCAAATCGTCCAAGATTTAAGTTATAATCCATCTTTATTTCAACTAAATCATAGTCTGCCCAGTTTTCTTTTGCAAGTGGAATGGCTTTCTTATAAGTTAAATAGAAAGTAGGAAATGCAGATTTTATTCTGATTTTATTAGGTAATGAAGCATATTTCATAGCTGGATTCCAAGATAATTCTCCTTCTACAAGTAAAGAATTATTAGAAGGAAATGCTTTACTATCGTCATTTGTAAGTAAAGGATTATTGCTTGTGTAAGTGCCTATATGTGTCCATTTTTGTGAACTGTTATTAACTAAGGCATCTCTTCTTGCTATCTCTGAACCAAGTTTTAGGTTTAATCCTGTAAATAATTCCATGTAATGAGATATATAGAAATACGTTTTTGAATATAATTTCATATCATTTTGACCGAAAAGTTCGCTATAAAACGTATTAAGAAAAGGACTTATACTATAGCCAGATATATTATTAGCTTCATTTATTCCAGCTTTTAAATTTAAAGTGGCAAGTTTTTCCTTATTGTATTGCCAGTTTAAAGAAGTTCCAAAACGTAAAGTTTTATCAGAAAAACCATATTGAGGTGTTGCTGTAAAAAGAATGGAATTGGAATCATTTATTTCTTTTTTATACTTAAACTCTGAACCAAGGTTCCATCCTTGAACAGTATTAAATGCTAAGTGTTTAAATGCAGATATGCTATGTGATGTCTTCTTTAGAGTATTCCTGTAAGTATATCCTGAAAATATATTTATAAATGAGAATTTATTTCTTTTCTTATCCCTTGCAATAATTGTATCTGGATTAGAATTTACTGTATAAACACTATCCTCATACTTATAAAACCTTTTTTCTGTATCTGTTGAAGGCAATGGACTATTTGTTTTCCAATACAAACTATCCTTTTTATTAGCATCTTTATTTATTGATATTAGTTCCTTTGAAAAGAAATCCTTATCAAATTCGGGCTTAAAATTAAAGTCTTGACTTACTGAATTAAAATCAATATTTGCAAACATATTTATTCCCATAATACCAAAATTCATGTAAGCTCTTTGTATATTAGATGTTGGCTTCCAAATACTATCTTCAATATTGGTGAAACTTTGCTTAATATTTACTGAGTCAAAGAACATAAGATTATTATTCTTAGTAATATTAAGGTCTAAACTATGAATTCTCCAAAGCGAATCTATAATATAAACATAGCCATAAAAGCAATTGGAAGCAAGATTTTTTGGTATTACTTTTATCTTATTTATCTTATAACCATTATCTTCAAATGTATCTATTAGGAAATATCTATAATCGGAAAAAGCATAAGAAGCAAAAGGAGACTCAAAAAGCTTTTCAGTAAAGGATAGGTTGATAAGATTTTCATAGAAATTTAATGTAAAGTTTTGGCTGAAATTAAAACTATATTTACTTGGATCTCCACTAACTCTTGAAGAAACCATAACTTCTTTTATCTTATTTTTATCCTTATATAGTTTAGTTTCAGCTTCCGATGTATAAAGATAACCATCATTTTTTGCACAATCAGCATTAAGACTTGAATCTAATTCTGCCCTCTCTTTAAAAGAAGGTTTGTATCCTAAAACTCTTTCTCCTATATCAACTCTTTCTTTTTTAGCAATACATTTAGTAAAATTTGTGCTTGTATATGTTTGATATTCATTTAAATGTTTTTCTCTTTTCTGAATAACCTTTTTAATTATTGGTATAGCAGGGTCTTCTCCGTATATTATTTCAACAGATTTTAATTCAACATTTTCCTCTTTAAGAGTATGATTCTTTTTTAATATCTCTCCTTCTTTTATATATATAGTATCTTTTATTGTTTTATAACCAACCATTCTATATTCAATAATATGCTTTCCAACAGGTAATTTAAAAGAATAATAGCCTTTTAAATTAGTAGCACCACCAATATTACTATTTATCTTATGTACATTTACATAAGGCATAGGTTTTTTATTTTCATCAACAATCCTCCCCTCAATTGATTGACAAAGAGAAGAAAAGCTTATTAAAATTGATATTGAAAAGGCTATTAAGTGATTGATTTTGAAATTCATTATTTACTTCTTTTACATTTTTATATCAATAAGACAAGCAAAGATAGCAAAAAGTTACAGAATTTTAAGAACCCCTTATTAATCCTCAGAAAAGAGCTTTTGTTATAATCTTTAAGCTTGTTCTATTAGGTAAAAATTAGAATGAGGTAGAATAAATTAATTCTAATAGTTACCACATTTCAATTTGTTATTTTAATAACTAATGATTTGATACATTACCTTCCTCTCGCGTCTTGTTGTAAGTATATAATGTTTTGATGTTTCACGCTCCAAAGATAAAATTTTTATCTTGAATAAGATATGCTTTTTGTGGAAATATTTTGTTTTTTGAAATAGAGGCCATGTTTTTAGCTTTTTTAGGCTGTCTAATTGGGGAGAAGACGCCGTCTACAAGTCTGTAGAGGCCGTCTACGGGGTACGTGGACGCCGTCTTTGATGGTCGTAGACGGCGTTTTTTTAGTGTTTAGACAGCCTCTTTTTGGCAAAAACACGGCCTCTTTTTCATTTTAAAGCTGTTTTTGACGCTTTTTCTGAAAAAGGAAATTAGCTCCTGATGTGAAACATTACATATTAAAACTTTCGTTTGTCTTCATTTTTAAGCTTGTTTTTGAAGATTAAAATAGAAAAAGATAGAATATTATTCTACCTTTTCTCTAAATTAATTTTAATAATCTCTGAATTTCAAATTGTTACTTTAATAACTCCTGATCTGATACATTACCCTATTTTTAAATGCTTGTTTATAAAATAGCACTAACTTCTTTAATTGTTCTGTTGTCATAATTATTTATTTTTGATTATACTTTATACTAACTTACATCTGATACATTACCATTGGATTTCAATTTGTTATTTTAACAACTCCTGATCTGATACATTACCATCCATTACTTAATAATAATATTATTGATCCCTCCTGATTCAATATTTAAATTACCATTTATGCAGCCAAGTCTAAAGGATGGTAGCGTTTGTAATAAGAATTCAAAGTATTTCTCAATAGAAATATCTTCTGGTAATAAATTATGTTTCCCAAATATATCTGCATAAAATTCAAATCCAAATTCAGAAAAAGGTTTAATAGAAACATTCTTTATGTATCGAAGTTCTAAAACAAATAACTCTGAAAAATATTTATTTCCCATATAATTAAAACTATAAAATAATTGATTGTCTTCAAAGTCTAAATCTATGATACTATCTGTATTATTTTTTATTCTACAATAGAAACCAACTACAGGACCTTTTCTCGCTATTTCTATATTTTTATCTAAATTAACATTTTTAGATACAATAACTGTATCTATTGAAAAATTAATCTGTGCATATAAGTTATTACCACAAATCAACAAAATAATAATAGATAAATATTTCAACATTTTTTTCATAACGTTATTTTATTTTTGAAGGAATAATTTGTTCTCTTATTGACTTTACTATTGCTTTATATAATGGAGTGCTTTTTTCAAAACTAGGATGATTCATTTGGGAATCAAGAGCTCTAATCTCTCTTAATTCTATAGGAGAATTATTATAAACTTCTTTACCTGATGATTGATAATCTAAATTATGTTTATCTTCATGTGCAAATTCGTTTATAATGTTATTATAATTATCAGCTAATCCATATTTATTATTCATTGATACATTTACAGCTATAGTTCCTTTATTTTTAACAAATCCCATTAAGTCAGTTTTAGGATCCATTGATTCATAATTATTAGAATTAGATAAAGGTAGACCTGTATTATTATAGTGGTCAAAAATATTTAACGATGCATTTTCTGTTAATCCTGCTTTTGAATGTGCCGATGAATTAGCATATCCCACATAATGATTGACTGTTTCTGATCCATCATTATTTGTAGTCTTGATGTCATTCCATTTCCCCTCATCTATTATCCTTACATTATCTGTCTTTGCTCCATCTGAGCCTAAAAATTTCCCCTTATTTGTAAAATAATCATCAATATTCATTCCATTCGGATCAATAAGCATTACAGGGTTGTTGGCACAATAGTTATAACTTGTTAGGTGAGGGTATTTGTCAGAGAGTGGGTCGGTGGATAGGAAGATTGAGAGGTTGTCGGTGTAGTATCTTGCTCCGTAGTAGTTGTAACCAGTTTCGGTATCTTTTTCTTTGCCTGTGAATTTGTATGGGGTGGTGTAGCTTGGGGAGTTGTGTTTGAGGTCTACCCAATCTTCGCCTGATGGCATATAGGCTAAGGTTTGGGTCTTTTGTCCGTTATCGCCTGTGATATACGAACTGCTACCTAAGTGGTCACTGTGGTAGTAAAAGCTTGGTTCGCTGGAGGCTGTTGTATTGATGTTTGGTTGAATTATATGTGTATAGAGGTCTTTGGTTTGTATGTATGGTTCTGATCCTATGCAAATAGAGAAAGACTTTTTTATATTATCTCGTAAGACATTTAATAGTTTTGAATAATCTCCATTTATTGGGGTTACTGGGGCGGTTACGTTGGTTAATCTGCCATTACCTATCTTGCTGCAGATTCGCTTGCCTTCTTCAAAGTAGTGTTTGGTGTAGCCTTGGTCATTGACGGTGACTAATGAACTTGCATACAAGGTTTGTTGGTCTAAGACTGGTATATTGACTGTGCTTCCGTTTTGGGTTACATTTGTGGTTCCGCCATTGAGTTTCAAGTTCCTTTCGCCTGGGGCATCATAGTTATAATAGGCTCCCATTTTTCCATCTTTCTCGTTTTCTAAACGGTTGTCTTCTGTCCAGCATAATTGACGAATACCCCATTTTGAATTTTCATGACTTATCATATTTCCTTTAATATCCCATTTGATATCATAATCCTTATTCAAGATATCATCATGGATTAAACGTACTCCATATGGATTACTTGGATCTGTGTAATAATAATTGTTCCTGTAATTTATTTGGGTGGTGCCATTATTGTCTAGTCGTTTGGAATTGCGAACTTCCTTACGTTCGATTTTGCCTGATGAACTATAATTTAAAACCATGTCATAGCTAATTGGGGTACCTGACCATGTGCCTGAACCTGCAGCATGTACTAGTTGATAATCATGATCATAGTCGTAGTTGTGGGTGTATGGGTCTATGCCTGAATTCCTAATTTCTTGTATATTGCCGTTTGGATAATAGGCGTATCTATAGACCTGAAGGTTTAAGCCGATTGAGTCTATGGTGCTAATTGTGTTTAATCTACGCGTTAAGGGGTCATAGGTATAAAAGGTTTTGGTACCATTGCCAAAATATTCTTCTGCTCTTTGTTCATAAATGCTATAGTTAATACTGCGGATATAGTTCGTTTGTACTCCATATTTATTCCCTTTGATGCTCTTCAATAAACCTCCCTTGTTATATGTGTAGGTTACTATATCATTATCGGGATAGGTGATATCAATTACTCTGTTCCAGCTGTCATAGTTCCAACGGGTAATAAACGTAAAGGCATTACTGCTGTTTGGTACTACATAAGTATGACGATTTTGCTTGATATTGCCTAAACTATCATACAGAAAATCCTGTAAGCCTGTAACGTCTTGTTGTCTGATTAGTCTTCCTGTTTGATTTTGAGTATTTGCTGCTCCATATTCATACCATACGTTATTCCATGTTCTATTAGAATATTTGATGTATTTAAGTTGGTTGTAGCTATAATCATAAGTTATCACTTCTCCTGAGGACATTGTTTGTTGGATCATATGACCTATTGGGTCGTATTTCCATTGTGTTAAACCACTACTTGGATGTGTTCTACTTGTTCTTCTGCCTGCCATATCATAAACATTAGTAGTTGGTTTGTTTTCGGGATCTGTACTTGTTACTAATTGTCCTAATCTATCGTAACTGAATTTGGTTATAGATCCTAAGGCGGAAGTTATCTGTGTTTTTAGTTGGCGTGGGTCTGTATAGATTGTTGTTTGATTTCCACTTTGGTCTTTAACTATGGTCTTAAATCGTTTAATTGTTGAAGCATCTTGTCCAAAGTTATAAATTGTTGTTGTTTTTGTCAAGTCTGGATATATGGTAGTATCTACTCTGTCTAAGATATCGTATGCTATTCTTGTTGGGGTAATACCACTTATATTTTTATTGAAAATAGTATCCTGTAAATAAAGTGTTGTACTATTTACTAATGTCTCTGTTATTGACTCATAAGCAGTTGTTACCCTTCCTAATTTATCATATTTTTGTCTTCCTGAAACCATCATTAACTCTGTTCCATAAGAATCAATATCTTTCTTTGTTTGTATTATTCTTCCGAATCCATCTATAAAAGTAACTGTCTTTATTTTATTCGAGGTATCTGATGGGTCATAATGAAGCGTTCTTGCCCATGGTCTCCTAAGTAGATAAATACTGTGATTAATAGTTGGCATTACTAAATCTGAATATTCATATTTTATTGTGTATGGATATCCTGATGCTATTTCCTTAGGACCTTGAACTGTTGCTATTCTTCCTCTACTGTCATAGGTGTAGCGTTGTGGATTTCCTGCTATATCTATAGTCTCAATTGGTGCAGCCCATTTATAATTATAAGTTGCTGATGAATAATAACCTAAATTACTATCTTGTACTAATATTGGTAGACAGTATAATGTATTATCATAAGTATACTTAGTGGTCATTCTTTTTCCTGCTGCATCTGCTGGAGAAATCCTTTTGGTTATATTTCCATATTGGTCATACAAATAATCATAAGTCATATATGTGTTATTGCTTATATCTATATTTAATTGGTCTATATCTCCAAAACTATTAATATTAGCTTGTTTATATCTCAATAAAGGATAATTAATGGTGTCTGATATTACATTAAAATCTGTTGGAACTCCAACTATGTATTTAGAAGTGTCTTCGTAGTAATTGATTTCTGAATATACATCATCATTTGTTGTAGTTATGTCTCCATAGTCGGCATATCTCTTAACATTGCCATAAGGTCCATGATTATATGCTTTCTTTGTAGTAATCTGAGCAGATGTATCTCCTGTTAGTAAATAATGTTTTACTATTTCTTCATTTATGGCTGGATATGAATCACTTGAACAAAAAGCTAAAGATTCATTTACTAAATCTCCTGAGATTCTATCTTTTGCTCTGTAATCATATATATTATCTTGTATCTTCCTGCCTTGTGAATTAGTTGTTATTGTTCTATTTCTTATGCCTTTAAACATATAGTTGTCATTATAATATACATCTATATTTGTTCTGTATGGTAATGTATTACTATTCAAGTACGAATATGTTAATACTGAATCATATCCATAATCTTCTCGTTCATATCTGTCATAGTAACGATTCTTATATTTATATGTTGTGTAAATAGTATCATGTTGTGTAGGGTCGTAGGTGTCATGATTTGATATTTTTGTACTTATCATCTGCCAATGTCTTTGTGGAGAATTCACATTACTTGCTGATAATTGATAGTCAATATCTATATTTGTTCTTGTCGGAGTTATTATTTTCTTTAAAAGGTTTGCTTTCCCTATCAAAGAATATCTTACCTTTACCTCATTACCATCTCCTTCTTTTACATAGTCTGGGTATCCATCATTGTTCATATCCTTCCATTGAGATTTTGAATATCCAATATTCCATCCCTTATATCCAGAAAAACAACCAACAATCTTAAATATCCATATAGGAACACCTAATGAAACTCCTCCATTTATACTTGCACCCAAAGTTAAACTATAGTCTATTGATCCATCACCTATTAAAGGTATAGGATTTCTAAAACCTGTTCCTGTATTTATATTAGCTCTAACTGTATCTCCGTCTAAATAAACAATATCTATTAACCCATCTCCATTTACATCTAAAAAACTACGTTTTGTAATATTTTCCCCTCCTGTTATTCCAAGTCCTCCTGATATACTACCATCTACCAAGTCAAATTGTCTTCCGCCTCTTGAGGTATTTATTCCACTAAATAAATCCCAATTGTCACTTAATGACAGTGAATTACTATGTGATTTCTTAATTCCTGAAGAATTCCATGCCTCTGCTCGAGAGAATCCGTAACCATAATTTAAATAAACTGTACTATTTGGATCATTAAATTTTACTTTATCTGGTAATCCATCTCCATTTATATCTATCCACGTACTTCCTCCCTTCGATTCGCTTGTACTTCCTCCTGCAGCTCCACCCATACTTATTTTAGAGTTAACCGGACCATTCTTCATTTCTTTACCCACGTTCATTTTTTGTCCACCAGCACTTGCTCCAGTTGCTTCATAATCCATAACATCTGCTTCCACATTATTTCCTGTTATGTGATTAAATATCTTACCACTTAATCCTCCCCTCGGTTTACTACAAAGAACCACTGAGCCTGAAATTATATCAGGGAATCCATCACCATTTACATCCATAAGATCTGATGTTACTCTTTGTTTTCCTTCATTAACGGTTCCACCAATACGAAGATCAATTAAACTCAAATCCAAACGTGCACTAACATTATAATTCTTACTTGGTTCACTGTATGATTCTTTATTTGCAACGGTTGGTTTAGGATTAGTCGTCGTAGAAGGAATAGGATTATCTGCTTCTAATATAGTTGTATCTATGTCTATATCATCATATTTAAATATATTAGCCATAGTATCTTTACAGAAATAACTTATATTTCCATATGGAATCCAATAATTATGTTCGTAGTCTGGGTCAGCGGCAAAGAAATTTCCTGCTAATGGATTATACCCGTTAGTTACTGGACTTTCTGGATCATTACTCGTAATAATAAATGGAGTTAATGTATCTATTACTGATGTTGTATTCATTATATTTAGAACTAATAATGTTGTATCTATATAATTTATCGTTGTATCTTGTGGCTTATATCCAAATTGTCCCCAACCTCTATATAATGCTCCAAAAATAGAATAATCTTCTTCTATATAATTCGTGTAAAATCCAGATGCACTTTTTATTGTTGTTGAACCATATTGGATATTTGTAGAAATACTATCAATAATCTCTCCTAAAGTTGATTCTGCATAATAATCTATATAATATTTCTTACCTGATATTACATTAACATATTTTAATGTATTTATAGGAGTCGGAGTTGAAAACATAAATGAGTCTACTAAACCATTTTCATCTTTTATTGTCATCCTCAATTTATAGTTACCTGTTATCGTAGTAGGATATATTACAGGCTTTATAGATATGGTACCTGTATAGTTAGACTGCCATAACAAACTTGGTATTTTTGAATATTGATAAATATTTCTTGATATTTCAGGATTATATGTTAATGTATATATTGTATCTCCAGGGACACTTATTGTGTCAATTATATCTTGTATTGTATCATTATCACTTTCTATTATTGACATCTCTACTCCCGCATGAACTAATGGCCATTTTACTCTACCAAAACATGTTAATTCTGCTCTGAGTTTATCATTTTTATTTATTGATATTATAGTATCATTATTTACACTATTATTAATGTTAACAATAGTATTCTTAGGGATAATTCTATTAAGTATTATAACAGTGTCATTTTTATATACTTTATAGTTTAATGATTCTGTTAATGGACCTTCAACCTCTATTTTTGTTTTTATTAATAAACTTCCCCCTACATAAGTTTGAACTAAGCCTCCTTGACTACTTAATGCAAAATCCTCTGATGCCTTAAATCTAAATATACTATCTTTATTTCCATCTATTTTATCCAATCCTGTTAGAATATCCACTCCTGATTTATTCTTATATGAAGTATATGTAATTTTAGGATCCCATATTACCTTATCATAGGTTCTTTTTTCTAATGACTCCATCCTAAAGAATATCTTATCGCCTCGGTTTACATTTAGGCTTGGGTAATTCATACTGCCACTATATGTATTTGTATCAAGTTTTAATTCACTTAATAATGTTGGTTGCCCCGACTTTTGAATACTTAATTTTAAACCATCTCCAGTTTGAGTGATTTTCATAAGATCTACTACATCATCAGGTATTCTTGCTTGACTCTCTATTTTTATTTTTCCATTATATGGAGCAACCCATACTCTTACAGCTTCTATATTAGGATAATAAATTTCTGGAGCCTCATAATTTACTATTTCTGTTACCCAATTACATGTTTCACCTTTAATAGGATCATAATAACAATCCCAATGTCCTACTGTATCTACTCTATCTCCATATATTGCTGGATCTACTGGAACATCATTTAATATGTAACCACCACAACTTCCACCTGAAAATATTGTATCTTTTGTAGTTTCATTTACAAATCCTCTATTTATACCTGATTCATTTAATCTATTTATAAATATCTTTCCATTAACTATTATATCAACAAAACCATCTCCGTTTACATCGGAAAAATATGTAGATGTAGAGCTTTTTGTGCTTCCCCAACCTACTCCACCTGAAACACTTGATAAAACATCACCATCTGAACCTGGAAGTACTGAAGCATTCACTCCCCAAGGACGAGTTGTACTTTCTGTGTACGAAAAGTTTGTTATACTTCCATTTATTTTTGTGTTTCCATCTGCAAATCCAGCAGAACCTAAATCTCCATCATTATTTGGTCTTTGCAGTATAAATTTTATTTCATCTCCATCTCTATAGACCTTATCAGGGTAACCATCACCATTTATATCCATCATAGTTACAACCCCTCTATCTTTACCTAATTGATAAGAATGGCTACCTCCCACTGTTAACCATTTTGTTGTTGGGTCTGAACCTATTCCAAAATTTATTCCTCCGCCTTTATCTGTGGAAATGCTTTCTGAACCACCTATATTACTTAATTTACTTGCAACATTCCCAGAAAAAACATTCCATCCTATATCTGTTTCTCCTGTATTTAATATTTGCTCTTCTGAATATAGATCAGTTCCCAAACTATCATATTCAAATTTATGTGTAATAAGAGGATGAGGAAGATCGTCATTCTCTTGGTCTGGGCATCTATCATATAAGCCCATGAGGTCAATAGATCTTATTATAGTGTCTGTTTCATAAAAATTACATAACAATGTTTTATTAAACGCTCCCTCTTTATAGCCAAAATAATAAGTTTTTATATGTAAATTATCATATAAAACACTTACTTTATTTAAAAGGCATTTATTTATTTCTTTAAAGCCGTATCTGCCTGAATTTGTTATATCATGGTTTAATTTACCTGTTGTATCTATTACAAATTTTATATTGTATTTTCCTACTGCATTTTTATATCCTGTATAATTTATATCTGATACATATATTTGCTTTCCAAAGTCTTGTGGTAATGAAGCCGTTCCATTAAAATATGTATAATACTTATATGTAATATTATTACCATAAACATCTCTTACTTCTGTTAAACACCATTTAACTACATTCCTATAATAATCTGCTAATACACTGTTGTTATCAAAAGACATAGTAGAGTCATTTACCTTACTCATTCCATAAAAGTATCTTGTACCACTCTTATCTACCACTTCCCACCAATAATTCATCGGCATTTTTCCATGGCGTATTATCTTTTTAAATGCTCCTTCTACTCTTGGATAGAATTGTTTATAGCCTGAAGTATCTCTATCCTCCCATTCATTTCTGTATGTAGGTTTATTTATTCTAAATTTCAAGTCTCCATTATCTAAAGTATCAAAATAACTTGTTACTAATGTCTCTCCATCTAATAAATAAGTTTCTGATTCTTTATTTTGATCAAAATATGGTACTCCCCAACGTGTTTCCACTGAAATGCTTGATATGTTTAAATCCCATCCTAATCCTAACCAACTACTTCCACCTGAACTGTTATATGTTAGATTCAAGTCTGGTTGCATGCCTCGTCTTCCTGCTGGTACTGTAATCGGATAACTTAAATTTGCTGTTCCTTTATTATTGGCTTGGGGTGGACTCATTAAGGTGATCCCATTCAATGGTTCTGCTGCTTTTAAGTCCTTGATTGAGGTTGGGGTATATGCCATAGCATCTGAAGTTTCTGGAACTTTCAACACTCCATTGATATAGTCTGTGAAATGGGTGGTTCTTGAATAGATGATATGGTTGATTTCATCTACACTGTCTCTTGGTATTTGTTCCCATTGACTACTTTTTGTGTCGTAATAGTAGGTAAAGATGTCTGCTGCTCCATAACCAAAGGGGATGTTTGTTGTATCATATTTCATGGCTACGGCTATTTCTTGTTCAAAGGTTTGTCCATCTGGTAAGAATCTATAGCCATTATGATATTCAGTAAGGTTTACCAAATTGGTCGGTACATTTACTATTTCTTTTTCTGTTAATGGGGTTACACTTATTGTTGTCGGTTTCTTTACTGATCCTTCGCCTATAAACAATGCTACTCCTGTATGTTTTACTAATTGTTTGTCTGTTGGAGTTATAAGGTATTCCTTCCTTTCATTATAATTCGTAGTGTCAAAGGTTGGGGTGGTATAGGATATATTATTATGTCTTGGTAGTGTTTGTACTTTTCTTTCTATGGTTTGTTGTTGTAAGTTGTCTGGTAGTTGCAAAGGATAGGATGTACTTTGTATTTGTTTTAAGTTTTGGGTTGGACTTTGAGTGTGGGAATCTGCTTTTGACAGTGTTTGGGTATTATTTGTTTTTGGGTTATTATTACAGCTTATGGTTAATAGGGTGGCTGTTATGATTATGGTTAATTGTATAATGGTTCTTTTCATTGCTTTGGCTTTTTTATTTTACTATTATGAGTTTTGTGGTCTTCTTTTCGTCTTGGTTAGTGACTTGGATTAGGTAAATTCCCATAGTGTCTATGGTTTCATGTAGTTCTGTATAGGTGTCTGCGTCTTCTTTGGTGTATTTCTTTACTTCTTTTCCATTGTTATCGGTGATACGTATTTGTAGTGGGGTTTTTGTCTGTTGTTGGATGATTAGGGTGAAGTTGCCTGTGCTTGGGTTGGGTTGCAAGCTTAGGCTTAGGTGTTTTGTTTGTTCGTTTGTGGTTTGTTGTTGTTGTGTTTGGGTTTGTGTTTGTTCACTTTTGTTGGGTAGTGGTTGGTTGAGACTGTCTATATTGATGGCTATGGTTATATAGTCTTGTCCATTATTATCTGTATCCCAATGGATATTCTTGAAGTAGACTGCGTCTGTGGTAATGCTGTCGGGGTGATGTATCTCACTTATTGTTGGGGTGATGTCTGAGCTTGTTCTGTCTATTAATAATAGGATGCCGCCTGGGGCTACGTTTAAGGGGTAGTTGTAGATTAGTTCTGTATTGGTTGGTTGGTTGGTAATTGGGGTGTAGGGTTTGATTTTCCATTGTCGTTCCATTTGGTAGTACTGGTTGGTGTCTATTTGATAGAGTATGGTTGGGGTGGCATTTTGTCCATTATGTCCCCATAAGATATAGGTTTTGTCTTGGAGGGGGGTATCGGTTATGTTTATACTGAGTTCGTCTTGGTAGATTTTACTTCGTCTTTGGTTTAGGGTTGTGCTGTCGTCTCTGCCTATTCCTGCTATGCCTTGACTGTATGTGCTGTCTTCTTTTGTATTCCAGAGGGTATCGCCTTGGCTATTGACGTATGCACTTTTTAAGGTGGCTCCATATTTTAGGGCTAAGTAGCTTTCCCATTTTTGTTGTTCTGTTTTATCTAAGTCTTCAGGGAAGTATAAGTATTCTCCAAAGTTGCCTGCAAAGTAATTATCACTTTCATTGCATATGTATAGGGTGTCTGTAAGGGATAGAATTGTATCTCGTTTCGGGTAATTGAAGTGTCCTATATTTACTATAGGGCCTTGTTCTGTTCCCAAGCTGTCTCTATAGCTTATGCCTTTGGTTTTATAACTTATTTCTTGACTGTTTAACCACAATAAACGGTTTGTGTCTTGACCTAGTTCCCATAAGCCTACTTTGTTGTTGCTTTCGGTAAAATAGGCGGTCATTATGGTTACTCGTGTATGATTGGGTAAGCTATCATAGGGTCTTACATATATGTTAAGACTATCTCCTGGTGTTATACTTGGGTTATAGTTTATGTAACTCTTGGTATACTTTTTTGAATAAGGGCTTTGGTCTGTTGTGCTTATTTTCGTATCTATTAAGGATACTGTATCGCCACTAAGTAAGGGCTTTAACCAAATTGTTGGGGTTGACAAGGTTTGCGAGAAAAGGTTCGTAAGAACAAACAGGAATAATACAAAAAATAAAGGTCTTCGCATAATGTTTTATTTTTTAAAATTAATCCCGCAAATGTAGTTTTTGTTTTTTTAACAACAAAATGTTTTTATGCTTTTACTCCAACATATTATTGGAAGTTATTTCTTTTGTAAATAATTACAGTATGCTCAATCTTCTATATCTTCTTAATTGCTAATTATATCTATTATTTACGACGTTTTTATTTGACGTTTTTACATTTAGACTTGTTTATTTTTATGACCTATCTTTTATGTATTTTTAATGTTTATGTTTGGAATTTATTTGATGAATTTTTGATGGTTTTGATACTAATATTGATACATTCTAATAATATAACTTATGGCTAATATCCAAAATAGACTATATTATTACTTATTTTGAAAATTGTTTGTCTTGGTAATTATATAAAATAGAAAAGGTAGAATGTTTAATTCTACCTTTTCAAAATTACTTTTAATAGCTCTCAAATTTTTATTTAGAAAATTTTGGACACTACCAAATACTAATTTATTTATTTATAATAATTTGTTTCCTTCCTACTATTTTATCTCCGTCTTTTAGTATTATTATATATGTTCCGTTTTCAATATTTGAAAGGTTGATTTGTGTTTTTGCATTTAGGCTTGATTTTGTATATATTGTTTTACCTAAAATATTAACCATTTGCATATCAACTGATTTTCCGCTTTCTAAGTTTAGGTCTAATGTAAATGTTCCTTTAGATGGATTTGGATATACTTCAAAATCAATTGAGTTGTTTTCAATATCTGATAAACCTACTGATTTAACTAATATTGAGATTGCTGTTGTTGTTTTTGATGGACATGCTCCACTTCTTACTCTTACTCTGTATTGATATGTACCTTCAGCTGATGGAGATTCTGAGAAAGTTGTTAAATAACCTGTGTTTTCAATTGTTCCCCATTGTGATGAACCTATCTTTCTTTGCCATAGAACTACATCTCCTACATTTCCAGTTAGGGTTATAGCTCCTGTTGATTCATTTATTTGTATTGTGTCATTTTCTTGAGATAATGTTCCTGCAACTGTTACTGGTACTATTGGTACTAATTTTGCTGCTGAAGTATCTACTTTATCTGCTGAAAGAACTACTCTCTTAAAGTATGTTGGAACTGTTAACATTGATGGGGTATAGTCTTTACTTATTCCTGCATTTTGTGTGTTATCCCAATTTATTGAATCTGGACTTTCTAACCAACGATATGTATAGTCTCCGCTTCCTCCTTGAGGGTCTGTTCCTACTATTGTTGGCATTTCTCCTGTTTCACATGCTGCAAAATTACTATCAATTATTGCATTATTTGTAATGGGATCAGATAATGTAAGGAATGAATAATGTTCCCCATAACTTACTCCATTTGCATTAATTCCATAAGCACGATAATAATATCTTGTTCCAGCATTTAATCCTGCTAAAGCTCCAACCATTGTTCCTGTCGTTCCTGAACCAATTAATTTAGTATCTGAAATTCTTGGATATGCTTCTGTGCTTAAAACAAAACCTCTTTCTATTATTGTTTGATCTCCTTGTAATGAAACTTGAGTAGAACCATTTAATTGAGCTGTTGTATGTGTTATTTGTGATGGGGCTAAGGTTTGTACTTGTACCCCAAGAGCAGCTCCTCCATTTGTTTTAAATGTTATGTTATCGTCACTTAGTCTTGTAAAGTCTGTAAGTTTAACATTAGAATTTAAATTATCCCATGTTATAAGGTTTGTTGTTGTCGAATCGGTTATTGAAGTTATTGAACTTTGTCCTGGATATAACATATTTGCCATATTTGAATAATACCAAGAATCACTAGTTTGATATCCATTATAATTACCATCTGCACTCATAATAAGAACTGAGTTCCTACTTGGATAACAGTTTAAACAATTATTTCCCCAACCAAGAGCATTTGCTGATTCATCAACATGTATTCCAAGTATTCCACTATTAACTCCACCATAATTTCTATAATTTATAATTGAAGAATGAAGATAAGCATTCCAACCTGAGAAATCTTTATTCTCAAAAAGGAAATATTCTCCATCATTTGGTGTATTAACTTTAAATATTAATGCTGTGTCTGTTGATGGCATTGAAGTTATGTCCATTAACATATTTGTATCTATAACATAAGGCGTTGCCCATCCTAAGAATACTTTCGAATAAGCATTATAAAGAGGAGGTGTTTTTTCATTATTATCATATGCTCCTGCATCCATTATTTCAAATTCACCAAATGTTTTTGAAATTCCATTGTCTGAATAATCTGAATCGTAGTAATCCAAAAGTCCTAATACGTGACCAAATTCATGTGAATGTACTCCTATTCCTGACATTGCATTAGATGAATTTTTCTCACAAGCACATGAATAATCTATTATTCTTACTCCATCTAATACAAGAGGTGGAGTTAATTTTGAACGGTGAGCCCAAATTGCATTGTCTCCTCCTCCGTTATGTTCTCCTCTTCCTGCATAAATAACATGTACACCATCAACAGTTAAATTCCCATCATTATCATAAATATTAAAATCAACTGCTGAGTCTGCTGCATTACAAGCATCAATTATCATTTGTCTTGCATTAGCATCATTTTGTGTTCCTGAATGTGCTCCATAAAAAGCTTGAGTGTTAGGTAAAGTATATGGTCCTACTATTGTGCTTTGAAGATCTAATTTACCATAAGAATTTGCTCTGAAATAGTCTCTAACACTTCCTGTGCTATATCCTACTTGATTAAACATATTTTCAAATTGTTGTCTTGTATATGTAAAAGACAGATCTGAGTATTGTACTAAAATTACTAATAACTTCCTAATTCCTTTTGTTAAACCTTCTATTGGTTCATTTTTTGAATTATCTAACATAGATGTTACTTGAAGCATTGTCTTTGTTTGACTTTCAGAATACCTTAGTTTCTTTGATATTGTTGACAAAAAATTATTGTCAATTATAGATCTTTCTATTTGATCTTTTGCAATAATTCCTGATGGATTTATATCTCCATTTTGATCTTTTATTGCATATTCAAGATAACCTGCCTTATTATACATTAAAGTATAGTTATCTTCTGATTCTACCCAGTTTACTCTTTCGTCACCAAATAAGTAAGCCGAAACCTCTGTTCCATTTGGTTGTGTTAATTTAACCAAACCTTTGTAAGCAGGAACAGCCATAGTAATCTGAGCGATTAGTAGTATTGCTACAAAAAGCAATTGTGAAATAATCTTTTTCATAAATCCTCTATTTGTTTATTATTATTATTTTTGTCATTATTGTTTTGTCGTTCTTAAAGACAAGTAGATATGTCCCATTATTAATAGGGTTAAGGTTTATAGCATTATTACCTTTATTCAATACTTGACTTTCTATATTCTTTAGCTCTTTTGAATTAATATCATAAACTTTTAGCTCTCCAACAAATGCTTTGTCTTTATTGTATTGTACATTTATTCCTCCGTTTGAAGGGTTTGGCGATACTATTATATTTCCATCCTCAACTAAAACATTATCTAATCCAATTCCTTTTTTAACATAAGTCCAATCTTCTCCTGAAATTAATTCTGCACATACTCCACTTTTAACTCTTGCTCTATAATAGTACATTCCTAATTGTGAAGGGAAGTCTGTAAGCCATACACTATCTTGAGAATTCTCTATTTCTTCCCATTCAAAATTCAATTTTTTCCTTTCCCATTTTAGAACAGATCCTTCAAAAGCCCTCAATTCCATTCTCAATCCTTCATTGATTATTATTGTATCTTGTCCTCTAAAAACATTCCCCGCTCTTGTTTCCGGATAAACCTTTAAAAAGATTATATTACTTGTATCTGAAACTAATCGAGAGGAAACTACTCTCTTATAGTAAGCCGATTCTCTTGCTCTAAATGAATAATAATTCTGAAGTATCCTAAAATCTGAATCTGTAGCAACATCCCAACTAATATCATCATGGCTTTGTAACCACAAATATTGATATTGTCCATTCCCTCCTGTTGGAAGAGAGCCTTGAAAAGTTTGAGTCGTTGAATTATAACATAACTCTTGATTGCCCGATATTGTATTGTTAAAGATTGGGATTGGAGGTGTTGTGATTATATATTGTTGTCCATAGTTTGTCCCATAGCTATTTGTTGCATAAGCTCTAATTTTATATGTTGTTTCTGGTAACAAGTTTGTAAGTGTTGAAGAAAAAGTTCCTAATCCAGATCCAACAATTATTTTAGAATTCATGATTGTTGGTGTGTTTCCATTGATTGACCAACATACACCTCTTTCTGTAACTGAACTCATTCCTAAATAAGACACATCTCCTCCAGTTTGAATGCTATTATATGTTGCAAGCGTTGTTGTTGTTGTTTGAACTAATGGGATTTGAAGTATTGCTTCAACTGATATATCATCAATAAATATTCCATTACCATTTTGTGAGATTCCTTCAAATGCAATATAATAATTATCATTTGCATTTGGCAAATCTAATGAATCTAATGTCCAACTATTAACAGATGTATTATATAACTCTAATTGATTCCACTCTCCTTCTATACCTATTTTATAATATACTTTTAAAGTATTTGCATCAGATGGTTTTTGATACCAGAATTTAAGTTTTGTATTTGTATGATTTGATAAATTTAAGAGTGGTATTATTAATTTCGATGTATCATTGGTTATTGGTTTAAACATAAAAAAGTTTGTACCTGAATGTGGTGTTACAGAAACATCTTGATTAGTTAATTGCCAATCCATTCCTTTTTCAAAACAATTAGTATCTGAACTTTCTAAGATAAAATCATGAGGAAAAGAACTTATTCTCTCACATTTTGTTAATATTGTTATTTGATTACCATAGGAAATAAGTCCTTGATTTCTTGCATAAGAACGGAAATAATATACTGTATTAGATTCTAAATTATTTGCAGTTATTATATATTGTCCTGTTCCTGCTGCAATTGAAAAAGAAGAATCATTTATTGTTGGGTAAGGGTTAGTACTCCAAACTATCCCTCTTGAAGACAATGTTGTATAGCCTTGTGAAATAAGATTTGAAGTTACTCTTGCTGATATATCTGTTATATTATCTACATTTAATGTTGCTACAGAAGGGAAAGCATTAAGATTAGCTTCACTTACCGTTACGTTATCAATACATACTCCATAACCAGAATAAAGCTCACCATCAAAAGCAATATAGTATGTATCAGATTTATTTGGAAGCATAATTGAATCCATTGTCCAATTTGGAGTATTATTATTATATGTCTTCAAAAGCTGCCAAGTACCAAGAGATGATGTTTTATAATAAACCCTTAATGCATCTTGATAATCTCCTTTTTGTTTTATTGCATAATAAAATCTGAGATATGGTTGAGAAAGTATTGAAATATCTAAACTTGGTGTAATAAGTTTTCTTATTTGAGCCGATTGATAAAATGATGAAAGCAAAGCAAATTGTATACCATTTTGAGCAGATGTTATTCCTGAGTCTTCTGTTGTTATTACATATTTCCAAGTATTTGTTAAATAAGAACTTCCTTCTTCTGTCCAACAACTTATTGTATTATCATTGTTTTCAAAACTATTATTATATGGGAATTGCCTTATTGAAGCACAAGGTACATCAACTCTTATTACCTCTCCATAAAAATAAGCGGACGAAGAGTTTTTTGCATAAGCTCTAACATAATAAGTTGTTGTTGGTTGAATACCTGTAACAACAGATATAAAATTATTTTCACTTCCTGAATTTACTATCCTTGTATCTGTATAGGTTGGATTATATGATGTGGAATAAATTAAACCTTTTTCAACAATAGCATCCATAGTCTGCGAAACAGTAACACTAACATAAATAGAATCAGAAGTAACTCTTGTTACAGAATCAGTTGTTGCTCTTGGAGAAGAAAAAGATACTCCTCCAAAATCAAAAGTTATATTTTTTGTTGTTGTATTTTCTTGGATTCTTTCAATTGGCTTATTAAGTTGAGAGCCATCATTAGATAAACTACTCGGATTTGTTGTGTCTGTAAAACTTGTAATATTTCTCGTCCCAGGGAAAGGATTAGATGCCCTAATTAAAGGAGTTGAAGCATTAGCCTCCACAAGATCTATTCCAAGCCAAGAAGGGTTGCAATTAGCACAATTAGAATTCCAACCAGAAACATTTTTGTCAATATGAGTAATTAACATTCCATGACCTGGAAGGAACCTATCCCAACCTTTTTGTTGACGATTTTCTAATAAAAAAAACTCTGTTGAAGAATAAGTTAGTTTATATGCAACATTACTTGAATACAATGGAGGTAGAGTCTTATTACCTACCCCGTTAAGAGTTGCAGGATTCAATTCTATTAAATCCAAAAATCCTTGGGAACTACGTTGAAAAGAACTCCAAAGAGGAGGCGTCTTCCCTCCATTATTATAATTACCACTTGACATAACATCCCATTCATCAGATGTTGTTGCTTGTCCATTGGTTCCATAATCTGTATCATAATTATCATCTAAACCAAGTACATGAGAAAATTCATGACAAATTGTTCCCACTGTTGGAGGCGTTGTCCAAGGCGTACTTCCTTGTAATTCAGAAGCACAACCATAATTATATAAATAAACTCCATCTTTTTCAACTGGAGGATACAAAACAGATCTATGAGGCCAAATAGCATTATCTTCACCTGAAGATGCGGCACAACCAGCAAATATCATAAATACACAATCAACATAACTACTACCATTACTACAATAATCAGCAAAATTTACAGTAGGATCAGCTAAACTAATTGCTTCATTAAGTAAATTTTGCGCTCCCAGAGAACCTGTTGCTTGATAGCTATAAGATGCACAACCTGCACTTGCCATAAAAGGACCATAAACACCAGCACTAATAGCTACATTACCATAAGTAGAAGCATTAAAATAATCCTTTACACTCCCTTCATTTCCATATTCATTGTAACCAACTTGATTAAAAAGATTATCAAAATATTGGGCATTATTAACAAATGGTCTATCCGGATATTCTACTAAAAGAACAAGAATTTTTAATTGTCTTTGTGTGGTTTTTGCTAAATTTAATGCATTTTGAAAATCAGGAGACTTTTTATATTCCCAAAGCTGTTTTAATGTCCTTAACTGTTCAGAAGAAAAGAATAGATTATTATCAAGAGTTTTAATAAAATCCAATTCTTCAGAATTTCTCGCCCCTTCATTATGAGCAATAACATTTGAAGGAGTAATACCTCTTTTAGAATCAGAAATAGCATACACAAAATCTCCATTTTTAGCTTTTAACAGAGTAAAGCCATCGGTAGTCTTCGCCCAATTAACTTTCTCGTCGCCTTTTAAGAAAAGAGAAAGCAAAGATTTATCTGATTGTTTTACAGAAATTTGATATGGATAAGCAGGAACTGCATTAGCGCTAAACCCAATGCACACAAGTAAAACAGTAGCAATGATTGAATAAAAAAGTCTTTTCATATATAAAAATAATTTACATTTTAACTCGCAAAAATAAGAATAAAAGCCTAATAACTAAAATCTCTGACAAATAAAACGCATTTTTTCGCATTTTTAATATAGGAAGCAATCAAATAAAGTACAATAATCAACATAAAATAATATTATAGAATTAATAGACAATTTATTCTTGGGAAGGTTAAAGCAGCAACATACTAATCCTTATTAAAACAAATTTAAAAATGTCATAAATAAATTATTGATACTTATGTAGCTCTATAATGAACAGGGTATATACTTCTCACTAATTCAAGAAAGAATATTTAACGTGAGTTTAATATATAACAATAATAAAAGGATATAATAATAGGGTGAAATTTTATATTTTTATAGTTGAATATCAATCAAATAAATAAAACGATACCCCATATTAAATAATAATAAAATAGCAAATATTTTTTTAGCAGATGATTTCTGCAACAAATCATATTATAAAATCGTAACATGTCTTACTTAATTTTATTATTTTATATCCTAACTATTTTTATTATTTGATGAATAGTAATTTTCAATTATTTGATGATAACCTCGAACTGTTTAATTCAATGCTTAATGACATTGAATCGGCTAAGAAATATGTTTTCCTTGAAACCTATCGTTTTGGTATTGGTTCAATTGGCGAAAAGTTTCGGATTGCCTTAATAAAAAAGGCTAAAGAAGGTGTCAGAGTAAAGGTTCTAATTGATGGTTGGGGTAGTAATTCTGATACTTCTTTCTTTACTCCTTTGATTGCAGCAGGTGTGGATTTAAGAATCTATAAGAGATTAAAGGTTGATAGGAGTTATTTTGTTAAAAATCATTGTCGTAACCATAGAAAACTAATTATAATTGACAATACCATTAGTTATATAGGATCTTCTAATCTTACTTCTTATTCCTTAAGTTGGCGAGAACTTAATCTTCGCATTAATGAACAAACCTTATCAAGGCTTTTTAAAAATTCTTTTAACGAAAGTTTTCGCTCCTACAATAAATATTCACTATCTAAACATAGTTATAAGAGAAATCAATATTATAACTCGTGGATTTTTTTACAAGATGTTCCTAATCCTTATCGTCAGACCATTAAAAAGAAATATGAACAAATGATTGATAAGGCAGAAAAAGAGATAATTATTGAGAGCCCTTATTTTCTTCCTGGACATAAACTAAGAAAAAAACTTTGTGAAGCCGTACAAAGAGGAGTTAATGTTATTATTATTACGCCTTACCATTCCGATGTACATTTAGTTGATATTATACGTCGGAAATACCTTGGTGAACTTCATGAAGGAGGTGTTACATTAAGATTCTATGATAAAGGAAATCTTCACGCTAAATGTTTAACAATAGATAACGAAATATTCTCTATCAGTTCTGCAAATTTTGATTACAGAAGTTTTCGATATCAGTATGAAATTGCTTTAATTGGAGATGAAAAATCTGTACTTGAAAGTCTAATAAAACATATTGATACAACTCTATATAATTGCAAAGAATTTAATTACGACAATTGGAAAAACCGTTCAAGAGTTGAAAAATTCGCCGAATGGATACTATTACCTATACGTTATTTGCTTTAAAAGACTTCTTTAATAACAAGCTGACATTTTGTCAATTCTTTTGTATCTTTGCACTCAATAATAATATAGTCTATGTTAGATATTCAATCAGTTAAGACAAGGTTTGGTATAATGGGGAATGATCCTCAGCTCAATAGGGCTTTGGAAATCGCGCTTCAAGTTGCAGTTACTAATATGAGTATTTTAGTAACTGGAGAAAGTGGTGTAGGGAAAGAAGTGTTTTCTAAGATTATTCACCAAAATAGCCCTCGTAAACATAATAAATATATTGCTGTAAACTGTGGTGCTATCCCTGAGGGGACAATAGAAAGCGAGTTATTTGGTCATATAAAAGGAGCATTCACAAGTGCTGATAGAGATAGAAAAGGTTATTTTGCAGAAGCAGATAAGGGAACAATATTCTTAGATGAAGTAGGAGAATTGCCTATGTCAATGCAAGCTAAATTATTGAGAGTCTTAGAAAGTGGGGAGTTCCTCCCTGTTGGGTCAAGCAAGACTCTAAAAGTTGATGTAAGAATAGTTGCGGCAACTAACGTAAATTTATTAGAGGCAATCAAGAAAGGGCGTTTTAGAGAAGACCTTTATTATCGTTTAAGTCAAGTCTCAATCTTTGTACCTGCACTAAGGGATAGAAAAGATGATATATATATATTATTTAGAAGATTTGCAATAGAACAAGCTGAAAGATATAAAATGCCTGTAATTACATTGACAAATGAGGCTAAGGAATATTTATTAAACTATCGTTGGCAAGGGAATATTCGTCAGTTAAAGAATATTACAGACCAAATATCTATAATTGAAAAAGAAAAAGCGATTACCTTAGAAACTCTTAAACAATATATTCCTCCTCTCCCTGCTCTCCCTATGGTTATTGATAATTACGCTAATGAAGAAAGTATTGGTTCTCAAAGAGAGATAATTCTTACTATCCTAAATAACAAACAACAAATAGCTATACTGAAAAATGAAGTTAAAGACCTAAAAGAATTCGTAAAACAAATTCTTAGTGATAGAAATTCTGAACCAATCTTTATTACTCCTAAAAAGAATAATAACAACATAATTTATTCAGATGCTCCGAAACAAGAACCGATTGAAGAGGATGAAATCATAGATAATGAATATGATGAAATTGATGATACTCCTATGACTTTAATTGAAATGGAAAAGAAAATGATATTATCCGCACTTCAAAGAGCTAAGGGAAAACGTTCCATTGCTGCAAAAGAACTTGGAATATCAGAAAGAACATTATACAGGAAGATAAATGATTTCGATATAGAGATTTAATCTTCAAAACAATTCTATAATGCAAGAATTTAAAGTCCCTTCTTCAAAAAGTATTAGTAATAGGCTATTAATTATTAAGTATCTTTCTCAAAGCAAGGAGGAAATTCATAATATTTCAACTGCCGATGATACTTCTTTGATGAAAGAGCTATTAACTCAAATAGAAGAAAGTCCTAATGATATTTTCTTTTGTCATAATGCAGGAACTGTTACAAGGTTTTTAATCTCTCTTTTAGCCCTTAAGAAAGGTATTTGGAGGATTGATGGAGATATTAATATGAGGAAAAGACCAATTAAACCTTTAGTTGACATTTTAAAAGAATTAGGAGCAGAGATTTCCTCTATCAAAGAAAATGATAAACTTCCAATAAAAATTGCAGGAGAAACGTTAATTGGTGGAAAAACAATTAATATTGACAGCTCATTAAGCAGCCAGTTTATTTCTTCAATACTTTTAATCTCTCCTTATATAAAAGAAGGTTTAAAAATAGAAATGAAAGAAGAAATAGTTTCAAAGCCATACATTGATATGACTATTTCTTTAATAAAACTTTTTGGTGCTATTATTAAAAAACAAAATAATAAGATTACTGTTTCTTATTCTCCTTATACTTTTAAAGAAGCTTTTGTTGAGAGTGACTGGTCTTCGACTTGCTTTGCTTATGAAAAGCTTTCTATACTAAAGCAAGGAAAAATATTTATAAATAATCTTTACCATGATTCACTTCAACCTGATTCAATTGCAGAAGAATACTTTTCTCTTTTAGGAATTGAAACTAAGTTTAAGAATAATGGAGTAGTGCTAAGTTATAACTATGAATTAATATCACCAGAAAAAGAATTAGAGTTTGATATTAAATCTTCCCCCGATATATTTCCTCCATTAGTTATAGCATCTTTATTCAGTGAAAAGAAGGTGATTTTTAAAGGAATTAAAAGTTTGGAACATAAGGAAAGCAATAGAATTAAATCTATGTTGCAAGGCTTGCAGAAAATAGGAGCTAATGCCTATTTAGAAGATAATAAATTTATTATTAATGGTTTCTCAAAACAAGTAGATAAAAAGATAATAATTAAAACTTACGACGACCATAGAATAGCAATGGCTTTTGCAATAGCATCTTTAAAACTTCCAAACATTAAAATAGACAATAAAGACTGCGTTTCAAAATCTTTCCCTATGTTTTGGGAAAATCTATAAAACAAAACGAAGAAATAGTTTCCCATCTATTCGTTTAATCTTTCTATATCTTACTTCAATCAGACAACCTTATTCATAGATAAACTCTCCAAATTCAGAACGTATAGTTACTTTCTTTCCTTCAAAGGCTTCTACCCTACCAATAATTTGAGCATCTACATTAAAGCTCTTGCTTATTGCAATAACTTCTTTTGCTGTTTCTTCATCAGTATAAACTTCCATTCTGTGTCCCATATTAAAGACTTTATACATCTCTTGCCAATCAGTATGAGATTGGTTTTGTATCATCTTAAATAAAGGAGGAATTGGAAATAAATTATCTTTTATTACATGAACATCATCTACAAAATGAAGCACCTTAGTTTGAGCTCCACCACTACAATGAACCAGTCCATTAATCTTAGAACGATAAGATTCCAATATTTTTTTAATAATAGGAGCATAAGTTCTTGTTGGAGATAAAACCATCTTTCCTGCATCAATCCCTTCAACTTCGGTTGGAGAAGTTAAACTCATTCCTCCACAATAAACAACCTCATCACTAAGAGAGTTATCATAACTTTCAGGATATTTCTTAGCTAATTCTTTTGAAAACACATCATGACGAGCAGAAGTTAAACCATTGCTCCCCATTCCACCATTATAAGAAGTTTCATAGGTAGCTTGACCAAAAGAAGCCAACCCAACAATTACATTTCCTGCCTTAATATTATGATTTGAAATAATCTCACTTCTTTTTGCTCTTGCAGTAACAGTGCTATCAACAATTATAGTTCTAACTAAATCCCCCACATCAGCAGTTTCCCCACCAGTTGAATAAATTCCAACACCTAATTCTCTCATTTGGGCAAGAAACTCTTCAGTTCCATTAATAACAGCAGAAATAACTTCTCCTGGAATAAGCATTTTATTTCTTCCAATTGTAGAAGAAAGAAGAATATTATCAGTTATACCAACACAAAGCAAATCATCAAGATTCATAACAACAGCATCAATAGCTATACCCTTCCAAACACTTAAATCCCCAGTTTCTTTCCAATACATATAAGCTAATGAAGACTTTGTCCCAGCACCATCAGCGTGCATAACCATACAATAATCCTTGTCATTAGTTAAACTATCTTCAACAACCTTACAAAACGCCTTAGGAAATAGTCCCTTGTCTATATTCTTAATAGCATTGTGAACATCTTCCTTAGAAGCCGAAACCCCTCTTAAATTATACTTTTGTGTATCCATAACTTAAAATAATTACAATAGTAGTTTGCAAAGGTACAAATAATATAATTCCTCACAAAAGAGAGGGAATTAGAGAAAGAAATATTTTAAAGCCAAATAAAAACATATTTACAAAATTTCCCATATCTTTGCAAAAACAAACAAATAACAATGAGATTATATATGAAAAAGTATAGATTAACTTTAATATTTCTGCCACTACTACTCTCTTCTTTTTCTTCAATAGCTCAACGAAATATTACTATACAGTATATTGATGATGAAGAAATAACTTATTCCATAAATCAGAATGGTAAATTAACTTTTTCAAATAACGATATTATAATTTCTCAACCCTCAGGAGAAATATATTACTTTGCTATTGATAATATTAGAAAAATTTATTTCCCCTCTGGAAATTCATTATCAGAAGTTTTACCTTACAATAATATTAAACTTTATCCTAACCCTTCAAAAGATAATATTAATCTGTCAAATATCAATTCCAAAACATCAATTTCTATTTATAACATTGAAGGTAAATTAGTCTTTTATGAAATCATTTATCAAGATAAAAGCATAAATATCTCTAATCTATCTAATGGAATATATGTAGTAAAAGTTGGAAATAAAGAATTTAGATTAGTCAAAGAATGAGAAAAATAATATTATTAGTTATAGTTTTATCTATTAACTTAACATTAATGAGTCAAGAAAAGAGAATACAATTTCATCATGACTCAATAATTCTTTTAGAGCAAAATATTTCTGCTATTGATAGCATTAAATTAGATTCTGCTGGAAATAATATAATTATCAACCAAATAAATAATACAAGGGCATTAGAAATTAATGAGATAGATAGTATTACTTTTTTAACAAGCAACGCTATATACCCATATCCTTTCGGGCAAGAAGCCACTAATGTTACAGCAGAGATAACCATTCAATTGAATGATAGCACTAACATAGATGATGTTACAGTAGATATTCCACATTTAAAATATAATAAGTCGTGGCTGTTTATGCTTACTCAAGACGACTGCTTAAATTCTGCATTTCATCAAACATGGGCAGCCATTAATGGGAAACCATTGAGCAATTATATTAACTCAAATAATCAAAAACAAAACTCATACAATATTGGACAATTATTAGCAGGAGATTTTCCTCCAGAATCATACTATTTAGGAAAAACTTTAGGAATTACAGATGGAACAGGTAAAGAAGTTCGTTTTAAATTTACAACAACTGTTTATCCCGAAGGATGTTTTATGAATGACAACGAAACAATAAATCCAGGTTATACTGGAAATTATAATCGTTTTATGAAAAACAATCTTATATGGGGTAGTGTAAGAGAAATAGTAAATTATGAAAATAGTATTGCTTTTCATGATGTAAATGCAACTGACGTTCACAATGTAACGGACATTTACAATCATTACCTTATTGTTCAAGATAGCATCCAACTACATCTTCAAAATAGAGGATGTAAAGTTTTAGCAGAACCTAATGGAAATAAAGACTATGTTAGAGCAGCATATAATTATAGTTCTATACAAGCCATGACTGCACAAAACAATAGTGATAGTATTTGCTCTAAGGAATTATATCCTTATATTGATACAACTGATTTATATCAAGTATTACTTAAAAGATATTTTATTGAACCAGCAAATATTAGAACAAGGGTATTAACCGAATTACAAAAGCCAAAAGAACAGAGAGAGGCAGTTAATATTGGAGTTCATACAACAGATTCAAGTTGGGTTTCATTATTAATATGGTTAAACGATAATTATGGAAAGGATGGAGATGATTCCTTATGGTTTACTTCTTTAGAAGAATATTATGAATACAATTATTATAGAATACATTCTTCAATAACTAAAACTCAAATAAATGACAGTACCATAAAGTTAACAATTAATATTCCTTCTGGTCAATATTTCTACTATCCTTCAATCACAGTTAATGTAAATGGAATATCAAATAGTCAGATTCAGAATTTGACTTCAAATGATGCAATTACTGGTTTATCTTATGCAAACTATGGTAATGGAGTAATGATAAATATTGATTGCAGAAAGTTTTTACTTGAACATTCTACTCATTATGTTGAGCAATATGAAGGAAACAGCAACTCATCAAACAGAGCTGATGCTTTGTATTTTACTAACCAATTAAAAGATTCTCCTCAAAAAACAGCACTACTTAATAGAATTAATAGCAAATAAAACCTAAATATTCTGTTAGTTTTATTTCCTACTATAAAGAACAATCTTCTTGGAATTAAAGCTAATATAAATTGAAAAAGACTTAATATAAATCCAGAAAGACTTACTTTAATTTCAGGAAGAGTTAGTTTTTTGAATTGAGATTTTGAGTTTTATCTTTTTCTGGAAAAGTAATCCAAACTATGTTTAATAATATATGGTTTGTTGTTCGCACAAAATAAACTTAGTTTTGTGCAACAATGAACCAATTAAAATTTTAACATATGATGTCATCATTTCACTCTACTAAGGGGATGTGAAATATGGAAACAAATTGAATTTTAGATAGTTACAATTTATATTTGGAAACATTAGGGAATATGTTAATACAAACTGTTAAAATTGGAGTTTTAATGTATGCGTTTTAACTTACATTTTATATTAATGCTTTTTGCAATAACTTTGCTCTTTAGAATTTGATCCTGATCTTCTGTAATTTGATTCCAATAATTTTGAATAGTAATTTACTAAACAAACTAAGCTTGGGGAAAAATAAGCTAAAAAATAAGGGAAGAATTAGTATTTAGATGCTACTAATTCTTCCCTTAAATCTATTATTTATTATAATTCTGTATTGTGAAAGTCTTGTGAAGGGACTTGGGCGGTTTTAGATTCTTTCTTCTTAAAGAATAACTTAAAGCTTTCTTGGCGTGATTTAAGTTCTGAAGCATCTATACCATTTACATAGAAAATAAGCTCTAATGTCTTACCTTCGTCTAAGATATTATATTCGTTAGTTAACATTTCCATTAACTCAGATACGGTTGTGAAAAGTTGTTGGTCTGTTTTAAAAGTAAAACAAACTCCATTTACACATTGTTCAAAGGTAAAATCTGATGTAAAATTTGGATTAAGCTCTGGATTATTATAAATAATGTCCATAGCTTCATCAACAACTACTGAAAATATTCCGAAGTAATTATGCAAATTGAATCTATCGCATATCTCTTCTATTAAGGCTTGAGCCTTTATTCTTTGTCCTTTATCTGCACTTAATTTTACAGTATCATAATTCTGCTTCATATAGTTTTATCACTTTTTCAACGTTCAAATTTATAAAAAAAATCGTTTACTTTCTCTTTATAATAGGGAGAAAATATAGGAGGAATTTGTTTGAACAGTTCTAACTCTCTATTTTTTAATTTATTAAACTCTAAGAATTGATTGCTCGAATTCTCAAAATTATCTTTTCCTTCAGTAGATTCTCTTCGCTCTTCTTGATCTTGCTTTTTCTGAGCCTTTTCATCTTCCAACATTCTGGTAAGAATATTGTTCTGGCGATTGATAGTCTGCTGATTTATGACCTTGTTTACGATATCCGTTTCAGTTTGTTCCATTTGTCGCATTAAATTATCTAATTCTCCTGTAGATCGTCCTCCTGCTTGCTTTAATTCATCGGAATATTGTTGCATCATCTTACGTATCATCTCTTGTTGTGCAGCCATTCTTGCAAGCTCTTCATTCATTTGACCATTCTCCCCTATCTTAGGTTTTCCGCTCTGTCCTTTCTTTTGACTTTCTAAGTCTTTTTTCAATCTTTCCATTTCCTTATTCAATGCATCTTGCAATTCACGCATATTTTTTGGGTTCTTTTTCCCCGACTTGCCTGGATTATTACATTGACTCTTTGGTTTACCTTTTGAATTGGGCTTACTTTTAGAATTAGACTTCATATTTTGTTGCATCTTATCCAAACTTTCTGCTAACATAAGCGATAAGTTATTTAATGAAGTCATTGCATACTGTTGATAAGTTGTTGCTCCTGTATTTCTGTAAGAGCCATATACGCTTTGGTTATATTGTAATAAAGCATCAATGGAATTCCCTATTTGATTATCTATGGCTGTTAGTTCTTTATTTATTGCATTAGATATCTGTGGCTGACGCTTACTCATAGAAAATAAACTGTCAGAAATCATCTTCATATCATTTTTTATCTTGTTCTGTGAGTTTATCAGTTGTTGATATGTTGGGTCTGTAACAGATGTTTCTCTTACCTTTTTCATTATATCTTCTTGCATAAAAGAAAGCTTGACTAAGTTCTTTAGTATTTGTCTTACTTCTTGTACGTCTTCTGCCATTTCCTCTTTATCTTCCTCTTCTTGTTGCTTTTCTAAGTTTTCTGCCATTTGTTCCATCTTTTCAGAGGCTGACTTTTGATTCTTTGAAGCATCTTTATTCTTTTTCTGCTCCATTTGTTTTTGAGCATCATTTTGATCCTTAGTTATACTATTTTCCTTTTCTTTATCTCGCTTTATCTCTTGTGGTTCTTCTAAAGCAGAGGCTTTCTTTTGTAATTCTTGGATGTCTTTCTTTATCTCTTCAAAATTTTTGTTTAACTGGCTTTGTTTATCTTGCAGTGCTTTGTTATCTTTAGGGTTCTTTGAGGTTTCTTCTGCTAATTTCTTTTGTTCTTGTGCTGTCTTATTTAAATTATCTATTGTTTCTTGCATCTTTTTATCAACCTCCAAACGCTTATACATTTCAAGGTTTCTATCCAATTGCTTTTCTAAGTCCTCATTATTCATCTTTATCTTGTCTAATGCTTCCTTTAAGTCTTCCTTCTTCACATTTTCTTTCATCAACTTATTCATCTCATCAAACATATCTTTTGCTACCTCATTAAATAGCTTTTCAAGTTCTTTCTGCTTCTTTAATATCTCTTCGTTTTGGTTCTTATATCTTTGATCTAAGGAATTATTTTCTTTAATTTTCTTACTTATCTCTTCTAAAGAGTTTTTAATCTTGTCTTGCTTATCTTTTAGCTCTGCAATTTGTTTTTTGTCTTGCCAATCCAATTCTTTCTTTTCAAGCATCTTTTTATTTAACTCCTTAATCTCTTCTTGAATCTTCTTTAATTCATTTATTGATTGGTCAGTTTCTTTCTTTATCTCATTGCTTGTCTTTTCTTGCTTTTGTTCTATTTCCTGCATTGTTGGCACTTCAATAGAAAAGCTTGATGAACGTGTAGATTTAGCGCCATCAACTCCATCATTATCCCATACTTCAAAATAATAAACCACCCTATCTCCTGGATTAAGTTCTTGTGCAGCTAAATCATAGTAATAATAATACTCTTGTGCTTTTTCTAATTTAGAAAATGGAATTTGTATCTTAGTTATGGTTTTCGTTTCCTCTCCTTTTTTATATCTTTCAATATGGAACTCTAATTTAGAGAAACCATAATCATCTTTTATTTGCCCTCTAAAATATACCCTATCGGCAAAAAGACTATCCTTTTGTTCTATTACTGCTATTTGAGGGCTTAAATCAGGGATAATTGATATAGAAAATTGAAGAGAATCACTAAATGTTGTATAGTTATTTTTTGTATAGATTTGATAGTTTAAATCACTTAATATTCTTTTTGCAAATGATAATCTTCCGTTCTTATCTGGAGTGAATATATCTTGCTTGCCATTATAATCAAATATAAACTTCTTAGTATCTCGTGTTACAGCCTTCCATTCTATTGTACTTCCTTTAGGCACAGAAAAATTACTTACATTAGTGTAGGCTTGTTGTTTCATTCCTGTATAAGAAGGATAAGTAATAACAGCTTGGAGGTCTAAAAGGACTGGCTTAGGAAGAACTTCTATCTTATAGTCCTTGCTAATTACGTCTGATGCTTCAAAATGGAAATCTGTTGTATTTTGTAATTGCTTTATTGAATAAGAGAATATATCTTTCTTCTCTTTCTTCATTTGAAAGATTTGCTTATTGATTACAATATTTACACCATCTACAAGCATATCCCCCTCTATCTTTACTCTAATGTCAATATCACCGTGTTGTAGCACTTTTAAGTCCTTTGTCAATAGCTTATATGAAAAAGGTGCTGGACGTTCAAAATACTTCTCATGGTTTATATAACGATATGTTGGTTCACTTATAAAACTTGGAAAGAATAAGACAAATAAAAGAATAATTGCAACAGGTATTGCTACCCATTTAATATATTTTTTATTTTTTGATATATCTACTGCCCTAACAAATGGAATTGGGCTTAGTTCTATTGTCTTTTGTGAAATACTTGCTTCCAAAAGTTGGGAATCATTTTCAGAAGAAAGCTCTTGAAGTTGGAGGAGATTAATTAGTTTGTCAGAAACCTCAGGAAAGTGTTTCCCAATAATATTTGCAGCCTCCTTATAAGATATTGTCTTTGTTAGACGAAATAACTTAAAGAGAGGAATACATAAAAAAAAATAAAATACTACTATTGCTATTACAAGAAAAGAATAAAAAAGTATTGAACGCGTAAGAGAGGAATAATAACCAAAGTATTCAAGAGTATTAAGTATAAGAAAAAAGCTAAGTAAAAGGAAGATTGAATACAATACGCCTTTTATTAGCTGATTTTTATAATATTTCTTGATGAATTTATCTAACTTTGAGATTATTATTTCATTAGTCATCACTATATTCTTCCTTCATTCAAACTTCTATCTATTTTAACCATTTTTCTTTCTTATACCATGCAATAGTTTTCTCTACTCCTTTTCTAAGGTCTACCTTTGGCTCGTATCCTAAATCTTGTTTTAAGTTTTCAATATCGCAATTCCAATTTCTTGCCTTTAGGATATTGAACTTATCTTGGTTTAATGTGAATGTTCTGCCTAATATCTTTCCTAAGCATTCCATAAATGAACTAATACAAGAAACAACAAATAATGGAAATTTAAGCTTTATTGTCCACGTATTTAAAACTTCTTTTGTTATATCGGCAAACTCTGTATCTAAATAAAGGTTACCGTCACTAACAAAATAAGTTTTTCCAATTATTTGACTCTTCATAGCTAATACACATGCATCAACTAAATCATCTATGTGAACAAAAGTCAAACGTTGAGGTACAAATCCAAGATATGGTTCTAAGTGATTATTAATGGTTTTGAAGTAAACAAAGTAGTCTGTTTCACGTGCGCCATAAACTCCTGTTGGACGAAGAACAATATAATTTTTAAAATTACTCTTCAAATACTCTTCTGCCATTAATTTTGTTCTGCCATATTCAGTATTTGGATTATTCTTATCTGTAACCTTACATGCACAAAAAGTTTCTTCATCTCCGGCTCCACATGCTGCAAAACTACTAAAAAAGATTAGTTTTGTATCTAATCCTTTTAATGCATCAATAAGAGCTTTTGCGTATCCAAAGTTTACTTCTTCAAATTCTATCTTCTTCTTTGCCTTTGTTAGTGCAGCAAGATGAAATATGGTAGTAAAGTTTTCTTGTTGCAGTATATTTGTTAGTTCTTGTGGATTATTATAAGGCAGATCTAAAAACTTAATTCTTTTATCTTGTAAATATCTTCTACTACTTGTTGTTCTAATCCCAGCCGTTACATCACAACCTTCTTGCAGCAGTTTTTCAACCAAACTACTACCAATAAAACCACTTGCTCCTGTAACTAAAACCTTTTGCATCTCTGCTTAGATTTGTTTTATATAAGCTCTACGACGAATTGCAATCCTACTATCATATTTTTCCCATATTTGAGAAGCTTGATTTGTTTCAAGCTGAGGATTTGCAATAGCTAGTTTTGATCCTAATTCAATATAACGACGATTCATCTCTACATAATAAAGAGAATGTACTCCTTTATTTTGCCAATCAGGATCAACTCCATTTAAATATAAATCTATATAATCATAGTTTTTCAACGCCTTCAAAAGATAATACCAACCAAATGGGAATAATTTACCTTTGCCTTTACGTAAAGCTTCAGAGAAAGAAGGCATAGAAACACCAAAAGCAACTACATCATCTTTTTCATCAACAATAAAGCAAACTAATTTTGGATCAATAAAAGTAAAATATTGACCTATATAAAATTTAAGTTGTTTATCACTTAAAGGAACATATCCAAAAAGACCTGCAAATGATTTATTTACTACTTTAAATATTTTTTCTGCATAAAGATCAACAATTTGTCTTTTTGTTAAACCATCTGCTATCCTTAATTTATATTTATCTTTTATTAGGGCATTTATCTTAGCAACTTTTTCTGGAATAGGCTGATTGGCTTTCATTTCATATTGAACCCAATCAACTTCCTTAACATAACCTAATTTTTCTATCAATGGTGAATAATAAGAAGGATTATAGTAACAAGCCATTGGACAATTCACATCAAATCCTTCCACCATCATTCCTTCCTTGTCCATATCAGTAAAGCCCATAGGACCTACAACCTCATTCATTCCTGTTTCTTTAGCCCAATTTTCAACAGCTTTCAACAAAGCATCTGTAACTTCTACATCATCTATATAATCAAACCAACCGAATCTCATTCTCTTTTGATTCCATATCTCATTGGCTCTATTATTTAATATCCCAACTATTCTACCAACTATATCCTTACCTCTATAAGCTAAAAATATTTTGTAGTCACAAAATTCAAAAACAGGATTTTTCTTCTTATTAAATGTTACTCTTTCGTCCATTAATAATGAAGGAACCCACATCTTATCATCTTTGAATAATTTGTATGGAAATTTCAGAAACTTATTAAACCCTTTTTTGTCTACTACTTCCTCTATTCTTATTGTATTATCCATTTATAGATATATGTTAGTTTGTTATTTTATGACTTCATACTTTTTAAATACTTTTGTTAGCTTATCAATAGCAAAATCAACTTGTGCATGAGTATGAGTAGCCATTAAAGAAAAACGTATCAATGTTGCATCAGGAGAGCAAGCTGGAGGAACAACAGGATTAACAAATATTCCATCATCATAAAGCTCTTTTGTTATTCTAAAAGTCTTTTCTGCATCTCTAATATATAAAGGAATAATTGGGGACTGTGTATGACCTATTTCAAATCCAAGACTTCTAAAAGCATTAAGAGTATAATTTGTTACACTCCAAAGATGTTCTATTCTTTCAGGCTCTTCTTTAATAACATCTAACGCAGCCAACACACTTGCGGTTGCAGAAGGAGAAATAGAAGCTGAAAATATATATGGACGAGAATTATGTCTTAAATAGTTTATTGTTTCTGCATCAGTAGCAATAAAGCCTCCAATAGCAGCCAAACTTTTGCTAAATGTACCCATAATCAAATCAACATCTTTTGTTAATCCAAAATGATTACAAATACCCTTTCCACCTTGACCAAATACTCCCAAACTATGAGCTTCATCAACGTAAACATCAGCATTATACTTTTCTGCCAACTTAACAATTTCAGGTATATTAGCAATATCACCTTCCATAGAATAAACACCATCAACAGCAATCATTTTTACTTCATCATGAGGTATTTTACTAAGAATATTTTCTAAAGAAGCCATATCATTATGTTTAAACTTATAGTTTTTTGCATAAGAGATACGTCTTGCTTCAATAATTGAAGCGTGATCTAATTCATCTAAAATTAAATGGTCTCCCCTTCCTACAATAGTTGGGATAACCCCAATATTGGAATGGAATCCAGTAGAGTAAACAATTGCTTTTTCTTTTCCGACAAAAGCAGCTAATTTTTCTTCTAATTCAATATGGATATCTAATGTTCCATTTAAAAAAGGTGAGCCAGCACAACCAGAACCATATTTCTTTAAAGCTTCAATTGCAGCTTCAACAATTTTAGGGTGATTAGTTAATCCCAAATAGCTATTAGAACCAAACATCAACACTTTCTTACCATTCATTAGAACCTCTGAGTCTTGGTCGCTACAAATAGAACGGAAATAGGGATATACACCTAACGCCTTAATTTTCTGTGGTTCTGTATAAAGAGAGAATCTGTTTTTTAGTTGCTTCATACTTATACTTTTAAAGTTACTTAAATTCAATTGAACCCACAAAGTTAGTATTTTATTTTAGAAATGAATAAATAAATGACAAAAAAATGAATACTCATACTGATTTACAAACTCTAATTGTCAAAAAAAACACTTCAAAAAAAGGAGAAAAATGTAAAAATCAAGTAAATAAAAAATTAATTTCTTTGAAAAAAGGAAGATTAAACAATTAAACCCTTTAAGATTGTTTTGGAGTAGGACATACTTGAAATTAAATTAACTCTTTTTTCTCATAGATTAAGTTTAAATCCAACAAAACTAAGTTTAAAACTACTGAAACTAAATTTAAATACTGAAAAGATGTGCATCTTTTGGGTGTTACGGTGTATACCGTAGCCCTGCTTTGGTGTACACCGTAGGAAAGTTTTGATGTACATTATAATAATAAATGATGTTTTAAGAGAATTTTAAAGCTAAACCTTTACTATTTGAGAATGAGCCTATTTATAATGCAAAGATAATAAATATTTAAGTGTAATGGTACAATAATTCGATTATTTTTCGACCCCCACTTGATTTTTATATTTGATATATAAATTAGTTATTATCATTTAGTTATTAAGAATAAACTCAACTAAATTATCTTTTAATCTGCTCCCTCCTATTCTGAAATATTTTGAAGTTATGTATTCTTCTCCTATAAAATGAGAAAATAATATATAGTAATCTAAAGCTTGTTCAAAGGTTGAAATGCCTCCTGCTGCTTTTATAGATTTCAATTCCCCTGTTCTATTATAAAAATCTTTTAATGCTATAAGCATTGTTGCAAAAGAATAAATATCTGCTCCCTTTTCTATCTTGCCAGTTGAAGTCTTTATAAAGTCAGCTCCTGATTCTAATGAAAGAATGCTTGCCTTATAATATTTTCATAAGTAGCTAACTCCCCTACTTCCAATATTACTTTTAGTATTATATCCTTACAAATTTCTTTTGCCCTAAATGTTTCTTGTGAAACCTCACTAAATTTACCTTCTAAAAAAAGACCTCTATTTATTACTATATCAACTTCTTGAGCACCATTATTGACTGCAAATTTTATTTCATTTAGTTTGAGTTCAAGTGGATTTTGACCCGAAGGAAAATAACCTGAAACAACAACTTTCTTAATATCTTTATCTAATAGGCATTCATTTAAAACTTCAAGGAAATTTGGGTATACACAAAGTCCTGCTACCTTAACTCCTATTAATTCTTTTATTATTGAATTTTCTATAAGCTTTTTTATTGACTCTCTATTATCTTTTCCAGAAAGAGAAGTTAAATCCAAACACTTTAAACATTTAATTGCAGAATCTTTTTTATTAATACTATTCTTCTTTTCTAAGATAATTTCATTAATAGTATTTTTATCAATTATTTGATTCATCCTTGAGATTTAATTTGAGAAAAAGTTTCCTTTGCAAAACTTGGAATTGGTCTTGATGCAGTAATTTTATTTTTTAGATAGAGTTCAAACAGAATTTTTTTCCTCCAAGCCTTCTTATTAAGTTTCTTCCTGTTTACAAGATGTTTCTTCAATATTTTTATCTTATATCTATCAGAAAAATCCATATTCTTACTTTCAAAAAATATATTCCTATTAGCAATTATCAAATCTGTTATAGGAATATTCATTGGACAAACCTTAGCACAATTTCCACAAAGAGTACAATTAAAACTAAGATGTTTGCACCCATCAATTGTTTCTAAAAAAGGCAAAACAACATTAGCAATTGGTCCTGTAAAAACATTATTATATGGCTCATCACCTATTAAAGAATAAACAGGACAAACCTTTTTACAAGCATCACAATCAATACATGTAAGAGCTTTTCTATGCTCCTTTAACTCTAAAAGATTACTTCTTCCATTATCAACCAAAAATAATTGAATATCTGCATTTGACTTTTTTTGAGGAGTAAATATTGTAATAAGAGAAGGAAAATCTAATTCATCTTTATTTATAGAATAAAGACGAGAAAATAATTCTATATCCTCAATATTCTTTAATATATTATTTATTGGAAGAACAAAAATCTTTAACTCTGCCCCCAAAACTAACTCCATTTCTAAAGCAGAATCAAATACTAAATATAAACTTCCTGTTTGAGATATTCCAAATTGAGGTTCAAATATTACACATTTTTTATTTGTAGAGATAGTATTAATTTCATCTTCTTTTAGGTTTTTATGTAAACCCAACTCTTCAATAAATTTACTTTCAAAAAGATTTACTTCTTTAATCTTTTTATCCCTTAAAAGTCTTAAAATTTCTTCAATAACAACATCATACTCAACAGCCCAACTAACCTCTCCCCCATTCTCACTAAATTTTTTATCAAACAAAACTAATAATTCATCAATATGATTAATATATTTTTGTCTTAGGTTAGCTGCTTTCTTTCTCGCATAGTTATAATTTTGAAAAGTCTTTAGTGTAATATCATCTATATTATAAGAAATATCAACTCCCTTAGATTTCTCAATAGCCTTTTTGCAGTCGGAAATAAAAAATTTATATTCATTTGTATCCATTACTTTAAAGCATTATAAATATTACTTTAAAAGCATTGATATTTTATCAACTCTTCTTTGATGTCTACCACCTTCATAATCTGTATTTAAGAATGTTGTAGCTATTTTTAAGCCTTCTTCTTTAGTTATAAATATTGCTGGTAATGAAATAATATTTGCATCATTATGCTTACGAGCAAGAGATGCAATTTCTTCTATCCAACATAAAGCACATCTAACTTTTAAATACTTATTTGCAGTAATTTGAACTCCATTACCACTTCCACACATGATTAATCCAAGAGGATAAAGTCCATCATTAATATCTTTTGCAAGAGGATGAATAAAATCAGGATAATCACAACTATCTGTTGAGAAAGTACCATAATCTTTTAATTTATAACCTTGTTTAGAAAGCTCTTCTTTTAGAAATTCTTTTAATTCAAAACCTGCATGATCAGATGCTATAGGTATAATATTTGTATTATTCATAGTGTTGTTGATAACTTTTTATATGTTAATAATTAGATCTTTTGCTTATTTCTTTGATTTTTAAGCCTCTTTAGCAAAAGCAAAAGTAGTAAAAATTTGGCAACTAATTTACTTTCAAAAGACAAAAGTTTTAACACTATAATTGTTGATATCTATCATTTTTTGGTTGAAAATTTGTTTATCAAACTAATATCTTATAATTTTGTTGGTAAATAGGGAAGTTATTAAGAAGTTATCAAATGGTTTTTCAACCAAAAAAGACGATATTTGCAAAATAATTTATCAACAAACATAATAAAGAAACCTATTGTGAATAACTTAATTAATATAATAATAATTAGTGAGTTATAAGTTAATAGTTTGTTGATAGTTTATTGATAAACTACAGAAAAGAATAAAAACAAAAATTGAAGAACTTATTTTTCAACCATACTAACAAGCTATAATAATAATAATATTAATATAAAAAAGAGAGTATATAATATATAAAGACAAGAACAGAATGAACACTCAAAATACAATAGAAAAAATATTAAAGCTAAAGAAAGAAAAAAATGCTGTTATACTTGCTCATTTTTATCAAATACCAGAAATACAAGATATTGCAGACTTTATAGGTGATAGTTTAAATTTAGCAGAAGCAGCAAAGAACACAAAATCAGACTTAATATTATTTTGTGGAGTACATTTTATGGGAGAAACTGCAAAAATACTTAATCCACAAAAGAAAGTAATTATTCCTGATATGAATGCAGGTTGTTCTCTTGCAGATTCTTGTCCTGAAGAAGAGTTTAAAAATTTCAAAGAACAAAATCCAGACCATTTAGTAATTTCATATATAAACTGTAGTGCAAAAATAAAGACATTATCTGATATAATATGTACTTCAGGAAATGCTTTACAATTAGTTAACTCATTACCAAAGGATCAAAAAATAATATTTGCACCAGATAAAAACTTAGGTGGATATTTAAACAGAATAACAGGAAGAAATATGGTTTTATGGAATGGAACATGTGAAGTACATGAGTTATTAACAGCTGAATATGTTCTTAAACAAAAGATTCAACATCCTGATTATACTTTAATTGCACATCCAGAATGTAATGATGCAGTACTTCAAATATCTGATTTTATTGGTTCAACTGCTGCAATGATAAATTTTGTGAAAACAAGTACTAATAAGAAATTCTTAGTAGCAACTGAATCAGGTATAGTACATCAACTAAAGAAAGATAATCCTGATAAAGAATTTTTAATAGTAACTCAAAATGAAACTTGTTCTTGTAATGATTGTCGATATATGAAATTAAATACTCTTGAAAAAGTTCTTGCTTCATTGGAAGAAGAAAAATATGAAATTATTCTTGATGATGATTTAATAGAAAAAGCAAAGAAACCAATTATAAAAATGCTTGACATTTCAAAAGAGCTTGGAATAATAAAATAATGAGATTTTGGGTCAAAAGAGTAATAATAAGACAAAATTGAATTTAAAAATTAAGCGTTGATTTTAACATTTTTCTTGCAGATAAATATTTGTTTATTACATAATTATAAATGACAATCAATTAAAATAATGCAGTTTTTTAACATTCTGAGCAGCATAATTAATCAAAAGTGAAGGGTAGGAGGGGTATAATAGTTAATTTGTGTTAATATTATAAGGTATAAATAAGGAAAAACGCTAAAAAAAGATTTTTTTGAACAAAAGAGAATGTTAAAACTAAAAGTTAATATAAATATAGAATGACTAAAAAACTTATCCTTACAATTTTTCTTCTATTTCTTTTTAGAATTTCTTATTCACAAAATTTTAAAAAGATATTTTGGGACATTGATTGTAAGGATAAATTATTTTTAATAAAAAAACCTTGCTCTTCTCTAAAAGTTAAAAAAGTTGCAAAACAAATAAGTGCTCTTTCAAATAAATTAGTAAAAGAAAAATATCTTGATGCTGATGGAGCAAGAGGGGAAGTTGATGCTTTTCGTCATATTTTCTTAATGTATAAACTTTCTTCAGAAATAGGAATCAAGAAAGCAAGAAGGATAGGAAATATTTATGAGAGTTATAATGAAAAAGTATTTTATCAAAAACCTTATTCTGGATATGATGAAGTGGGAGAAAAAATGGATATATTTAATAATGAAGTTGGAATATATCTATTCTTGAAATTAGGTATTGTTGATGATAAAACACTTATGAAAGAAATTGAGAAAGAAATAAAAAAAGGAACAGCAAGAAAGATAAAAAAAGATAAAGAGAAGAGAAGTATTTCTATAGATAATAAAATAATTGAAGATAGTATTTGGATGAAGAGTTGGAAAAATGAAAGAGTTTTAATTCAATCAAATAGATAAAATTGACCTTATAAAGAGAATAAATAATAACCAATAATAATAACCGAAACAATTAAAACAATGAAAATAAGACTATTAATTCTAATGATTCTGTTTTCTAATTTATTAAATGCACAATCATATAAATATGCACATTATTGCCTTGACTCTCTTTCTTCAAAAGACTTTTCAGGTAGGGGATATTTTGGATATGGAGATAAGAAAGCAGCAAATTTTATAGTAAGAGAACTAAAAAATAGTGGAGTTAAGCTTTTAGGAAAAGAAGGAAAGCAAGAATTTGATTTAACAATAAATAATATATATACTCTTGAATTAAAGCTTAATAACAAAGATAGTATTAAGATAGTTGGAGAAGATTTCTTAGTTTTAGGCTCATCACCAACAAAAAAAATAACTCTTGAGAAAGAAAAGCTTATAGTAATAAACAATGAAAAAGATTATAAAAAAGAGTTAGCAGACTATTCATCTAAAGTAATATTATTTAATCAAAAGACTGCTAACTTATCTAAAATATATGCTTTTATAAGAGATTTAGAGAAAAGCTATGTAACTCCAAAGCTTGTTATTATCCAAGGATATGATAAGATCCAATATGCAATAGGTAGAAATCAAATACATTTTCCTGTTCTACAACTAAAAGGAGAAGAATTAAGTAATAAGATTGATTATTTAGAACTAAATGTTGGTTCATTACTTGATGAGAAATATACTTCACAAAATATATGGGCAATGGTTGAAGGAACAAAATATAAAGACAGTCTTTATGTATTCACAGCTCATTACGATCATTTGGGAAAAGTAGGAAAAGACTGTTATTTCCCAGGAGCAAATGATAATGCCAGTGGAGTATCTGTATTGCTTGACTTGGCAAAATATTATGCTCAAAATCCAGCCGATTATTCAATAGTATTCATATTCACAACAGGAGAAGAAATAGGGCTTTTAGGTTCAAAATATGCAGCAGAAAATCCATTAATAGATCTTACTAAAGTAAAATTCTTGTTTAATATGGATATGTGTGGAACAGGATCAGGTGGGATTTCTCTAATCAATGGAGAAAAAGAAAAAAAGGCATCTTTTAAAATGCAATCCATAAACAATGACAAACGCTACTTCAAGGAAATAAGAATAGGAGGGGAGTCGTGCAATTCTGATCACTGTCCATTTGTTCAAAAAGGAGTACCAGCCATTTTCATCTTTACCTTCGGTTGTGAATACAATGAATACCACACAATCTATGATAATGGAAAAGACCTATCCTTCACAAAATATCTTGACCTTTGCAATATCCTTAAAGACTTCATAAACACATACAATAAATAGCATGTTTCACGTGAACGAATAGTTTATAAGAAAGACCAACGAACATTGTATCCTCTTAGACTATTATTTTTCATGCTCTTAAACTTATGAAGTAGATTATTTTTCTTAATAGGACTGAATATTAGAATTATTTTTGTGTTTAATTATAGAAATCTTCCTATAATTATTTTTGCAATATCTTTTAAATAGAAGAACTAATACTTGGAGAGGTAAAATATCAAGGAATAAAGTTTTCCTTTTATTTTATACCCCTTATTATCAGCTTATTAAGTCTTAATCTAATCATATTAAGTTTGTTTTTGGCTTATCTGAATAAGTTTTTCCTTCTCTTTTTGAATTTAAAAACTCGTTCTATAAATTCAAAAAGACACCATCTAAATCCATTAACTCACTATCTAATTATTAAAAATCATTATAAATATTTATTTTCTTCTTGTATTGAATCTAAGTTATTATAGTGTTTATAGTGAGGGTTGCTATGCTCTAAAATTATACTATATTATTTTGTCTTTCTTTCTTTAGTATTTATTTTGTACTTTTGTAGCTCATATTTTTGATAATTGATAATTTAAAAATAAAATTATATGGATTTTAGACAAGCTATTGAGGAAGGTATCCCTGATTATCTTCCGGCTAAGAAAGAATATGATTTAACTGTTAATCATGCTCCTAAAAGAAAAGATATTCTTAATATAAGAGAAAAAAAATTAGCTTTAAAGAATGCTTTAAGGTATTTTGATCCTAAGTTTCATGCTGAACTTGCTCCTGAATTTGCTGAAGAATTAGAGACTTATGGCAGAATTTATATGTATAGATTCCGTCCTGATTATCCTATGTTTGCAAGAGGAATTGATGAATATCCTGCTAAATGTAAGCAAGCTGCTGCCATCATGCTTATGATTCAAAATAATCTTGATCCTGCTGTTGCTCAACATCCTCACGAATTAATTACTTATGGTGGTAATGGTGCTGTATTTATGAATTGGGCACAATATCGCTTAGTTATGAAGTACTTATCTGAAATGACAGATGAGCAAACTCTTACTATGTATTCAGGACATCCAATGGGCTTATACCCAAGTCATAAGGATGCTCCAAGAGTTGTTGTAACTAATGGTATGGTTATTCCTAACTATTCAAAGCCAGATGATTGGGAGAAATTTAATGCACTTGGTGTTTCTCAATATGGACAGATGACAGCTGGTTCTTATATGTATATTGGACCTCAAGGCATCGTTCATGGAACTACTATAACTGTCTTGAATGCAGGAAGAAAGATAGGAAATGATGGTCTTGGTGGTAAGTTATTTATTACTGCTGGACTTGGAGGAATGTCTGGAGCTCAACCTAAAGCTGGAAATATAGCTGGTTGTGTTTCTATTACTGCTGAAGTTAATCCTAAGGCTACTCATACTCGTCATTCTCAAGGTTGGGTTGATGAAGTTTATGATAATCTTCAAGAATTATGGGCAAGAGTTGCTATTGCTAGAAAAAATAAAGAAGTTGTATCGTTTGCATATCAAGGAAATATCGTTGATTTATGGGAATATGCCGCTAATAATGATATTAAAGTAGATATTGGTTCTGACCAAACTTCTCTTCATAATCCTTGGGCAGGTGGTTATTATCCTGTTGGGGTTAGTTTTGAAGATGCTAATATTATGATGGCAGAAGAACCAGAATTGTTTAAAGAAAAAGTTCAAGAATCTCTTAGAAGACATGTTGCTGCTATTAATGTTTTAACTGCAAAAGGTATGTATTTCTTTGATTATGGGAATGCTTTTCTTTTAGAAGCATCTCGTTCTGGTGCTGATGTTATGAAAGAAGATGGAACTTTTCGTTACCCTTCTTATGTTCAAGATATAATGGGACCTATGTGTTTTGATTATGGTTTTGGACCTTTCCGTTGGGTTTGTACTTCTGGAAAGAGTGAAGATTTAGATATGACAGACCATATTGCTATGGAAGTTCTTGAAGAGATAGCAAAGACTTCTCCAAAAGAAATATCTCAACAAATGAGAGATAATATTACTTGGATTAAGGGAGCAAAAGCTAATCATTTGGTTGTTGGTTCTCAGGCAAGAATTCTTTATGCCGATTGTGAAGGAAGAACAAAGATAGCTGCGGCTTTCAATAAGGCTATAAAGGAAGGTAAGATTTCTGCACCTATTGTTTTAGGAAGAGATCATCATGATGTTTCTGGAACTGATAGTCCTTTTAGAGAAACTTCAAATATTTATGACGGTTCTTCTTTTACTGCTGATATGGCTGTTCAAAACTGTATTGGAGATAGCTTTAGAGGAGCAACTTGGGTTTCTATCCATAATGGAGGAGGAGTAGGCTGGGGAGAAGTAATAAATGGTGGATTTGGAATGGTTATAGATGGTTCTGATGATGCAGATAGAAGATTAAAAAATATGTTGTTCTGGGATGTTAATAATGGAATCTCAAGAAGGTCATGGGCAAGAAATGAGGGAGCTGTCTTTGCAATTAAGAGAGCTATGGAAGCAGAGCCTAAACTAAAAGTTACTTTGCCTAATTTTACAGATGATAAATTAATAGATTCAATATTTTAATAATCCTGTTTAGTATTAATTACTTGCAAGCATTGTTTCGTGTGGAACTGTAAGAAATAGAATTATTAATAAATGAAAAAATGGTTTGCCTTATATGTTCAGCCTCGAAAAGAAAAGGTTGTTGAGAAGGAATTGTTGAAAAGAGGTTATGATGTTTATTTACCAATAAGAACAGAATTAAGACAATGGAAGGATAGAAAGAAAAAGGTAGAGATGCCTTTGTTTACTTCCTATATTTTTACTCATATTGAAGAACGTGAGATGTGGAATATTGTACAAGTAACAGGTTGCATTAAGTTTATTTGGTTTTCTGGCAAGCCTTGTCCTATTCCAGACGATCAAATTGACTCAATAAAGATGTTATTGGAAAAGAATGTTGATATTGAGTTTGAAAATGATATAAAACCTTCAAAAGGAGACAGGGTTAGAATAAAAGACGGTCCTTTTGCTGGACTTGTTGGAATTATAAAGAATGGTGGAGCTAAGAATAATTTTGCAGTAAGAATAGATTCTTTGGGAATAGATCTTACAATAACATTAGATAAAACTAATATTGAATTAGTTGAAAAGGTAGAAGAATAAAATTGGTATTTTAGAAGTCAATTAAAGTATTAACTTAATATATTTATTATTATGAAGCAGTTTTTTAAGTTTATGTTTGCTTCCTGTTTGGGAGTGTTTTTATCAATTATATTGTTGGTAATTGTTCTTTTTGGTGTAATTACTTCAATAGTATCTTCAAAAACTTCTGTTCCTGAAATAGAAGATAATTCTGTTTTGGTACTTAAATTAGATAAACCTATTTATGATAGAGAAGTATATGATTTTACTGCTTTATTTGGTGGAGGTAATGACGATATAGATGTTAATTCTTCAATAGGTTTAACAGAGTTTATTTCTGTTATCAATAAAGCAAAGACAGATACTAAGATAAAGTCTATTATGTTAGATTTATCTGTTCTTCAAACAAATGGTTGGTCAACTGTTGAAGATATGAGAGAAGCTTTAATGGATTTCAAGAAATCAGGGAAAAAGATTTATGCATTTAGTGATACATATACTCAAAACGCTTATTATCTTGCTTCTGCTGCCGATGAAGTTTATTTAAATCCAGTAGGACATCTTCAATTGACAGGTCTTGGAGGACAAGTTATGTTTGTAAAAGACTTGTTAGATAAGTTTGATATTGATGTTGAACTTTTACGACCTGCCAGTAATGCCTATAAGAGTGCAGGAGAGATGTTCGTAGCAAATAAGATGAGTGAGGCTAACAGGACGCAAGTAAAGGCTTATATCGGATCTATTTGGGATTATATATCAACAAATATGTCTTCATCAAGAAAAATTGATATAGCAACTCTAAATAATAATGTATCAAATCTTGAAACTTTTATGGCTGAAGATGCTTTAAAAAATAAATATGTTGATAAATTAGCTTTTAGAACTGATATGCAGGATAAGATAGAGAAAGATTTAAATCTTAAGAAAGTAAATTGGGTTAATTATAATAATTACAGAAGTTCAATAACTGATATTTATCCAACAGGAAAAGATAAGATCGCTGTTATTTATGCTTATGGAGATGTAGGACAAGGTAAAGGAGGAGATTTATCCATTGGTTCAGAAACTATAGTTAAGGAGATTAGAAAGGCAGTAGAAAACAAAAGAATTAAGGCTATAGTATTAAGAATTAATTCGGGAGGAGGAGATGCTATTGCTTCTGAACAAATGACTAATGAAATATTTAATGCAAAGAAAGTAAAACCAGTTATTGTTTCAATGGGAGATGTTGCAGCTTCAGCAGGTTATGAAATGGCTTGTGGTGCAACCAAGATAGTGGCAAATCCTATAACCATAACAGGTTCAATAGGAGTTTTTGGAGTTATTCCTAATTTTGGAAGAGCATTGCAGAAAAGCATTGGAATAGGTTTTGATACAGTTCAAACACATAAGAATTCTGTATTTCTTTCAGCAGTTACTCCAATGTCTACGGAAACAAGATTAGTAATGCAAAAGAGCATAGATTCATTCTATAAGAATTTTGTACATAGAGTTGCAACAGGAAGAAATCTAAAGGATTCTTATGTAGATAGCATAGCAAAAGGAAGAGTTTGGATAGGAAAAGATGCTAAGCAATTAGGATTAGTTGATGAATTTGGAGGCTTGAATAAAGCAATAGAAATTGCAGCAAAAGAAGCTAAAATAACTAATTATGGAATAATTGCATTGCCTAAAACTAAAGACCTTGCTGAACAAATTATAAATGCAATGGGTAAAGAAGCAAAAATGAAAATATTCACAAATGAATTAGGTAAACCATATTCATTCTTCTTAAACCTTAAGAGCATATCAGAAATGCAAGGAGTTCAGGCAAGATTACCATATCTAATTAGTTTTTAATAAGATAAAAATGATTAACCATTAATCATTAACAACTAACCATTAAAAATATCTCTTGATTCTATTTTATTAGAGTCAAGAGATATTTTTTTGTAATCAAATTATAATTCTCTGGTAATATGATATTAAGCTCTTAATTCTAAAGAGTCCCTTTTGCTTGAAATTAAACTCCATATAAATTCAAAAAGAGTTCATATAATTTCTCCTTTAGCTTTTTCAATATTGGAAAGAAGTTTTTCAAATTTGATTCTTTCTATTGCAGAGTTCTTTTTAACTTTATTGAATAGAGTTTTATCAAATCTCTCCTCATTAATTCTATCTATAAGGTTCTGCATATTAGTATTTAAACTTAGTATTTTAGAACTCTTTATCTTTTTATTAGAGTTCCAAGGACAGCTATTTAAACAAATATCACAGCCAAATATATAGCTTTTTAGGTTAATAGTATTTGATATATTATCCTTGTTTTCAATTGTTTGGTAAGAAGAGCAAAGATTAGCATTAATTGATTTATCATCATTTATAGCTTTATTAGGGCAATTATCTATGCAATTAGAACATTCTTTGCAATTATCTTCTTGAATTATTGTATTATAATCTGTAGAATAATTAGTTATTATCTCTCCAATAAGTATTTTACTACCATAATATTTATTTATTAAACAGCTATTCTTTCCTATCCAGCCTAAGCCAGCTTCTTTTGCTATTAGTTTTTCAAATAAAGGAGCAGAATCAACATAAGGAATTGCTTTAAAATCTGGATAAATTTCTTGAATGCAAGATATTAACTTATATAATGCTATCTTAATTGACTTATGATAGTCTTCAAACAGACTGTAAGAGGCAAATTTTAGAGGGTTATTAGTCATGTTATCAATTGTTTCAGTGTTGTATGAAACAATAAAGCTAATGATTGATTTAGAGTTTTCAAGTAGGAGGGAAGGGTTTTCTCTTTTTTCAATATAGTTTTGCATATACTGCATATTAGCATTATAGCCCTTATTTAGCCACTCAGAAAAGAAAGAAATATCAATTTTTTTTGACTTTATTGCTCCACAGTCTTGAAATCCAAGTTCTAAGGCAAGAGATTTGATTGTTTTAAAGTCAATAAAGCCTTCCATAATTAGAAAGTCTTTTTTTCTACTTCATAAGAATAAATAGTCTTGTCTTCAATCATTCCTTTTATTCCTTCTAAGAACTTATTTATTGATATCAAGTGAGTTCTTGCTTTTAATGTAACTTCAATATCTTCATCATTATCAACTATGAAAAATGTTAGATTAGCCTTTCCTTTCGCTTTCTTTGCTATCTTAGTTATGTTTTCTACAAAACCAGGTTTAATATTCTCAATAGGCATTATTAGTTTAATCCCTTTACCGTGGGAGTCAAGAATTTCATCTAATCGTTCTATTTGTTGAATTTTAAACTCTAATATGTCTTTTGCATTTTCATCACCCCAGCCTCTTTTCTTTACTTTTGCTTTTACCAAAACAAATAAGCCGTCAATCATAAAATTTTTAAATGAGGTATAGTCTTTTCCGAAAAGTGCAACTTCTCTACTTGCTGTCTCATCTTCAATAATAAATTTACCAAATGGATTCCCTGTTTTTGTTGTTTTTTGCTCACAGTTGGTTATATAACCAGCAATAAATAGATCCTTCTCTTCAAAAGGCGTCAAATCATCTTGTAATTCTTCGAGCTTAGTATTTGCAAATAGTTTATTCTCAAGTGCAAAATTATCTAATGGGTGTCCAGAAAGATAGAAGCCAATTGATTCTTTTTCATGTTTTAGTTTTTCTAAATTACTCCAAGGTTCACAATTAGGTATTTCAGGTTCGTAAAGAACTTCTTCTTCGCTCTCTCCAAATAATGAGACTTGTGATGAATTTATATTACCTTTATATCTATTACCATACTTGATAAGTCTTTCAACAAATGTTTCTTCACTATTATTTGCAGAAATAAAGATTTGGAAATATTGAGCTCTATGAATAGAAGGAAAGCAATCAAAAGCTCCTGCACTAATTAGAGCTTCTATGGCACGTTTATTTATTGTTTTTAGATTAACTCTCTTAATAAAGTCGAAAGGGCTTGTAAATACTCCATTTTCTTCTCTTTCCTTTATTATTTCTTCTGCTGCATTCTCCCCAACACTTTTAATTGCTGCTAATCCAAAAACCACTTCTCCTTTTTTATTTACAGTGAAGTTAAGGTCTGATTCATTAATATTAGGTCCAAGTACAGATATCTTTTGTTTTTGAGTCTCTTCAATATAATAAGTTATCTTCTTAATATCATTAAGGTTATGAGTTAGGACAGAAGCCATATACTCAGCAGGATAATGAGCTTTTAAGTATGCAGTTTGATAGGCAATATAAGCATAGCAAGTAGAGTGTGATTTATTGAAAGCATATTCAGCAAATTTTTCCCAGTCTTTCCATATCTTTTCAACTAATTCAACATCTAATCCTTTCTCTTGACAGCCTTTGATAAACTTTTCTTTAAGCTCATTCATTACAGAAATTTGCTTCTTTCCCATTGCCTTACGAAGTTTATCTGCTTGCCCTTTCGTGAAACCAGCCATAGCTTGGGATAATTGCATAACCTGTTCTTGATATACCGTTATACCATAAGTCTCATCTAAGTATATCTCCATTATTTCAGGAAATTCATACTTAACTTCTTCTCTTTTATGTTTACGAGCAATATAATTAGGGATATATTGCATAGGACCTGGACGGTAAAGAGCATTCATAGCAATTAAGTCTTCAAACCTATCGGGCTTTAAGTTTTGCATATGTTGACGCATTCCGTCACTTTCAAATTGAAATGTTCCTATAGAATCTCCTTTTTGGAAAAGTTCATAAGTCTTTTTATCATCCAAAGGAATAGTCCTTGGATTTATATGAATATTATTAGTCTTATGTATATTTGCACATGCATCTTTAATTATTGATAGTGTTTTAAGCCCTAAGAAGTCCATCTTAATCATGCCAACACTTTCAATAAGTTTCCCTTCAAACTGAGTAACCATCATTTCTGAATCCTTTGCAGAAGCAAGAGGAACATATTTAGATAATTCATCAGGTCCAATAATAACACCACAAGCATGAGTTCCAGTATTTCTTACAGAACCTTCTAATTGTTTTGCAAATGATAAAGTCTTTTTTACTAATTCAGTCCCATTTTCAAGAGCTTCTTTTAGCTCAGGAACTTCTGCAAATGCTTTTTCAAGAGTAGTGCCAGGCTTTTCGGGAACAAGATTTGATAATCTATTTGATTCTTCAAGCGGAAGTTCCAAAACTCTTGCAACGTCTTTTATGGAACTTTTTGCAGCCATAGAACCAAATGTAATAATTTGAGCTACATGGTCGGCGCCATATTTTTGTTGTACATATTCTAAAACTCTTCCTCTTCCGTCATCATCGAAGTCAACATCAATATCGGGTAATGAAATTCTATCTGGATTTAAGAATCTTTCAAAAAGTAATCCATATCTCATTGGCTCAATAGCTGTAATTCCTAAGCAATAAGCAACAACAGAACCAGCAGCAGAACCTCTACCAGGACCAACAATAACATCTAATTTATCTTGAGCATAGTTAATAAAGTCTTGAACAATTAAGAAATAGCCAGGAAAACCCATGTGCTCAATTGTTGCAAGTTCAAATTCAATTCTTTCTCTTAATTCACTTGAAATATCTTCTCCATAAAATTTCTTTACTCCTATTTCCGTTAAATATCGCAAATAAGCAATATCAAACTTAGTCCTAACTATCTTATCATAACCACCTTTATTCTTAATATCTTCTTCTGTTAGTTCTTCTTTTACTTTTTCAAGAGGATATTTTTCGTAGTATTCTTCTATTGTTCCAAAACTTTCTGGAATCTCAAAAACTGGAAGGATAGGGTCTCTTTCCATTTCATAAACTTCAACCTTATCAGCAATTTCTTGAGTATTAGTTATAGCTTCTGGAATATCATAGAACAACTCCTCCATTTCTTTTTGAGACTTAAGATATTCCTGACCAGTATAAATAAGCTTTGTTTCTTCACTTAGCTTTTTCCCAGTATTTAAACAAATTAAAATTCTATGAGCATCAAAATCAGAAGCATTAATAAAGTGAACATCATTAGTTGCAATAAGCTTAACTCCATACTTATAAGCAAGTTTAATTAGTATAGGTTTAACATATAACTGGTCATCTGTACCATGGTTTTGTAATTCAATATAATAATCCTTACCAAAGACTTCCTTGTATTCTTGAATAATTTTTTCAGCCTCAGGAATATTATTTGCCATAATCATTTGAGGAATAATTCCTCCTAAGCAAGCAGAGGAACAAATTATTCCTTCTGAATATTCAAATAAAAGATCCTTGTCTATTCTTGAAGTACGATAGAAAGCATTAGGGTCAAAAGAAAGTGAGCTTAATTTAATAAGATTATGATAGCCTTTTAAGTTTTTAGCAATAAGAATTAAGTGATCACCACTCATATTTTTGCCATCCTTAGTAAAACGACTACCTCTTGCAACATAAGCCTCACAACCAAGTATAGGTTTAATCCCTTCTTTTTTTGCAGCATTATAAAATTCTAAATCACCAAACATATTCCCATGGTCAGTAATAGCCAAAGCCTCCATACCAAACTCCTTAGCCTTTTTCATTAGCCCTTTAATACTTGCAGCTCCGTCAAGTATAGAATACTGAGTGTGAACATGAAGATGTGTAAATTGTCCCATAGTTTTTGGTATATATTTTAATGAAAGAATGTTTTGCAAAGATAAATAACTTCAATTGCAAAAAGAAAAGAAAAGAGAAAATAAATTTTTGAATTAACTATATCACCCTAATATTAAAAAAGCAGAGCCAAATGACCCTGCTTTTTTGAAGTATTAAATTCTAATTCTTTATAAACTTCTTTTTTATGTACCCCTTATCCGTATTTACTCCTATAATATAAACCCCTTTTGAAAGAGAATTAATATCAATACTCTTTGATTTAGCATTTACTTTAGTTTGATAAACTCTTTGACCTAAAGGATTATAAGTTTCAATTGAATTTATTTTGTCTTGTGAAGTAACGTTTAAAAAACTATTTGCAGGGTTAGGATAGATTGACATTTGGACATCGTTACTTATATCATTTAGTCCTGATGGATTATAGCAATTTAAATCCTCATTAGCTATATAGAGAAGATTATTTCCCTCGCTTGCACAAAGGAAGAAAGGAATATCCATCATATTTGATATAGGCATATCAAGAATAAAAATTACACTTCCTATTCCTTCTACCCATACATCCCAACCATTTTCAATTGTTATTTTTTTACGAATTTCCCCATTTTCAAGAGTTATAGTATCAATTGCAGTCACATTTTTATTTCCTAAATAATCAAAGTCTGCAAAGTCATATTGAGGTACAATGTCTCCTAAATTAACGGAAAAATCATAGAGTTTAACCTCATCATTACTATTTCTTTTTTTGAAGAACCAACTTTGATTATCTTCTCTTACAAATAGAAATGAATCCCAATTATTATTAACATCTGGGATATTGTTTTTTACAATTTTATAGACATTATTATTAATTATTGTATCACCATCAACTTTATAAGTAAAGTTAGTATAAACACTCCAACCTTCCCATTGAATTGGATTTGAATTATTCCATTTCAAACCATCAACTAAATACTGTGAATAAGCACTTGTGCCAATAAACATTATCACTAATATTGCAATTAACTTTTTCATAAGGCTATAATTTTATAAAGGTTTTACAATCTAATATTTCTGTATTTGAGACTAATTCTAAAACATAACTTCCTGACGATACGTTGCCTAAATATATTTGTTTTTCATTTAATAGTATATCTACAGGTATATTTGATACAATTAATCCATTTATATTTTTTATTCTAATGAATGCAGATGTTATTGTATTGGAAAGTTTGTAACTTGTAGTTATTATTTCAGAAGCAGGATTTGGAGTTATAGAATTAATTCTACCATTTTTTACAACTACATTAACTGTGTCGTAGTCTTTATTTCCACTTTCATTTTTAACAATTTCCAAAACATAATTTGTATTACTTTCAGGATATGTTGATAATGATAATGTAGTATCTATAGCTTGTTCATTATTATACCAGACATAGCTTGCATTTTGTTCTACACTTAATGCTTCTAATTCTACTTCTTCTCCTTTAACTATGACTTTATCATTTGAAGCTATTGCTTTTAAACCATCAAGATGTTTTGTTATAATATAACTTTCTCCACCAACTATTTTATCATCAGCAAAGGTTTCAAATAAATCAAATTCAAATGTATTTGTTGGAGATGGTTTTTGTGTTAAGAAATAAGTTTGAGCTAAAATAAATTCTTGTTGCCCACTTCCCAAATAAATATTGTTAAGTTCAGCAGTACTGTCAAGTATCATTATTTCATTTTTGCCCATATCTTTTATTGCAATACCTTGTTTTCCTCCTTTTGTCCATGCTGCATATAATTCTTGACTAAGCTTTAATCTAACTTCAGCAACATCTGTAATATATCCTTGCTCTTTACTTTTTTTAGCTTTAAATTTTAGTTTTAACCATCCATCATATCCTAACGGTTTAGAAAAAGCAATTAATCCTCCAGGAACTTTAGAATCAATTGTAGGATCATCAATTGCTAGATTTTTCCAAGCAAAGTTATTATTCCAAACAGTCATAGCTCCCATATTAGAATAATTAATATTTAATGGGTCATTCCCTCCATCTATTTTTGCAGCTAAACAGAAATGCCACTTATCTGATCCAAATTCAGTGCAATCTTCATAATCAGAAGGCATAGGTGGAGTCCATAATATTTTTACTATAGTTTCTCCTTTAATTTGTATTGTTGGGATTATTACAGATCCTATAAATCCTCCTCTTCTTTCACCACATCTAAAAAATGTTGAACCATTCCAATCATTAGGCCAAAGCATATCTACACCAGCTTTTGACCAATATAATGATAATGTTTCATTATTAGCTGATGTTTGATACTTGCTTTTGTTATGTATTCTTACATTCACAAAACATTGTTCTCCTCCTATAGGATTTGAAAGTGTATCTCCATTCATTCTTTCTATCCAAACATCAGGACTATTCCAACATATTGCATCTGAACTTGGAACTGTTCCTGTATCTGAAGGAGAATCTTTTATATATAAATCTGCGTTAGAGGATAAATCCCAATTAATATATTGAGGAATCAATTCTGTAGCGAAATAATGAACTCTGCCTAATTGTAATGGCGTAAGAGCTATTCCTAAATTAGCATAATCCATAAGATTATTTGAACACCATGAATCTGGATTTGTACATGCTGAATAATTTGTACCATAAGCTGCTGACATTTGGTTTAATGTTGGAGTATCTTCTACATAATCCATATCATCTCGTCCTTCTACTATTGTATGAAATAGTTCAAAATTATGTAGTATTTCATGATTTAATATCCTAGCAATGCATTGTTGAGCATAATGTCTTAAATTTAGGTTAAGTGACGTATCCGTGCCACATATTGACTGATATATCTTATAATAATTTTCCCATACACCATTAAATATAACTTCTCTGATACCAGCAAGCGTTGCCATTGATGTAAGATTATATGTGGGATTAGGATTATATTGCATAAAATGAACATTTATTTCGTAATATGGATTAACTGAATATTCGGGCTTATTCCATCTATAAGGGAATATTAGATTTTGGATAATTGTATCATAATGGAAATATACACCTGCATTATATAATCTAATTTTAGTATCTTTTATACATTGAATAGGAGAATTAGGTAATTGAAAATGCATTGTGTCATTATTGCTAAAATATTCGTCAGAATAATTTAGTATTTCGTTTATAAAATCATATGCTGAATATGGCTCAATAAAATTTGTATCATTATCATCTATTTCATCAAAATTGCCTTTTAATGTTGGATGAATATAAAAATGAAAATTTACTTTAATATATTTTGTGAGCATTTGATTATTTGGAATATATGTTTGTGATATACTATCAATACTCCATCTACATAAAGTATTTAATTTTTCTGAATCAATATCTGCAGGTGGTGGTGGTGGTGTTATATCTTTAGTTAATCTTTGATTATAAATCAAACTATCTTTGAAAATAGGATAAAAGTCATTGTCTATATTCTGTCCTATTGCAGAAAATGAACATAATATTATTACTATTGTTAGTATTTGTTTCTTCATATCTTTATATTTCTTTTATATTTATAACTAAGTTTTATTTCAGTAAAAGCAGTTTCTTTAGTATTGTCTCTCTTGCTGGTTTTAGTTTATCAATTGTATCTTTCAGAGGGTTTGCTTAATTATGCGTTTTATTTATTTTCACCAACACAAAAATAAAAACACTTTTGCTTACATAATTTAACCCTGCACAAGAAGAAAATGCTCAAAAAATATAAATAGATGTTCAAGAGTCTTCTCTTAATCGGAGAGTATATTTTATTATTGCTTATTAATGGACATAGAAAAGATAGAATCATTAAAAGAATGAAATATAAGAAAGGAATAAAATTATAAATAAAACTAACCATAATAATATACAATTAATTATAATTTGAGGCAAAGATAGAAAATAATATTTGATATGCATAAAAATCAGATAAAAAGATAGGTTTTAAGATATATCTTTTATAATAATTGTACCTTTGCACCATGAAAATTGCAGCGTTAGTTTCGGGTGGAGTTGATAGTTCTGTTGTTGTACATCAGTTAAAAGAGATGGGCTACGACCCAACTATATTCTATATCAAGATTGGTATGGAAGATGAACATGGTTATATTGATTGTCCTTCTGAAGAGGATATAGAGATTACTTCTTTTATTGCTAAAAAATATGGTTGTAAGTTTGAAGTTGTTTCTCTTCATGAGGAGTATTGGGATAATGTTGTATCCTACACAATTGAAGCAGTGAAACGTGGGCTTACTCCTAATCCTGATATGATGTGTAATAAGCTTATCAAGTTTGGAGCTTTCATAAATAAGTGGGGAAACGAATTTGATAAGATAGCAACAGGTCATTACTGCACAACTACTGAAATAGACAATAAGGTTTATCTTTCAACTGCAAAAGACAAGGTAAAAGACCAGACTTATTTTCTTGGACAAATAAACTATATGCAGGTTTCTCGTCTTATGTTTCCTATTGGTAATCTGCTAAAGAGTGAAGTTAGGGAAATAGCTAAAGATAATCATCTCCCATCTGCTTTTAGAAAGGATAGCCAAGGAATTTGTTTCTTGGGAAAGATAAATTATAATGATTTCCTTCGCCGTTACTTGGGTGAAAAGGAAGGGGATATAATTGAACTTGAAACAGGAAAGAAATTGGGAAAACATAATGGATACTGGTTTCATACAATTGGACAAAGAAAAGGACTTGGTTTAAGTGGAGGACCATGGTTTGTGGTTAGGAAAGATATAGAAAACAATATACTTTATGCTTCTCAGGGTTATGACCCAGAAACTCAATATGGAAAGGTAATTAACTTAAATGCCTTTGAATTTATTACTCAAGACCCTTGGGGAGATTTCTCAGGAGAAAAAGATATATTATTCAAAATCCGCCATACTCCTGATTTCACTAAAGGGAAACTAAAGAAGATTAACGATATTTACAGAATTGAATCAGAAGGAAAGATTCAAGGAATAGCATCAGGACAATTTGGAGTAATCTACGATAAAGAAGGACATCTTTGTTTAGGAAGCGGAGTAATTATAGACGAAGAAGCTTAATCTTTCTTATCTGCATTCTTTCTTGAAATAGTTTTAGTCTTAACTTCTTTTTTAGGAATACTATCTATTTTTTTCTTGTCTTATTCTTTCCTTTTCTAACTCTCTTTCTTGTTTAGCAAGGCGAGCTTCTTTTGCAACTCTTCTTGTTATTGTTTGAAGCTCTTGCAAGTCATCAATACCCAAAATTTCAAGTTCTCTAAGAAAAAGCTTAGCACAAGCATAAGCATCAGAATCAGCATTATGATGCTCAAATTCTATCCCCTCTTGCTCACAAAGAAAATCTAAGGAAGCCTTTTGGTTATCCTTCCAAGCTATACGGGCAGTAGTATAGGAGCAAAAAGAAGTAAACCTTGGTATTGGAATTTTATAATGAATTAAAGTCTTGCGAAGTATTCCAACATCAAAATGAGCATTATGAGCAACAAGAATTTGGTTTTCAATATAAGGCTTAATCTCAGGCCATAAAGCATCAAATTCAGGTTGAAATTCAACATCTTCCTTTTTAATTCCATGAATCTTTTGTGCATAGAAATGGAAGTAAGGATAGCATGCAGGTTTAATTAACCATTGTTTAACGAGAGTTATTTTTGAATCTTCCACAACAGCTATTCCTAAAGAGCAAGGGTGAGTTGGGTCAGCGGTTTCAAAGTCTATGGCAACAAAGTTTATCATAAGTTCTATTTAAGTAAATCTTATTTTGAAACCACAAATTTACAAGTTTTTATTCTTCTGTTGCAATTTGGTGGAATAAAATTATAATATTCGTTATTCAGCTTAAGCAAAAATGCAATTTGGTATAAAACAAGTTAGATTGACTTTAAAACTAATTAGATTAACTCCTGATATATTTAAACTAACTCTAAAACTCGTAAGATGTACATCTAAGCACATCTAAGATGCACATCTCAACATAGCTAAGATGTACATTTAAACTATGCTAAGATGTATACCTTACAACTTCTAAACTAACTTTAAATAGTTTTAGAGTTAATCTAATTAGTTTTAGATAGGGTTTAAGGAGTTTTAAATTAGGTTATTATGCTTTGGAATAGAAGTCTTTTTCTTTTATAGTTCTTATTGTCTGCTTTAAAGTCTTGAGAATAAAAAAAGAGAGCAACTAAATTAACTTTAATTGCTCTCTTGATGTATTAGAAATTATATTTTTATTTCTTGAAGTTAGCTTTCCCTTCGTCAAGGAATTTAATAAAGTTTTCTACGTTTCTGTCGTAACTTCTAGGTTCTTTTGTAAGAAGTTTCCCTTCTGAATCCATAATAACATAGAAAGGTTGAGCATTAACTTTAAAGTTTTCTATCTGATAGTTATGGTTCTTTTTTCCAAGGGTTTTAATTATTGTACCATCTTTTGCCTTTACCCATTCTTTTTCTGGAAGATCAATGGTGTTGGCATCAGCGTAAAGAGCAACCATAACATAGTCTTTGGTTAGAATTTCCTTTACCTTTTTGTCTTCCCAAACATAGTATTCCATTTCTCTACAGTTAGCACAAGTCTTTCCTGTGAAATCTATAAAGATTGGTTTCCCAACTTTCTTTGAATAAGCTTTTGCTTCGTCAAGGTCAAAGAAACCGTCAAATCCTGTTGGGTAATGAAGTCTGTCGGCATATTTCCTGTTCTTAGGTAATTCATTGGCTTCTCCAGCCACAGCTGTGCCTTTTCCTGCGTTCTCTACAATTAACTTTTCAATATTGAAGTCTTGGGTTGTCATAGGAGGGACATATCCTGAAATTGCTTTTAATGGTGCTCCCCAAAGTCCTGGTATCATATATAGTGCGAATGAGAATGTTATTATTGAAAGGAATAATCTTCCAACTCCAATATGTTCTACTTCGGAATCTCCTTTGAATTTTAGTTTTCCTAACAAGTATAATCCAAGTAAAGTAAATATTACTATCCAAAGAACTAAATATGTTTCTCTGTCTAATAGTCCCCATTCAGCACTAAGGTCTGCCATTGAAAGGAATTTTAAACCAAGTGCTATTTCTAAGAATCCAAATACAATTTTTACTGTGTTTAGCCAAGAACCTGATTTCATCTTAGAAAGATAATGAGGGAACATTGCTAAAAGAGTGAATGGAAGTGCAAAACCTATTGCAAAACCTATCATGGAAATAAACAATACAAAGCTATTTGTTGAGCTTGAGGCTATTCCCATAAGTGCTGCTCCAAGAATAGGTCCTGTGCATGAAAAGGAAACTAAAACTGTTGTAAGAGCAATAAAGAATGCTCCAACATATCCTCCTTTGTCTGCTTTTTTGTCTGATTTATTTATCCAAGAAGATGGTAGTGTTATTTCAAATAGTCCAAAGAAAGAGAAGGCAAATATCATAAATATAACAAAGAAAATTGTGTTTGGTATCCAGTTCGTTGATATTACATACATAGCATCTTTTCCTAAGAGTAAGGTAAGAGCAAGCCCAAGTACTGCAAATATAAAAACTATTGACCCTCCAAAGAAATAAGCTTCTTTAAGTCCTTGTTTCTTGCTTTTCTTTCCTTTCATAAAGAAAGAAATTGTCATTGGAACCATTGGGAATACACAAGGAGTTACAAGTGTTAATAATCCAGCTCCAAGTGATATTAAGAAAATTATTAGCATTGAATTTCCCTTTTCTTTTTTAGGAGAAGAAATAACTGTTGTAGTTATTGTTTTATTTTCATTTTCCTGCTGAGGATTAACTGTGGTTGTTGTTTCTGTTGTTGTTTCTTTAATTTCTCCAGCTTTAGGATTTCCTTTTACATTAAATGTATAAGCTACATCGTTTGGAGGAATGCAAGAACCTTTTTCACATAATTGGAAGTTTACAGAGCCTTTTACAACGAAGTCCTTATTGCTTTTTATCTTTATTCTTTGACGAAACGTAACATTACCTTCAAAATGTCGAGATGTATCTTTAGCATATTTATCATATTCTCCTATTGATTTAGGCTCCTTTACTCCACCTATTCTATCATAGTTCTTATTTTTTTCAAAAGTAAATTCAATAGGGAGCTCTGTTCCTTTAGTTTTTTGTGAATACAGATGCCAACCTTTCCCAAGGCTTACATTCATTTCCAATTCTGCAATTGAATCATTGATTTTGTTTGTCTTGAAATTCCATTTGGCTTGAGAAAAAGCATTGCTGAAAACAAAAAACAGTAATGCAATGGTTAATGTTAATTTTAATCTTCTCATACTATATAAATGTATTATTATTTTTCTTTTTTTATTTTATCCAACTTGAAGGATTTTGTTTGCTATTGCCTTTCCATACTTGGAAATTAATTTCTGAAACATTATCACTATTTGTGTAAACAGTACCAATTTTTTGTTTTGTAGAAACTTTTGTTCCATTAGAAACAGAAACAGAAGAAAGGTTAGTATAAACTGTTAAATATTCACCATGGCGGATAATAACAATTTCTTGCCCATTTGGACCTGTGAAAACCTTTGAAACAACCCCTTCAAAAACGGCTCTTATGGCAGCTCCTCTTGGAGTACGTATATCTATTCCATTGTTTTCTATCATTATCCCTTTCATTTCTGGGTGAGGATGTCTTCCAAAATTACTTGTAACAACTCCTTGTTCAGCAGGCCAAGGTAATTTCCCTTTATTAGCTGAAAAACTATTAGAGAGTTGTACTTCTTCTGGAGTTGCAGACATTACATACTCTGTCTTTTGAGCTGGTTTTGCAGCGTCTGTAGTGTTAGTAACAGGTTTGGTTGCTCTCTTTTTAGCAGCAATATTTGTTTGTCTTCTTACTTCGGCAGCAATTGCAGCATTGATTTGATTTTGAAGTTGTTTTCGCTTTGCTTGCTTGTCGTTTATTTGTTTTGTGAGTTGTTTTTCTTTCTTGCTTAGTTGCTTAATAGTTTTTTCTTTAACAACTTGTTCTTGAGTTAAGCTTGTTTTATTTTTTTGCTCTTGTTGTAAAAGGCTTTCTTGATTTTCCTTTTTTAATGATAATTCATCGGTTTTCTTTTCCAATTCATTGGATTTATCCATTATGGATTGCATCATATTCTTTTGCATATCACCATATTGTTTAAAGAAAACATATCGTTGATAAGCTTGGCGATAATCCTTTGAAGAGAAAATAAATATCATCTTATCCGTTGAGGTTCTGTTCTTTTGAGCATAACGAAGCATTTGAGCATAATCCTTTTTTAATACTTCAATTTCATCTCTAAGTTCAGTAATGGATTTTTGGGTTGTTTTGATTTCTCCATTTAATATGCCCATTTGTCTGGAGATATTATCAATAAGTTTTTGACGAGAAGCAATTTTTCTCTTTAATATATAAAGTTCAGACGCAGACATTTTTTTAGTATTCTTTGTCTCATTCAAAATAGCATTAATAGCATTAATTTCTTTTTCTATCTTCGCCTTTTCATTCTCCAACTTTTTCCTATCCTGAGCAAAAGAAGAAATGCTAAAAGCACAAAATAGACAAATCAAAACAAATGTCTTTAACTTAAAACTCCTAATATTACACCAATTCAAAAACATCACTTTCATAAAAATTTAATTGACAAAAGTACAAATAATATGTTAATCAGTCGCAATTATTGGAAAGAACTTATTTTTATTGGTTTATTTGTGCAGTTTGTTTGGAATAAAATTTTATTTTTGAAGCATGGGATAAAGAGTCCTTAATGTTAAATCAAAACTCTAAAATATTATGATTAAGATTGTATCAAAAAAATATGTAAAAGCAGATTCTGTGGAAAGGTTTAAAACTTTAGCAAATGAGTTGGTTTTAAAGTCACAATTGGAAGATGGCTGTGCTTTCTATAATTTGCACCAAGCGGTTAATGATTCAACAATTCTTGCTTTTATTGAAGGGTGGGAAAATCAAGAAGCTCTTGATAAACATAAAGTTTCTGAACATTTCACTCGCATAGTTCCTCAATTAGAAGATTTATGCACTCAATCTGGAGAACTTATGGTGTATAAGGAGGTTTAAGAAATAGATTAGAAGAGGGAAAATAGCTTTTCTTTATTAAATATTATTTCTATAAAGTTGATTTTAGAAATAAATATATATCTTTGCATCATAATATAAAAGGTAATAATGTTGTATTAAAAAAAATATTTGTTATGAGCATTGAAAATAAAGGAGCAAAAAGGTATTCTGATCAAGAATTAAGTGAGTTCAAGATAATCATTGAAGAAAAATTGGCTCAAGCTAAGGAGAATCTTTCCATGCTATTGGAAGCTCTTTCTAATGATGCAAATGATTTAGGCGATACATCTCCTACTTTTAAGGTGTTGGAAGAAGGTGGCAGTGTTCAATCAAAAGAAGATAATGCTAACATGGCCTCAAGACAACAAAAGTTTATTAAAGACTTAGAAGCTGCTTTGATTAGGATTGAAAATAAAACGTATGGTATTTGTCGTGTTACAGGAGAACTAATACCTAAAGAACGTTTGCGTTTAGTCCCTCATGCTACTTTGACAGTTGAAGCTAAGAATCAACAAGTGAAAAAGAAATAAGTTAAATGAAAAAACCTCTTATTCTTATTTTTGTTATCCTTATCGTTGATCAGATATTAAAGATTTGGATAAAACTTAGTATGTGTCTTGGTCAAGAAATAGATTTGATTGGCTCTTGGTGCAAAATTCATTTTATTGAAAATGAAGGGATGGCTTTTGGAATGGCTTTTGGTGGAGATTGGGGAAAACTCCTTCTTACTTTATTTAGAATAATTGCATCTGTTCTTATATTTATTTACCTTAAAAGAATTATTGATAAGAAAGAATCTAAACTTACCATATATAGCATGGCTTTGATTTTTGCTGGTGCTGTGGGAAATATTATTGATTCTCTTTTTTATGGAGTAATATTTTCAGATAGTTCTTTTTTCCATAGTGCAACAATTTTTAAAGGAGGTTATGGTTCATTCCTTCATGGCAAGGTTGTAGATATGTTTTATTTTCCAATAATTGATTCTACTTTTCCTAATTGGTTACCTTTTGTTGGAGGAGAGCCTTTCCATTTCTTTAATGCGATATTTAATTTTGCTGATGTTTCTATATCTATAGGTGTTTGTTTATTAATAATTTCTTTGGTTTTCTTTCCCAAAAAACAAAATGAAATGAAAAATAATAAAGAAGAAATTACCCCCAAAGAAGAGAAAGAACAAATAGTGAATAATATTACTCAATAGTAGAGTTGTGGAAATAATAATTATTCTTATTTTAATTATTCTCAATGGGTTGTTTTCAATGGCAGAAATTGCTGTTGTGTCTTCTCGTAAATCGAAATTAGAATCTCTTACAAAAAGGGGAGATAATAATGCAAAGAAGATTTTAAAGACCGCAGAGCATCCAGATGCCTTTCTTTCAACTGTTCAAATTGCGATTACTGCAATAGCTCTTATCACAGGGTTGTATTCAGGAAGTAGTTTAGCTGAACCTATGAAAGAGTTATTAGTTTATGTTGGGTTTGGACAAACCTCTGTTTTGTTTGCTCATGTATTAATTATTTTTATTATTACTTATTTTACACTTGTTCTTGGAGAATTATTTCCCAAGAAAATAGGTTTAAATAATCCAGAGAAAGTGGCTAGTGCAATAATTGCACCTATGAATTTTCTTACAAAGCTTACCTATCCTTTTGTAATTTTCTTATCTTATTCTACAAATTTTTTAATGAAGATATTTAGAATAAAGAAAAATGACAACTCTGTAATAACAGAAGATGAGATTAAGCAGATAATAAATGAAAGCACTGAGGTTGGGGAAATTCAAGAAGTGGAGCAAGATATTGTTGAAAGAGTATTCAGTTTAGGGGATAGAGATATTTCATCTTTGATGACTCATAGAAATGATTTTGAATGGTTTGATGTAGATGATAATTTTGAGCAAATCAAAGAAAAATTATCAACCCACATACATTATATATATCCTGTTGCAGATAAATCATTGGATAATATTATTGGAGTAGTATTTTTATTAGATATGTTCAATAAGAAAGAAGGAACGATTAGGGATATAGTAAAAGAGCCACAGTTCATCCCAGAAAGTTCAAGTGCTTATCATGCGCTGGAAGTTTTCAAGGAAAAGAAGATAAGCTATGCTTTAATCATAGATGAATTTGGTTTAATCATCGGGATGGTTACAATGAATGATATTTTAGAATCTTTGGTAGGGTCAGCAGATGAAATAGGGGCAAGTGAAAATGAATATGAATTAAAGAAAAGAGATGATGGGACTTGGTTGGTTGATGGTCAATATCCATTTTTTGACTTTCTTAGTTACTTTGAATTAGAAAATAAATACCAAGAATTATCATATAATACACTAAGTGGATTAATATTAGATTTGATAGGTAAAATACCTCGAGAAGGGGATAAAATAAATTGGGAAATATTTTGTTTTGAGATAGTTGACATGGATATAGCTCGTATAGACAAAGTGCTAGTTTCAAAAAAATAAGTTTTAAGGAGTAAAAAAAGCTCAAATAAATTGGTGGTGTAAAATATCTTTAATACTTTTGCACGATTCAAATGAGGAAGTTTAATCAATTAAATTAATAACGCAATAAAAAAAGCTATGAAAAAAGTATGTGCTTATTTGTCGATAGTTATAATATTGACTTTAGGTTTATCAAATGCTACTTTCGCACAAAAGAAAGCCGCTAAAACAGAAACAAAAACAGAAACTGCAACAGTTTCTGCAACAGAAACCGCAGCAGTTGAAACAGCTACAGCAGCTAAACAAGAAGTTCCTGCAGAAACAAAATCATTTCACCAAGCTCTAAAAACAAAATATATTGAGGGTGGTGTGCCTTGGATGACTCCAATCCTAATTTGTATGATTTTAGGTTTGGCTTTAGTTATTGAACGTATTCTTTATCTTAATCTTGCAACAACTAATTCTGATAAGTTATTAAAACAAATCGAAGATAAAGTAAAAAATGGAGATTATGAAGGAGCAAAAGGAGTTTGTAGTAATACTCGTGGTCCTCTTGCATCAATATTTTTCCAAGGTCTTGACCGTGTTGATAACGGTTTGGATGATGCAGAAAAAGCATTGACATCTTATGGTGGTGTTCAAATGGCAAGATTAGAAAGTAATATGGTTTGGATTTCTCTTTTCATTGGTCTTGCTCCATCACTTGGGTTCTTAGGAACAGTTGTTGGTATGGTTCAAGCATTTGATGATATTGAAAAAGCAGGTGACATATCTCCAACTGTTGTTGCTGGTGGTATGAAAGTTGCCCTTATTACAACTATTTTTGGTTTGATTGTTGCCCTTATTCTTCAAGTATGTTATAACTACTTACTTTCAAAGATTGAAAGTTTAGTTACTACAATGGAAGACGCTTCTATCACTTTCATGGATATCTTGGTTAAAAACAAAAAATAGTATTATAAGTAGAATATAATTTCTTCTTCTAAAGAAATAAAAAACTATTTTAATTACTAAATTTAATTCAACCAGGAGGTAAAAATGAAAAAAGATTTAAAAAAAATATATTGGACTATAATAATAATTTGGGGTACTCTTGCATCATTGTGTAGTTTATTCTATGCACTATTCTTTGAAAACGCAGGATTGGCTCCAATTTTTTGGAATTTGTCTTATTGGACTGTAGCAATTTTTATCGCACTTAGTATTATTTTTGCATTCGGATTTGCAATTACTTTTATTATTAAAGGCTTTATTGATGACCCCAAGAAACAAATGGGAATTATTGTTGCAGTAGGTTTAATAGTAGTACTAATGGTAGCAACATACCTATTGGCATCTGGAACAGATATTCCTCAAGAATTGTTTGAAAAAACAGGTTCTGATTATAGTAATTCAAAATTAATTGGAGGATCGCTATATGCTGTGTATGTACTTTTATTAGGAGTTGTATTATCAGCTTTATATGCAGAAATAGCTAAAAAATTTAAATAATATGGCAAGAAAGAAAAGAGAGCTTCCAGTATTGAATAGCTCTTCGATGGCGGATATATCGTTCCTTTTGCTTACCTTCTTCCTATTGACGTCTTCGCTCAATACAGATTTAGGTATACAAAGGCGTTTACCTCCTCCATCTGATCCGAATGTGAAGCCACCAGAAATTCATAAAAGAAATACATTTACAGTAAAGGTAAATCGTGCAGATCAACTTCTTTTTGACGGACAGATAGGTAATATTAATGGACTAAGGAAACGAGCAAAAGAATTCTTGGCAAATCCACAAAATTTACAAACCCTACCAGAAAAGCAAGAAACAGAGATCCCATTAATTGGAAAATACAATGTATCAAAGGGGGTAATATCTCTTCAAAATGATAGGGGAACATCGTATGATATGTATTTCAAGGTTCAAAACGAATTGACTGCTGCAATTGCTGAGTTAAAAGATGAATTAGCGAGAGCAAGGTTTGGTAGAGTTTACAAAGATTGTAAAGAAAATCAAAGAGAAGCTATAGATAAAGCAATCCCAACAGCAATATCAGAAGCAGAACCTAAAAATGTAGGAGGGAACAAATAATGTCAAAATTTAAAAAAGAAGGTTCTAAATCGGTTCCAGCAGTTAATGCTAGTTCGATGTCAGATATTATATTTATGTTTTTGTTTTTCTTTATGATTATTTCTACAATGAGAGAGAGCACTTTATTTGTTAAAATAAATGTGCCACAAGGTTCAGAAATAGAAAAATTAGCAAAAAAGTCATTAAATAGTTATGTTTATGTTGGAGTTCCAATTGATGAAAGAAAATTTGGATCAGCAGCACGTATTCAATTAAATGACCAATTTGCAGAAGTGAGAGACATTAAAGCTTTTATTGAATCAGAAAGAGCGGCAAAAGATGAAGTTGACGTACCATTTCTTACAACAACAATAAAATGTGATAAGAATGTAAAAATGGGAGATGTAACAGATATTAAACAAGAGCTACGACAAGTAGGAGCCTTAAGAATAATGTATGCAGCATCGCGAAGATCTAAAGACACATACTAAATAAAATAAGTAATATATTTTAAGCTGCCTAAACTAATAATTTAGGCAGCTTTTTTATAAAATAAAAAACTTAAAATGGAATTTCATTGCAAAGAATTTTCCCTTAATCACACTAAAAGTTCAATGAAAATTGGAACAGACTCCATATTGCTATCATCTCTTACTCCACAACAAAACTCGAAAAAAATCTTAGACGTAGGAACAGGTTGTGGAATAATAGCCCTCTGTATGGCACAAAAATATCCAAATTCACAAATAACAGCAATAGATATAGATAAAAACTCAATAGAAGAAGCCTCCGATAATTTCAAGAAATCTAAATACAATGCACGCCTTCTTGCTCAAGAAATAGATCTAAAAACATTTACGAGAATACGAGAAGAGAGATTTGATCTTATAGTAACAAATCCTCCATATTTTATATCAAGCTTAGAAAGTCCTTATAAGAATAGAAATAAGGCTCGTCACACAATATCACTAAATTTCCAAGACTTAATACAATCAGCAGAAAGACTACTATCAAAATGTGGAATACTAAGTCTAATACTACCAACAATAGAATCCCAAATTTTTGAAGCAATAGCCATCGAAAAAGGAATCCAAACAATTTACAAAGCAAACATATATTCCAAGCCAGGGAAAGAATGTGAAAGAGTAGTTCTCCACCTACAAAAAAAGCAAGAAAGCACAAACAATACAAATATAAAAGAAGAGATAATAATTCTAAGAAATCCAGACAATACACCTTCTCAAATATATAGAAACCTTATAAAGGATTATTTGCTATAAATAATAAAGGGCTCTATAACGGTTAGAGTGGGTAATCAAAAATTCTTAACTTTGCCCAATTAATAGTCCAGATAGATTTAATGGTAGTATCCCAAAAAGTGTGTAAAGCACAAAGTTTATAACTTTGCAACAAAAATTATAGATTAACCATACATCCTTTTTGGGATACTATCATTTATTTCAGCCAACTGATCTATACAATTCTAATTGTACATTTAGGGAGAAAAGAAAAGAGCTTAGTTGGAATTAACTAAGCTCTTTTTCTGTATAAAACATCTCTATTTAGTTCTCTTTATTTTAGATTAGAAACTTCGTGTTTTGATTCGTTGATTGTTTCTTTATCTGTATCCTCTTCTTCTGGTCTATTATAGTTAATGTAAGCTTTCCATTTATCAATTACTGATTGCATATCTTCTGGAATTTTGCTATCAAATTGAATTAGTTTCTTTGTTGTTGGGTGTATAAAGCCTAAGGTTTTTGCATGCAAAGCTTGACGTGGTAGAATTTTAAAACAGTTCTGTACGAATTGTTTGTATTTTGAATATGTTGTCCCTTTAATTATTTGATCTCCTCCATAAGTATCATCGTTGAAAAGAGGATGACGAACGTATTTCATGTGAGCTCTAATTTGGTGAGTACGTCCTGTTTCCAACTTACATTCAATTAGGGTTACATATCCAAAACGGAATAATACCTTCCAATGTGTTATTGCATATTTTCCATATTCTCCATCAGGAAATATCTGCATTACTTTTCTGTCTTTAATTGAACGTCCAATATTACCTTCAATTGTTCCTTCCATTTCATCAAAATCGCCCCATACTATTGCGTTATAAGTTCTGTCAACGCTATGGTCATAGAATTGTTTCGCTAAATAAGTTTGAGCAACTTCGTTCTTTGCTATAAGGAGTAAGCCTGTTGTATTCTTATCAATACGATGGACTAATAATGGTCTTATTTGATTTCCTTCACTATCAACCTGTCCTTGAAAATGGAATGTTAAAGCATTTAATAATGTGCCTGTATAGTTTCCATAACCTGGATGAACAACCATTTCTGATTGTTTGTTTACTACTATTAAATCGTCATCTTCGTAAACAATGTTCAATGAAATATCTTGTGGGATTATTTCTATTTCACGAGGAGCTGTTGGTAAAAAAAGTTGAACTACATCTCCTGGGTGAACCTTATAATTTGATTTTACTGGTTTATCATTTACTTTAATGCAATCGGCTTTTGCAGCTTGTTGGATTTTATTCCTTGAAGTTTGCTCAAGTCTATCCATTAAGAATTTATCTATCCTCAATAGGCTTTGTCCTTTATCAACTACTATGCGATAATTTTCAAATAATCCTTCGCTCTCATCCTCTTGCACTAAGTCTATTTCTTCTTCAATCATTTTTGTATTATTAATTTCTCTTGTGTTGTTTTATTTGTTTTCTTATTAATTATGGATAATATATATAAGCCATTATTTAGATTTGAAACATTTATTTGATTCTTAAAGCCTGAGCTATAAACCTCTTTACCTAACATATTTATTATCCTTATTTCGTAATCATAATAGGATAGTCCATAACTATCTTCTTCTAAACTAATATTTACTATTCCATTTGATGGATTAGGATAAATTGTTAGGTTTATATTTTCTTTTTCTACATCAGTTAATCCTATCAATGCCTTATTACCAAAATAAGGTCTAATCATTAATGAGCCATTGAAAAGAGTATTTTCTTCCCAAGAATTTGCCCAATTACCAAATACATGAGTTTGAGAATTTGTGTTTCTATCAAATCCTATATTCATATAATCATTGTTCTTTGTTTGAATAGAAATAAAGAAATCTTCAGCTCCTAAGATTATTGGGGAACTTAAAATATATCTTGTAAATTTGTTTAACCCTTCTGTTGATGGAGTAAAATAAGCTGAAGAACGATATAAGCTGTCATTAGGCTTTTCATTAAGACTATTCCATACACATAAATAGAACGGCTTTTGATTAGCATCGTTATATGTTGAATTAAAATAAATATCTATGGCAGTTAAAGTATCTTGAACATTAAGTTTAAAGCCAACTGCTAAATTAGAATTCTTTATTGGTTCTATTCCAAATCCATTTTCTGCTGTTCCATCATCGTAAGCAAAATAATCTTCAAACACTTGATGAAAGCGTATAGTATCATTTTCTGTTCTACTATCTTGTCCTACTCCTTCTTTTACTGTATGAACAATATCGAAATAAGTCCAAGAATTTTGATTAAAAGAACCAAAATCTTTAACAGGAGGTTTGGCATGGTTAGGTGAAGTTTGATAATCTCTTGTTGTTATAAAAGGATAGATGTTTTCAAAACCTCCATCATAAGAATTAACACTAACACCATTAGAATTATATATATCATATTTATATGTAGAACTTAATGCTATATCAGAAAGATTAACAATCTTAATGTCTAAAGTATCTCCTATATCATTTTCTGTAAATTGACGTACAGGCATAGCTTGATATTCTTTCAATAAAGAACGTGCAGGATTCACAAAAGCAATATCTCTCATCGTTTTTTCATCAAATGTTCTATCCTTATTCAAGTAAACATAATCCAAATGCCATTGGTCACAGTTTCCTACATAAGAGAATGAAGGATTATTATCTAAAGATGCAAAATTGAGAAAGCGAAAGCGAAAACTATTATTAAAGTACTTTTCTTCAGTAATAGGGATATTAACATAACGCCAAAATACACTATCAACAGCAAAAATACTATCCACACTTAATCCTTCACTACTCCAAACAGAATTCCAAGTATTTTCTGTTAAAGAATAAAATTGGAGTATTAATGAATCTTTCTTTGAAGGAGTTGAGCCTACACTTTCCCATAAAGGACCATAACCACCACCTGGTTGAAAAAAGAAGCTAAGATATATACTATCATTTGTAGCTAAACCTATTCTTGTGGGAAGAAGGACAGAATCTAAACGAATATCACAAGAAGAGAGGGTATCGCAAGCAAAACCAGTAGTATTTGCTCCTTCATAAAGCAAACCATCTTTATCCAAAGCATCTAAAGTTACAACACCAATTGTAGGAGGCAAAAGAGGAAAATCAGAGTTAACCCATGCTCCTTGATTGACCCATAAATCTATGTTTGATAAATCTGAATAATTAGAAAAGTCATCAATAAAAGGAAGAGTAATCCGACTAATACTCTTTGTTTGTTTATTGATTGTTGTCTTGCTCTTTGCCCTTGAGGCATCAGACAATTTGAACTGACTCTTCCCTTCAAGAGGGAAAAGTAAAAACAATACAATACAAATAGACCAAAATTTAATTATTTTCATCAACATCATCTAATATTTCATCAGTAGGAGATTCTTGCACAACTACAGGTTCAGCCATTTTAAAAGCCTTAATCCTTTCGTTATAGTTAGGTTTTGTATCATTAACGAACTCAATGCTTATTGTAGTACCTTTTGTTACGCTCAAATTATTTGGAGAGAATGAAACAACACGTGAATGGATAATATCTTTCTTTCCTTCAAAAGTCTTTTTCCCAACATTTAAAGCACATTCCCAAAGTTTCTTTTCTGCTTCAGTTTCTGTTAAGCCAATAATATTAGGCATATTTGTGGTATATACTTCTTCGTTCATTTCAACAACCAAATCAATTTCTTCCCCTCTTTGAATTTTCTCTCCTTCAGTAATTGGACTTCCTTTATACCTTTGTCCAACAACAACATTATTGAAGTCTCCAACATTAAATATAAACTTACCAACTCTAAGTCCGACATTAGTTAATTGATTAACTGCCGAGCGAACACTTTGGTCTTTACAATTAGGCATTGGTATATATTCTCCTATTGTAGAAGTTATAATAACATAAACTTTTCTGCCATTTTTAATTTTTGAACCAGCCTTTGGGTCTTGTGAAACAATCTTTCCTGCTTTCTCTCCTGGTGTATAAATAGAATCAATTACAACTACCTCAAAGTTTTCCATTCCAGCAACTTCTCCAACTTGATCTATAAAACTACCTTCAATCTCTGGCATTATAGACTCAGCACCATGGCGTGTATATAAGTTCAAAAAAGCGAATGCAATAACAAGAACAACCAAAAAAACAATGGTCATTAACCCTAAATGCTTAAAAAAAAGTTTGCTCTTAACAAATTCAATTAACGACATTAATAATATTTTTGTTTATTCAGTTATATTTAGATGCAATAAATCGCGGCTCTACGATAATGTATAATAATTAATTTCTTCTTCCTCCAAAATAGATTGCAATATAATATAATAATGTTGCAAGCGAAGATAATGCAGCAACAACATAAGTATATGCAGCAGATTTTAAAGCACTTTCAGCCTTTTTTTGTGAATATTCGGAAGTTATTGAGTGAGATTCTAACCATACCAAAGCTCTTTGTGAAGCATTAATTTCAACAGGAAGTGTTATAAAGCTAAATAAAGTCGTTAGACCAAAAAGAATAATACCTGCTAAAAGCAATTGAGGAAATCTATTTATGAGTAACATACCGCCAAGCAATAACCACATTACCCATTGCGAAGCAAAGCTAACGACGGGTACAAGTTTAGAACGTAACATCAACCAAGTGTAAGCAGTTGCATGTTGAACAGCATGTCCGCATTCATGAGCCGCAACAGCCGCAGCCGCAACATTAGCACCATAATAAACATCACGACTTAGATTGACTATCTTAGTTGAAGGATTATAGTGGTCTGTTAATTGACCTTCTACACATTCAACTTTTACATCATATATATCTTGATCCCTAAGCATCTTTTCTGCAACATCTTTTCCTGTTAATCCCCCTTCTGTTGGAATCTTAGAATATTCTTTGAACTTCTTTTTTAAATTTGAACTAACCAACCAACTTACAAGAGCTATTCCTATAAAAATAACCCAATAAATCATTGTTCCACTCATTATTCCAGTTTCTGGATTCATTTCTTTTAATTTTTATGTTTAATAATAACTGTACTTTTCAATAGGGGAAACACAAGTGCAACCCATTATTTAATTCTTTTATCTCAATAAATAAACAGCAAAAATAGACAATTTTCGCCACTTTTATATAGTCAAAGTAAAGAAAAACAACATTATTAAACGTAAAACTAAGGTTTTTATGTATCTTTGTAATCGATTTTCTCGTATCTTAGCATTGTTTTCCAGAGGAAATAGTATAAAATATAGAATATTAGACTAATAATAATTGTATGATAAAATCAATGACTGGCTACGGAAAGGCCTCTACAACCTACAATAATAAAACAATATCTATTGAAATTAAAACGCTTAATAGCAAACAAGCAGATATTAATCTTAAAGTCCCTTCAACTTATAGAAGTAAAGAAATTAATCTAAGAAATCAGATCAATAATTCCTTAGAAAGAGGGAAAATTGATTGTTTTATTAGTGCTGAATTTGTTGATGAAGCCCCAAGCTTAAATATAAATTCTAACCTATTTGTTTCTTATTACAAACAAATAGAAGAATTAGCTGAAAAAGTAAATGCTCCAAGAGCAGATATTTTACGTTATGTTCTTCAAATTCCTGAAGTAACTCGTTCCGTTAATGAAGAACCTTCCGAAGAAGAAATGACAATAATTTATAATCTATTAAGTGAAGCGCTTAAACAAACTGATGGTTATAGATCCACTGAAGGGAAAACACTTGAAAAAGACCTACTCTTAAGAGTTAAGCTTATAGGAGATAAACTTCTTAAGATAAACGATTTTGAACCTGTAAGAGTATTGCAAATCAAAGAAAAACTTGCTGCTAAAATAAAGGATCTTAATTGCGAATCAATAGACAAAAATCGTTTTGAACAAGAAATAATCTACTATCTTGAAAAATTAGATATAACAGAAGAAAAAATAAGATTAAAACAACATCTTGATTATTTCCTTCATACTATGAATATGCCAACATCAGAAGGGAAGAAATTAAATTTCATTGCTCAGGAGATGGGAAGAGAAATAAATACTCTTGGCTCAAAATCACAAGAAGCAAATATGCAAAAGCTTGTTGTTGAAATGAAGGATGAACTTGAAAAAATTAAAGAACAAATACTAAACGTCCTTTAATAGCGGTTAATGGTGAATGATTAATGGTAAATTGTTTAAGAATCAAAATTTAAGGATGCGTTGTTTATTCCAAATGAATAAAATGAATAGATTAAAATTATCTATTCAACCAGTATTTTTATTTTGTTTTTTAACTCTTAGTTTTTCTCTTTTCTCTTTTTATTCTTATGCTCAAAATGATGAACAGGTTAAAGCATCTATGGCTGATCAGTTCTTTTATGGTAATGAACCTGAAAAGAGTAAGCAATTATATGAAGAGTTGATAGATAAAAAGTTTAATCAAATATATTATGACAATCTTCTTACTCTTTACTACCAATCTGAAGATAACTCCAAAGCCGAAAAACTAATTAAGAAAACGATAAAACAATTTCTTCAAAATGCAATTTATCAAGCTGATTTAGGGACTCATTACATTAAGATAGGCGAAAAACAAAAAGGCGAAAAACAATACGATAAATCAATAGCAACCCTTCAAGCAAATCAAAACAGCATTATTCTCTTAGCAAACTATTTTATCTTACATAATAATGCAGATTATGCAATAAAAACATTTAAAGAAGGAAGAACTCTGTTAAATAACAATTATCTTTTTGTTTACGATATATCTTTTCTATATCAACGTCAAGGAAGATATGAGGAAATGGCAACCGAATATCTAAATATTCTTGATCAGAACCCAACAATGCTTAATCAAGTAAAAATATATCTTGGAAGCATTTTACAACAAGACACCGAAAACAAATTCTTAGACCATTTCCGATTAGCCATACTCAAAAAAGTACAAAAACAACCCGAAGAACAAAGTTTCTCCCAACTTTATATTTGGATACTCCTTCAACAAAAGGATTACGAAATGGCTTTCCTTCAAGCAAAGTCAATAGATAAACGCTTTGAAGAACTAACCGGACAAACCGTTTACGAAATAGCAAATATCGCCTTAAATAATCAAGTCTACGATGTTGCAAAAGAGGCATTTAATTACTTAATCCTTAAAGGTGAAGAAAGCACTTATTACTTATTAAGTCGCCTTGGACTTTTAAGCTCGATCTACTACCCATTTATAAACACAATCAATCATACTCAAAAAGAAATAATAACACTTAGAACCGAATATCAAACAACCCTTGATAAATTAGGAAAGACAACTGCCACAATTACAATAATGCAACAATATGCATATCTCTTAGCCTACTATCTTTCTTCCTCTCAAGAAGCAGTAGATATATTAGATGAAACTCTTGCAATGCCACAAATAAAACGTAACGACAAAGCAGAAAGCAAATTAATAAGGGCTGATATATATTTAATGGAAAATGATATTTGGGAAGCATCTCTAACATATTCACAAGTAGAAAAAGAATTTAAAAACGATGTAATAGGCTCAGAAGCAAAGTTTAAAAATGCAATGTTATCGTTCTATAACGGGGATTTTGAATGGGCAGAATCACAATTTGATGTTCTTCGCTCTTCAACAACAAAACTAATTGCCAACGATGCAATGGAATATTCAATCCTAATTTCAGATAACATAGATGAAGATTCCACCTATAACGGCTTAGCTTATTATTCAAAAGCCGAATTTGCACTCTATCAACATAAATACGATAAGGCAATTAGTTATTTAGATACACTAAATCAAAACTATCTTTCCCATCCTTTGTTTGATGAAGTATTATATAAAAGAGCAGAAATAGCAATACTTGAAAAACAATATCAAAAAGCCGATAGCCTCCTAAATGAAGTAATAATTAAATACCCAACCGATATAATGGCTGACGATGCGATTTATCTTCTTGCGGAACTATGCGAAACCCATCTTAACAATTCTCAAAGAGCAAAAGAATACTACGAAAAAATAATCATCGACTACCCAAATTCTCTTTATGTAACTGAAGCACGGAAACGATATAATCAATTTAATTCTCCTAATACAATACCAAATACTGGTTTTTCAAGAGAAAGAAATTAATCAACAAATAGGGCTAATAGACAAAAAATAGGCTATTTACTATTAAAAGTATTCATAAATTACAGGCTCAATGTAAAATTCTGGTGGGATAAAAATATTAAGCACATAATTTGTCTTATTTAAGGGTAGATTTATAGAAGAAATGTACAAAAAAGCTATGAAGGGAATATTTTTTATTGAAATTTGATGCTCATTTTGTTATTATCAAAAAAAGTTGTACTTTTGCACTCCTATTTTAATGGTCTCTTGGCCGAGCGGTTAGGCACCGGTCTGCAAAACCGTCTACTCCAGTTCGAATCTGGAAGAGACCTCAAAATAATAATCGTTTCAGCCACCCCAAAAAGGTGGCTTTTTCGTTTTTATCCTTTTTACATTGAGCCCAAATTATGTGCTTAATATTTTTATCCCACCAGAATTTTACATTGTGCTAAAGTTTCTCTTATTTAATAAGGAGTTCTTGAAATTAAAAGGGATCTTTTTCTTGCAAAACTTGATTTAAATCTACGGGAACTTGATTAAAAACTATTTAAATCTTGATTTAATGTTGCTACGGTGTACACCGTAGGGGTCTTACGGTATAGACCGTAGCACTATTAAGGTGTACACCGTAGGTATATTGAGATGTGCATCTAAGGAATTAATGATGCTTTTGGATAATTTCTTTCTTAAACTCTATTATTTTGAGTTTGAGTAAGTTTATGATGCAAAGATAGTGATTTATTTTTAATTTTGCAATAGGAAATTTATTTTATTTCTCCTTTATCTTGTAACTATTCTATTTAGCTCATTTGAGATTATTTGTTTTATTTTTTCTAAGGTTCTTTGTTCTGATAGCAAAATTAGTTGATTGTCAATGTCCGTTTCTTTTCTTAGATTTTCTTTTACGTCATTGATTTTCTTTTCTAACTTGTTTAGCTTTAGGCTTAGTAGACTTTCTTTTATATTTTGATTTAATTTTTCTGGACATTCAGGGTCAGGAATTGATATTTTCCATTTTGATTCCCATAAATCGCTGATAGTATAATTATTTATTAATAGTGTGGTTACGAGATTTTGAATTTCTTTGTCTTGGTGATTTGTGAAAATATTTAGGTTTGGTAGTTCTCCTCTTTCAAGAAGGTATTCTTTGTAGATATCAAAGATTTTTTGATAAATTGGGTTATCAAAATCTATCTGGTCTGTTGTTATATCGCCTACTAAATAAGCTGCAACTAAGAATGTTTCTTCTTTTTTTTCGTTATCTTCAGTAGGTATAACTTGAGTTGTTTCTTTTTCTCCAAAATTTAGAAGCAGGGAGATTATCTTTCTTTCTTGAGCTTCGTCGGGGAAAGTATCAGGCAAAATTTGTTTTTCTGCCTTTGGATTTGTTATATATTCAGAGCCATCGTTAGAAGGGAAGAAGAAATCATCGGGAGGAATATCAGATTGAGATGCTTCTTTATTTGAGTTTTCTTCTTTTCTATGCTTGAAGAATTTTTCTCTTAATACTTTAGTTAGTTCATTATTTAAAAGCTCTTCCTTCATATTTAGTATTGAGGAACATTGTTGCACGTATGCTGCTTTCTCAATATTATCAGGAATAAGGCTAATGGTATTTATTATTTCTTTTATTAATGCACTACGTTTAAAGGGATCGTCTTTGGCATCTTGTAAAAGTAGATGAGTCTTAAATAAGATAAAATTTTCTGCCTTATCTGTTATAAATGCTTTAAATTCTTCTTGTGGTAATTTTCTGCAATATGAATCTGGATCTTCTTGATCGGGGAATAAAACTATCTTTACATTTAAGCCATTTTCCAAAAATAAATCAATTGCTCGAAATGCTGCTTTTATTCCTGCTGAATCACCATCATAAAGCACTGTTACGTTTTTTGTATAGCGTTTAATCAGTCTTATTTGTTCGGTTGTAAGAGCTGTTCCTGAAGTTGCCACAACGTTTTCTACATTGTTTTGCGACAACATTACCGCATCCATATTTCCTTCAACCAAATAACAAAGATCTTGCTTTACAATTTCATTCTTAGCTAAATGAAGTCCGAAAAGAACTTTACCTTTAGAATAAATATCACTTTCTGGAGAGTTAACATATTTTGCTTTTGTCTTTTCAGAAGAAAGAACACGACCAGTAAAACCTAAAGGTCTTCCTCCAATATTATAGATAGGAAACATAACTCTTCCTCTAAATCTATCATATTGAACATGTGTTTCTTCTTTAGCAATTGTTAAGCCTGACTTAATTAGAACCTCATCAGTATAACCCTGTTTTTTTGCGTATTCTGTAAAATCAGACCATTTATCCTTGCAATAACCTAATCCCCAACGTTTAATTGTTGCTTCTTTTAAATCTCTTTCAATAAAATAGCTAAGTCCTATGTTTTTGCCTTCAGTATCGTTGAAAAGGATATCAGCAAAATATTTTTGAGCAAAATCAGTAACGTGAAACAAACCCTCTTTTTCATCTTGAAGGGTCTTTTGGTCGTCTGTAAGCTCTTCTTCTTGTATTTCAATACCATATTTGTTGGCGAGAAAACAAAGAGCCTCAGGATAAGAATAATGCTCGTGTTTCATCAAGAAGTTAACAGCATTACCAGCCTCTCCACAACCGAAACATTTAAAGATACCTTTTGAAGGACTTACAGTAAATGAAGGTGTTTTTTCGTTATGAAAAGGGCAACAACCAATGTAATTAACCCCTCTTCTTTTTAATGGAACAAAGGCATTAATAACATCAACAATTTCTGTTGCGTCAAGTATTTTTGAAATATCTTCTTGCTTAATCATCTCTGCAAAAATACATTTTTATTTTATTTTATTACCTTTGCCATTCAAAACATTGAAAAATTATTATGATAAACTATTTAAAAAGGAACTATTCTTGGTTTATAATTGCCTTCTTTGGGATAATCTATTTTATCTTTTTGTCTAATAATCCAACTTCTGACGCTTATTCAAACGCCTTTTCTTCTTTAACGGGGAAGGAAATGTTTCGTCCTCATCATATTTTGTATTCGGTTTTGGGATATTTAGTTTATTTGCCTTTAAAATTTACTTCTATAGAACCAATTAAGATATTTCAATTTATAAATGTCATATTTGCAATGTCTTGTTTGGGAGTTATTAGAATAATGATGTTAAGAATAAATTGTAAAGAGAGTTTTATTGCTTTTGCTATTATTTTTCTTGGTTCTTGTTTTGGATTTGAACGTTTTGCAATAGATAATGAATGTTATATTATTCCTATTTTCTTTACTTTGCTTGCCATCAATTTTGTGCAGAGTTTCCTTATTAAAAACAAGTTCTATAAAGTAGTCTTATGTGCTTTGGCTTGTGTTTTAGGATGTTTATTTCATCAAATTGTAGTCTTTGCATTAATTAGCTCTTTCTTAGTTGTTTTATATAATAAAAGGTTGAAGTATATACTTAGCTTTATTCTAATAAGCTTAATATTACCAATAACTTATGTCTTAGTTGTTTTTATAGAAAAAGGGAGCTTTAGTATTAGTTCATTAATGAGTTTTGTTCTACATGATTATACCACATCTAATGCAGAATTACCAATACTTAATAATGTAATTGTCTTGTCTGCAATAAGTTTTATCAGAACTTTTATTCAAGTTCATGGATATATGCTTAAAATAGTTTCTTCTTACCCATTAATTAGTATTGCTGTGATAATTATATCATTAACTTTTCTTATTTATGGGATAATACATGTCTTTAAGTTGAAAAAGAGAAGCTTAGTACTTTTTCAAGAAAGACGCTTTGTAAGATACTCTTGGGCAATGTTAATCCTTTACTTTGGTTTTGCTGTTTTTTCAAATGGAAATGCAGAGTTTATGGTAATAATTCCATTTCTATTAATCTTGTTATCAGCATATTATTTGACTCATATTCGTAGAGCATTATTTGGATTAGGTTTGTTTATGTTCGTTTGGAATTTATACTTTGCTCTTATTCCAATGGGGTATATGAAATTGAATTGTAATAAAGATATAGTTGATTTGACTATTAAAGACCCAACAGCAATCTATATTCTTAAAGATAAGGCAGCGGTGGAGAATATATATGCTTATCAACAAAGAAAAGAAAATACAAGCAATACATATAAGATTTCAGAGATAACACAGCAACAATTTGATTCTTGGGTAAAAGAAAATAAGATTATTTATACAGATTGTTTTGGAGAAAAAGAAGTGGCTTCAAGAGCAACAATTGCAGAAACTTATACAAATAATATTTCTTCTTCAAATCCAATTATTAAGAATCAAAAAAGCTTTAAACTGAAATATAAATTTACTTCCAATGGCGGAGAAAAAGAAATTTGGACATTTATTAGTAATTTTGCCATTTAAAACAAGAAAGAAATGAAAGAATATATAATTGCAACTAATAATAAACATAAGGTAGAAGAAATAAGTCAAGCCTTAGGAGATACAATTAAATTAGTTACTTTAAGAGAATTAGGTTGTAGGGAAGAAATCCCTGAAACATCTGATACCTTAAAAGGTAATGCACAACAAAAAGCTCAATATATTTATAATAAATATGGAAAAGATTGTTTTGCAGACGATACAGGTCTTGAAGTTGATGCCCTTGATGGTCGTCCTGGAGTTTATTCAGCACGTTATGCAGGCGAAGGTTGTTCTTTTGATGATAATGTAGATAAATTACTTGAAGAAATGGATGGCAAAACAAATCGTAAAGCAAGATTTAGAACTGTTATTTGTTTAATTGAAGATGGTAAGGAATATTTCTTTGAAGGGAAATGTGAAGGTGCAATCTTAACAGAACGTTATGGTAGGGGCGGTTTTGGTTATGACCCAATATTTATTCCAAGTGGTTATGGAGAAAGTTTTGCAGAGATGAGTTTGGAAGATAAAAATGAAATAAGTCATAGAGGTTTGGCTGTAAAAAAATTGGTTGATCACTTATTAAAATATTAAGCTATGATATATAGGGAAGAAGATATTAGAGAAAATCATATTTTAGAAGTAGCAAAATCAATTATGACTGCTGCTCGAACAGCTCCAAAGGCAAGAGGGATAGATAATCTTGTTATTGTAACGATTACTAAAGATGATATAATAAAGCTTTCTGAAAAAACAAAGCAGATGTTTGAAGAGAATAATCAACAATTCTTTTTACGTGATTCTCAAACAATATTAAATGCAAAAGCAATTATTCTAATAGGAACAAAAAATTCTCCAATAGGATTAAATTGTGGATTATGTGGTTATCCTACTTGTTCAGAAAAGATAGAAAAATCAAATTGTCCTTGTGTGTTTAACTCCCATGATTTAGGTATTGCAATAGGAAGTGCTACTTCAATTGCTGCAGATAATAGAGTTGATAGTAGGGTAATGTATTCTGTTGGTTTAGCGGCAAAGGAACTAAATCTTTTTGGAGAAGATATTGCTTTTGGTTTTGCAATTCCTCTTTCGGTTTCGGGGAAAAGCCCATTCTTTGATAGACAAACCCTATAATAAAGTTTAAATAGATAGATAATAAATTAAATAGATACAGTATGTTAGAAATAAATAAAATCAGACTCTATAAAGATAAAGTTATAGAGCTACTAAAAGTAAAGAATTTCAAAAATGCAGAAGAGAAAATCAATGGTTTAATTGATTTAGATGAAAAGAAACGTCAAGCACAAAAGCAATTAGAAGATATAAAAGCAGAGCTAAATGTTAAGGCAAAAGAGATAGGAAAGTATATGATGGAAGGCTCTAAAGATTTAGCAGAAAAGGCAAAAGAAGCAGTAGCTAAGCTAAAAGAATCTTCAAAAGATTTTGAAAAAGAACTTAGTGAATCAGAGCAAGAGATTGAAACAATATTACTTTCTATTCCTAATCTTCCTCATGAAACTGTTCCTGTTGGAAAAGGTGCAGAGGATAATGAAATAGAATATTTTGATGGAGAAATGCCAAAACTATATGAAGGAGCTCTTCCTCATTGGGAATTATGTGCAAAATATGATATTGTTGACTTTGAATTAGGAACAAAAATAACAGGAGCAGGCTTCCCTGTTTATAAAGGAAAAGGAGCAAAACTACAAAGAGCATTAATTAATTTCTTTCTTGATGAAGCAGAAAAAAGTGGATTTGCTGAAGTCCAACCTCCTCTTATGGTAAATGAAGCATCTGCCCTTGCAACAGGACAATTACCAGATAAAGAAGGTCAAATGTATGCTATTCCTATTGATGGTTTCTATATGATACCAACAGCAGAAGTTCCTATAACTAATATTTTTCGAGATGTAATTGTTCAAGAAAAAGACTTCCCTATTCGTAAATGTGCTTACTCACAATGTTTCCGTCGTGAAGCAGGTTCTTATGGTAAGGATGTTAGAGGTTTAAATCGTCTTCATCAATTTGACAAGGTAGAAATTGTTTGTATTGAGCATCCAGAGCGTTCATATCAACAATTAGAAGAAATGAAAAATCATGTTGCAGGTCTTCTTCGTAAGCTTGAACTTCCTTTCCGTGTTCTTCGTCTTTGTGGAGGAGACATGAGTTTTACTTCAGCTCTGACTTTTGATTTTGAAACTTATTCAGCAGCACAAGAACGTTGGTTGGAAGTAAGTTCTGTTTCTAATTTTGAAACCTTCCAATCAAACCGTCTTAAACTAAGATTTAAGACCTCTGAAGGAAAGACACAATTAGCTCACACTCTTAATGGTTCTGCACTTGCACTTCCTCGTATAGTAGCATCATTATTAGAAAATAACCAAACTCCAGAAGGAATTAAAATACCAAAAGCACTTATTCCATATACAGGATTTGATATCATAGATTAAGTGTCTTTAAAACAATAATAAGCAATGGAAAACATCAATGAATTGAACAATTTTTCAAGCCTTTTTTCATATGCTGAAAGAATGCCTCTATTATTTCTTGGACATGGAAGTCCAATGAATGCAATAGAAGAAAATGAGTTTGTAACAGGTTTCCGTGATCTTGCAAAAACACTACCTAAACCAAATGCTATATTATGTATCTCTGCACATTGGTTTATAAAAGGCACAAAAGTAACTTCAATGGAAATGCCTAAGACTATTCATGATTTCTATGGATTTCCACAAGAATTATATGAAGTGCAATACCCAGCAAAAGGTAGTCCAGCTTTAGCTAATGAGGTTAAGAATCTTTTAATGCCAAATTTGGTAGAATTAGATTATGATTGGGGAATAGATCATGGAGCTTGGTCTGTTTTAAGACATTTATATTCTAAGGCAGAAATTCCTGTTGTTCAATTAAGTATTGATTATACTAAACCTGCAAATTTTCATTTTGAACTTGCAAAGAAACTTAGTGAATTAAGAAATAAAGGTGTTTTAATAATTGGAAGTGGAAATATTATTCATAATTTAAGGTTAGTTGATTATGGAAATTTTGACAAGGATAATTATGGGTATGATTGGGCTATTGAAGCTAAAGAAACCATTAATGGATTTTTGTTAGAAGGGAACTATGAGCCAATAATCAATTATGAAAAGCAATCCAAGTCTATTCAATTAGCAATTCCATCTCCTGATCATTATTTGCCATTAATTTATATTTTAGCTCTTCAACAAAAAGGAGAAAAGATTACTTTATTCAATGATAAATTGGTTGGAGGAAGTTTAAGCATGACAAGCTTGATAATTAAGTAATATACCAAAAACTACAACATGTAGCAATAAGTAAAAGACGAAAGACAAAGAAAATAATTTCATTGACTTTCGTCTTTTTTTATTCTATCTGTAACTTTTTACTATCTTCGCTTGTCTTATTTAAACAAAACAACAAAAGAGTAAAGATTAATTTTGTTTGGGCGGCTTTTATTGAAGTCGCCCAAAACTATTAAAAAACTATTAATGACTGAGAAAGAATACAACCTTTGTATAAACAGTTTTGCTGATTCTGTATTACGTTTCCTTATTAAAAATATTAAGGACTATGATGCTGCGAAGGATATTCTACAAGATACTTTTACAAAACTATGGGAAAAGAAAATAGATGTTGATTACTTAAAAGCAAAGTCTTATATCTATACAACAGCTTACCACACTATGCTAAACAATATTAAATATAATTCTCTTAAAGATAATCTTACACAAACTCAAACAAACACTACAAATAGCTATAATGATTTAAATGAAGTATTAAATGAAGCCTTAGAGCGATTACCTCAAATTCAAAAGGCGACAATACTACTTAGAGACTATGAAGGCTATGCTTATAAAGAAATAGGAGAGATACTAACCTTAAGTGAAGAGCAAGTAAAGATTAATATCTTTAGAGCAAGGGTGAAATTAAAAGAGTATATAGGTTCAATTGATAATATAATTTAAAGATGATAAACAAAGATAATTACGAAGCCTACTTTCTTGACCATATTGAAGGAAATCTTTCCGAAGAAGGGGAAAAAAAATTGGAAGTATTCTTAAAAGAAAATCCTAAGCTTGAGGAAGAACTTAAAGCTTATGATAATTCTTTATTTCTTATTCCTGATATGGAAATATCGTTTAAAGAAAAAGAATCATTAAGACATAAGAAAGCCTTTCTTTTCCCTTTATGGGTAAAGTATTCTTCTGTTGCAGCAGTATTTATTTTAATATGTCTTGTTGCAGGAAAACTTTTCTTTCAACCTGTTTTAGAAAAGGAGTTACCTATATCAAGTCCTATTGCATCTAACATAAAACAATCTATTGTTGAGCAAAAAGAAAAGAAGGTAGAAAGAAAATCAGAAAAGAAAACAAGGAAGATAATAATTACTAAATTGATTAGTAAAAATCAATATTCTAAATCCATTGCAATTGCGAAAGTGGAACAACAAATAGATTCTAATAATAATATTACAAAAGAACCTGAGGTTTTTCTTTCTAATAATTTAATCGCTTATGAAGTAAATAACTTAGTAGTTATTGATGATGCAAAGGAATTTAAAGGAATAAATATAATTGAGGTAGATAATCTAATCGCTTATAATGAAGAAAAGCGAAGATCGTTTGCTGATGACATTCTCAATAAATTAAAAAATAACTTTGGAAAGAAAATAGAAGAAACAAATAAAGAATTTAATAATGCAATTGCTTATTTTCAAGAAGGAGTAAAAGTAAGTACATCTGGAATAAGCATAACAAGAAAGTAGTATAAACAATTTAAAAATAAAAAATATGAAAACCAAGAATTTATTATTCCTAATTCTTTTATTAGGAATATCGTTCGATGCCTTTTCTCAAAAAGAAGTAACGATAAAACAAGTAATCACAAGTTCTCTAGATGTAGAAGATAACATATATATGATAAATATAGAAACTGATTGTCCTGTTACAATAAAGTCAGGGAAAGAGAATGTTGTCTATTTAACAGGAAATATAGCAAAAGAAGATGCAGAAGATTATAAAGGTTTTTGTACTTTGAGTAATAATGTTTTAATGGTAGAATCTCCCTATAAAGATAAAAAAAAATATTTTAAGATAACAATAGAGTTAGCTAATAAAGTTAATACTTATTCCTTTGGTGAAAATTCAAAAGTAACAGTAAAAGATGATATTATATCTGAAAATTCTATAACATTCACAGCTGAAAAAAACTCAGAAATATTTTTTGAAGGGAGAGTTAAAATAAGGGAAGCAAATATTATAACATCTGAGAATTCTAAAATGAAGTTTAGTTCATTAAATGCAGATAATGCAAATATTGTAGCTGAAAAGGGTTCAATATTAGAATTGAATGGTGAGATAAGTAGTCTTCAAATTTCAAAGAATGGAAATGCTCAAATAAAAGGGAATTATAAATATGATACTATTTCAGATTTTAATGATACTGATGATTTAGTTAATATAATAAAGGGAGAAGTAAATGAAACTGAAGATGCAAAAATCATTGTTGGAAAGAATGTTAATGTTAGTTTTAAATTTGAAGATATAAAGGAAGATTATATTTCAAATTATCCTATCAAAGGATTTGAAGATGGAGAAATAAAAATTCAAGATGATTATCCTCTAAATTTAGAAATAACTCTTAGAAAAGATATTGGGAACATAACCATAAAAGAAAATTCAAATGTTGTAATTAAATCAGAAATTAATGCAAAAGAAAGAGTATATGATCTTTCTAAAGGGGCAAGTTTAAGTTTTGAAGAAGAGTGTAACATTAAAGATCTTTCAATAGAGTTAAGTGACAAATCAAAAGTTAAATTCAAACAATTAAATGTAGAAGAACTTAATTTAAATGGAGAAGGAAGTTCTGAATTAGAAATAAACGGAAACATAAAAAAAATAAATCGTTATAAATACGATGATATAAATATTACAGGCAATAATACTATTAGTGAGATTAGAGAAAGTAAATTTAAAATGCTTACCATTACAGCTCCTTATATTGACAAGCCATTTACGAAAGAGAATGAAAATAAAAAAGAGAATAAAAATTTAGAAGCTCAAAAATTAGGAAAAGATAAAGTTAATTTTTCTTTGCAAGTGGGTTATGGAATATTAGGTTGGTCAAATAGAGTTTCAAGTGTTGATGATTTGTTTTCTTCTCCTTCAGGACAATATTCTTTAAAGTGTGGTAGTAGTTGGAATTTAGGATTTAGATATGAATTTAAATTAAATAGGAGATGGACAATATCTACAGGATTAGGATATGAATCAGATATATTCCGTTTTAAAAATAATGTAATGTTATCAGATGTAAATGGAGAAAAAAGAATAGGTCTTGAAACAAATCCTTCAATTGATCCAGAATGTAAACTTGTAGCTCGTTATATAACTCTTCCTTTGTTTGTTAAATTTAGAGTAGCAAAAAACTTTGCTTTCCATGTTGGAGCGATAGGAGGTCTTAATTTCAGAACTTCATCAACAGGATTTAAAAGAGATTATGATATTCCTCATGGAGAAGTAGAAGAACGTTGGGGAGCTAATTATGCTAATTTTAAACCAGTGAAATTAGATGTTCAAGCAGGATTTGGATGGGGAGATCTAAATTTCTATGCAAGATATTCTTTAACTCCACTCTTTAAAACAAATACAGAAACAGAAGTTTACCCATATAGTGTTGGTATCTCTTTCGGATTATAGATAATAAAATAATTATACAAGCGTTACTGAAAGGTAAAATAATTAATAATAAAAGTAAGTAAAAGAATGAAAAAATTAGCTCTTATCCTTAGTACTGTACTTTGTGTGATACTATTTAACTCATGCAAAGACAAAGACCCAGAAGCAGAAACAAATAATACAACTGCATCTACTGAATTAATTACAGAACTTAAAAATTACACAGGAAAAACAGTTAATGAAGTACAACCAACATTAGAAGGTAAAGGATATACTCTCCTTATGAATTATACAGAAAATGAAGTTACATCGTATATTTATATTGATTCTACTTATTCAATTATGTATGTATTAGGAGACGCAAAGAATTTAATTTGTTTTGCAGGATATAGTGCATTATGTAATAATAAAGATATGGCATATAATTATTTCGAAAAATATTCAGCAGAATGTGTTGCAATAATGAAAGGGAAAGATCATACTTATAAAGCAGATTATGAATCAATTAATGGAGAGGATTATACATTTACTAATCGCCCAAACTTCCTAAGTTTCTACAATCAAAATAAAGAAAATATTACATCTTGTGAAGAGGACTGGATAACAGAAGCAGAAAAAATCGAAAGTATTTATGAATCTGGAGATGTATCTATAATGGTCGGAATTATGTATATGAATACAGCATTAACTCCTCCTACATTTTATGAAAACAATAAAGGTAAAAACTTATTTAATATTAGCCATATAAAAAAGTTGAACATCAATAAGAAATAATATTTAATAAAAATCATAGAGGAGTAAGCAATTAAGTTTACTCCTTTTTTTTATTTCTGAAAATCCAGCCTTAGATTAATAGATTGAAGTAATTTATAACGACCACAATTATATTACAATTCTAATATAACATAAATTTAAAGTAAGCAAATCCTTTATCTCTACTCACGTGAAAGAAACACTCCCATTTTAAAGTGAAATTCCCCAATAAATATTTCCTAAATTCCTTGACTTATTCTCCAATATTTTATATCTTTGCACCAATAAAATATACTCAAACACAGAAGAGTATAACCAAAAACAAAACACTCCCTCTAAAATTCCTTAAAATCTACGATGCCCATTGTAGATAGTCTACGATACCCATCGTAGCACCCCCACGATGCCCATCGTACGACATTTAAACTTCGTTTACACAAATTTAATCCCTGTTTACTGACACTTATTCTTTGTTTAATTACCTTTTTATAGGGATTAAATATTACAAAATCATAACTTAAGGATAATAATGTAGTTTTACATCAAACTCACGTTAATTATTTGAATAGGATTAAGTTTATTCTAAAACGCCCATTGTATAGCACAATGTAATTTTTTATTGTTTTATAATTTAGAGAAGAGGTAATTGTACTTTTATTTAATTATTCAAGTAAAGACTTAGGCTTTGATCAGAAGAACAGTTTTGCCGAGCCATGTAAAAAGTTTGATAGAAAAGGTAAGATTATCAATTAGTAGATAATATAGTTTGTCAATTAATCAATATTTATTCTTATAAATGGAAAGAGGAGTTCTAAAATTTAATTAGGACTCCTCATTTCTTATTAATTATTACTTTGATATATCTTAGAACTTTACTCCAAATGTTAATTGTGCTAAGTGGCTTGTATTTTCTAAGTTTATTACAGATTGGTCGTATTCATTGAATTTTGATTTTCCGTATGTGTAAGCATAAGCAAAGTCCATAAAGAAGTTTTTGTTTTTATAACCTAAGCCTCCTGTTATTGAGTAAGCTCCTGCATCATTTAAGTCTTTGCTATATGGATTGTCCATAATGCAATAACCTGCTCTTAGTGCAATTGTTCCAAGTTTCACTTCTCCTCCAATTCTTAATGTATTTGTTGCTTGGAAATAATCTGATATTAATTTATTAATTTCGCTCTCAGTTGAAATATTATTATTTAAACGATATTTCATTTTTGAGTAGTCTGCATATTCATAGTCTGCAGAGATTGAACCTGCTAATTTTGATTTATTATCTCCAAGTATAAATGCCATTGAACCTAAGAAACGAAATGGGGTTTGAAGATGATATTTAATAGGATCCCAATCGCCTCCACTTATCCATTGATATGATGATACTTCGGAATAAAGGTTGTCTTCGATTGAATAATAAGTTGGAGTGTGTATTGCTAAACCTAAACGAAACCAATTAACAGGACGAATTATTGCTCCTAATTTTAAGTTTACCCCTGTTGCATAGATATCTTTTGTTTCATTATATGTATATTGATCTGTTATATTCCCTGCATTATCTACTTTTTTTTCCATAAAAGATCCTTCAGAATGGTAGTTTACCATAGGAACTCCTATTGTTGCTCCTAAATAAAGAAAATTACGAATATTTGTTGAAAGAGAAAATGTCATTTCATTTACTGAACCTGATTCTGTAATGGAACGTAATTGATTAAACTTTCCATTTTGGTATACAGATGTATAATTTCCTCCAGCTGAGTCTACCACATAAGATTGATAGAAATCATGCATAAAAGCATCACTATATCCATTTGCTATTATATTAGAAACATAAGAATAATTTAAACCATCTCTTTCATATATTGTTCTATTACCATAAGATTTTAATCTGTTTAATCCAAAAGCAAATTGTACTGCTTTGAAGTCATTGCTTCTTGGTTTGAAATAGAAAAGAGCTGCAATATGTCCAAGGTTAAAGTTTGCTCTATTGTCTGAGGTTACTAATCCATTTGAATTTGCATCTGTAAAAGACCAATAAAGTCCTGTTGATAAAGATAGTTCATTTGAATTATAAACCCCAAGTCCAGCTGGGTTATAACTTGCAGCAGTTAAGTCTCCACCTAATGCTCCAATTGCCCCTGCTCTTGAAATATAGTTAGAAGTTCCATTTAATCCCATTTGAGAAAATCTCAAAGCATCTGTTATTGTTTGTGCTGACAAGTTTCCTACTAAGAAAATACTTGCTACGTATAAAAATATCTTTTTCATATTCTTTCTTTTATGTTTTGTTTGTTTAATTAACTATTCAAATACTATTTAGAGAACTATCTTCTTCCGCCAGATCGACTTGAACCTGAGCTTGAACCTCCAGAGCGGCTACTTCCACTATTAGAAGAGCCAGTAGTAGAACGAGAGCTACTTGAAGAGGATGGAGTATAGGTCGAACGAGATTTAGAATTATTATTATTAAGTACAGGACGACTTTCGCTATTTCTTGTAGGAGTATTAGTATTAAAAGAACGATTAGAGTTTGTTCTAAATTGATTGTTTGTTCGAGGTTGACGAGAAGAAGGAGGAGTGTAAGTTCTATTGTTCCTATTATTAATATTGTTGTTATTGTTTATTCGATTATTGTTTTCTACACGATTGTTATTAATGCGTTGATTATTATTAACACGTCCATTGTTTATTTTAGTTTGTCTATTTTCGTTAGTTATTGTTCTACTTTCTATTCTTACAGGTTTATTAAATCTATTATTTGTTCTAATTGGATTTTGCTTTTGATCAATGCTACTAAAACGATTGTTTTGTCTGTTATTAGTGCGTGTTATGTTATTTGCAACACTTGTTGTATTTCTTGAGCGATTAAGGTTGCTTGTTGTTTTACCACGGTCGGTTGTTAAGCTACCATATCTTGAATTATATTTATCTCCAAATGTTTTTCCTGTATTGTTATTTTCAAAATGACCTGTTCTTGAACCTCCTCCTCTTGAAGATAAAGCTCCGTTATTAGGGTCAAAAGAACTTCTTGGTCTATTGAAATTAGAATTATGGTCTCTACTATTATAGTAACAAACATTATTAGGATATCCCCAACCATAATTATATCCATATCCCCAATAATTATATCCCCAACCATTATAGTATGGATTATAATATGAAGGATACCACCAATTATAACCTAAATATATACTTGTTCCCCAATAAAATGGATTGTAAGTATACCAATAAAGATTAGTATAGTAGTCATCGTAATAGCCAGACCATACATAAGGATTATGAAATCTACGAATACGAGCAGAATAAGCATAGTCATAATAATCATCGTCATTATAATCTAAGTAATCTCCACTATAAGCATTACCTTGGGAAGTTCCATCATAAGAGGAGTCTTGTGCTTGATAATCTCCTTGATTGCTTTGAGTAAGATTATTATTCTTTAATTTTTCATTGTATTCTCTCGACTTATTTGAATAGTTATGACTATTTACATTGTCGGAATTTGAAGAGGAATTAGTCCTTTTTTCTACCTCCTGATATTGTTGTTCATCGTTAGGATTATAATAAACGTCATCATAACTCATTAAACCAGATTGTATTGTACAACCACTTAAAGCAAGAATAGTTGTGAGTACAATGGTAACGAAACTAAATTTTAATGTTTTCATATCTACTATATATTTATCTGTTATTATTTCTTTTAATCTATTGATACTTGAAATATTGCAAAACTTATGCCAAATGCTGCTTAATGAATAATAAATTTACGTATCAATTAATAAAACACTTAGCCAATTATTTTTATTTGTACCTTTGCAAAACTAAAAAGAAAACAAATACAAACAAGAAAATAATGGCAAAAGATTTTATTACACGAGCTGAAAATTATTCAGAATGGTATAATGAATTGGTTGTAAGAGCTGATTTAGCAGAGAACTCTGCGGTTAGAGGTTGCATGGTTATCAAGCCTTATGGTTATGCAATTTGGGAAAAAATACAAAGAGCATTAGACGATATGTTTAAAGAAACTGGACATCAAAATGCTTATTTCCCTCTTTTTATTCCTAAATCTTATTTTGAAAGAGAAGCAGAACATGTAGAAGGGTTTGCAAAAGAATGTGCAGTTGTTACTCATTATAGACTAAAACCAAAACGTGATGGGACTCCTGGCTTAGAACCAGATCCTGATGCAAAATTAGAAGAAGAATTAATAGTTCGTCCAACAAGTGAAACAATTATTTGGGATACTTACCGTGGTTGGATAAAATCATATCGTGACCTTCCTATTCTTTGTAACCAATGGGCAAATGTTGTTCGTTGGGAAATGAGAACAAGAATGTTTCTTCGTACAACTGAATTCCTTTGGCAAGAAGGACATACAGCTCATGCAACATCAGAAGAAGCAATTGAAGAAACAAAGAAAATGCTTGAAGTTTATGCTTATTTTGCAGAGAATTTCATGGCAATGCCAGTTCTAAAAGGAGTTAAATCACCAAATGAACGTTTTGGTGGAGCATTAGATACTTATTGTATTGAAGCAATGATGCAAGATGGAAAAGCACTTCAAGCTGGAACTTCTCACTTCTTAGGACAAAACTTTGCAAAGGCATTTGATGTTAAATTCCTTTCAAAAGAAAATAAATTAGAATATGTTTGGGCAACATCTTGGGGAGTATCAACAAGACTAATTGGCGGATTAATAATGTGTCACTCTGATGACAATGGATTAGTACTTCCTCCAAAGCTTGCCCCAATACAAGTTGTTATTATTCCAATTGCCAAAACAGAGGAGCAACAAGCTGCTGTAAATGCTGAAGCAGAAAAGATAATGGCAGAGCTTAAGGCTATGGGGATTTCAGTTAAATACGATAATCGTGAAGAATATAAACCAGGTTGGAAATTTAACGAATACGAATTTAAAGGAGTTCCAGTTCGAATTACAATAGGAGCAAGAGATTTGGAACAGGGAGTTATTGAGTTGGCAAGAAGAGATAACTTAATAAAAGAAACAATTTCTATTGAAGGAGCAAGCCAAAAGGTTGCAAAACTATTAGAAGACATCCAAGAAAACTTATTCAATAAAGCGTTATCATTCCGTCAAAACAATACACGTAAAGTAGATACTTGGGAAGAATTCTTAGTAGAAATAGAAAAAGGAGGATTCCTTTCTTGTCATTGGGATGGAACAGCAGAAACAGAAGAAAAGGTAAAAGAACTTACAAAAGCAACAATTCGCTGCATACCTTTAGATGCCATTGAAGAAGAAGGAAAATGTATTTTCAGCGGGAAACCATCACATCGAAGAGTAATATTTGCAAGAGCATACTAAAGAGCTATTAAACTTAAATATCTATAATAAAAACACCATTTTCATTGTTTTGAGAATGGTGTTTTTATTTTCAGAGGAAGCAAACTAAATATAGAATTTTATTACTTTTGTCAAGAAATTAAGAACTCAAGAAATATGAATAAAGAATTTATGCAACTGGCAATAGATATTGCTGTTGAGAATATAAAGGAAAATAATGGAGGACCTTTTGGTGCTGTTATAGTAAAGGATGGAAAGATAATTGCAAAAGCATGTAATTCTGTAACAACAACAAACGATCCAACTGCCCATGCAGAAGTAAATGCTATAAGAAAAGCTTGTCAAGAACTTAATACATTTGATTTATCTGGTTGTGAAATTTATTCTTCTTGTGAGCCATGTCCTATGTGTTTGTCTGCAATTTACTGGGCAAAGATAGAAAAGATATATTATTCTGCAGATCGTTTTGATGCTGCAAATAATGGTTTTAATGATTCATTTATATATAATGAGCTATCTCTTCCAATAAAAGAAAGAACAATTCCAATAGAAAATATAATGAAACAAGAAGGTCAAGAACCTTTTGAATTATGGCAAAAGAGCGAGAATAAAGTTGAATACTGAAAATTATTCATTACTTTTGCATTCATGTTAGTTAAGATATTTTAGCTAATGAAATAATTACTTATGACAATAGACGAGAGAATTAAAGATTTTGATGAAAGAATTTCGATTCTAAGGAGGTTTCTTTGACATCGATAATAAGAAGAAACTAATAGAAGAAGAAACTCAAATTACGCTTGCTCCAGACTTTTGGAATGATCCTAAGGAAGCAGAAAAGTTTCTTAGAACGATTAATGAAAAGAAAGTTTGGACAAATTTCTTTGATAAAATTATGTCTTCTTATGAAGATGTAATTGTTTGGAAAGAGTTTTTCGATGCAGGAGATTGCACAGAAAAAGACTTGGAAGAGCATCTTGATAGTCTTGAAAAGATAATAGAAGACCTTGAATTTAAGAATATGCTTCGCAATGAAGAAGATCGTCTTTCTGCAATAATAACAATTAATGCAGGAGCAGGAGGAACTGAAAGCTGCGATTGGGCTGCTATGCTTATGCGAATGTATCTACGTTATGCTGAAAGAAATAATTTTAAAGTACAAGAAGTAGATATTCAAGATGGAGATGTTGCTGGAATTAAAAGTGTAACATTAGAAATAGAAGGAGAATTTGCTTATGGTTACCTAAAAGGAGAAAACGGAGTTCATCGTTTAGTGAGACTTTCCCCTTTCGATTCTGCAAACAAACGACACACTTCTTTTGCTTCTGTTTATGCTTATCCTATAATTGATGATAATATAGAAATAGTTATTAACCCATCAGATATAGAATGGGATACTTTTCGTTCAGGAGGACCAGGAGGACAGAATGTAAATAAGGTTGAAACAGCAGTACGTTTGCATTATAAGCCAGCAAATATTGTTATTGAATGTCAACAAACTCGTTCTCAACTTCAAAATCGTGACAAAGCAATTCAAATGTTAAAGTCCCAACTTTATGAAATAGAGCTTAGAAAGAAAAGAGAAAAGATAGCAATAATTGAAGGTTCTAAGATGAAGATTGAGTGGGGTTCACAAATAAGAAACTATGTACTTCATCCTTATAAGTTGGTGAAAGACTTAAGAACAAATATAGAAACATCTAACACACAAGGAGTATTAGATGGAGATTTAGACATCTTCATCAAGCAATATCTTATGGAGTTTGGAGGATAATCCCTAATCACTTGATAATTCTGTCCAGTTACTTGATAATCACGTCCAGTTATCTAATGTTTCTGTAGTAAACATTTCTTCTATAAGGATTAAATTCTTACTTATTCAGGAGTAAAGATTAGATCTTTATGCCCCTGAAATGCCATTCCACCCTACTTGTAATGCCATTCTGACCAGTATGAAATGCCATTCCACTATTAAAATTATCAAATCTTTACACCTGTTTTTTTTGAATTTCATTCCATGAACATCAACTCTTCCGTCCCTATTCTTTTGATCCCTGGTCGTAATTATATGATAATTTCCTTTAATTTCTTTTTAAGTATGGGATGAACGTATTGAGGTAAAATTTCTTTCAATGGTATTAGAACGAAATCTCTTTTTTGGATTAGGGGATGAGGTATTATTAATTCAGGTGTGTTTAATATTATATCATCGTAAAATAGAATATCTATATCTATGGTACGATTTTGATAAGTGTGTCCTTCCCTAACTCTTCCCAATTCTTTTTCAATTTGATTACATATTCTTAGGGCTTCAATTGGTGTTTTATCGGTTTGAAATAATGCAACAGAATTTAGAAATTTGTTTTCACTTTCAAAGCCCCATGCTAAAGTTTCAATAAATAAGGATTTCTTTATCATTATTCCTAACCTTTCTTCTAAAAGTTTATAGGAAGTATTGATAAATTCTTCTCTGTTTCCCAAATTACTGCCAAAGCCTAAAACTATTTCCATACTGCAAAGGTATTATTTTTTATTATTCACTTTTAGAAAAAGTATATCTTTGCAATGAAATAAGAGGAAAATAAAAAACTAACTTATGAGTGATATTAAAAAACTTGCAGGGCAAACAGCAATTTATGGAGTTCCAACCATAATAGGTCGTTTCTTAAATTACTTCTTAGTGCCATTATATACTTATAGTATGGCAACCCAAAATTATGGAATAGTTAGTGAACTTTATGCATATATATCATTCCTAATGATTATTCTAACATACGGAATGGAAACTGCTTTCTTTAGGTTTAATCAAACTTCGGAGAAAAAAGATGTGGTTTATAATACGTCTTTGCTGTCTCTTATGATTTCAACTTCCTTATTTCTTATAATCACATTTATATTCTTAAATCCAATTTCGAGTGCTTTAGAATATTCAGACCATAAGAATTACATAGTCCTTTTCCTTTTAATACTTGCACTTGATGCCATAAGAGCTATTCCTTATGCTTATCTTCGTTCCAAACAAAAGGCAGCAAGATTTGCATTTATTAAAACAATGGATATATGTTCAAACATATTCTTTAACCTATTCTTTTTTCTTATTTGTCCAATACTCTATAGAAATGGTAGCATATTAGTAACATCATGGTTTAATCCTAATGATTTAGTTATCTATATCTTTATATCTAACGTCTTAGCATCTTTTATTGCATCTTTGCTTTTGCTTCCTGAGTTCATGAAATTCCGTCCAAACTTTGACTTTAAACTTCTGAAGAAGATGCTATACTATGCACTTCCAGTAATGATAGGAGGATTAGCAGGCATGGTAAATGAAACCTTTGACCGAATAGCACTAAAACATCTTGTAACAATTCCAGATAATCTACATTCAGTAAAGGAAATAAGTGATTATAAAATGAGCCAAATAGGAATTTATGGAGCTTGTTATAAACTCTCAATAGTTATAAGTTTATTTATTCAAGCCTTTAAATTTGCAGCCGAACCATTCTTCTTTTCAAAGATGAAACAAGAAGATGCAAAACAATCCTATTCAAATATTATGACAGTATTTGTAATATTCCTTTGTGTAATCTTCCTCATAGTACTTGGCTACTTAGATATATTAAAGTACTTTATCGGAAAAGATTATAGAATAGGCTTAAAAGTAGTACCAATACTCTTAGGAGCAAACCTCTTCCTTGGCATCTATTATAACCTAAGTATTTGGTATAAGGTAACAGATAAAACAAAATATGGAGCATATATAGCAACAATAGGAGCAATAATAACATTGATTTTAAACTATATATTAGTTCCAATAATGGGATATATGGGAGCAGCTTGGACAACATTTATATGTTATTTCACAATAGCAATTCTTTGTTATCTAATAGGGCAAAGACATTATCCAGTAAACTATAATATAAAACACATAACAATTTATCTCCTTTCAGCCCTTATACTATACCTTATCATGCACTACTTACCAATAGAAAGTACAATAATAAGATTAATTGTAAATACAATAATCATAATCTTCTTCATTCTCGGAGTATACAAATTAGATATAAAGAAATTAATAAGAAAATAAACACGCATTTCTTTTACTTAAAATAAATCCTCTATTAGTTATAATAAATCCTAAGATTTAATGATATTTACTATCTTTTCAAATCCTAAGATTTGGAAATAATTAATAATTAATTTGCAAGATAAAGTTTTATTTTATAAGTTTGCATAATAATTAATAAGCTCATCTTAAAGTGAGAACATTTTTTAGTCAATGACTTAAAATACTATATAATTCATATCCCTAAGTGTCTTTTTATGAGTACTTTTGTCAGGTAAATATCATATATAGGATTATTTAATAGTTATATAAAACATAAACGCATGGATTTTGAATCGGAAAAGCAATTACAAAATTTAATAATTGAAACTCTACAGCAAGAAATATTACTAGCATCAATACATGGAATTGATTTGCTAGAAGGCTATCTTGATAGAGATACAAATGATAATTTTATTCCTGGATTTCAAATAGATTTCCAATTAAGAACTTTATATTGCAAAAAAGCAAAGGATGTTTTAGACTCATTTAACTTCTATGAGATAATTTCCGGTGAAGATATTAAGAATATTTCCATTCAAAAAGATACAAAAGAAAAAAAAGAGCGACTATATCCAGATGTCTTAATAACGAATAGTGAAAAGAACAATTTTTCTATATTTGAGTTAAAAAAAGATTCTCAAACTGAAAGAGAAGCTATTACTGAACTTTTTGCTTATGCCCTGGAAGTAAAAAATCATTTACCAAATATTGCTGATTCAGATATAAATCTTGTTATCATTTCTACAGAATTTAATACGCTTTTAGACCATTCTATCAGCTCTTTAATATTAGGCTCAAAGTTCAATATTTTAGCATTAAAGACAGATATTATTGATGAGAAACTAGTGTTGAATATTCATATTCCTGATAGTTGGACAGATATATGGCAAAATACTTTGCCGGAATATGCTTTCTCAAGTGTTTCATTAGTTCCATATCAATATGACAAAGAAAAGAAAATTCCTGACGAAGCATTTCTATTTGAAATAATAGATGATTTAATCACTTTCAATGGTGCAAAGAATAATTCTCATGGTTTTTTTATTATTTGGAGAAATATTACACATTTTGATAGCCCAGCAAAGTTTTGTGTTTCTTTATATCAAATAAACCCATTTGTGTTTCTAAAAGCTTCAATAGAAAAAGGCTTTACATTAAATACAAAAGAGCCATTAAGCAGGTATATAGTAGATAATTATGAAGACAACGAATACTATCACCCTGAAAGTTTGATGAATAATGCTCAAGAAGTTAAAAAGTTTTTAGATCAATATTTTGAAACAAGTTATGAGGATTTTTCTAGTTGGACAAATCATATTTATCGTGGTTCAAATTTTCGATCTCAAGCACTCCCTATAATATTCAATTCATGGGGCAATATAGGAGATTATGTTAGATATTTCTTCTTTCATCCCTCTCTAAAGAAAGGCTTTTTCTCTGACGCACAATTAAATTCTCCGCTATTCTATAAAGAACCATTATTTGGCATCGAATTAATTAATAGAATATCGGGATATACTTTATTTGAAGATGGAGTATATAATTTTGAATCACTGTTTGAATATGCAAAACAATTGAGAGAACTAATAAATATTTCTGAGTGGTATCTGCAAACGAAAAAAGAAAATAAAGAATTTGAATTACTGCAACCAAGATTATATTTTGCAACTCTTGATGTGCTTGCTTCAGCTAGAGAGATACAATATCGAGTAAACTATATTGATACCAAACTTGAACAGCCTGTCCCTTTAAAATTAAATCCATATGAAGTATATGAAGATTCAATCAATAATATTATTACGAATCTCAATTGGTTTACCGATCAATTTTTAAAAGACAATAAATTTCATCAAGAGTTTTTTGCTAAAGCAATAAATTGGTGCTCAATTTACATGGATTCTGATGTATTTATTTTAGATAATGAACAGGAGCTAACCCTAAAAAAAGAAATAATTACATACTGTAGAAAACATCTTTTTTATATCTTAGAAAGTGAGCTAATTTCAAAAACATCATTATTTGGCGATAAGATATTTGATACTATTTCTGTATTATTTGACTCCTTAGATATAGTGAAAAATGTACAATCAGAAGAAGATCTTATAACTTTAATAGAATCAATAGAAGAACAAAAAATATTGACTAATTTTGATAATGCATTTTTATCACTTCTTAATAATGTCTATTCCGAAGTTTTTCATCCTTTAGTCTCTTTAAATGATGTTACTTTTATTACTAAAGATTGGCACAAATTACAAACACAATTGATAAAGAGATTTAATGAAGGTCATCGTTATGGTGCAATAATTATAGATTCAAATGGCAATTTATCAATAGGTGTACTCCCTAAAGAATGTCAAATTACTAAGCCTATTGAGAATCCCAAAGAGGAAGTGTACGTGTTAATGAATGAAAGTGGTATTGGGATAAGCAAGCTAGTTACTTGGGATGAAGTTAAAGATGGAAGTGCTTTCATTATTAGATCGAAGAAAGAATAAATTTATCCCATTAAAACACACTTGTCGATATAATGAGTTGTCTTCACATAAGCCTTTTTGGGGCTGTTATCGTTCATTACCTGTGAGTATTTTTGTATTGAATATATTACTAAAATTATTTGAATTCTATACATTCGGAATTCTCATATTGCAAATGGAATTATTATCTTTGCTGAAATAAGTTGCTCTTAAACATAATGTGGAATAACTCAGATGTATGAAGTTTGCTCGTTTCTAAATCATTACCTATATAGGCGTTATAATTATTTAAGCCACTAACAAACAGTTGGTTGTGATTTTATTATGTTTGTTTGTATAGAATATAAAATAGTTAAACTCCAAGACATAGAAATGAACGATAGGGGATATTATATTTGATACTAATAAATAAAAAGATTACTTTTGTAAACAGAAAAATAATAAAACATGGACGTAAGAATAGTAAACAAATCAAAACATAGTATTCCTGAATATGCTACTGAGAGTTCGGCAGGAATGGATTTAAGAGCTAATATAGAAGAATCTGTTATCTTGAAACCTTTGGAAAGGGCAATGATTCCTACCAGTATCTTTATTGAATTACCAACAGGTTATGAAGCACAAGTTCGTCCTCGTAGTGGTTTAGCTGCAAAAAATGGCATCACAGTTCTAAATACTCCAGGAACAATTGATGCAGATTATAGAGGAGAAATAAAGGTTATACTTGTAAACCTCTCAAATCAAGACTTTGAAATCAAAGATGGAGAAAGGATAGCTCAAATGATAATAGCCAAACATGAACGAATTGATTGGCAAGAGGTCGAAACTCTATCAGAAACACAAAGAGGTGAAGGTGGTTTTGGTCATACTGGAAGGAAATAAATAAACTTCTATAACGAATATTCTTTGACTTAGTGAGATATATTGATATGCAAAGATAATGTTTTTAAGCCAAAAATAAATTTATTCTTAATCTAAATTTATAACGGCTATTATATTAAAAGAGAGGAAATAAGCCATATATTTAAGTAGAGATTGAATAGAATTTAATTTAAAGGCTGGCGATAATTGGATTGAAGGACACTAAGGTTTTTCAAAGGGAATTCTATATTTTGAGTAGGATAACTCCAAGTTTATAATGAAAAGATGGCGATTTTAGAGTATAAAGTCGCCATCTTTAGGGTTCAATAACGCCATATTTGAGTTGAATAACGCCATGTTTAGGGTGTAATTATGGCGTTATTGGGGTCGTTAGATGTGCATCTAAGGCTCAGTTAGATGCACATCTAATGGGTGTTTAGATGCACATCTTAATTTGTTATGCTTTTTTGGAGATTTGGTTTTCGGATTTTCTTAATGCAAAGATAATCAATCTTGAAAGAGAATGCAAGTGTTTTGGGTAAAAAAAATATTTATTTCTTTGTTTGAAATGATTTGTTTTATTATCAACTAATAGTCTAATGCTTGTTATCTAAAGACAATAAACAAGATACATTATGGGTATTTGTGAGGGTTATTCTTTTATGAATTTATCTTGATATATGTTTTCTGGGCGTTTGTGTTTCCATCTTCTATGTGACCAAAGCCAGTAAGGAGGGTTTGCTTTTATTGCTTTCTCTAATTGGAAAAGATGTTTTGTCGTTATTTCTCCGTACTCTGTTTCGTTAGGATTGTCTGATATTGGTATAATATCAAAAGTATAGTATCCTCGTTTTACTTTATTTACTTTGTAGTAGAAGACAGGATAGTTATATTTCTTTGATAGGTATTCTGCTCCATATATTACAGGAGTGTCTTGATGAAGGAACTCTGTCCAATAGCATTTATGGGAATCATTAGGGCTTTGATCGGACAATAGCATGTATGCACAAGGGGTTTTGTCATTCTCATGTTTTGCTATAATCTCTTTTACATTGTCTGTATAGCATACTTCTGTGCCGTAACGAGTGCGTTTATGGTGCATAAGATCACCAAAACTTTTATTTGTCATTCTTTTCCCAACGCCAATTCCGTGATGAAAAAACTGCATGTCGAGAGAAAGAACCATATATTCCCAATTATTATAATGGGCAGATACTAATATAATACTTTGTCCTTTATCATAATATGGTTTTAAGATTTCAGGATTATTACATTTGTAACGTCGCATTAAGTTCTTTCTTGAAATTGATAGCATTTTAAAAGCTTCAAGAAAAATATCCGCCAAATGTTTGTAGAATTTAGTCTTAATTTGCTTTATTTCTTTTATAGATAGTTCAGGAAAGGAGTTCTTTAAGTTATCATCAATGATTTTTGCTCTATATTTAATAACATATTGAAGTATAAAAGCAGTTATACTTGCTATCAAATATATAAACCATATTGGTAATAATGAAAGTGGTAGCAATACGCAATAAAAAAGTAAATAATCAGCAATTCTTTTCATCTTGCAAAATTAGAATTTTAATTACTTAAAAACAAAAAACCTATGATAAATATTTTGAGATCATTAAAAGGATTCTATAGCATTTTGAGTGGGCAAATAAAAACTTTTAACTTTGTATTATGAATAGTACAGCAATATTTGATTTAGCTTTGTATAGCCCATAATATGGATCTTAATGTAGAGTCTTTAGAAGCAGTTAGAAGTAATTAAAGAATTATATTTTTATTGATTTAAACGATGTTATAAGTTCAAAGAGAGTTCTTTTTCACTGTTCATATAATAAGTTAATGCTTCTGTTGGGCATTGTTTCACTGTTTTAATAATTTCTTGGGTAGTTGATTTTTCTGGTTTTATCCAAGGAATCTCTTCTGGACAGAAAACTTCAGGATTGTTTTCTACGCAAATTCCAGAATGACAACATTTTTCTGGTTGCCAAACAATAGTTACTTCTCCATTGGTATATTTCTTTACTATATTTCTCATACTTTAATTTATTATTGGTTTATAATACATACCATAAGTTCAAGTTATAAATGCAACTTTTAAATAGTGAAGTAATAACTTATTAAAAAGTTTTTCAAGAAAAAGAAAAGAGTATACAACACTCCCTCCTATAAGTTAATAATTACAACTATTCCCTTAAAAAAGTAACACTTAACTCAAGGGTACAAAGGTACGCAATAAATTTATTTAAGAAAGAAAATTATAATCAAAAAGATATAGTGAAAGCTATTAAAGTACATAAAAGTACAATAAATATAGAATTGAAAAATGTAATAAATGAGATTGTATATTCTCTTAAAAGGAAGAGGGATTGTTAATAAATGATGAATTAATCTCATAAGTCTGATAAATTGTTGCATAATGTATGTTTTTTCCAATCCTCTAACTATATGTATTTATATTGATTAGTTGTTGTAACAGAAATAAAAACAATAAAAAAGCGAGTAGAAGTTTTGTAGTTAACAAAATAATTGTAATTTTGCACCACCAATTCTGAAAAGGATTGGAGAGATGGGTGAGTGGCTGAAACCAACAGTTTGCTAAACTGTCGTACCTATTACTGGTACCGGGGGTTCGAATCCCCCTCTCTCCGCAGAATAATCTTCTGAAGAATTGAGAAAAGATTCGGGGTGTAGCGTAGTCCGGTTATCGCGCCAGTTTTGGGAACTGGAGGTCGCAGGTTCGAATCCTGCCACCCCGACAAAAGGAATCTAATTGATTCCTTTTTTTATCAAGGATTGGTCCAGTAGCTCAGTTGGATAGAGCAACTGCCTTCTAAGCAGTAGGTCGTGGGTTCGAATCCCGCCTGGATCACAAAGAAAAAAGCTAACTCCTTTTAGAAGTTAGCTTTTTCTTTTTTTAATAAGATGATTAAAAACAATCTTAATTATTTCAAGCCATAAGCTTTGGCTGTAAATGTTCCTGAATAATCTTTGCAATTTGCTCTGACGATAGAATCTATATTTCCTGATAATACAACATCTTTGCTAATACCTTTTCCTGAAAAGGTACCTGTTATTTTATCAGAAGTATACTCACTAATGGTTAAATTCCCATATAATGAAACAAATGCATCATCTGATTGCCCTGTTGGATAATAAATAACAACATTCTTATTATTAAGATTATTAATACTATCAATATGTAATATTGCATCTAATAAATCTGTTCCAATTCCGAGAGTGTAATTTCCAGTGGTTTTCCCTTTAAAAATAATTGATACAGTGTTTGAAACGTCTGTTGATGTAATCGTTGTGTAATCACCACTTTTTGCAAATGTTGCCATTGGAAAGGAAAAGTTTTCTCCGTTAATTGTTAAATCTACTTTCCCTGTAACATCTTCTACATTTTCACATGCATAAAAAAAGAAAGGAGTCAAAAGCATAAAAAATAAAATAATCTTTTTCATCATAGTTTTGTTTTTAAAATTAATTTAGGGCAAAACTAATACATTTTTTACTTATCACAAAATTTCTTATTACTTTTGCAAGATAAAACTAATATTTTATGCATAATCTTATACGTTTTCTAAAGAGATACTTCTATATTTTCTTATTCTTATTTGTTGAAGGATATGCTATTTATTTGATATCTCAAAACTCTTATTATCAAGGTTCTGCAATAAATTCTTTTGCTAACGAATTCGCTGGTAATATTGATACTCATACTTATAATGTTTCTCATTATTTTACTTTAGCATCTTCTAATGATGTTCTTGTAAAAGAAAATGCAAGATTAAGGGCTAAAATAGAGAATTCTTATGTTAAATATGAGAACAAAACCTTCCAATACAATGATACTATATACAAACAACAATTTGAATATATTGATGCAAAAGTTATACAAAAAACTATCAATAAAAGAAATAATTATTTTATGCTAAATAAAGGCAGAATTCATGGTGTAACAAATAATATGGCTGTGATTTGTCCGAATGGTATTGTTGGGGTTGTTGTCAATACCTCAAATAACTTTTCTTTGGTTATGAGTGTGCTCCATCAAGATTCTAGACCTAATATAAAAGATTCACGTACTAAAATTTCTGGTACTTTGGTTTGGGAAGGGGGCAGTTATTCTGTAGGCAAACTTATTGATATTCCTTCTTCTATTCCTTTAAAGATTGGAGATTCAATTATAACGAGTGGCTTTTCTCAAGACTTTCCAGAAGGCATTACAGTAGGAACAATAAAGAGCTTTAAAAAAGATAAGGGTACAGGCTTTTACGTGGTTGATGTTAAGTTTTCAACTGACTATAATAAATTAGAGTATGTTTATGTTGTAAAGAACTTTTTTAAAGAAGAACAGAAACAACTTACAAAAGATATTAAGAATGAATAAAGATATTTTACTTGGATTTTTACATTTTATTTTGATTGCAGCATTTCAGATTTTTATTCTTAATGGGCTGCAATTGTTTGGTTATTTTAACCCAATGCTTTATATCTGGTTTATTTTGATGCTCCCTACGAATACTCCTAAATGGGCTGTTTTGATTCTTTCTTTTGCAATGGGATTTGTTGTTGATATATTTGCAGGACAAATGGGATTCCATGCTGCGGTTGCAACATTTATAGGGTTTATTAGGCCTGTTTTTATTAAGATCTTCTTTGCAGGAAAAGATACGGAAACAAATTTAAGACCCTCAATTGCAGAAATGGGAATAATGACGTTCTTACCTTATATGACTTTATTGGTCTTTATTCATCATTTTTTATATTTCACTTTGGAGATATTTAGCTTCTCTGAGTTTTTTATGACTTTACTGCGAATTGTTTGTAGTACAATTTCAACAGTTTTACTAATACTTCTTTGTGATTATTTATTATTTAAAACAAAGAAATCATAGAAAGAAATCTTTTTACTCATTATTTTTATGATTATATTTCTCTGCTTTCTTTGACATATCAGATTGATAGCTCCATTTAGTCCCTTCTAAAAGTTTCTTATCCATTTGTTGCTCTTCAATATTATCAAAAGTTTCTTGGGAAACTTTTTCTTTTTCTTTCTTTTGTTTCCTTCGAATATAGATTATATAGCCCAAAAATAATATAAATGCAAAGAATAGCCCAAAGATTAAAGTAGAATAAAATATACCATCAAGTTGATCTCTTCTAAAACCAGAACTTCTAAGAGTAATACCTGTGGTTAAGAATATTTTAATAGGAATAAGAATTACTATTGAAATAATAACAGGTATTATTCCTAATTGAATATTGTATTTATTATTTGTTGTAAATTCTCCAGAAAGATTAACAAACTTATATCTATTTATTATAAAACGAGATAATATCTGGATATCAATAATAGCAAGTGCTAATATACAAGTTTCATTTATGCTAAAAGTTGGTATAAACCATAACAATATAATAATTGTACCAATAATAGAAGGGATAATGAAGTTTGTTTTTACACCTTCATCTGCTCTGTTTTGTATAGGATTAAAAAATGTATTTATTAATGGTATAAGTATTATAGAGAAAAGTATGGTTGCACCTAATGAAATAGTAATAAAAAATAGCTTTAGATAAACGTTAGGATAGGTCAATCCCATAAAATCTGATACAAGATTGGAACTCCAAAGTCTAAAAATATGACCAAAAATAAAGTCTCCAAAGAATCTCAATATGCAATGAAAGACAATCCAAAACAAAAAAACACCAAGAGCTTTCTTTTTGAATTTATGAGTAAGCATTAGAGTAATTAATCCAATAATAAAGACAACTAAAGGAGAAAAAGAGAAGATTTCAAATATATTTTCTGGAGATTCCCATACACTATCATTCCCAGATGTTGCTCTATCAAAGTTTATATGGTCAATTTCTATTGGTAATGTCAAATGATTAGTAAAAGAAATAAAAGCGGTAGAAGCTAATGATATATACAAGACAAATAGATAAGCAAGGACAAATAGGATTGTACTGCTTATTGTGTCATTAAAATAACCATTTTTAAAATATCGTGTTTTTGACATTTTTACTTCCATTTATACCAGAAAAGATTCTCTTTCATTTGTACTTTTAATATTTCCTTTATTTCAGTAATCATATAAATAAAGATTTTTGAATCTCTTTCTTTAAACCAAATATAGCTTTCATTATTACCTCTACAAGCAGCAGCAAAGTTAATCAAAAATTCATCTTTTGTATTTTCAATCCATTCAACAGCTTTCTTTTCTCCATCCATTGCATTACTCAAAACGCCAAGAGTAGGATGCCCTTCAGTAAAAAGCCATTTTAAAGCATCTATATCTCCTCTTATTGCATTTGACCATGCTGCAAGTTCTAAGTAACCATTCTCAGCTAAGAATTTAAAAAATAGCCTGTCACCTTGCAATGATTTAACAAGAGCAAGAAGAATTTTTACATCATAGTCATATAAAGATTTTTCTTTATCCATTCAAAATAATATACAGATAATTATTTATTATCTTAGTTTAGCTCCTAATTTCTCTTCAAAGCCTTTTAATAGTTTCTTCATTATGGCTTCAATCTGATTGTCTGTTAGAGTTTTTTCTTTGTCTTGAAGAGTGAAACTTAGTGCATATTGTTTTTTGCCTTCTGTTAATTTATCTCCTTGGTAAACATCAAATAATGAAATATTTCTTTGAAGTAACTTCTTTTCTGTTTGATAAGCTACGGCTTCAATTTCAGCAAAGCTAATATTTTTATCAACTACTAATGCTAAATCTCTTCTTACTTCTGGAAATTTAGATACTTCTTGATATTTAATATCTTTATTTGTGAGAGTTTTTATTATTAAATTCCAATTGAAATCAGCAACAAAAACATCTTGTTTAATATCAAATTGTTTTCCAACTTTTTGTTTTAGCTTGCCATAGCAAACAACCATTTTTTTATTATCACGATTGACAAATTGCAAGCCTTCAAGGTAATTAGAATTTGTTTCTTCCAATAAATATTTTGAAGTATCTATTCTTAGACGTTCAAATATATTAATTACAAAGTTTTTTAAGTAAAAGAAGTCGGTTTGTCCTTCTTTCTTTTGCCAACTTTCAGGAGTATTATTACCTGTGGTTAATAGAATAAGATGTTTTTCTTCATTATAACGTTTAGTTATATTTTGGTTGTCAAATTGTTCTAAGTCTTTATTATAACAATTGCCAAATTCAAATATTCTTATATTATTGACCTTACGATTTATATTATATGAAATTGTTTCTAAGCCACCATAAAGAAGAGTTTGTCGCATAACTCCTAAATCCTTACTTAATGCATTTAGAATATTAACAGATTTTTCAATAGGGAAATCTATATTGTTTTCGTAGTATGCAGTTTTAGTTAATGAGTTATTCATAATTTCATTGAAACCATTTGAGGCTAACAAATCAGAAATTAAATTTTGTATCTTTTCTGTATTGGGTTTCTTTTGGAACGATAAACTACTTTTTACCTCTGAAGGAATTTCTACATTATTATAACCATATATCCTTAATATTTCTTCAACAATATCACACTCTCTTAAAACATCAACTTTATTAGTAGGAACACTTAGTTTCATTCCTTTTTCATCTTCTTCTAATATTGAAATATTAAGTGATGTAAGAATTGTTTTTATTATTGAAGGTTCTATTGTCTTTCCTATTAAACTGTACATGCTTTCATAGCATATATCTATTTCAGCTTGTTTAATTTCATTAGGATAAACATCTATTATATTTGAGCTAATTTCTCCACCAGAGATTTCTTTAATCAACAATGCTGTACGTTTCAAAGCATAGATAGTAACATTAGGGTCAGTTCCTCTTTCATAGCGGAAAGAAGCATCAGTTTTTAATCCATGAAGTTTTGAAGCCTTACGAATTGTTACAGGATTGAAATAAGCACTTTCTATAAATATACTCTTTGTTTCTTTTGTAACACCAGAGTCTAAGCCGCCATATATTCCTCCCATGCACATACCTTCTTCTGAGTTGCAAACCATTGCTTCTATGCCATTAAGTTCTCTTTCAATTCCATCAAGTGTTGTGAATTTAGTTCCTTTTGGCAAAGTTTTGACTTCAATTCTATTGCCTTTAATTTTTGATAAGTCAAAGGCATGAAGAGGTTGTCCAATTTCAAATAAAACATAATTGGTTGCATCAACAATATTATTAATAGGTCTTATTCCAATTAGTTTTAAACGATTTGATAGCCATTCTGGAGAGTCTTTTACTTCTATATTTGAAATTGTAAGACCAGAATAACGAGGGCAAATAATAGAATCAGTAATTATTTCTATATTATTTTCTTCCTTATCTATTTTAAATCCTTCAATGCTTGGTAGGTTTAAAGATATATTTTCTTTTAACTGTGTTTGAATTAAAGCAACTAAATCTCTACCAACTCCAATATGAGAAGTTGCATCAGAACGATTAGGAGTAAGCCCTATTTCAAAAACATAGTCTTCCTGAATATTTAAATATTCCTTTGCTGGAGTACCAATAATAATATTATTATCTTTAATAACCATAATTCCATCATGGTCATTACTTATTTGTAGTTCTTGTTCTGAACAAATCATGCCTTCACTAACATAACCTCGAAGTTTTGATTTCTTAATTTCAAAATATTCTGTTTCAGAAGAGTAAACTTTTGCTCCTATTTTTGCAACAATTACTTTTTGTCCTTGAGCAACATTTGGAGCTCCACAAACTATATTTAATGGAATTTCTTCACCAACATTAACTGTTGTTAAATGTAAATGATCAGAGTCTGGGTGGTTTTCACATGTTAAAACTTCCCCTACAACATAATTTTTTAAGCCTCCTTTAACTGTTTCTACAACTTCAATACTTTCTACTTCAAGTCCACAAAAAGTTAATAAATCTGCTACTTTTTCAACATTAAGGTTTGTTGGCACATAGTCTTTTAGCCAATTATAAGATATTTTCATCTTCTTTTATCTATTGATGTTATTTTAATATTCTTCTTTTTCTATTCTATGATAGACATCTCATTTATAAGATTCTTAGCACCTGCAAATTTATCAATAATAAATAAACAGTAACGTATATCAAGAGAAATATTTCTACATTGATCAGGGTCATATATTATATCACTCATAGTTCCTTCCCAATTTCTGTCAAAGTTTACACCAACCAAATTTCCATTAGCATCAAGAACTGGAGATCCAGAATTTCCACCTGTTGTATGGTTAGAAGCAATAAAAGCTACTGGCATATCACCCTTTTCATCAGCATATCTTCCATAGTCTTTGCTCTTGTATAATTCTTTTAGTTTCTTTTCAACAACATAGTCATATATATCAGGGTTTTCTTTTTCCATTATACCTTTAATAGTTGTATGTGTTGAATATTCCACTCCATCTCTTGGCTTTAATGATTTAACATTACCATAAGCAACTCTTAGAGTAAGATTAGCATCAGGATAAAATTCTTTACTTGAATTCATCTCCATTATTCCTTTTACGTATATTCTATAAAGACTGTCTATTTTATTGTCAACTTCTAATAGAGCAGGTTTATCTTTTTCAACAACTTTTCCCCGAATAGAAGAAAGAAGCTCAATTGCTGGATCAGATAAAGCGTTATTAACTTTAAATTTCTTTAGTTGTTTTTCTGTAGCCTTAGCATTTGAGAGAAAAGAATTATCATAAACATAAGCAAAATAACTTTTAGCATTGTCTTTAAAATTCTGGGCAATCTTTTCTTTTATCCAAGGATAATTAGTTTTAGCAAAGTCTTCATAATATATATTCATTGTTTCAATAAATATTGTTCTATCAACCATCTTATGTTTTTCATAGTCATTAGAAAAATATTTTCTCAATTTATTAAGTGTATTATTTGCTTCTGTTTGTAATTCCTCCTTGCTTTGATTTTTTTCAATTGATTTATTTATCATAGAAAGAATAGTTCTTCCATTATTCATTAAGTCGGAAGATAAAACAGCTTCACTTAAATACAAATAAGACATTTCTAAGTTAGAGGATTCGGAGTATAATTTTTTAAAGTCTTTAAGTAAACCACCATAATTTTCTTTTCTTTCCTCAGTAACATTAGCCCATATATTAAATTGTTTTTCGAATTCAATCTTTTTATTAATTGCATCAAGTCGTTTTATACCTTTTACTTCTCCAATCCATTTTTTCCAACCATTGGCAATTCCAGCAACAGAAGCAGCATAACGTAAACGTTGAGCCGGACTTTCATTCATTGCTGCATTATAAACATTTAATCTTGCATCTCTAAGTTTAATTCGTGCAGGATCCTGATAATTTGCAATTTGATTTACAGCATCTGATGTTAAGAATTGTTTTGTTGTTCCAGGATAGCCAAACACAAAAGTAAAATCTCCTTCATTTACTCCCTTTAAACTAATTTTCAAGAATTTTTTAGGCTTGTATGGCACATTATTCTTTGAGTATTTTGCTGGATTATTATCTTTGTTTGCATAAACTCTAAACATGGAGAAATCGCCTGTATGACGAGGCCACATCCAATTATCAGTATCACCACCAAATTTCCCAATATTTGAAGGAGGAGCACCAACAAGTCTAATGTCTGTAAAAACTTCGTTTACATAAAGAAAATATTGGTTTCCATAGAAAAAAGGTTTTATGTCAGCCTTATAGTGAGTCCCTTGAGTTACTTGCTCACATATATTCTTAATATTCTTATTTATCTTTTCCGCCCTTTCCTTTTCACTTATATTATTTGAAATCCCATCTAATACTTTAGAAGTTACATCTTCCATATAAACAAGTAAAGTAATTGTCATACCTTCACAAGGCAATTCTTCATTTTTATTCATTGCCCAGAATCCATTTGTCAAATAATCTCTTTCAACAGTACTTTGACGAACTATACTTCCATAACCACAATGATGATTAGTAATCAATAATCCTTCTTCTGAAACAAATTCACCAGTACAACCACCTCCAAATAACATAACTGCATCTTTTAAAGATGAATTATTTACATCATAAATATCTTTAGCAGTTATTTCCATTCCTTTCTTTTGCATATCAGCCTCTCTTCTTTTAAGTAAAAGAGGTAACCACATTCCTTCGTCAGCAACTGAAATAAAAGGAAATATAATAGAGAAAAGAATAATTAAAATAAAAGACTTCTTAAACATGTTAATATTTGATTTGTTTGTAGTGTAATAAATTAAATGTAATGCTATATAGTATAGTATTAATAATTTGCAAATCTACAAATAATATATCACACAATCAAAACTCTTTTGCGACATTATACTTAATGGTGTAATACCCAAAAAGTAGGCAAAAAACGTTATAGAACAAAAAAAATCAACTATTACTCAATCATTAAATTTATTATTTGTACCTATATAAAGTTACTAATATTATTTGTGATGGTGATGCCAAAATATGATGTATTTAATAAGTTACGCTTGTTTTTTATGCTCAAATGGATATATCATGTAACCTTTGCGGAGGAAAAGGCTGCAATATATGTAAAGGAACAGGTTGGTTAGAAATAATGGGATGTGGAATGGTTGACCCTAATGTTTTAGAAGCATCAGGAATAGATTCAAAATTTGCATTCGGAATGGGTATTGAAAGAATAATAATGCTTAAATACAATGTAAAAGACCTAAGACTATATTTTGAAAACGATATGCGTTTATTAAAAACACCTTGACATTTCCTCCAATATTTTGTATCTTTGCATCAATAAATTTACTAAAACACAAAAGAGTAGAATCCAAAACAAAGAATCCCTCTAAAAAAATGTTAAAATAAAAGATATACATCTTTATACCCGAAAGATGCACATCATTTGCTATGAAAGAAGTGCATCTTTTTACCATTTTATCTTCGTTTAAATAGTTTTAATCCTTATTAGCGTAAATTTTGTTACCTAATAGAAAACTTTTTAATAAGGATATTAGTAATAGAACTTTTTTAAAAGAGGTTCTGTGATAAAAAAGATAGAATATGGCTTTTTAATTTAATTTGTATCTTTGAAAATTAAAATACCAAATTTATTATGCCAATTAATAACGGATTAATTGCGAGTCAACTTTAATAATTCTATAAGTACAATAACAAACAATAAGATGAAGAAAAAGATATTTGTATTTTTATTTAATGGATTTGCTGATTGGGAAATAGCATATCTTAGCCCTGAAATAAAGAAAAGTAGGGATTTCGAATTGGTTTACTTTTCTAAAGATGGGGATTCTGTAATATCTATGGGCGGTTTAAGTATCACGCCTGATATTTCGTTGAAGGAAATTAATTTGAATGAAGTTGAAATGCTTATACTTCCAGGTGGAACAGCTTGGGAGAAAGATGAGAATGATTTTATAGACTCCTTTGTAAATAATTTATTTGAAGCAGAAAAGACAATTGCTGCTATTTGTGCTGCTACAATTTATCTTGGAAAGAAGGGATTTCTAAATAATTTTAAACATACTAGCATTGATCTTCTTTACCTGAAAGGAGTTGCTCCAGAATATTTAGGAGAAAAAAATTATATAAATTCATTTGCAGTAACAGATAAAAACATCATAACAGCAAATGGGATAGCTCCAATTGAATTTGCAAGAGAGATATTTCAAAAGTTAAAACTACATTCAGACAATGATATTGAAAAGTGGTTCCAATTATTTAAAAATGGAATTTGGAGTTAAACTAAGTTTCCGTTATTAACCTAATTCTATTTAATAAGGTCTTTTGCAACTTCACTTCATAACAGTATTGGCAATGCTATTGAATTTTATAACTATGAGAAGTTTAGTGAGATGTTTAGAAAATAAAGACAATATTATTTATGGAAAGGTTGTAATTTTGTGGTTTGAATTTAATGTTTAAATAATAATTTATATGGCTGTTATTGAATTAGAGAATATGAGTTTCTATGGGTTTCATGGTTGTTTTGATGAGGAACAAAAGATTGGAACTCATTTTAGGGTTGATTTGGAGTTTGAGGCTGATACTTTTAAGGCTGAACAGTCTGATAATATTAATGATACTGTAAATTATTTAAGCGTTTATCAAACAATTAAAAGAGTTTTTGAAGAGCCTTCTCATCTTTTGGAACATATTGCTAAAAGAATAGGTGATACATTGCTAAAAGAATATCCTCAAATGGAATATTGTAAGATAAAGATAACTAAGAAGAATCCGCCTCTTGGAGGAAAACTTGATGGGGTTAGCGTTTCTTTGGTCTTGCGAAGAATTGAAGCCAAATAACCCAGATTATAAATATAATAATATAGTGGTAAGGTCTTCCTATCCAATCGTGAATAAATTGATAGTTTGCGGGATAGTTAAGTGAAACTGCTGTAAGAGAAAATGTCCTTATTATGTTAAATAGTAATACAACTACACTTGCACATAGGAAATAAATCATTCTTTTCCAAAACTTGTTTGGAACTACTAACATTATCATAAATAATTGGAGGAGTTGTTTTACTCCTGAGCAATCTTTTACTATTTCCATTGTAGAAAAGAACTCTTTTGCTCCAGAGGCTGTAATATTATAAAACTTTATGCTTGAATCAACAGCATCAAATGGAGTTGTGAAGAATATATTGGATAAGAATACTGTACCTTTATAGGTAAGAGATGTAAAAAAACCATAGACTTCATTATTATAAGGCCAGAATAACCAAGTATTCATATCCGTTCTCCAATAAAGGAAATGGAATACAATTGTTACAAGGGCAAATAGGAATAAGTCCTTTAATTCAGAATTGTTTTTTATTTTTTGGCTAATTCTTTTTCCCAGTTCCATGCGCTAAGAGTCATTTCGTCTAATGTCTTTTTCGCTTTCCAACCTAATTCTTTTTCTGCATATTTTGTATCAGCCCATATTTGTATTATATCACCAGCTCTTCTATTTCCAATTACATAGTTTAACTTAACACCAGATGTCTTTTCAAAGCTTTTTATTACTTCTAAAACAGAAAAACCATTACCTGTTCCTATATTAAAGAATTCAAGATTTGCTTTATTCTTATTTTCAAAAAACCTGTCCATTGCAACAACATGAGCTTCTGCTAAATCAACGACATGAATATAATCTCTTATACAAGTTCCATCAGATGTTGGATAGTCGTTTCCAAATACTGTTAATGCTTTTCTTTTTCCAATTGCTGTTTGAGTAATAAATGGCATAAGGTTATTTGGTATTCCGTTAGGGAGTTCTCCAATTATTCCACTTTCATGAGCTCCAATTGGATTGAAATATCTTAATGCTATTGCTTTTACACCTGTTGTTTTTGTTGTAAAATAAAGAATGTCTTCAGCCATTTGCTTAGTATTTCCATAAGGAGATTCAGCAAATTGTGTTGGCGAGTCTTCTTTAATTGGTAATTTATCTGGCTGTCCATAAACTGTACAGGAAGAAGAATGCACAATATATTTAATATTATGCCTTTTCATATTGTCAAGTATGTTTAATAGAATTCCTAAGTTGTTTTTGTAATATTCAATCGGTTTTTCACAACTTTCTCCAACTGCTTTAAATGCTGCAAAGTTTATAATTCCATCAATATTTTTATGAGTATCGAATAATAAATTACATTCTTGTTCTTTACTTAAATCAACCTTAATAAATTCAGGTCTAATTCCAGTTATTTTTTCAATTCTATCAACTGAATCTGAATTGGAATTAGAAAGGTTATCTGCAATTACTACATTATAACCTTTTTGTTGAAGAGAAACAACTGTATGGGTTCCTATAAAACCTGTTCCTCCTGTTACTAAGATTGTATTCATGTACTTCTATTTATTGAAGAAATTTAAAACCTTACTTATTATATATGCTATTGATGCAGAATCAAGCTCAGTGTGCATTGGTAAGGAAAGAACTTCTTCACTCAATTTATCTGAATTTATCATCTCTCCACTTTGGTTTGCAATTTGAAGAAATGCTTCTTGTTTATGTAGTGGAATTGGGTAATAAACCATTGCAGGAATATCATTTTCTTGTAGATATGCTCTAAGTGCATCACGCTTTCCATTTAATACTTTAATAGTATATTGATGATAAACATGAGTTGAATATGATGTTTCTTTTGGAGTTATTATTTCTTCTAAATCCTTAAAAGCGTAAGAATATTTTTGTGCTGCTTCTTGACGGCGTTTACAATATTCGTTAAGGTATTTTAATTTTACATCTAATATTGCAGCTTGTATTGTATCCAAACGAGAATTTACACCTAAAACTTTATGATGATATCTTTCTTTCATTCCATGATTACAAATTATTCTTATCTTTTCTGCTAATGTATCATCATTTGTGAAAATTGCACCACCATCCCCATAACAACCTAAATTCTTTGAAGGGAAAAAAGAAGTGCAACCTATATGTCCTATTGTTCCAAGCTTTTGTTTCTTTCCACTATCAAATATATAGTCTGCTCCAAGGGCTTGAGCATTATCTTCAATAACATATAAATCATATTTCTTAGCAATTTTCATTATTTCTTCCATTTCTGCTCCTTGTCCAAAAAGATGAACAGGGATAATTGCTTTGGTGTTTACTGTTATTGCCTTCTCAATATTTTTTGCTGTTACAATGAAATTATTGTAATCAACATCAACCATTACTGGGCGATATCCTAATAATCCTATAACTTCAGCTGAAGCAATAAAAGTAAATGCAGGAACTATTATTTCATCGGTTGGTTTTAAATCAAGTGACATTAAAGCAATTTGAAGCGCATCTGTACCATTCCCACAAGTTATAACATGTTTTACTTTAAGATAAGAAGAAAGATTTTTCTGAAAACTCTTAACCTCTTCTCCATTTATAAATGCAGCATTATCAATAACATTAGATATTGTAGAATCTATCTCTGATTTAATATTATTGTATTGTTTTTTAAGATCTACCATTTGTATATTCTTCATCGCTCAAAATTTTGTAGTTTTATAATGCAAAGATAGAATCTTTCTATTCATTGACAAAACTTATTTTATTTTCATTGAGGGAAAAAGTATCAAAAAAATATCCTTACGAAAACTATGTATTATAAGACTTTTAGTAGTTTAATAACATTCATTGTTGAAAACTTAAATTATTTTGTTCAAATACCTATAGTCAAATTAGGATAGTTTTCGTAATTTCGCAGAACATAAAAAATATCACTATATGACAATAGATTTATTTTCTATCGTTGAAAACCAAACTGATGAAAAGAATGAGGTTATTTCTCCTGAGTTTATAGCTCAAAGAAATAAGAAACTTCAATCTATTAATCCGTCGCAATTAGAATTTAATAATCAAAACACAAAAACAAAAGAAGCTATGAAATCATCATTACAAAAGGTTTACTCCACAGAAGAAATATTAAAATCCTCCACAGAATACTTTGGTGGAGATTCTTTGGCTGCCGATGTATGGATGAATAAATATGCTTTACGTGATGGTGCTGATATATATGAGTTAAATCCAAATGACATGCACCAAAGATTAGCTTCTGAATTTGCTCGTATTGAAAAGAAATATCCTAATCCTATGTCAAAAGAAGAGATATTTGGATTAATGAAAGACTTTAAATATATTGTCCCTCAAGGGAGTCCAATGTCAGGAATAGGAAATAATTTTCAAATTGTTTCTTTGTCAAATTGTTTTGTTATTGGTAATTCTGGTGATTCAGATTCTTATGGTGGTATATTAAAAATAGATGAAGAACAAGTTCAACTAATGAAACGTAGAGGAGGAGTTGGACACGATCTTTCTCATATTAGACCAAAAGCTTCTCCTGTAAAAAATTCTGCTCTTACTTCAACAGGGATTGTACCTTTTATGGAACGTTATTCTAACACCACTCGTGAAGTTGCACAAGGAGGACGTCGTGGTGCATTAATGCTTTCTATATCTATAAAACATCCTGATGTAGAAGAATTCATTGATGCAAAAATGGAACAAGGAAAGATAACAGGAGCAAATGTTTCAGTTAAGTTAGATGATGAATTTATGCGTTGTGTTGCAAGTGGCAAACCATATAAACAACAATTTCCTATAAATAGCGCAAATCCTAAGATTGTAAAAGAAATTGATGCACGAGTTTTATGGGATAAAATAATACATAATGCTTGGAAGAGTGCAGAGCCAGGAGTTTTATTTTGGGATACAATAATAAAAGAATCTGTACCTGATTGTTATGATTCTTTTGGATTTAAAACAGTTTCAACAAATCCTTGTGGAGAAATTCCTCTTTGCCCTTATGATAGTTGTCGTTTATTAGCTATAAACCTTTATTCTTATGTAGAAAATCCATTTACGACTTCAGCTAAGTTTAATTTTGATTTATTTAAGACTCATGTTCGTAAAGGACAAAGATTAATGGATGATTTGATAGATTTAGAATTAGAAAAGATAGATAAAGTATTAGAAAAGATAGATAAAGACCCAGAGGAAAAAGAAATAAAAAGAGTAGAAAGAAATCTTTGGTTGAATATTAAATTAAAATGCTTAGAAGGACGTAGAACAGGCTTTGGTATAACTGCTGAGGGAGATATGTTAGCGGCAATGGGATTCCGTTATGGAACAAATGAAGCGACAGAATTTGCAACAAATGTTCAGAAGGTATTGACTTGTTCTGCTTACGCTTCAAGCGTTGAGATGGCTAAAGAAAGAGGAGCATTTCCTATTTACGATTCAAAATTAGAAGAGAAAAATCCATTAATTAATCGTATTAAAGAAGTTGAACCAGAGCTTTATGAAGATATGGTAAAGAATGGGAGAAGAAATATTGCTCTTTTAACAATAGCACCAACAGGAAGTGTAAGTATTTGTACTCAAACTTCATCTGGTATTGAACCAACATTCCAAGTCGCATATAAAAGAAGAAGAAAAATAAATCATAATGATAGTTCTAATAATGTTTCTTTTGTAGATAAGGAAGGACAAGAATGGGAAGAATATAATGTTCTTCATCATAAATTTGCTGAATGGGCAAAGATAAATGGATATGATATAGAAGAAATAAAACATAATTATTCAGAAGAACAGTTAGATGAACTTATTGCTAAATCTCCTTACCATAAAGCTACTGCGAATGATATTGATTGGGTACAAAAAGTAAAGATGCAAGGAGCAGTACAAAAATGGGTTGACCATTCAATAAGTGTGACAGTAAATATCCCAAAAGAAACTCCAGAGGAAACAGTTGGTAAAATATATCAAACAGCATGGGAAACAGGTTGTAAAGGAATGACAATTTATAGAGAAGGCTCTCGTGAAGGTGTATTAGTTTCTCATTCTGAAGGAGTAAAGAAAGAACACATCTTTACAGAAACCCAAGCACCAAAGCGTCCAAAGAAACTTGAAGCAGATGTAATCCGTTTTCAAAACGATAAAGAAAAATGGATTGCAGTTGTAGGTATTTACGAAGGAAGACCTTATGAAATATTTACAGGAAAGGTAGAGTCTGATAGATTATATTTCCCAGAAGGAATAAATAAAGGTTGGGTTGTAAAAGTAAAAGAAAAAGCAGAAGAAACATCAAGATATGACTTTGTTTACCTTGATAAAGATGGTTATGAAAATACAATTGGAGGTTTATCACGTTTATTCAACAAAGAATATTGGAACTATGCAAAACTAATTTCAGGAATACTTCGTCATGGAATGCCATTAAATAATGTAATAGAATTAGTATCTAAGCTAACCTTAGATACCGATACAATAAACACTTGGAAAAATGGAGTAGCCAGAGCATTAAAGAAATACATACAAGATGGAACAAAGGCAACAGGTGAAAAATGTCCAAACTGTGGACAAGAAACTATAATATTTACAAGTGGATGTAAGAACTGCACCTCTTGTGGTTGGAGTAAGTGTGGTTAATAAATAACACATAAACTATGAAATGACAGTAAGGAAAGAAATATTAATAATAAATTTATTAGTCTTTTTTTGTCTTAGACTTTCAGCACAAGTAGATCAAGAATTAACAAAACGTATATCCTCTATTGAAGAAAGCGAAATCTCAGACCAAGAGAAGCAAACTTTAATAGAGGATTTGTATTATCTAAGCATTAATCCTGTAAATATAAATACAGCTGAAGAAAATACTCTTAGAATAATAGGTTTAGATGAGTTTCAAATCCTTTCCATTAAAAGATATATAAAAGAAACCCATCCATTATTAAGCATTTATGAAATCCCTCTTATAAATGGATTCTCAGAAGAAACCCTAAAACAGATTATACATTATATATATGTAGCACCTGTTAATTGGAAACCTTCTCTTCGTCTTGATTCTATTTCTTTAAAATCAACTCATGATATAAGACTTCAATATAAAAAAGTATTAGAAAATTCTTGGGGATATAGAAGAGAAGATGACGGAGGATATAAAGGAACCAATTTTTCTACATCCTTACGTTACAACCTAAATTATTATGATAGATTATCATTTTCAATAGTTGCTGATAATGATGCAGGAGAGCCATTCTTTAATAAAAAACAAAAGTTAGGTTATGATTATCTATCTACACAATTAACAATAAAGAATATATCTATAATAGAACAATTAACAATAGGAGATTATCGTCTTGGTTTTGGAGAAGGTTTAGCAATAAATCAAAATCTAAACTTTGGTTATTTTACCAATGATGGAAAAAGTAAAAAGAACTATAATGGAATTAAGCCTAATCGTTCAATTTCAGAATATAATTCCATGAGAGGAATAGCAACCAAGATTAAATTAAAAGACTTTTCAATTTACCTATTTGGCTCATATAATAAAATAGATTATTCAGGAAGTATATTAGAAACAGGACTCCATAGAACTCAAAGTGAATTAAGTAAAAAAGACAGTAATACTGAAGGCTTATTCGGAACTCATATAGAATGGAAAAGAAGAGGGATAGAATTAGGAACTACTTTATTTCATTATCAATATAAATATCCAATAACTCATCAAAACCAAGCCTATATGCAATATTATTTTCAAGGGAAAGATAATAATATTTATAGCATAAATGCTTCATTCCCTCTTCTTAGAAAATCAAGATTATTTGGAGAAATGGCAATAAGTAAAAATAAAGGCTATGCTTACCTTGCTGGATTGGAAATCAACTTAGGATATAAAACAAACCTAACAATAAATTACCGCAACTATAATAAGAAATTCCAAAACTATTATGCCTCAGCAATAGGAGCACAATCAAACACAGCAAATGAAAGAGGAATATATTCAGCATTTTCAATACTAATAAATAATCGTCTAAACTTCTTTATAGCAGCAGATTATTTTAATTTCCCTAATCAAAGCTATAGAGCAAATAAATCAGTTTCAGGATATAAAATTCGTTCTGAATTAAACTACACAATAAACAAATACCATCTCTTTACCTTATTGTATAAGCAAAACAATCGCCCTTATAACGAAACACATGCCAATGAAGAAGTATATCCCGAAGACAATATTTTGAAACAAATTCAATTACGCTACACTTTCACTCCAAATGAATCCTTAATGTTTAAAACAAGAATAGGTTATTCTCAAACCCAAATCTATACTTCAAATAAAAACAAAGGAGCATTTATATCCCAAGACCTAATATTCAAGAAGTATAAATTCCCATTAAGCCTAAAGCTTCGCTTAGCATATTTCAATACAAACGATTATGACAACGCCTTCTATATTTACGAATACAGCCTTCCTCTAACATACTCCTCTTCTCAACTATATGATAAAGGAATCCGTTCATACATTATGCTAAACTACGACTTCACAAGAGATATGTCCCTAACAGCTCGTTATGTCATAACCTACTACACAAATAAAACCTTTATAGGTTCTTCAAACGATAAAATAGAAGGAAAGAAAAAGCAAGAAATAGGGGTTCAATTCTATTGGTTAATAAATAAACCAAAGAGTAAGAAAATTCAATTATTTTATAATTAAAAAGGATACTATCCATTTAAAAACCTATCTCTTCAAATTTTAAATAAGAAATAAATTCAATCACTTATAACGTTTTTAGTCTACTTTTTGTCCATTACACCAAAATTCCCCAATAAATATTTCCTAAATTCCTTGACTTTTTCTCCAATATTTTGTATCTTTGCATCAATAAAATATACTCAAACCCAGAAGAGTATAACCAAAAACAAAACGCTCTCTCTTAAAATTCCTTAAAATCTACGATGCACATCGTAGATAGCCTACGATACCCATCGTAGCACCACCACGATGCCCATCTTAAGACTTTTTATCTTGATTAAAATATTTTTTATCCTTATTGGAAATAATTCTATTCGTTATTAGAAAACTTTTTGATAGTGATAGAATTTATTTTTATAGTAACAGCATTTTCCAATACAAAGCTAGACTCATTTTATTTTCCTTTCCTCCACTTTTTATTGCCAATAAATGATTCCTTATTAATCTAAGATTGTAGCAGATTAGTAATTTATTAGTGTAAATATTGGAATAAGAAGATAAGAACAGAGCATAAGCTTGACTAAATGAATATCTAAAAATATCTCAGTGCATTTCTTTTTAAGTATATTTACATAAGATATAGTTTTATAGTAAAAATTGTGCTTAATACAAATACTATTTTCAGCGATTTTACTTTGAAAGATGAAAAATTAAGAACTTATGAGAATCAATTAAATCAATAGTAAATACAGTTAATTAGACATGTTGATAGATATATTAATAATTAAATAGGATATTTAAAACGCTTGTTTTGACTGTTGTTTAATTCTTTAAGATTTGTCCAATTTTGTTTTTCAATGAAAAATCTAGATTCCCACGTAATAAATTCAAATTTATTAATCTAATCTTAGCAACTTCATTGGAAACTCCATATTTCAAGCTTATCTCATTTAACAAATTATATACTAAACATATATTACATTTTTGATTATCCAGATATAAATAATGATTATAAATGTTATTATCACTAAAATATTTAAAAACTGAACGGTAGAAAGATTTTTTCGGGAGTAAGATATGACTTGCAAATAAATTTGCTTGTAGTTCTATTCTTTCTTGTGTTTTGTCAGTTATTAGGTTTTGAAGATTAATAGAATCTTCATCATCTATTTTTTCTTTTAATTTTTCTTTTAGGATTGAATAATGAAGTATTAAATGTCCTATCTCATGAGCTAATGTAAACCTCCACCGATTTTCATCCGTAATACTTTTAGAAATATAGATTTTTAATGGATTAAATTCAATCTTACCAAGTAAGTTATCTTCAAGATTATTGCTGAAATCAAAAGTAATTGGATATACTTCAGAAAGAAACTTACAGAGTTTTTCAGTATCTAATTTTTGTCCGTAATAAATATTATGTTCTGAAAGTTTAGCGACTTTTTCATCAATTTTCTCTTCTTTGATATAGGGGACGTTAATATTTCTTTCATTTCTGGGATAGAAATCAATAATTTTACTTTCAATTAAAAGGTCGGCGAAATCTAAAACTATTTTATTATTAATGCTAGCAATAAATTTTTCGGATGAATTTTCTTGACTTAGGAATTGTTTCTCTAAATCTTTATTTGATAATAAATTATTTGATTTATCCTTTCTATAATTTACCCATTTTAATTCATCATTATTTACAATCTTTGCTAATCCTATTCCTTGAGACCGAGCATAATTTAAGGCACTTTCCTGAAAATAATTTGTTGTTATTACAATACCTTTTGCATTGTGTTCTGCTATTTGGCTAATTTTAGAATTAAATTCTTCAATATCATCTACAGAAACTCTTCTTTTAAGATTTTTGCATTCAATTATTGTCAATACAGAATATTTATCTGCTCCGTTAAGAAATGTCTCAATTGTTACATCAAATATGATATTTCCTTTTCTTTTATCAGAGAAATATTCTTTTTTCCAAAAGATCTTACTTTTTTTACCATTTACAAAAAGACTATCATTATCAAGCATTCTTTTTAATAGGTCATATACCTGTTTCTCCAGTTCGTTCCCTTTTTCTGTGGAAGATTTGCTATTCATTTTCTCTTAATAATTAATATTTTATACACAGATTAATACTTGCAAATGTAATAAAAATACTAATAAAATAGGTTTTTAGTTGGTAAAATGCAATTATTTCACAAGAAAGAAAGCGGGATATTTTTTATAGTTAAAATATTAAAGGAATTAAAAAAGAAAAAGGCTGTAAGAATTTTGTTTCTTTACAGCCTTTTGCGGAGAGTGAGGGATTCGAACCCACGAAAACCTTTTGAGCTTTACGCGCTTTCCAGGCGCGCTCCTTCAACCACTCGGACAACTCTCCTTAATATTAACTTGAAGCCTTTTTAACGGCGACAAATCATTTTTATTGTTCTTCTTTTTCTTCTTGTATATTTGTTGCTACTTCTTGTGTTACTTCCTTTTCTTCTGGTTTGTTTTCTGTTTCTATTGCTTTTGAATCTTCATTAGTAAAGATTGGAAGAGTCATTTCTTTTTCTTCTGTACCCCTTTCTAATTCTATTTTTTTTGCATCTTCATCGGCAAAGATAGGAAGGTTTATTTTTGTAAAGGTTAGAGGTAAAGATGTTTCTATCTTTATTCTTTTCCCAGTTATTGGGTGTTGTAGTTGTAGTGAGGTGCAGTATAGTTTTAGCCAGTTTTCAGAGATTTGTCTTATTCCAAAGCGATGGTCTCCAATAATTGGATTACCAATATTGCTTAACATAAAACGTATTTGAAAAGGAAAGTCTGTTTCTGGTGTTACTAAAAGATGTGTGTATTTTTCGAATACTTCTATTGTTTCGTATTTCACAACACATAATGAAGATCCTTCAACATCTTGTTTCTCAAGAAATATTCTGTTTTTTGAACCTGCTTTAAGCCATAGGTTTAATTTATCATTCTTATGTCTTGGTTTGCCTGCAACAATTGCATGATATTCTTTCTTTGTTTTAGGAAAAGTGTTTTTTAGGATATTATATGCTTGTCTTGATTTTGCAAATAAACATACGCCTCCTTCATCTGTTTCTGGTTCATGCACTATAAATAAGTTCTGTCTTATTCCCCATTTACGGCGAACATAGCTTTTTGTTAATGCAAAGAGAGATTTGGTCTTTTCATTTGGGCGCGCATCAACATGAACGCCTGATGCTTTCAAAACAGCAATTATATCCTCATCTTCAAAGAGAATTGGAACATCTGTTTTTTCCCTTGCTATATGCCTTCCTCCTGAATATTTTGAATATTCTATTTCTTCTCCTTTGCGTATTATTAGCTCTGGGCTTTTTACAATTGCTCCTCTATACGATATGCAACCATAGATAATCATCTTCTTTGCCTTTGAAATTGAAACTTCGGGGAAGTTTTCTAAAATCAAATTAAGTAGTGATACATTGTCTTTTGCGGTAATCTTCATCAATTATTTCTTCTTATAGTTTGCAAAAGTACATTTTTTATTTTAATTTCGCAGTTCATTTATAAATTGAATAGGAATGTCAATATCAATTACGAATCTTACAAAGATTTACGGAGAGCAAAGAGCGTTGGATAATGTTTCTTTGGAAATTAACAAAGGGGAGATTGTTGGATTGCTTGGTCCTAACGGGGCTGGGAAGAGTACGATGATGAAGATTATAACTTGTTTTATTCCTCCAACAGAGGGAGGTGTAAAGGTTTGTGGATATGATATTTTTGATGATCCAATGGAGGTTAGAAAAAAAATAGGTTATTTGCCAGAAAATAATCCTTTATATCTTGATATGTACGTTAGAGAATTCCTTTATTTTATTGCAGGGGTTCATAAATTGGGTAAGCAAAAAAAGGAAAGAACTGAATATATGATTGAGCTTACTGGCTTAACAAAGGAAGTAAATAAAAAGATAGGTGCTCTTTCGAAGGGTTATCGTCAAAGAGTTGGTATTGCACAAGCTATGATTCATGACCCAGAGGTTTTAATTCTTGATGAACCTACTTCTGGTCTTGACCCTAACCAATTGGTTGAAATAAGAGAGTTAATAAAGAATGCAGGGAAGGATAAAACTGTTTTGCTTTCTACTCATATTATGCAAGAAGTTGAAGCTGTTTGTGGAAGAACAATTATTATAAATAATGGACAGGTTGTTGCTGATGATAATACTCAACATTTGGCGGCAGGTCAAAGCTTAGAAACTATTTTCCGAAAGATAACACATAATCTTTAAAAAAGGATAATGAATAAACCTATTAAGGTCATATTATTTTTGTTCTTTGTTTCTATTTATTCAATTTTATATTCTCAAGAAGTAAGGATAGAAGAATATTCTTTTGTTCATTATAATGAAAATAAGATAGAATATTTTGGGGATTCAAAGAGTCTTTTTAATCCTTTGTTTGAGAAGATGAAGAAAACAATAGCCCTTGGTTCTAAACAGATAAGGGTTTTACATATTGGAGATAGACAAACAAGGGAAGATATTTTTACATCTCAGATATATTCTAACTTAGCTTCTACTCTTAGTGGTTTGGAAAGTAAGAAGGGAATGGTGTGGGATGAGGTTTCTTCTGTTAAACCTAAAACAGAGGAAGATTTGGAAATTGTGAAGGATAATTCTAAGAAAGGAATTGATTGCAACAGTTTTAGAGTTTATCATAGTCCTTTAAATGATTCTATTAATATTATTGTTGAGGGGTTGAAATCCTATTCTAAAAGTACTTACTTTGCAGATAAAGGCTACACTCTTTTTGAACTTAAAGAGCCAATAAATAATATTAGTGTTAAGGTTGTAAATAATTCAAGCAATTATTTCTTTGTTTATGGGTTCTATTTAGAAAGTGAAGATGTAGATTTCATATATGATATTATTGCAAGGAATAATGCTTCAATTAATCAGTATTTGCTTGATGATATTCTTCAAAAGCAAATAAAAACTATGGATTTTGACTTAGTTGTTATTTCTTTGGGAGCAAATGAAGCTTATACCCCTGCTTATATGTCGGAGAAGTTTAAATCTAATATGGAGGAATTTATTAAGAATATAAGAAAAACAAAACCAAATATCCCAATTATTCTTACTTCTCCATTCGATTCTTATATAACCAATAAACCTAATCCACGTCTTGAGGAAGTATCTTTGGATTTAATTGAAGTTGCAAAAACAACTAATTGTGCTGTTTGGGATTTCTATAATATTATGGGAGGAAAAGGCTCTTCAGAAGATTGGAGAAAGAAAAACATGATGGATAGTAGGAAAATTGGACTAACTCCAAAAGGTTCTATCTTACAAGGAGATTTATATTATAATGCATTTTGGCAAGCCTTTGAATCATATCTTAACAAGGCAAAATAATATCTACAAGATAAAATACATTGAAAAACCTTTTTCGAAATGGAATAATAGTTATAACTTTGCACTTCAATTATTAATCAAATAATAAAATGAAATGGTAAAGATAGCAATCAATGGATTCGGACGTATCGGAAGAATCTCTTTCAGAAACATACAAAGAAAAAGCAATGTAGAAGTTGTAGCAATTAATGACCTAACAGATGCAACAACTCTTGCTCATTTACTAAAGTATGATTCTGTTCATGGTCGTTTCGACGGTGAAGTTTATGCAGAAGGTGAATATCTTGTGGTAAACGGAAAGAAAATAAGAGTATATGCAGAAAGAGACCCTGAAAACCTTCCTTGGGGAGAACTTGGAATTGATATCGTAATTGAATCAACAGGTATTTTCCGTAATAAAGAAAAAATGGGTAAACACATAAAAGCTGGTGCAAAGAAAGTTATATTAACAGTTCCTGCTGACAATGCAGAAGATGTTGATGCAACTGTTGTTTTAGGTGTTAATGACGACATCCTTACAAAGGAAATGACTTGCATATCTAACGCATCATGTACAACTAACTGTTTAGCTCCAGTAGCAAAAGTTCTTAATGACAATTTTGGAATTGTTAGAGGTCTTATGAATACAGTTCACTCATACACTAACGACCAAAATATCTTAGACCTTCCACATAAAGATCTTCGTCGTGCAAGAGCAGCAGCAGTTTCAATTATCCCAACAAGTACAGGAGCAGCTAAAGCAGTAGGTTTAGTTATCCCAGAATTAAAAGGGAAATTAGATGGCTTATCAATGCGAGTACCAACTCCTGATGGTTCAGTTGTCGACTTAACAGTTGAACTTTCAAGATCTGTAACAAAAGAAGAAATCAATGCAGCAATGAAAGCAGCATCAGAAGGTCCAATGAAAGGTATTTTAGAATACACAGAAGACCCAATCGTAAGCTGCGATATCATCGGCAACCCTCACTCATCAATATTCGATTCTAAACTAACAATGGTAATGAATGGAAATATGGTAAAGGTAGTTTCATGGTATGATAACGAAAACGGATATTCAAACCGTGTATGTGATTTAGCAGAAAAATTAGCTAAACTAATCTAATCTCAGATAGAAATTTATCACAATAAATATTAAATAGGCAACACATTCTGTTGCCTATTTTTGGTTATAAAATCTTTTTTACAACTGTACATTACACAAAAGATTATATCTTTGTGTACATTAAGTTGCTACTGCAATCATAGCTGTAATTATTAAATTAATAAGGGCACGTAAAGTGCGTTGATTATACTTTTACGAAAATTGTAGTGGGCTTGTTTGATTTCTATGTGTATGGGTGTTTTCGAAAAAATATATGTATATTTGCAACAATAAAAATTAATCAAAATGGAATTTACTGCTGGACAAATAGCACAACTATTAGGCGGAGAAGTTGAAGGAAACGAAAACGCTATTATAAATACTCTTTGTAAGATTGAAGAAGGCTCAGAAAAGGGGATGTCTTTCCTCTCAAACCCTAAATATGAACATTATATTTATAATACAAATGCTTCTGTTGTAATTGTAAACAAAAGTTTTATCCCTGAACAAGAAGTAAAAACAACAATTATTAAGGTTGATGACGCTTATGCTTGTTTTGCAAAAGTTTTGGATATATATAATGAATATATTTTAAACAAAACAGGTGTTTCTTCTCTTTCATTTATTTCAAAGTCAGCAAAAATAGAAGGAGAACCTTATATTGGAGAGTTCGCATATATTGGAGAGAATGTAAAAATAGGGAAAGGAGCAAAAATATACCCTCATGCTTATATTGGAGATAATGTGCAATTAGGAGATAATGTAACTTTGTTTTCTGGAGCTAAGATATATCATAGCTGCGTAATAGGAAATAATTGTAATATTAATTCTGGAGCAGTAATAGGAGCAGACGGATTTGGTTTTGCCCCATTAGAAGATGGAACATTTAAGAAAATAGCTCAAATAGGTAATGTTGTTTTAGAAGATAATGTTGAGATAGGTGCGAATACAACAATAGATAGAGCAACAATGGGTAGCACAATTATACATAAAGGTGCTAAATTGGATAACCTTATTCAAATAGGTCATAATGTATCAATTGGAGATAACACAGTAATGGCGGCACAATCAGGAGTTGCAGGCTCAACAAAAATTGGTAAGAATTGTTTTATTGGAGGTCAGGTAGGTTTTTCAGGACATATAACAGTGGGAGATCAAGTAAAGATAGGAGCTCAATCTGGAATTATGTCGAATTTAGAGAATAATGCAACAATTATGGGTTCTCCTGCATTGGAAGCGAGACCTTACATGAAGAGTTATGTTTATTTCCGCAAATTACCAGAACTTGCAGACAGAATAAAGGAACTTGAAAAAAAGATAAAAGAATTAGAGAAAAAATAAAATAGGTTATCTTTAAGTAGTGGCTGAAATATAATTTCTTACTTTAAGCCAAAAATTAAGCAATTCTGCTTTCAATTAAGGGGGTAGAGATATACCTTTCTTTATTTATAGATTATCTAAATTGTTCGTTTAATATTCTTTATCTCACCGAAATTTTATATTGAGCCATTTTTAGTACAAAAACTTATTTAGAGGACATCCCCGCTTTTGCAACGATCTCAATTTATTTTATGTTGATTGATCAGGTTGCACACATTTTTTTAGGGAAAAATTCAGAAAAATTTGGTGGGTATTGGAATTTGTTATACTTTTGCAACCTCATTTGAGAATGGCGTCGTAGCTCAGTTGGTAGAGCAGAGGACTGAAAATCCTTGTGTCACTGGTTCAAATCCAGTCGATGCCACAAATAAAAAGCTGAAATAAATAATTGTTTCAGCTTTTTTATTTATCATCTTTATGCCTCTAATTGAGGGCATTGCTTAATTGCTGCTAGGTATTTTTAAATGTACTTTTCATAAAAATGGAATAAAAAAGCAGAATTACTTGTTTATAATATTTATTAGTGTATCTTTGCACTGTTTTTGAGAAGAAAAATCTTTCAATTACGTTTTTATTCTCTCCGACTAAAATTGAAGTTAATTTATTCGTTCTAAAAAAAGATTTCTCCCTCATTTTATTATTTAATTTATTTTATATGAACATTTTTGTTTCAAACTTAAGCTATGCCATCAATGATGACGACTTAAGACAAGCGTTTGAAGAATACGGAGAAGTTTCTTCAGCTAAAGTAATTACTGACAAATTCACAGGTCGTTCAAGAGGATTTGGTTTTGTTGAAATGTCTGATGAACACGGACAAAAAGCAATTGAAGAACTTAATGGTGCTTCTTTTGATAAAAAAGTTATCTCTGTTGCAATAGCTCGTCCTCGTGAAGATAGAGCAGATAGCAACCGCGGTGGCGGTGGTGGTTTTGACAGAAACCAAAGAGGTAGAAATAATTATAACAATAATCGTTATTAATATAACCTATTTCTAATAAGGGAACTTACCTTGAGAAATCAAGGTAAGTTTTTTTTTTCAAAAACTTTTATTACTTTTGCACATTATAAATAAGTATAATCATAAATAATTTAATGCTATTATGGATAACGAAGAATTAGACAACAAAGAAAACATAAAAAATACTGATATTATTAATGAAATAACTGAAGAGTCAGATTCTAAAGATCAAGAGAATGAAAATAATGTTATTGAAGAACAACCTACAGAAGAGTATTGCTGTTCTCAAAAAAAGAAACATTCTCCTTGTTTGGTAGCTACAGGCGTTTTAACTATTCTTTCTTTTATTGGTGTTGTTATTATTTTATGTATAATGTTATTTGGCAAGAATACTACTACTAATTCTTCAACTACTAAAGTCGTTCAAACTGGTGATTTAAAAATTGCATATATTAATACTGACTCCATCATGGCTCATTATGAATATGCAAAAGATCTTGAAAAGGGTTTGAAAGCTTATCAATCTTCTTTAGAATCAAATTATCAGGCACAAGGTAGTAAATTGAAGTCTGATTATGAAAGTTATATGAAAAATGGAGACAAGCTTACTTTGACAGAACAAAAAAGAAAAGAAGAGGATTTAACTCGTCGTCAACAAGAATTTCCTGCACTTCAACAAAAAATGATGGCTCAATTGCAAGAACGCCAATTGGAAGATAATAAGAAATTACTTAATTCTGTTTATGCTTTCATAAAAGATTATAATGCAAAAAACCAAAAATTTAATATTATTCTAAGTCGTTCTTATGTTTCAAGTACAGTTCTTTATGCTGATGATGGTTTTGATATCACAAAAGAAATTACTAATGGCTTGAATAAAGAATATAAAGAAGTAAAAGGAAAGTAATATCTTATCCTCTACTCATTATATTGTTTCCAACAAAAGAATAATAATCTCCATTTTGACCAAAGATAACGTGGTCAATAACTTGTATTGAAAGTATTTTGCCTGCTTTATATATTCTTTCAGTTAAGGCTTTATCGCTTTCACTTGGGGAAATATTACCAGACGGATGGTTATGTGCAATTATTATTTTTGAAGAATTGTTTTCTAAGCAAGTTTTAAATATTTTCTTTAAGTCAACACTTGCTTCTGTCCAACCACCTTCACTAATACATACTTTCCTTATTAATCGTTGGGAGTTACTAAGGAGTAGTACCCAAAATGTTTCGTAATTTAAATCTGCAAATTCTGAGTTCAAAACATCATATGCTTGTTCTGGTTCTTTGATTATTGGTTTTTCTTCTCCTATTTCTTTTCTTCGGTTTCCAAATTCTAATGCTGCAACAATATTTATAGCTTTAGCTTCTCCGACTCCTTTAAATTGATTAATTAAATCTTTATAGGTAAGTAATGAAAGCTCATTTATATTATTGTTTACACTATTAAGGATTCTTTGAGCTAATTGAACAGCAGATTCTTTTCTTGAACCTGAACCAATTATTATTGCCAAAAGTTCTGCATTTGTTAGTTTCTTTTTTCCAAATTGCATTAACTTTTCTCTTGGACGATCTTCTTCTGCCCAATTCTTTATACTATTATATGTATTCTCCATAATCAGAGTTATATATTTTTAGCAAAGATAGTAAAAAGAAATATTCACAGATATATTTTTGTGCCTTTTGAAGAAAATATTAAAGTTGCAAATGCAAAGGGATTAAGTTTCTACCAATTTATAGGCTCTTTCCCTCGACTGATTAGATAATTATTTGCTTGGGAAAAATGATGATTACCAAAGAAACCTCTATGAGCTGAAAGAGGTGAAGGATGAACTGATTTTAAAACTAAATGTTTGTTTTGATTAATAAAATCTCCTTTTTTTTGAGCATAAGATCCCCAAAGGAAGAATACTAAACCTTCTTTTTCTTGTGCTAAATGATGAATTACTGCATCGGTAAATGTTTCCCAACCTTTGTTTTGATGAGATCCTGCCTTATGTGCTTGAACTGTTAGAGTAGCATTTAAAAGTAATACTCCTTGATTTGCCCATCGGGTTAAATCCCCACTTTTTGGTGAATCTATTCCAAGGTCTTGTTTTATTTCTTTATATATATTCACAAGCGACGGTGGCACTGGAGTTGGGTCAAGGACAGAGAAACAAAGACCATGAGCTTGGTTAGGTTCGTGATAAGGATCTTGACCAATCATAACGACTTTCACATTTTCAAAAGGGCAAAGATTAAAAGCATTAAATATTTTCCCTGCCTTAGGATAAATAGTTTGAGTTGAATATTCATTCTTTACAAATTCAACCAAATTAGAAAAATATTCCTTTTGAAATTCTTCTCTCAGAACTTCTTTCCATTTTTGTTCTATATTTACTTCCATAATTTTACTTTCTAGTCCCTTTTCTTTGAATTAGGCAACAAATTTACAGAATTTATTTTGATTGACCTGCTCTGTCGTCAAAGCTTTCTACTTGTGGTTTTGATACTTGTTTATTTTTATAGAATTTCCCAAATCTATATCTTAAAGAAATTGCATAGCGAGGTCCTTGATATGACCCCCAATCTTTTGATATTGTATTCAAATAACGAGTCTCGCTGAAGTTATCATTTATATTAAATAAGTCGCTTATACTTGCAGTTAATCCAAGTTTTTCATTAAAGAAACTCTTTGAGCAGCTTATTGAGATGTCTTGAGAACTGCTACTTGTGCTTAGTCCATACATTGAGGACGAATAAAAATAGTAATAAATACTTATATTCCATTTTTTTGGAAGAGTGAAATCAAAATTAGCATTCCCATTATAGCTCCAATAATCTCTGTTTATATTGGTTTGATTTGTTGAAGAGGCTATCTTTTTGTAGTCAGCACCCAAAGAGACACTGAATTTCCACCATTCAAATATATCTTTATTGAAACTTACCCCAAAGTCTAAGTTATGTGATGAACCAAAGTTTATAGGAGAAGACATAAGAGCAAGTGAATTATGGATAAAAAGGGTAGAATCAATTGGACTGCTTAACCAATTAATATCATCTTTTGTATATGAATATGAAGCATTAGTAAAAAGCATATACTTCCAGGAATGAGAAATACTAATGGAATGAGAGTATTGTGGTTTTAGATATGGATTACCTGTTGAATAAGAATATTCTGAGGATTTACTTACAAAAGGATCTAAACTACCCGACCAAGGACGAGAAATTCGATAAGAATAAGTTAAACTCAATTGATTATCTTCTGCAAATTTATAATTCAATCTTATGTTAGGAAAGATATCAAAATAGCTTCTTGTATTAATACTATCAAGTGCGAATTGATGTCCTTTTGTATTTGTTTGCTCTGCTCTCAATCCAATTCTAACATTAAATTTATTTTTGAAAGTATTAGAGAATGAAGCATAGGCAGAATTTATGTTCTCGAAGTATTTAAAGTGGTTTGATTGCATCTCATCGTTTTGATAAGTATTTGATGTTGTGTCTAAGGTAGAAGAACGATAGTCCTTATCGCTAAAACTGAAACTTGTCTTTACACCTGCTTCAAAACGCATTGTTTTATTTATTGGCTTGAAATAATCCACTCTTGCATTCAAATTATCAGAAGATGATACTGTATTTCTATCATATCCTTCTCTGCGAAGTAGAATTGTATTTATGTCTCCTAAAAAATATTTATTTAGATTATTAGAAGTACTTTCATTATAAGAATGACTATACCCAATATCAAAAGATAGTTTAGAATCAAGAGTATCTAATTTTTTTACATAGTTAAGTCCTATGCCAAGGTTGTTTCGGTTATTCTCATAGCCACCACTACTGACATAAGAAGAATCAATGTTAGAAAAATAATCCGGATAAGAAGACATTAGATAAGGAGTTGTATTTTCTATTAAAGGATTCCCTCCTTTGGTATAATATAAGCTCATTCCTACAGTACGAGTAGTGTCTATCAAATAGTCTGCGCTTAGGTTTAAGTTATTATTTTGCCATATCCATTCATCTTTACTTTTTGAACGGAACAAAATTGTATCGTCTTCGCTTTTGGAAGTATATCTTTCAGATCTGCTTTCACTCTTACTTCCCCATTGCATTGGAGAAAATCCAATAGATGTTGTCCATTTATCATCAACATAACTAAGTCTAGCAGAACCATAATATTGCAAAGCTGTTTGATAAGATGTTTGCCCCCATACAGAACCGTTAATGCCATAGTTTTGGTTCTTCTTTATCTTTATATTTATTATTCCAGCAGTTCCCTCAGCATCATACTTAACTCCAGGATTAGTCATAACTTCAAATTTCTCAATTTGGTCAGGGGTCATACCTTTAAGCATATCTACTATGGAAGAATAATCAAGTTTTAAATCCCGCCCATTGTATTGAAATACAACTCCACTTTTACCATTAAGTTTCAAATTATCATCTTTATCAATAACAACTCCTGGAACTTTCTTTAAAAGGTCAAAGGCATTAGTAACTGTTGATGCAAGTTGTTCGTCTATATTCATTGTCAATTTATCTTCATCAACAACTATTCTTTCAACCTTTGCTTCAATTACTACTTCCGATAAATTGCCTGTACTTTCCATTTCTATTGTACCTAAGTCAATCTCTTTATTATCCCCAAACTTAGTTGAATTAATGTCAAGTTTCACTTTCTTATAACCAACAAAAGATAATTGTAAAATCAAATCTTGTTTTTTTATTCCTTTAAAAATAAACGTACCTGACGTATCGGCTGAAACACCTTTATAAACACTAATAGTGTCTTGTTGTTTATACAACACACAATTAACAAACATAAGTCTTTCTTTTGTGTTTTGGTCTATAAGCTTTCCTTTAATAGAATAACGTTGAGCCATTACACCAGAGACTCCCAAAAATAATAGAATAAGAAACAGGGTCAATTTTTTCATAAGAGTTACATTAGATAAAAATTCTTGCAAATATACTAATAATATCAAATAACAATAATGTAAACTATTATTTATTTATTTTATTGTTTAGCTATAATCTATTGGCTAAATTAAAAATAGATATTGAATGTACCTCACGGTATATTCACCTCTTTCTGGACTATTAATAGGGCAAAGTTAAGATATCCTTGATTACCCACTCTAAACGTTATAGAACCATAATTGTGAATCAATAACTACTTTCTTAGAATCAAACAACATTTCTTTATGTGGAAAACAGTTTGAGATGATAAAGGAGTTATAATTACTTTTCTAAAGATTGAATATCCATAAAACAGTTCTTGCAGTCGAATGATAGTTTATAGGTTCTGTTATTATCTTTTAAGAATAGTTCTTGGTCGAAGTCTGGGGTTTGTTTGTCTTTAATTATGCATTGACCTAAGGCAAAACGGATACAATTCTTTGAACGCATAAGAACTATATCTTTTGTTTTATTTGTCTTTTCAACTCCATAAACAATTTCTTCTACTCCATGACGAAGATAAAATTCCTTTGCCTTTTCATTAACCACATTTCCATTATAATCTAATTGCTTTGAAATATATGGATAGTCAGTTTTTTCAAACTTAGATTCTTTTCTTTTATAGCTTTCTTTTCTTAGTGCAATAAGTTTATCACAGCAAATTCTTCTTAGACTATTTATAACTGAAGAAGGCAAGAAGTACTTTTGAGTTGAGGTATTAGTAAAGTTCTTTAAATAGAAGAAACTATTACCAAGCTTGTCTATTTGCTTTAATAAGTTTTCATCGTAGTTTTCTGTGTTCTTTGCTAATTGCTTTTCTGTTTCTATTCTTTCTTCTACTTCAAGTCCTGTTTCATCTTTTGCTTTAAGAATAAACCCATTTGGAGTTTCTGAAAGTTCAAAATCTATTCCAATCTTTCTTTTTGAGGAATCTTGCTCAACTTGTTTAGTGAATTGGAGATCAAAATTGCGATATATCTTGGTTAGAATTCTAATATCTATATTCTTATTTGGAATAATATTTACAAGAGATTGTTCTGGATTTGGTTCAACCTTATTAACTAAGAAACCTTCTAATTCTCCATTTTTATTAAAAAAACATAATCCATCTCCATTTACTATTTCTTCTTTGGTACTTATTTGAATAAAATTATGACTTCTGCCAGAAAGATTTACATCAGCAACCTTTCCAATATATTTTCCAATTGCTTTTGCTGTATCTAAATCTCCTATCTTGTCTTTCTTTCCTTGAAGATTAAAACTTGTAAAGCCACGATTAAAACTTCTTTCAACATCGGGAGTAAAACTTATTTCTGATTTTCCTATTGAAGAACGAGAATATTGACTGGGCGTATTCAATACGCCCCTACGAGAATCAATGTATTTATTTATTTCTTGTGAATAATATGCTGTTACGTTCTTTACATAGTCTAAATCTTTCAAACGTCCTTCTATCTTAAAGCTTCTTACTCCTGAGTCAATCATTTGAGAAATATAAGATGAAGCATTTAAGTCTTTTGTTGAAAGAAGATGTTTGTTTTTAACTAATATTTTCCCTTGGGCATTAACTAAATCGTAACGAGAACGACAAGGTTGAGAACATTCGCCTCTATTACCTGAACGTTTGGTTAGTTCGTAACTTAAATAACATTGACCACTTAATCCATTGCATAAAGCACCATGAACAAAACTTTCTATTTCAATTTCTGGAACTTCTTTATGTATTTCTGCAATTCCGTCAATGCTTAATTCTCGAGGAAGAACAACTCTTTTAAGTCCAATCTTACTAAGAAAATCTACCTTTTCTTTTGATAGATTATGCATTTGAGTACTTGCGTGCAAAGGTATAGGTGGTAGGTTCATTTCCAAAATTCCCATATCCTGAATAATCAAAGCATCAACTCCAATATTATAAAGACGATTTATTAATTCTTCAACTGCTTTTAATTCATTATCAAATAAAACAGTATTTACAGTAACATAAACCTTAGCATTAAAAATATGGGCATAATTGACCAACTCCTCAATTTCTTCTAAGTTATTTCCTGCCGCAGCTCTTGCACCAAAGCTTTCAGCTCCAATATAAACAGCATCAGCGCCAGTTTCAATAGCGGCTTTCCCAATCTCTAAATTCTTAGCAGGAGAAAGAAGTTCAATATATTCCATAGTTTTATTTATTCTAAGATTATTTTAAGCAACGTTTGTATAATTGGATAGAGTTTTCAAGTCCATAATACAAAGCATCACAAATTAATGAGTGCCCAATAGAAACTTCTAATAAACCAGGAATATTCTTTTGAAAGTATTCCAAGTTCTCTAAGTTTAAATCGTGTCCAGCGTTAAGTCCTAAACCTTGATGTTGTGCTTCCTTTGCAGCCTTAATAAAAGGTTCAATTGCTTTTTCTCTGTTAGCCAAATAGCCTGTTGCATAGCTTTCTGTATAAAGTTCTACTCTGTCGGCTCCACATCTTTTAGCACCAGCAACCATTTCTTGCTCTGCATCAACAAAGACAGAAACTCTACATACTTGTTTTAAGCGAGCAATAATATCTTTTAAAATATCTTCATATTTAACTGTATTCCAACCAGCGTTAGAAGTTAATACATTATGAGCATCAGGTACTAAAGTAACTTGTGCTGGTTTTATCTCTTCAACTAAACGAATAAAATCTTCAGTAGGATTTCCTTCTATATTAAACTCAGTAGTAAGTAAAGGGTTTAAATTTCTAACATCGGAATAACGAATATGTCTTTCATCAGGACGAGGGTGAACAGTTATTCCTTCTGCACCAAAACGTTCACAATCTAAAGCAACTTTAACAACATCAGGATTATTACCGCCACGTGCATTACGAATGGTTGCAACTTTATTAATATTAACACTTAACCTTGTCATATTGTATTTTTTTTTGCAAAGATACTACCGAAAACTAATTAATTACTAATTTTGCGAGAGAAACTAATTACAAATACATATTATTATGATAAGTTTTACAGTTGCTATTATCCTTTTAATTCTTGGATACTTTCTTTACGGTAGTTTTGTTGAAAAAGTCTTTGGAGCAAATGGGAATATAAAAACTCCAGCTATTGCAAATCCTGACGGAGTAGACTATGTCCCTCTTCCTTGGTGGAAAATATTTTTAATTCAATTCCTTAATATTGCAGGTTTAGGACCTATATTTGGAGCAATTATGGGTATTATGTTTGGTCCTGCTGCTTTTCTTTGGATAGTATTAGGAACCATTTTTGGAGGAGCTGTTCACGATTATATTTCAGGAATGCTATCAATACGCCAGAATGGAAATTCCCTACCAGAAATAGTTGGATCACAATTAGGGTTAGGAGTAAAACAATTTCTTAGAGGCTTTTCTGTAATACTTTTAGTTTTGGTAGGAGCAGTATTTGTATCAGGACCAGCAGGACTTCTTAATGGAATTGTTCCTTATCTATCTACTCTATGGTGGGCAGCAATAGTATTTGTATATTATATGTTAGCAACTCTTTTACCAATAGATAAACTAATTGGGAAACTCTATCCAGTTTTTGGAATAGCTTTATTATTTATGGCAGTAGGTATATTAGTTGCTATTTATGCCAATGCAGCACCAATACCAGAATTATGGCATGGAATAGCAAATCAAAACCCACAAAAATTACCAATTTTTCCAATGATGTTTATATCCATAGCTTGTGGAGCAATTTCTGGGTTTCATGCAACTCAATCACCACTTATGGCTCGTTGTATTACAAATGAAAAAATAGGTAAAAGAATATTTTATGGAGCAATGGTTGCCGAAGGAATAGTTGCATTAATTTGGGCAGCAGCAGCAAGTAGTTTCTATGGTTCAATAACTGGACTTCAAGAATACGTTGCCTCTCTACCACCAACAGCAAATAAAGCTGCCGTAGTAGTAAACGAAATATCACATTCTTGGTTAGGAACCTTTGGTGGTTTCTTGGCAATGCTTGGTGTAATTGCAGCTCCAATAACTTCAGGAGATACAGCATTACGTTCAGCAAGACTAATAGTAGCAGACTTTTTGAAGTTCAACCAAAAGCCAATGAAAAATAGATTAATGATTTCTATACCTTTATTTGCAGCAACATTCCTTCTTCTTCAATTAAATTTTGATATTTTATGGAGATACTTTGCCTGGAGTAATCAAACTTTATCAGTCTTTACACTATGGGCTTGTACCGTTTACCTTATGAAAGAAAATCGACAATACTTCATAACCCTTATTCCTGCAATGTTTATGACAGCAGTTAGTGTTAGTTATATATTCTATGCCCCAGAAGGACTAAAGCTTCCATACATGACATCTGTAATATCAGGAATAGCAACGTCAACAATATTCTTATTTTTATTTATAAACACAACTAAGAAATTCAGAAAAGCATCTAAAATTCAATTATAAACAAATCCTTATAAAGGAATCTTATCTTTGTATTTCTTTTGAATTAGGGAATATAGATAAATTATTATGCAACCGATTAAGATTCCTAATAAACCTCCACATATTACATCTCCTGGATAGTGGACGCCGCAATAGACACGAGAATAGGCTACTAATATTGCCCATAGGAAAATTAGAGGAGGGAGAAGTTTATATTTCTTACCTAAGAAAGAGAATATTGTTGCTAAAGAAAAAGCATTGGCAGCATGGGAGGATACAAAACCATATTGACCTCCTTTGTAATCGTAGATTAAGTGCCAAGAACTAAGCTTTACTAAGTTTACATTTTCTAAAGCATGGCTTGGACGAATGCGTTCAAATACGTCTTTAAAAAATAGAACTGATATTCTGTCGGCTAATAGGAATGAGAGAGCTACTAAAAGGATTAGTATCCAAAAGTTTTTCTTGTATTTTTTTATTGAAAGGAAAATAAAAACTGCAAGAATTGCTATTACAAAACTAAGGTTATGACTAAGAAAAGCAAATAAACAGTCAAAGAAATCGCTTCTATGACTGTTTATTATGTAGAATAGTTCTGTGTCTTTATTTAAGAGGGCTTTCATTATTAAGCGTTTGCCAAATTAAATCTTTTAATTCCATTAAACCCATGCCTGCAACAGAAGAGATAAAAACTGTTTTAATCCCTCTTGGGATAAGCTTCTTCATTTGTTTTATCATTTCTTCGTCCAACATATCACATTTTGTTATTGCAAGTATTCGGTCTTTATCCATTAGTTCTGGATTAAAGTTCTGAAGTTCTTTAAGTAGAATTTTATATTCTTTCTTTATATCGCCAGTATCACATGGTATCATAAATAATAGAAGTGAGTTTCTTTCTATATGACGAAGAAAACGTAAGCCTAAACCTTTTCCTTCTGAAGCTCCTTCAATTATTCCTGGAATATCAGCCATAATAAATGACCTTTCATCACGATACTTTACTATTCCAAGATTAGGAACAATTGTTGTGAATGGATAATCTGCTATTTCTGGTTTTGCTGCTGAAATAACACTAAGTAAAGTACTCTTGCCTGCATTAGGAAACCCTACTAAACCAACATCTGCTAATATCTTTAATTCAATTATTTTCCAAACTTCTGTACCATCTTCACCTGGTTGAGCAAAACGTGGAGTTTGAAACGTTGAACTCTTAAAATGATCATTACCTAATCCTCCTTGACCACCATGAGCAATAATTGCCATTTGACCATCTTCAATTATCTCACACTCTATTTCTCCAGTTTCTGCATCACGGCATATTGTTCCAAGAGGCACATCAACTATAATATCTTCACCATTAGCTCCATGTAAGCGACTTTTACCTCCACAACCTCCGCCTTGAGCTATAAGGTGTTTAGTATATTTTAAATGTAAAAGAGTCCAGTATTGTCTATTTCCTCTTAAAATAATATGACCTCCTCTTCCTCCATCACCACCATCTGGACCACCTTTAGCAGTAGCACGTGTTCGTAAAAGGTGAGTTGAACCAGCTCCACCTTTACCACTACGACAGTTTATCTTTACATAATCTACAAAGTTTGAACGCATATTATTTATTTTATTTTTCTTTTTATTTGGCAAAGGCAATTGCTACCTCTAATTATTTAATTATACCTTCTTTAAAGCAATATCTACAGTTTTACATAAGGTTTCAAAGACTACTTCAACAGGACCATCAGAATTTACACTATAATGTTTATTCTTCTTTTGATAATATGATCTAACATTTGCAGCTGATTGTTCATAGCTTTCAAGACGATGGATAATAATTTCTGGATCCATATCATAAATTCTACGATTTTCTGTCTTGCTCCTTTGAGTTAATCTCTTAACGCATTGTAAAGTGTTAGATTGGAGTTCAATCATACAAGTTACTGAAGTATGTTTCTTTTCCAAGATTCCATCCATAATATATGCTTGTACATAAGATGATGGGAAACCTTTAAATAAGAACCCTTTTGAATTTGTATTTTCTTCTATCTTTTTTTCTATAAGTTTTATTGCCACAAGATCAGGAACATTATCTCCTCTTTCAATATATGGCTTACTTATTTTTCCTAATTCTGTTCCTGCTGCGATTTCTTCTCTTATCATTGCTCCTGTTGAAACATAAACTAAGTCATATTCTTTTGCAAGATGTTTAGCTTGTGTTCCTCTTCCAGAACCTGGTGCTCCAAATACAATAATATTACGATAAGCGTTTTCAAGAGTCTTATCAATAATATTTTCTAATCGAGAAAATACTTCTTCAACAGTTCCTGTTCCATCAATAGGACAATAAATTCCTTTTTCTTTATAGAATTCAGCAACTGGAATTGTTTTATTATCATATTCTTTAAAACGATTTAGAATTACTGCTTCCTTATCGTCTTCTCTTCCTTCAATTGCTGCACGATTAAGCATACGTTCAATTAACATATCACGTGGAACTTCTAAAGAAAGCATACATAATAAACGAGTATTCATTCTATGTAATAATCCTTCTAAGATATAAGCTTGAACAACCGTACGAGGAAAACCATCAAATAATATCCCTCCATTTCTTGATTTCTCAATTATCTTTTCAATAATTTGAACTATTAACTCATCGGAAACAAGTCCACCTTTATTTATTATATCTTTTGCTTGAATACCAATTTCTGTTCCTGCGGCAATTTCTTGTCTTAATATATCTCCTGTTGAAATATATGTAAGGTTATATTTCTCAACTAAAAGTTTTGATTGAGTTCCTTTCCCTGACCCTGGAGCTCCAAATAATACAATACTTAGCATAGTAAATCTATTTTTTGTTTTGCTTATTTCTTACCAACTACTTTATTTTTAGCTGATAAATATCTTTAAGGTTTCTGCCATATCCATCATAATCAAATCCATATCCAATAATAAATTCATCACTTATTTCTTTACCAATATATTTTATTGGGAATTCTTTCTGAAATGCATTTGGCTTAAACATAAGAGTACAAACATCCAAAGAAGAAGGTTTTTTTGCTATAAGCATTTTAAGTAAACCTTCCATTGTATTGCCTGTATCTACTATGTCCTCTATAACTATAATATGTTTATCTTTTATATCTTCATTTAATCCTATCAACTCCTTAATCTCTCCATTTGAAGAAAGTCCAGAGTATGATGATACTTTAATAAAACTAATCCTTGGAAAGCCTTCAATGTTTTTTAAAAGGTCAGCAGCAAATATAAAAGCTCCATTCAAAACAACTAAGAAGTATATCTCTTTATCGTGATAATCTTCATTAATTCTTTCGCTTAAAGTCATAACTATTGAAGTTATTTCTTCATTTGTTATGTACTTCTCAAAGTCTTTGCCTTTTACGGTTACTATTTCCAAAAAAAGTATTATTTATTTGCAAAGGTAAATCAAAAAGATGAATTACTCTGACATTAAGGAATAAATTGCTAAATAAGCAGTAATCCCCATAGCATTTTCCAAGCATTTTTCATCAACATCAAAGTTAGAAGTGTGAAGATTGGTTATAGGCTCTCCCTTCTTTCTTGTACCAACTCTATAATAACAACTTGGAGCTTTTTGTGAGAAATAAGAAAAATCTTCAGCCGTCATTCTAGCATCTAAGTTTAATACCTTATCTTCTCCAAAAAAATCTTTTGATAGTTCAATTGCTTTTTGAGTTAGTGAAGGGTCATTATAAACATAAGGATAACCATGGTCAATAAATACTTTTGCTTCAGCTCCAAATGCTTTTGCTGTTTGAGTAGATATTCTTTCAATTAAAGAATGACATTCTTTTCTCCAGTTTTCATCAAAAGTTCTAATTATTCCTTCCATGTGAACAGTATTTGGAATTACATTTGTTCTTCCATCTGCAATAAACCTTCCTATTGAAAAAGTTGTTGGAATTGTTGGGCTTGCATTACGAGAAACAATTGTTTGAAGAGCAATAACAACATGAGAAGCAACAACAATTGGATCTATATTTAAATCAGGAGTTGCACCATGACCTCCTCTACCTATTATATCAATATATATTTCATCGGTTGAAGCCATACATTTGCCTTCTTTCATCCCAATATATCCACAATCTATTTCAGGAGTTGCATGATAAGCAAAGATATTTGATGGAGTAACCTCATCGAATATCCCTTCTCTTAACATCTTCAAAGCTCCTCCTGGATAAAATTCTTCAGAGGGTTGAAAAATAAACATTACCCTTCCTTCAAACTTATCTTTTAACTCATTTAATATCTTTATTGCTCCTAATTGAGAAGACATATGAACATCATGACCACAAGCGTGCATAACTCCTTCGTTATTTGACTTGAAAGCAAGAGAAGTTTCTTCCTTAATAGGCAAAGCGTCCATATCAGCTCTTATTGCAACACATTTCTTTTCAGGGTTCTTGCCTTCAATAAATCCAAATATACCATAGCCACCTACATCTCTTTTATATTTTAAGTCCATTTCATCTAATTTAGAACAAATAAAATTAGCAGTGTTTTGTTCAAAGGTAGAAAGCTCTGGGTTTTGATGAAGATAACGGCGATACTCAACAATTTCATTATAAAACTTTTCGGCAAGAAGTTTTATATCTTCTTTAATAGATTTATCCTTAATCATTTTATGGAGTATAAATTATATATATGATGTTTTATTATTAAGCCACAAAGATAAATAGTTTTTTAGTTTATTCTCTTTTTCTCAATAAGATATTTTCCATTTAATCTATCTTATATGAGAAAAATTATCTATCTTCGCTTTCTAAATCAATGGTGATAAACGAACTTATTTAAGCAATAAAATGAAACGAAAAGCACTCTTATTAATTGTAATTTTTGCCCTTACCTTAACTATAAATGCCTGCAAAAACAATAATGATAAAATAGTTGGGAAGTGGCAACATATACTAATTGTTGGAGAACACCCTCAAGGTAATGACACATTGGATATGACAAAATACCCTCCAACGTTTAATATTTTTAGAGACGATAGCACCCTTCTTGTTACAAATGGACAGAAAGAAGTTAATGTTCGCTACTATGTTAGTAATAATAAACTTTATTCGTTCCAACTCGGAGCATTTGATACATCAAAAATGGAGATCAAGAAACTTACAAAAGACGAATTAATACTACAAGTAACTCTAAAAAATGACGAACAAAGCAAAGAAAAACTCTATTATAAAAGAGTAAAATAAAGGCAATATTTGAAGGTTAATTGGAGCAAACAAGTGAAATTAAATCAAGTATAAATTAAAAAAGAGTTGATATAATCCCAGAAAGACTTGCTTTAATCTCAGAAATAAAACATTATCTTTGAAGATCGGAAGAGCGTC
>JBAZSY010000006.1:0-53039 GCA_041662185.1 Bacteroidales bacterium
TCCAATATTGGATATGTTTAATGGTGAAATTATCTCTTACAGTATATCTAGAAGTCCAAATATGCAAATGATTAACAAGATGCTGAATAACGCTTTTTTAAAAGTAAAAGATTTAAAAGGACTAATCTTTCACTCAGATCAAGGATGGCAATATCAGCATTATGGTTATAGAAAAATATTAGAAGAACAGGGGATCATCCAAAGTATGTCACGAAAAGGAAACTGTCTGGATAACGCCATGGTAGAGAGTTTCTTTGGTATTATGAAATCAGAACTATTATATGCTGAAAATTTTATCTCAGCCGATGAATTTATAAAGTCCTTAGAAGAATATATTGATTATTATAACAATAAAAGAATAAAAAACAAGTTAAATGGAAAGAGCCCAGTGCAATACCGAGCTCTTATAGAAAAATATTAATATTAATCTGTCCAACTTTTTGGGGTCACTTCAAGCATACACCCCTACATAATTATTAAACGTTAAGTATTATTATAAACGGCCGTCTATTATTTCTTTTGGTAAAAATCCTTTAACGTCGTAGATTACTGATTTTGGATTTAATAATGATTTTATATCCAATGTTTCAAATTCATTATGTGCTACGGCTAAAATTGCTGTATCAAATTTTTGTTTTGGTAACTCGTTTACTATTTCTATTCCATATTCGTGCTTTACAGCTACATTATCAGCCCATGGGTCGTAGATAGTTATATTTTTTGTGTAGGCTTCTAATGTATGATAAATATCTACTATCTTTGTATTTCTGATATCTGGGCAGTTTTCTTTAAATGTAAATCCTAAGATTAATACATTAGCATCTTTTACTAATACCCCTTTCTTGTTCATTAATTTTATGGTTTGATTTGCTACATATTCTCCCATATTATCATTCAAACGTCTTGCATCTGACATTATGCGAGGTAATACTCCATAAATTTGTGCTTTTTGAATTAAATAATAAGGGTCTACACTAATACAATGACCTCCAACAAGACCTGGTTTTAATTTAATAAAATTCCATTTTGAAGCTGCTGCATCAATTGCATCTTGAGTATCTATACCCATCGCATTAAATATCTTAGCCAACTCATTCATAAATGCAATATTTACATCTCGTTGTGAGTTTTCTATAATTTTTGATGCTTCTGCAACTTTTATCGATGATGCTTTATGGGTACCATTTATTAGCACTGAGTTATAAACTCCATCAACAATATCTGCTATTTCTGGAGTTGAACCTGAAGTCACTTTTCTAATTTTTTCTACAGTATGTTCCTTATCGCCTGGATTTATTCTTTCTGGAGAATAACCAGCATAAAAGTCTTGATTATATTTAAGTCCTGATATCTTTTCAACAACTGGAAGACATTCCTCTTCTGTAACACCTGGATATACTGTTGATTCATAAACTACAATATCGCCTTTACTTATTATTTTCCCTACTGTTTCTGAAGCTTTTATAAGTGGTGTAAGGTCTGGATTATTATGTCTATCTACTGGAGTTGGAACTGTAACTACATAAAAATTACAATCTTTTATTTTATCTAAATCTGAGGTGCAAAGAAAATTATTTCTATTTATAGCATCTTTTAATAATTCATCTGACACTTCAAGAGTATCATCGTGACCCATCATTAATTTTTCTACCCTTGTTTGATTAATATCAAAACCTATTGTTTGATATTTTGTTGAAAAAAGTCTTGCAAGTGGTAATCCTACATAACCTAAGCCAATTACAGCTATTTTAATATCTTTCATATGTATATTTGTTTTATATTCTTGATTGCAAAAGTACTAAATTATTATTTCTATTTAATCATTATTACTATATATTTAGTCTACCAAGTATTTTTGTGGTATTATTTTTACAAGCTTTACAATAATAAGCATAATAAGTATTGTATAAATAAAACGAATTAAAAATACTCCTGTCCAAGAAGCACCAAGTCCTATCATAAGAAGTGAATCTTCTATTATTGAATGAAATAAACTAAGTAATGCAAGGGAAAGGAATATATCTTTTTTTGATATGTCTTTTTCTTTTGATTCTGCAATTATTAATCCGCCTCCATAAGCCAAACCTAAGGTCATCCCTATTATTGTTAATGGCATCACTTTAGGACTTATCCCTAAAAGCTTTATAACTGGATAAAGTAGCTTATTTATTAAATCTATTACTTTTATTCGTTCTAAAATATCTAATGAAATTATAAGAATAAGAACTATTGATGCTATTGTTATATATTTTTGGACTTCTGTTAATCCCCATTGGGTTAATGTTAGCGTTTCTGATGTTGTTATTGGTAATTCAACAGGTGTTTGATATAAATCAAATAATGAATAAATAAGATTTAGAAGCATAGCAAAAATATAGCCTCCAACAAATCGAATAAGAAATATTGGCAATATTTTTGTTCCTGCTTTTTTACATATTGGTATTTCTATTAAAAATGTATGGGCAAAAAGTATTAGAGTTGCAAGAACTGTTAATTGTGCAATAGTTAGTGGATTCGAAGCATATATGCTACTTAAAGCTAATATTCCTCCATATATATTTGATATCATTGCAGTAACCCAGACAAGACTCATTTCTCCTGGAAGTCCTAATGGATACATTAATGGTTCAAAAAGCCGTCCAATAAATTGAATTGCATTAGTTTCTTGCAATATCTTTATTAGAATGCTCACTGGTATCATTATCTTAAAAAAGATAGAACATGCAGACCACCATTTTTTTAATATCTTATATATGTATTGTTTCATTATTTATATCGTAGAGGTAGATCTATGTATCTAACTTATCAATACTATAAAGGCAGACACACAGGTCTGCCTTTATAGTATAATCATAGAATTTATAATTTGAAATTTAATGATACGCCTCCTTTGTATGCAGGTAACCATTCTCCACTTTTATTTAACCCTACATACATTCCTCTATCAGATGTGAAGCCTTCGTAACGAGCCACTTGATATCCTGGCGAAAAACATATTTCTAAAAAACAATATTCAGAGAGATTAAATTTGTAACCTATATCTAAACCTAACATCATATTATAACCATATTGCAATGTTCCACTTCCATCGTAGCTATCTCCTATTATTGGTATTACCCCTTTACTCATACGAAATACTCCAATTCCTGCATTTGGTCCTAAAAAAAAGCCATGATGATTAGCTTTAAAATAATAACGATATTCTAAAAATGCAGATACCAATGTTAATGGTTCTCCTGTCCAAAGAAAGTTTCTTGGATAAAATATTCCTATGGCTTCTAATTGCAGAGAGGTATGTTCTGTTGCATAAGCCTCAATTGCTGGATTAATAATACCTAATAAAATTAAAGAATTCAACTTTACTTCTGACCTATTTAATTTTTCAACTACAATATACTTATCTGTCTGAGCAAATGTTGTTTGAATCACAAATAAAATTCCGATTAATAATAGAAATATTTTCTTTTTCACAAGAGATTTATTTTTAAAGTTATTACTCTGTAAAACGTATATTTGTCATTGTTTTTTCACAATAATGACATTGGATTTTTAGAGGATTTTTTTCTACCACACTAAACTTTGTGTCTATTGTTTCTTGATTTGTAATACAATTTGGATTTATACATTTAACTATTTTTTCTATAGTATCTGGTATCTCAACACATTTTTTTTCTATTACTTCATAGTTTTTAATTACTATAAGCGTTGCATTTGGAGCTACAAGAGCTATTTTATTAAGATCATTTTGCTCAAAGTATTTATTTCTAACTTTTATTATACCTTTCTTGCCATATTTTTGGCTATTAAGATTTATACCTATTAATACTTCATCTTCATAGCCATCTAATCCCAATATATTTATTACTTTTAAAACTTTATTTGCTGGGATATGATCTATCACTGTTCCATTTTCAATTGCTGAAACTACTAATTTTTCTTTAGATATATTTGTCATAATTTCTTCTTTTATTTCGATTATTTGATTTTCTATTTGTTCAGAGGCAAGCTCTGCCAACAACATTGAGATGCGATAAATCAACGTCTCTACAATTATTTTATTCCCAAAATTGCTGTAATTAGAGCTTGACGTACATATACTCCATTACGTGCTTGTTCAAAATAGTATGCATTGGGTGTTTTATCAACATCTACTGATATTTCGTTTACCCTTGGAAGTGGATGAAGTATTCTCATTGTTTCCTTACAACCTTTTAATGTTGCTGCATCTAATATATATGAATCTTTTACCTTTTCATATTCTAATGGGTCAGAAAAACGTTCTCGTTGAATACGTGTCATATATATAATGTCTGAAAACGGAATTACATCGTTAAGGTCTGTGTATTGATGATATTCTAGGTTAGCTTTTTTAATATGCATTTTTACTGATGAAGGTAATTTTAGTTCGTTTGGAGATACAAGATGAAATGTTGCATTGAAATTACACATTGCCTGTACTAAAGAATGAACTGTACGACCGTATTTAAGATCTCCTACTAATATTATTTGCAGATTCTCCAATTTCCCTTGTGTTTTAAGAATTGAATATAAATCTAACATACATTGGGTTGGATGTTGATTTGCTCCATCTCCTGCATTGATTACTGGAACTGATGCTACTTCTGATGCATAACGAGCTGCTCCTTCTCGAGGATGACGCATAACTATTATGTCGGAATAAGATGATAACATTTTTATTGTATCATGGAGTGATTCTCCTTTTGATTGTGAAGTTGCTGCTGGATTAGAAAAACCTATAACCTTTGCTCCTAACATTGATGCAGCACTCTCAAAACTTAAACGAGTACGTGTTGATGGCTCAAAGAATATTGAAGCAACAACTTTGTCCTTAAGAATTTCTTGTTTTGGATTTTTTTCAAATTCAGCAGCTATTTTAAGTATTTCCAAATACTCTTCTTTACTGTAATCTGTAATAGAGATTAAATTCTTGTCCTTTAAATTTGCCATAATTATTTATTTGTTAATTGTTTATTTGTCTTTCTAATCCATCCTTAAAGACTTTAAAGCCCTTAAATTCTTTAATTGTACAAACTATTGACCAAAAAAAAAGCGACTAACAATAGTCGCTTCTAAAAACCAAATTTTTTATATCGTAAGATATATTATTCAATGTATTGTATGCATATATATTTTCAAACATTTTTAGTCTGTTTATTTCTGCAAAATTACTTCTTTCTTTTTAAATAGGTCAATATTTTTGAATTTATTTTCAACAAGTTTATCAACAATAGTCCTTTTTATTTTCTACCTAAATGTTTTTTAGCAAGTTCATGGTCTGGTTTTATCTCTAAAACTTTTATAAAATCTTGCTCAGCTTTTTTTGATTGGTTTATTTTTTCATATGTTATACCTCTATTAAAATAAGCTTGATAGAACATTGTGTCAGCTTCTATTGCTTTTGTAAAGCAACTTAAAGCGTCTTGATATGATTTCTTATATACTAAATTAATATATCCAACATTATGTAAAGCATCTGCATGTTTTGGATTTATTGTTAATATATTTTGATACATATCTAAGGCTTTTTGCATCATTGAGTGTTCCTGATAAAAAAGTCCTAAGGCATACATTGCATTTACGTTCTTTGGATTAATATTAATTGTACTATTTAAATAATCTATTGCTAAACGATCTCCTTTTAATGCATATAATAGTCCAAGTTCTTCAAATGGCTGTTCATAATCTGGTTTAAATTCAATTGCTTTCTTATAACTTTGAACCGCATTGATTGTATCTCCTTTTTCCTTTAATGCCCATCCTCTTAAATAGTATGCGTTTGGATTAATTTTATCTATCTTTAAGGCTTCCTGTACATTAAACATTGTTTTATCATAATCTTTTAACAAAAGAGCTATTTCTGCTGTTTTTAGATACGCTTCAGCTGATTTATTATCAATTTTTAAAGCGTCTTGCAGTGCCGCAAAAGAAAGAGTTGTTTCTCCTGTAGCAAATAAAATATCTGCTTTTCTAATATAATACTTTACATTATTTTTATCAAGACTTATGGCAGTTTGAATGTCCATTAAGCTCTCTTTCATTTTTCCTTTATCCAATAAAACCTTTGAACGAGCGAAATAAAGATCTGCATTTTTAGGTTCCTGTCTTATCTTTGCATCTAAAAGGGCAAGTTTATCTTTTGTCTTATCTATATTATCTTTTTTAGGACTATTACAAGAAACTCCTATAAAAACCATTGCGATAAATAATATCTTTAAATATTTCATATTCCTTTTTCTTCTATTTTAAAATGCGGGGCAAAGGTAATAAAAATAGATAAAATTGAAGACATTAAAAAATATTTTCTCGAAAAAGCTTGCTATTTTAAATTTTATGTTTATCTTTGCCATCTAATAATGAAATTTTTACACAAAACAATATCGCTTATAGAATAGGAAAAATACTTTTTTTTTAACGTTAATAAAATTAAAAAACAAAAAAGGAGGTTTCCTATGTTATATGATAAATTAAGTGATAATGAATTAATTGCTGCTTACATGCAGGGTGATAAACAATCTTTCGAGGCTTTATTAGCTCGACATCAAAATAAAGTTTTCAATTATATCCTTTCGTTAGTAAAAGACAAAGCTCTTGCTGATGATATATTTCAAGATACATATATAAAAATAGTAAACACTTTAAGAAGTGGTACTTATAGAGATGAAGGGAAATACATCCAATGGGTTATGCGTATTGCTCATAATTTGGTTATTGATCATTTTCGTCGCAATCAACGTTTCCCTACAATTAGAACTGATGAAAACTTTGACATTTTTGATGTATTAGATAATAGTGAAGAATCAATAGAACAAAAAATAATAAGGACTCAAATACATTCTGATGTAAAAAGACTTATTCGTCAATTACCTGATGAACAAAGAAGAGTATTAGTTATGCGTCATTATGCAAATATGAGTTTTAAAGATATTGCAGATAAAACAGGAGTAAGTATCAATACAGCACTTGGAAGAATGCGATATGCATTAATTAATATGAGACGTTTAGCTGAAGAAAATTCAATGGTTTTGTACATATAAATGTCCATTTAAAGTAGTAGAAATACAATAATAATATTTGTTAGGGCGTTTTTCTTAAAATCGTTCTAACAAATATTATTTTATGGATAAAGATTACTCCGTTTTTGATTTAATAAGTTTATGGGAAAAAGACATTAAAACCTTTGATAAGATTGAAGAGTCTAACATAAATTTACCTAGTAAGAAAGCAATAACAAATATACTTTCTTATGCAAACTGCTTAAATATTTACTCCACTACTTTTAAGAACAAAATTGAGTTGTGCTTGAATTAATAGCTGGACCTTGCTCGGCAGAAACAAAGCAACAAGTTTTAAGTATTGCCCAAGAAATTAGTACTATTACTGAAGTCAAATGGTTTAGGGCTGGTATTTGGAAGCCAAGAACAAGACCAAATCAATTTGAAGGGATTGGTACAAAGGGATTACGTTGGCTTGCAGAAGTAAAAAAAACAACATCTCTAAAAACAATTACTGAAGTTGCGACTCCACACCATATAGAAAAATGTTTAGAATATGGTATTGATGGCATATGGATTGGAGCAAGGACAACTACTAATCCTTTCTCTGTTCAAGAATTAGCAGAGAGTTTAAAAGGGGTAAAAATTCCTATTTTCATTAAGAATCCTCTTAATCCTGATATAAAACTTTGGATTGGGGCTATTGAAAGAATTATTTCTTCTGGGAATAATAATATATGCGCTATTCACAGAGGTTTTTCTTTTGCTGATAATGGAATTTATCGTCAAACTCCTTATTGGAAAATGCCAATAGAATTAAAACGATTAATGCCAGAATTATCTATTATATGCGACCCAAGTCATATTGCTGGCAATAGAATGTTAATTAAAGAAATATCTCAAACTGCACTAAATATCGGATTAAATGGATTAATGATTGAAGTTCATAATAATCCAAAAGAAGCTTTAACTGATAATCTCCAACAAATAACTCCTTTGGCTCTTAAAAAACTATTGAGAGGGCTTAATATACCTATAAATAATTTAGAAGATATTAATTCTATATATACTTTAAGAGAAGAAATTGATAGTTTGGATTATCAATTAATCAATATACTAAAACAAAGAATGAATCTTTCTGTTGATGTTGCAAAAATAAAAAAGGAACAAAATATCCCTATTCTTCAGGTAAAACGTTTTGAAGAAATGATTCAAAAAAGGCTAAAGAATGCTCGTAACAAAAATTTAAGCGACGAATTTATTAAAGAAATATTCGAATCAATTCATGAAGAATCAATTCGTATACAAAATGAAATGTTTAGAAAAAATTAATATTTAGAGATTATGCAATTGCAATGCATACATTTAACAATTCAACCAAGACTTTATATTATCCATCACAATATCTATTCTAACATCAAAAGCTTCTCTTGTTGCATAACCTATATGAGGGACAATAATACAATTTGGAGCATTTAATAACGGATGATTTATTGCAATGGTGGTTCCATTTCAAAAACATCTATTCCTGCTCCTGTAATGCGACCTTGTTTTAAACTTTCAGATAAAGCTTCCATATCTATAACATTTCCTCTTGCGGTATTTATTATTATAGCATCTTTTTTACATAAAGCCAATAACTCTTTACTTATAAGATGGTGTGTATCTTTTGTTAATGGGACATGGAGAGAAATTATATCAGACTCTTTCATTAATTCTTTAAGAGATACATATTTAATTTTATGCTTCTTTACCTCTTCTTTTTCTGTTCTATTCCATGCAATTATTTTACATCCAATTGCTTGTAACATATATGCTGTTTCTTGTCCAATTGCACCTGTTCCAATAATTCCTACCGTTTTACCTCTCAATTGTCTTCCTAAAAAATTATTTCTTGTTCCTCCTTTTCTTGTATCACTATCTAATATAGTAATATGACGATAAACATCTATAATTAAACCAATAGTTAATTCTGCAACTGCAACAGTAGCATAACCAGATGCATTATAAACTTTAATGTTTCTTTCTTTACAATAATCCAAATCAATATGGTCAATTCCTGTAAAAGCAACTAATAACATTTTTAATTGGGAACAAGCCTCTAAAACATTACTAGATAATTTAATATTAGAAATTATAACAATATCTGCATCTCTCATTCTTTCTTTTAAAGCATCCTCATCTTCTTTTCTATCTGTATAACAAATAAATTCATGACCTAATTCAAGAAATTCTTTCTTTATAATTTCTAACCTTTCTTTATTAATGCCTATTGGCTCAACACTTACTATTTTCATATAAAATTCAATTAAAATAACAACGCAAAAGTACAAAAATAGTTTAGGTTGCCTTAAAAAATCATGTATTATATAACAAATTTTAAACTTAACCTCCCTTTTAATTATCCAACAATACCTTGAAATTGAAAATATTAATTTGGTTCAATATTGAAAAAGATTATTTTTATTCGTCTTTTACACAATACATATAAAAAATATTCGTAATATTGCACTGTCAAAATTTATGATTACTAATCAAAAAAAAATTAAAAATTATGAAGGTAAAACACTTATTGTTAGGTATTGCATTGGTTGCTCTTGTTGCAGCTTGTGGTAAAAAAGAAGCTCCAGTTGAAACTCCAACTGAAACAGCCGTTGAAACTCCAGTTGTTGCTGTTGAAACTCCAGCTACAGAAGTTGCTACTCCTGTTCAAACAAAGAAAGCTGAACCAAAAAAGGCTGAAGCTAAGAAAGAAACAACAAAACCAACTGTTAAGAAAGAAGAACCTAAAGTTGATCCTTGTGCACAAATCGTTACTGATTATGAAAGTTTTTCTTTAAGAATTTCTAGTGCTTACAAAAACAAAGGTACAGGTGCTTCTGCCATTAAAGAATATGCTTCTTTAAAGAAAGAAGCTGCAGCTAAAGAAGCTGCCGTTAAAGAATGTGCTCAAAACCCTACTTACAAAACGAGAGTTGCACAAGCAATCGTTAACGTTAAGAAAGTTTTATAATAAAAGCATCTAATCTTAGATACAAAAAGCTGTCAAATATTATTTGACAGCTTTTTTTGTTTATTCCAATACCCTTTTCTCTTATTCAATTGTATTTCTTTTTTATCTTTGCAGAATTAAAAACTCAAAACAAGCAACTATGAAAAACAAAACAAACTTTATAGCAATAATTCTTAGCATAATATTTTTTTCATGTGCCTCTGTACCTAACCATAAATATATTCCAAAACTAACAGAGCAAGAAATATTCGTAAATAATAAGATAAAATCGATGAGCTTGGAAGAAATGATTGGACAATTAATCATTATTGCTTCTGACACTAAAAATGATAATGCTTATATAAAAGGGATATCCAAATCTATCGATAGTCTAAAAATTGGAGGAGTTTGTTTCTTTAAAGGCTCCAGTAACACAATGCTTGAACTAAACAAAACATATTCTTCAATTGCAAAAACCCCTCTCCTATTTAGTATTGACGGTGAATGGGGATTAGGAATGAGATTAACTGATGGATTTTCTTATCCTCGACAACTTGCTCTTGGTGCAACAAGCAACGATTCTTTAATATATGAAATGGGAAAGAATATTGCTCTTCAATCAAAGGCTATGGGAATTCATATTAATTTTGCTCCTGATGTTGATATTAATCTAAATCCTAAAAATCCTGTTATTGGTAATCGCTCATTTGGAGAAGATAAAGAAAGAGTTGCAAAACTTGGATGGAATTATTTAAAAGGAATGGAAGATAATGGTGTATATGGTTCTATTAAACATTTCCCTGGACATGGCGATACAGAAACAGATTCTCATTATGCTTTACCTATAATTAATCACACAAAAGGCTTTATTGATTCCATTGATTCTTATCCTTTTCGTTATGCTATTAAAAGAGGTGCGCGAATTGTTATGGTTGGACATTTAAATATTCCGTGTTTAATCGCTGATACAAAACTTCCTTCTTCTTTAAGTAAAGAAGTTATTACTGATTATTTAAAGAAAGAACTTGGTTTTAATGGAATTGTTATTACTGATGCTTTAAATATGAGCGGAGTTACAAATAACTATATAAATGGTGAAGCAGAAGTAAGAGCTTTAATTGCTGGTGTAGATATATTGCTTATGCCAAAAGATGAATATAAAGCTGTTAATGCAATACTACAAGCTGTTAAAGATAATAGAATTACTCCTTATGAAATTGAAGAAAAATGCAGAAAGGTATTAAATCTTAAGTATGATTTAGGACTATTCAATAATGAGAAAAAAGAAATATCTCTTCCAAGTAAAGAATTAATCAATCAAGCAGAAGAAATATCTGATAAATTATCCAAAACTATTATTACCCTTGCTAAGAATAGTAATAATACACTACCAATTATTGATAAGAGAAATGCAAAAATTGCAATTGTTCAATTAGGAGAAGATGATATTACAAGTTTCTCCTCAACTGTAAACGAATACAATAATGCTAAAGTTTATCAAATTAGAAATGGAGATAGCATACAAAACATTGCAGAAGAATTAGAAAAGGTTGATTATGTTATTACAGTTGTTTGCGGAGATATTATAAAAAAAGAAAAAGATAATTATGGAGTAACAAAAAATGCTCTTTCTAATCTGGCATTTTTACAAGAAAACTATAATGTTATTCTTGCCCTATTTGCAAACCCATATTCTTTAAAATCAATAGATAGTTTAGATTGCATAAATGCTATTTTAGTTGGTTATCAAAATATGCCTTGTTTGCAAAAAGCTTTAGCTAAGAGTATATTTGGAATTATTGATATAGAAGGAAGACTACCTGTTACAAGCTCTGATAAATTCAAAGTTAATCAAGGCATAAGGTTTGATATAAATATGATGGACTGGAATAATTATGCTAATGCAGGAATGAACCCAGAATACTTAAAGAAGATTGATAGTATTGCAAACGAAGGAATTCGTCTCAAGGCTTATCCTGGTTGTCAAATTGTAGTTTTGCATAATGATAAAGTTGCTTATTCTAAATCTTATGGTTACCAGACCTACGACTCTATAATTCCAGTAAATAATAATACTATTTATGATGTTGCTTCTATAACAAAAGTAATGGCAACTACCCTTGCAATGATGAAACTATATGATGAAAAGGAATATAATTTAGATGATAAGTTATCAAAATATCTTCCTTATTTAAAGCATACAAATAAAAAGAAAAAAACAATAAAACAAGTACTTTCTCATAATGCGCGTCTAAAAGCATGGATACCTTTCTATAAAGAAGCAACTATTAATAACCAACTTGATACTTCTATTTTTTCTTATAAACCCTATTCTAAAGAAGATTTCTTCCAAGTTTGCGATGGATTATATATCAAAAAGAGCTATCGCGATAAAATTTTAAAACAAATAGCAGACAGCAAACTAAACGAAAAAAATGGTTATGTTTATTCCGACTTTGGATTTATACTATTAGGCGATATGATCCAAAGAGTAACAAATATGTCATTAAGTGATTATGTTTCTCAAAATTTCTATATGCCAATGGAGTTAAATCGGATTTCATATAACCCAATTCAAAATTTTTCTATAAATGATATCGCCCCAACAGAAAATGATAATTATTTCAGAAATAAACTAATTAGAGGATATGTTCATGACCCTGCATCATCAATGATGGGTGGAGTTGCAGGACATGCAGGATTATTCAGTAACGCTATGGATATTGCAAAAATCTGCCAAATGCTTATGAATGGTGGAGAATATAATGGCAAAAGATATATTCAAGAAAATACAATAGAGATATTCAATACAAAATATTTCAAGAACAATCGAAGAGGATTAGGCTTTGATAAACCAGTAATTAATGCAAAAAGCAACGCTTCCCCTTGTTCAAAATATGCTTCAAAAGAAAGTTATGGACATACAGGTTTTACAGGAACTTTCTTCTGGATTGACCCTATTGAACATGTAGCAATTATTTTTCTTTCAAATAGAGTTTATCCAACTGCTGAAAATACCAAACTATCAAAATACGATATAAGAACAAATATTCACGACCTTATTTACGAATCAATAATTAAAGACTAACCAACAAACTCTTCAAAAGCAATGGAAAGTACCAAATCACTATTAATAAAATACGCCAAAACTTATAATACAGAAGAATTTATTTTCTCCGACCCTATACAATTTCCTCATCTTTATAAAGAAAAAAAAGATATAGAAATATCTGCCTTTATTAGCTCCTGGCTTGCCTATGGAAATAGAAAATCAATACTTAAAACCTTAAAAGAACTACATCAAGAATTTGAAAAAGAATACAATTCAAGCCCTTTTGAATTTATAAAAAGAAGAGGATTTGAAAAATATAAGGACAATACAAAATCACTCTATCGCTTCTATAAATACAATGATTATTACTCACTTTGCCAAGTATTATATAATATATACATAGAAGAAAATAACAACTCCCTCGAAGAAAAAATCAAAACAATACTCAAAGCAAGAAAAACAGAAACCTCTCCATGTATAGAAGTAATAGAAATAATAATTAACCTATTTAAAGAAGTAGAAGGAATACCAATAAATAGCAAATCTGCTTGCAAAAGATTATGTATGTTACTTCGCTGGTTGGTAAGAAACGATAAAATTGTAGATTTAGGGATTTGGACAATACTTAACCCTCAAGACCTAATAATACCTGTAGACACACACGTTCACCAACAAGCTCAAAAACTAAACATAACAACATCAAAACAAGCCAATATGAAAACTGCCCTTGAAATAACCTCATACCTAAAAACAATCTTTCCCTCCGACCCTACCCTTGCTGACTTTGCATTATTTGGATATGGAGTAAACAATCAATAATGAAAAAAAATATTGAGTATTTTTTATTAAAATAAATTCTTGTTTTCCAACAAATATCACTATCTTTGCATTAACAAAATACTACGCATTAAAGCATAATCATTCCGTATTATCTTTCCAAAAAAACATTAATTTCTACGATGGGCATCCAAACATACCTACGATGGGCATCGTAACACTACTACGATGCCCATCGTAGCACTATTTAAATCAAGTTTAAGTAGATTTATATAAGGTTTAATTCCAACAAGATTAAGTTTAAGCAGATTTATATCAAGTCTAATTCTAAGCAAAGTAAATATAAAAGTTTAGTGAGTTATTTTTGTTTCTATAAAAATTTGCTCTCCAAAAAGACAATTAAATATAATTTTACCAAAAATAGGATTTAATGACTTCCCTTTTCTATTTATTTTGTACCTTTGTCCTCCTATTAATACATTTAAGGTTATGATTACTATAGATAAATTATTAAGTCCTAAGAAAGGTTTTTCTGATGTTATTTTGTTTGATGAAAATGATAATTTCAATCATCATCTACTTAATTCTGAACAAGAAGCGTATATTATTAATGAACATAAGGATAATAAAAGGACTTTCTTTGCTTTTAACAATTTGACTCATTGGTTGATTGTTTATATATTCCCGTTAAAAAAGACTAAACACGAAACTATTGAGAATTTAAGAAAACTTGGAGCTTCGGCCTTGGATTTCTTTGACAAGGAACATATTAAAAATATTAATCTTCTTTCTAATAGCTCAAAGGAAGAGGTTCTTGGATTTGTTGAAGGTGTTTACTTATCAAGTTATTGTTTTGATAACTATAAGACCGATCCTTCTCGTTTAATTCATCCTTTTGACCATATCTCTGTTATTCACAACAATATTGAGATTGAAGATATTGAACATATAAGAATAGTTTGTGAAGCGGTTGAAAAGTGTAAAGACTTGGTGAATGAACCAGTTTGTAGTTTAAATGCTGAAGGCTTGGCTACTGCTTTTGTGGATATGAGTAGAGAAGCTAATATTAATATTGAAGTATTCAATAAAGATAAGATTGAACATCTAAAAATGGGTGGGATATTGGCTGTCAATAAAGGAAGTATCGACCCTCCTACTTTTACTATTATGGAATATAAACCCGAAAACCATTTAAATACTCAACCTTTGGTTTTGGTTGGTAAGGGTTTGGTTTATGATACTGGTGGATTGAATTTGAAACCTGATGATTATATGAATGATATGAAAGAAGATATGGCTGGTGCTGCTATGATGGCTTGTGTTATTTATGCTTGTAGTCGTTTAAATCTTCCTATTCATATTATTGGACTTTTCCCTGCTACCGATAATCGTCCTGGTGGGAATGCTTATGCTTCTGGTGATATTATAAATATGTATGATGGAACTAATGTAGAAGTTGTAAATACGGATGCTGAAGGAAGAATTATTTTAGCTGATGCTTTGGCTTATGCTAAACAATATAGTCCTTCCCTTATTATTGATGCTGCTACTTTAACAGGTGCTGCTTCAAGAGCTATTGGTCCTTTTGGTATTGCTGCTGTTGAAAATAATGCAGAAATGTATCTTTCCGAAATGAAACAAGCAGGTAAAGACGTTTATGAAAGAATTGCTGAATTTCCTTTCTGGGAAGAATATGATGAGTTAATTAAAAGTGAGATTGCAGATATTAAGAACTCTGGAGAAAAATATGCAGGCATGATAACTGCAGGAAAGTTTCTTTCTCACTTCACTGGAGAGTATCCTTTTATTCATTTGGATATTGCAGGAGTTGCATATAATAATACTAAGAAAGATTATATGGGTTATGGTGCAACAGGCTATGGGATAAGATTAATCGTGAAATTTATAGAAAAATATTTTATACAAAAATAATACAAGAATACTATGGACAAAATATATGATGATTTAAACAATGCAGATACTCAAACAAAGCAATGCAAAAATATAAAGATAGGTATTTCTCAAGGAGACTTTAATGGTGTTGGATACGAAATATTAATAAAATGTTTCTCCGATAACAGAATGATGGAAAACTGTACTCCTATTCTTTATGGCTCTTCAAAGATTCTTTCTTACTTTAAGAAAATGACTGATTTGCCTAATTTCCCATTCACAAATATAAGGACATGTGAACAAGCTGAAAAAGGGAAACTTAATGTTTTGAATATTATTCAAGATGAAGTTAAAATAGAAGTTGGACAACAAACAGAGATTGCAGGACAATTAGCTGCATTAAGTTTAAATGCTGCTTGTGATGATATAATGAATGGCAAATTTGATGCCCTTGTTACAAATCCAATCAATAAAAAGAATATTCAATCACCTACATTTCATTTCCCTGGACACACTGAATTCCTTACAAAGAAATTTGGAGCTAAAGAATCATTAATGATTATGTCTTGTGATAAAATTAAGATTGGAGTTATGACCAATCACCTTGCTTTAAGAGAAGTTCCTGATTCTATTACAGAAGACTTAATTCTAAGAAAACTTAGAGTCTTTGACCAATCTTTAAAAAGAGATTTTGCTATTCGTATGCCAAAAATTGCAGTTCTTGCTTTAAATCCTCACGCTGGCGACCATGGTGTTAATGGCGAAGAAGATGAAAAGATTATTATGCCTGCAATTAAAAAAGCTTTCGATGAAAATATACTTGCTTTTGGTCCTTTCCCTTCTGATGGCTTCTTTGGTATGGGTGAATTTAATAACTATGATGGAGTTCTTGCTCTTTATCATGACCAAGGCTTAATTCCATTTAAGTTAATGAGCTTTGCAAATGGAGTAAACTTTACTGCAGGACTACCTTATGTTCGTACATCCCCATCTCATGGAACAGCTTATCATATTGCTGGTAAAAATATAGCTTCTTGCGAAAGTTTCCGTAATGCTATTTTCTTAGCTATGGATATTTGCAAAAATAGAATTGAATATGATGAGTTAACATCTGATACTCTAAAAATTTCAAGAAAAGACAATATTATTGACGAGGATATAACAAAAGAACTTCAAAAAGAAGATGCACCAACTCTGTAATAAAATTATTGAGTTAAGAAAAGAATTAAACCAACATAATTATAATTATTATGTATTGGATAACCCTACTATTTCTGATAAAGACTTCGATTTCAAATTAAAAGAACTTGAAGAATTAGAAAATGAATATAGAAGAGTTGAACCAAACATAGATGAATCTTTCTTTGCCCACTCTCCGACTCAAAAGATTGGTGGGCAAACTAACAAAGCATTTAAGCAAGTTAAGCATAAATATCAAATGCTTTCCTTGGCAAATACTTATTCTAAAGATGAAATAGTTGAATTTGTTAATAGAGCAACTGAAGCTATAAATAAAGAAGAAGATTTAGAATGGATTTGTGAGCTAAAGTACGACGGTGTTGCTGTTAGTTTAAATTATCAGAAAGGAAAACTTGTTCAAGCCTTAACTCGTGGAAATGGAATTATTGGTGATGATATTACAGATAATATAAAAACCATTCGTTCTATTCCTTTAGAAGTTTTTGGAAGCGATTATCCTGATGAATTTGAAATAAGAGGAGAAGTAATTTTCCCTCATAAAGGATTTGAAGAATTTAATAAACAAAGGATTGAACAAGGGGAAGAACCTTTAGCAAATCCTCGTAATGCAGCATCTGGAAGCATTAAGCTTTTAGACCCAAAAGAAGCAGCCAAGAGAAAACTCGACTGTGTTCTATATTTCTTATTAACAGAAGAAAATACAACTCAACAACTCAACATTCTAACCCATTATCAACGTCTTAAATTAGCAAAGAGTTGGGGATTTAATATTCCTCCTTATATGGCTATTTGCAAAAGTATTGAAGAAATAATGGAGTTTATTAGTTATTGGGATAAGGAACGTTTTAATCTTGGTTTTGATATAGATGGTATTGTAATTAAACTAAATGATACTAAACTTTGGGAAAGACTTGGCTCAACGGCAAAAAGTCCTCGTTGGGCAACAGCATTTAAATTTAAAACAGAAAGAGGAATATCAAAACTTCTATCAATAGAATATCAAGTTGGAAGAACTGGCGTTATTACTCCTGTTGCTAATTTTGAACCTATATTGCTTGGAGGAACAATTGTTAAGAGAGCTTCTTTGTATAATGCTGATATGATTGAAAAGCTTGATATAAGGATTGGCGACGAAATTTATATTGAAAAAGGTGGAGAGATAATTCCAAAGATTGTTGGAGTAAATCTTGAATCAAGAGATGAAAAGAGTAAAAAATTAGAATATATAAGAAATTGCCCAGAATGTAATACTCTTTTAATAAAAGAAGAAGGCGAAGCTGGTCATTATTGTCCTAACTATAATCATTGTCCTCCTCAAATCTTAGGACGTTTTCAACATTTTATTAGCAAAAAAGCTTTAAATATTGATACTCTCGGAGGAGAAAAGGTAAAATATTTAATAGATAATAAACTTGTTTCTGACTTTAGTGATATTTACTCTTTAGAAGAAAGTCAGCTTATTGGTATAGGGAATATTGATTCAGAAAAAAAAGGAACTATTCAAGAAAAAGGAGCTTCCAATCTTATTCAAGCTATTGAAAATTCAAAGAATATTCCTTTTGAAAGAGTCCTTTATGGATTAGGTATTCGTTATGTTGGAGAAGTTGTGGCTAAAAAATTAGTTAAGCATTATAAGAATATAAATAATCTAATCAATGCCAATTTCTTAGAATTAACAGAAGTTGATGAAATTGGAGAAAAAATAGCACAAAGCATTGTTGATTATTTTTCTAACAAAGAAAACATCTCACTAATAGAAAAGTTAAAATCTCAAGGATTAAAATTTGAAATAGAAGAAAGTTTTGAAAGTAATAAATTAGAAGGATTAAGTTTTGTTGTCAGTGGAACATTTGAAGGATATAGTCGAGAAGGAATAAAGAAAACCATTGAAGCTAATTCTGGAAAAGTTGTTAGTGGCATAAGTGCAAAAGTAGATTATTTGGTCGCAGGTGATAAAATGGGTCCTGAAAAGAAAAAGAAAGCAGAAAAATTAGGCATAAAGATAATTACAGAAGAAGAGTTTAATTCAATGATTAATGGTTAGTGAATGGTTAATGGTTAATAATTTTTATAATAAATGAAGAAAGTTGCATTTCATACATTAGGGTGTAAATTAAATTTTGCAGAAAGTTCTGACCTTGCTCGTACATTTACTCAAAATGGTTATGAACAGGTATCGTCAAAAGAATTTGCTGATGTTTATATTGTTAACACTTGTACTGTTACTCAAGTTGCAGAAAAGAAATGCAGAAATGCAATTCGTCAAGCTAATCACATTAATTCCGATGCCATAATTGCTGTTATTGGTTGTTTCGCTCAACTTGAACCACAAGAAATTGCTAAAATAGAAGGTGTTGATATAATATTAGGAAATGCCGATAAACATAAATTATTTGAATATATAAGCAATAAAGAAGTCTTTGCAGAGCATTGGAATAATGTTGAAGATATTGCAAATGTAAAAGAATTTGTTCCCTCCTATTCTTCTAATGATAGAACTCGTAGCTTTTTAAAGATACAAGATGGTTGTGATTATTTTTGCACTTATTGTGCTATTCCTTATGCAAGAGGTAGAAGTAGAAGTGAAACAATTGAAAACACTATCTTAAAAGCAAAAGAATTAGAAAAAGAAGGAAAGAAAGAAGTTGTTTTAACAGGAGTTAATATTGGAGACTTTGGAAAACATAATAATGAAACTTTCTTTGATTTGATTAAAGAATTAGATAAGATAGAGCATATTGAAAGATATAGAATATCAAGCATTGAACCTAATTTAATAACCAATGATATAATTGACTTTGTTAAACAATCAAGAAGTTTCTTACCTCATTTTCATATTCCATTACAAGCAGGAACAAATCTATTGTTGGAGAGGATGAAAAGAAAATATAATAGAGAATTATTTGCTCAAAGGATAAACTATATTAATCAAGTAATGCCTAATGCTTTTATTGCAGCAGATATTATTGTTGGATTTCCTGGTGAAACTGATGAAGAATTTAATTCAACAATTGAATTTATTAATTCGTTACCTCTTGCTGCTCTTCATGTTTTCACATATTCTGAACGACCTAATTCATTAGCAATTAATTTCGATGGTAAGGTTCCCATAAACATAAGAAAGAAAAGAAGTCTTGTATTACAAGATATTTCAAACAATAAGAAAAAAGAGTTTTACAAAACAAATATAGATTATAATGCAAAAGTACTTTGGGAATCAGATAATGAAAAAGGAATGATGTTTGGTTTTTCAGATAACTATATAAGAGTTGCTCGAAAATTTGAAGAGAAATATATTAATGCCATAACCGAAGAAACCATTCAAACCCTTTCTACCAACAAAGATTATTTCCTAATTTAAAACAATTCAAATTAGTTTTTGTATATTTGTGCCTTGAATAAATTTGTTTTATGAAAAAGTTATCATTATTAATCGTTATTATCGCTTTTGCGTTTACTGGCTGTAAAACCATTAAGCCTGCTGATTTTCAACCCGATTATCAGAATGCAAACCTATTACCACGTCTTGCCTTATGGTTTGATGTTCCTTCTTTTGAAAATGCTTACGGTGCTAATTCTTATTCCGCCGATGGTTCAACTTGTCCTGAATCTCCTTATGGAAAAGGTGTTTTTGAAGTAGATTCTAAAACAAAAATATATACATCAGAAAAAAGAATTCAAGATGCTTGTAATATGTGGGTAAACGATATGACAAATAATGTCATGGATCCTTCACGTAAGAAAACAGGAAATATAGTACTAAGAATAGGAAAAGCATATAATAAAAACAATTACAAATGGAGTTGGTTATCTGGATTTACTGTTGGTATTCCAAATGCTTTTGGTATGCCTATGTGTTCTAATACTACAGAACTTGAAGTAATTGTTGAAATTTATGATGTAAGAAACAATTTAGTGGCAAAATATAACGAACGTGGCACAGCAAAAACTTATATGGCTGCTTATAATGGATATTATGAATTTCAACGTAAATCAGCTGCATTAGCACTAGAAGATGGGCTAATTAAGATTAAAGAATTAATACAAAGAGATTACCCTGTTATTAATGCAAAACTTCGTTAGTTTTATTAACGAAATAAAGGTATTGAAAGATGAATAACGTAACTATTCGTAATGCAAACGAAAATGATACTGCTTTAATATTAGATTTCATTAAACAATTATCTGTTTATGAAAAACTACCAAATGAAGTTACTGCAACCGTAGAAATACTTCATACTTCAATATTTGTAGAAAAAAATGCAAAAGTAATTTTCATATTAGAAGACGAAATGGAAGTTGGCTTTGCTCTTTATTTTTATAATTTCTCAACATTTACAGGCAAAAAAGGGTTATATCTTGAAGACTTATTTGTTTTAGAAAATTATAGAGGAAAAGGTTATGGAAAAAAAATATTGGCTTACCTTGCTAATATTGCAATAAAAGAAAATTGTTCAAGATTTGAGTGGATTGTATTAGATTGGAATACTTCTTCAATTAACTTCTACAAATCTTTTGGAGCTGTTCCTTTGGAAGATTGGACTGTTTTTCGTTTACAAAAAGAAGACTTGAATAATTTAGCTAAACTAAATAAACTTTGACACTAAACATTGAATTATTATATGAATTGTGGGAAAACTTAAACTGTTTTTTATCATTCTTATCTTTTTAAAAAGCCCGATACTTTCTATCGGACAAGATGTCCACTTTTCTACTTTTAATGCAAACCCAATGTTTCTTAATCCCGCAAATACAGGATTTGGAAGTAATTTATTTCGAATAGGAACAATGTATCGAAATCAATGGTCAACAGTATCTTCTGGTTATAACTCTTATCTTCTAACCTTTGAAGCCTTACCTTATAATAATAGAATAAGAAGAGAAGGTATTGGTTTAGGCGTTAGTTTTCTTGCTGATGTAGCTGGTTCACTAAGTTATGGACAACAAAACATTGGCATTTTTCTTTCTTACTTTAAAGCAATAGATAGAAATAAAAATCATTATATCTCCTTTGGAATTGAAGGCAACACTTCTAATTGGGGTTATGACCTTGCAAACTCTATTTTTGGTAGAACTCCTGACGATGAAGAAGGTATTCTACTACACAATATAAGAACGTTTGATTTTGGATTAGGTGTTCATTGGCAGATGGAATTAAACCAAACAAATAGCCTTCAAGCAGGTTTTGCATTGCTTCATATAAATCAACCTAAAATTTCATATTATGAAAACTCTGATATTATTCTGCCAATGAAGGCTAACGTCTATATTTCTGACTTAATAACACTAACAGATAAATATTCAATTAAATCAACTCTTATTTTCCAAAATCAAAACAAATATTCTGAATTTATTTTTGGCACCGACTTAAACATAAATATGTCTGAAACGACATTTGAATCAAAAATAATATCCTTAGGAGCTTACTATAGAGCAATTGATGCTTTTATTCTTATGGCAAAATATCAACAAAACAACTTCAATATTGGCTTATCCTATGACATTAATCTCTCTCGTCTAACTCCTGCCTCAAAAACTTATGGAGGAGTTGAACTATGGTTATTATATTCATTTAACCCTATTGGCTACAAAAAAGCTAAAACAACTATTCCATGTCCAAACTTCTAAAATATATTATCATTTGTATTAGCTTAACAACAATTCCGAGCTCATCACTATTTTCTCAAGAAAAGTATTTGCTCGCTTATGAGCAAGAAGGCGATAAAGCACTGGAAGATGGTGAGTATGAAATCGCATTAGATTACTACAAAACTGCACGCAAATTCTTTACTCCACCCCTTAGGCTTTATTATAAATGTGCCGAAGCTTGTCGTTTTTTAAAAGATTATGATAAAGCAGAATATTACTATCAAAAGGTTATAACAGAAAATGATACAACAAACCTATTCAAAGAATTTCCTAATCTTCATTTAAATTTAGTTGAAGTTTCAATCTCTAATGGGAATATCTTTGCTGCTCAAGATATTCTCAATAAACTATTAGTAGATTGTCCATCTATTGATATTAGAAAAAAAGCAAAAAGGAAACTTGAAGCAATAGATTGGTTAATAAATAACAATAAACTTGAATTTGGAGTAAGTGTAAAAAATATTGGAAGAAATGTAAACGATGAATCATCACAAGAATGCCACTATGTTAGTGGAGATAGTCTTCTATTTTTATCAAATATTGAATACCAAAAAGGAACAAATAAAGGTGTGACTTTTTATCAAGATACCTATCAACAAATATATATAAGCCATATTGATAGTGATTTCTATTCACCTTCAGAACGATTTACTGTAAAAGAAATAAATAAAAAGAAACAGAACATATCAAATATTTGTTTTGACCCTAACACAAAAACAGCATACTTTACACGTTGCAACTCCTATAATAATGATTTATGTTATATATATTATTCAACATTTAAAGAAGGTAAATACTCTAAAGCAAAAAAAGTAAGCAAAAAAGTAAATCTCAAAGACTTTAATAATACCCACCCAAATATTGGAATAGAAAATAATCAAACAGTATTATATTTTAGTTCTAATCGCTCTGACTCTTATGGTGGCTATGACTTATATTATTATATTCTTGATGACAAAGACTCAGAACCAGTAAATCTCGGACCAACAATAAACACAGAAGGAAATGAAATAACTCCATATTATTGTTCAAAAGATAAATCACTTTACTTTTCATCTGACTATCATTTTGGATTTGGAGGGTATGACATTTTTTCTTCTGAAGGTTGGCAAACAAGATGGACAACACCTCAAAACTTAATGCAACCTATTAATTCTCCTGCCAATGAAATATACCCAATAATAGTAGATCCTAATGAAAAAGGATACTTTACTTCAAATCGTGAGGGTTCATATTCTAGTAAAAACAAAACTTGCTGTTATGACATCTATAATTTTAAGATTGATGATATACCCCATACTCCTACAATGGATTTAATCATAAAAAAAGTTCCATTCTCTCCTATTTTTGATCTACCACTTCAATTATTTTTTCATAACGACCAACCAAAAGCTCAAACAAATTCAGGAAAAACAAATATTGACTATGAACAATGCTACAAAGAGTATAAATCACTTAACAACATATATAAAGCTGAATGTACTAAAAGTATAAATGACTCAACAGAATCAGCAATATTAGATAGTGTAGATAACTTTTTCTCAGTTCATCTTGATAAAGAAATGAATAAACTAAATGATATGCTGAAATATCTTTTAATTAAATTGGAGAATGGAGAAAAAATAGACATATCAATAAGAGGATATGCTTCTGCACTTTATAATGAAACGTATAATTATGCCCTATCTGAAAGAAGAATAGAAACTATAATAAATTATATGGAGAAATGGAATGAAGGAGCTTTAAAACACTATTTCAATACCTTAGCAAATGATAGTCTTCCTTTTCTAAATATAAAAACAATGGCTATGGGAAAGATAGAAAGCAAATCTGAGAACCCAAAGAACATAGAAGAACGCCGTAAATCAATCTATACCTTAGATGCAATGTATGAACGAAGAATAGAAATCAGACTAATAGAAATCAGAAAATAATTTAGGCTCAATATAAAATTTCGGTGGCATAAAGAATATTCAACGAACAATTTAGATAATCTGAGACTATTGCAACATTAAACATTTTGGGTTAATGGACACAAATTAGGCTATTATAGAATACAAACCCCTTATAGAAAGAAGTAGTTTATTTGCGGTAAATCAAAGTCTTTTTGTTGTTAAAGCTTATCTTATTCTCAGAAATCAAGGTTTAATTTATGAAAGATGTATATCTTTTATTTTAACAAATTTTAGGGAGGGTTTTATCAATTAACTCTTGTTGGTTCTTTAAGAATTATCTTGATTTGCAAATGTACGAATTGATTTTCTATTTTAGAAATAATTATTGAATATTCTGTTGGTATTTTTATTAACTGTTGCATTTGCAACTTTAATTTACGCCAAAAAATCGTACTCTTTCTCAAAAAAAATTAGGCTCTTTTTAGAGTCAATATAGAGACATAAAAAGCGTTATTATTATCGGAAAATAATTTATTATTATTTTTATTTAGTTGTTTATGTGAAATGTATTTTTGTGTCTACCATAAAAGCATATAAAAAAATATTACGGTATTGTTGTCTTGTTTGTGTCAGCTTCAAATTGAGATTGCATCTGCAACTATGAATGGTCAAACTGTTGAATTAGACCAATTAGGTAATTTCACTCCTTATGTTCTTGTAACTGATAAGGATACATTTGAAGAAGTTGATGCTTCAACAATCAAGCGTATCAGAGTTAATTTTGTTCCAAACAAGTTATTCAAAACCAAGTTAAAATCTTCTGGTTATGAATACCGAGACCCTGCACCAACTGGGCTTCAAACAGGAGAGGGAGTTTAGTAATGGTTGGTTGTTAATGATTAATTCTTTGTGGCCAGAAATCTTTCGTCCCTTTTTTTTATCGATTAATTAGGTCTTTTTATCGGGATTAATACCTTGATTCATCGGTTTTGGTTTGGTTCAAAATATAAGAAGTCAATACCTTTGCAAAAAATAAATGTATGACTGTTCCCTACTCAAAAATATCTACCTTTTATCTCTTAATGCATATGTATTAAAAAAACATAAAAACTACTTTCGTTTTTAAAGTTTTCTGTACCTTTGCAAAACTATTTTAATACAAATGATTTCATGGAATTAAGAGCACGAATAATTAAGGAAACTTTTAAATTATTAGGAACCAAAAGTTGTAAGTCTATTACAATGGATGAAATTGCTAATAATCTTGGCATATCTAAACGTACTCTATATGAACAGTTCCAAGATAAAAGTGCTTTATTAGACGAAAGTTTGAATACTCATTTTGAGAAAGGACGAGAAGAAAGTGCTAAAATTATAGAGACTTCTGAAAATTCTCTTATATCATTTATGTTGCTTATGCAAAAAGCTACTAAATCAATGTCATTAATTGGATATGATTTAATGAAGGATATAGGGAAATACTATCCAGAAATATATAATAATACAATATTAAAACATATAAATTTCTTCAAAGATCTTAGTAATAAATTGATTAAAACGTCGTTAAAACAAGGTCTGTTATTAGAAAATATAGATATTTGTTTTTTACATAATATGTTGCAACTTAATTTATTTTACGCCTCACAAAATGAATACTTATCACTTAATCCAAATTACACCTCTTCATTTATTTCAAATGCACACTTATTTATAATAATGAGAGGTGTTTCTACAATAAAAGGAATTGAAATTATTGATAAATACCAAGATATCTTTTTAAAATAAAAACACACGAATAAAAAAATATGAAAAAGAACTTTTTAAAATTAGTTATCATAGGACTTTGTTTTGTCAACATTACTGCTTTTGCTCAAGAAACAACACCATTGGAGTTAGACTTAGCCACTGCTTTAAAGATTGCTCATGACAATAACCCTACAATTAAAATTGCTGAAATAGAAATCCAGAGAGTTGATTACTCAAGAAAGGAAGCTATTGGAGGCTTGCTACCTACTGTAAATGCTGGCGGACAATACACCGACAACGTTATGAAACAAGTTATGTTTATGCCTGAAAGTTTTGCTGCTCTTATGGGTGGTGCAAAATATATGGAAATTGGTTCTAAAAATGCCTTTGTTGGAAATATAAGTGCTCAACTTCCATTAGTGAACTTTACGCTTTGGCAAAATATCAAAAACAAACAAAACGATATGGATCTAATATTAGAAAAATGTCGTGCTTCAAAAATTGATATGACTAAACAAGTAAAAGATGCTTATTATGCTGTTCTTCTTTCTAAAAGTTCATTGAACGTTTTAGAACAAAGTTACGCTAACGCATTGGAAACTTTAAAGAACATTGAGAACTCTTACAAACAAGGTGTTGTTTCTGAATACGACTATATCAGAGCTCAAGTAAATGTAAACAACATTAATCCTACATTAATTGCTGCAAAAAATGGAGTGGATATATCTATAATGCAATTAAGAATGATATTATCTCTTCCTTCTGAACTACCTCTTACATTTAAAGAAAACTTAGAAAGCTTTAATAGTAATGTCAATTTTCTAAAAGATTTTGATGTTAAAAATGTGTTGGCACAAAACTCTGACTTAAAGATTTTGGACTATAATATTACAGGATTGGAAAACCAATTAAAGATAATTAACACTCAACATCTTCCTATGCTTTCTGCAAACGGAAGCTACTTATATCAAACACAAGCTGAAGATTTCAAAATGGCTAACTACAATTGGGTAGGTTCTGCATCAATAGGACTTCAATTAAGTATTCCTATCTTCGCAGGTATGACAAAAGTTAATCAAGCTAAACAAATGAAGATGTCTATAAAAGGACTTCAACTTCAAAGAGAATATGCTAAAGAAGGTATGGACTTACAAGTTAGAGCTGCTATAAATTCTATGAATGCTGCAAAAGAACAACTGACAGTTAATAAAGATGCTATAAAACAAGCTCAAAGAGGTTATGATATTGCAAAAGTTAGGTATCAAGTTGGTTCTGGAACAATATTAGAGTTAAATGACTCTGAACTTTCATTAACACAATCAAACTTAAATTATCAACAATCATTATATAATTTCTTATCAGCCCAAGCTAACTTAGAAAAAGTAATGGGTAATGAATAATAACAAAATAGAAAGAAAAATAATAGTAAAGAAGAAATAAAATACAAAAAAATACAATGAAAAGAATAGTTTATTTAGTAATGGCTGTTTCATTAATAGCAATGACTGCTTGCTCAAAAAAAACAGACAAAACTGCTTCAAAAGATGAAGTTGTTCAAGTTAAAATAGAGACTGCTTCAATGCAAGAAATTGACCAAATATATGACTACACAACAACTGTTGATGCTGCTGTAAAAAATTATATCACATCTGCTGGTGGAACAAGAATTGAAAAGATATGGGTTGAAGTTGGACAAAAAGTTGGAAAAGGACAAAAACTTGTTACAATGGAAAATACTAATCTTGCTACTGCAAGGGCTCAACAAGCCAACTTAAAAACAGAAGTGGAAAGAATGGAAGCCCTTTATAAAAGTGGTGGCATTTCAAAACAACAACTTGATCAAATTAAAACCCAATATGATGTTTCAAAACGTAACATTGAAAACTTAGAAAGTAACATTACCCTTACCTCTCCTATTTCTGGTGTAATAACTTTACGAAACTTCGATAATGGAGATGTTTCTGGTTCTCAACCAATTCTACAAGTTATGCAAATTGCTCCTGTAAAACTTAAGTTCAATATAAACGAAACATTCTACAATAAGGTTAAATTAGGAATGGGTGTTAAAGCTAAAGTTGAAGTATTTGGAGATGAAGAATTTTCTGGAAGAATTAGTTTAATTGCTCCAACAATAGATCCAACTACACGTACTTTTATGGTAGAAGCTCAATTTACTAATGGAAATCAAAAACTACGTCCAGGTATGTTTGGAAGAGTTGAACTAAATCTTGGTAAAGCTGAAAAAGTTATTGTTTCTGATAAAGCAATTATAAAACAAAATGGAACAAACAGCAAATATGTATATATTGAAAAGAATGGAGTTGTTTTATATCGTCAAGTTGAACTTGGAAGAAGAATGGACAATAAATATGAAATATTGAGTGGAGTTAATTCTGGTGAAAATGTTGTTGTTTCTGGTCAAAGCCGTTTGGTTGATGGTAAAAAGGTAATTATTGTAAAATAAGAATATAAGATATAGTATGAAAATATATGAATCAGCGGTAAAAAAACCTATCACAACGGCAATTATTTTTGTTGCCATAGCTATACTTGGGTTATTTTCGCTAAGTAAGTTAAGTATTGATATGTTACCAGATTTTGAGATGAATCAAGCTATGGTATTGGTAACATATTCTGGAGCATCTGCTGAAGATGTTGAAAATAATGTAAGTAAAGTGTTAGAAAATGCTTTAAGCACTGTTGGCGACTTAAAGAAAATAAAATCCACTTCTAAAGATAATACTTGCGTTATTAGCATTGAATTTAACTGGGGAACAGACATTGACGCAGCTGTTAGTGATATGCGTGATAAGATAGAAATGGTTAAACAATATCTACCTGAAGGTTGTTCCAACCCAATGATTATGAAAATTAGTACAGATATGATTCCTGTAGCAATCTATTCTGCTACTGCTGAGGAAAGTTCTAATGCTCTTTACAAAATTTTAGATGATGAAGTAGCGAATCCATTAAATCGTATTAATGGAGTTGGTTCTGTTTCTATTGCAGGTGCCCCACAAAGAGAAATTAGTGTTAATATTGACCCGCAAAAACTTGAAGCTTACAATTTAACAATTGAACAAATTGGTGGTGCTATTGCAAAAGAAAATGTTAATACCCCTGGAGGTGCATTTGATATTGGTTCCGAAACTTATTCTCTTCGTATTGAAGGTGAAATGAAAGAAAGTGAACTGTTAAATAATATTGTGGTTTCAAATACTGGAGGAAAAAATGTTTTCTTAAAAGACATTGCAATAGTTCGTGACTCTGTTCAAGAAAGAGCTCAAGAAAGTTTTGTTAATGGTCGTAAAGGTGCATCTATTGTAATTATGAAACAATCTGGCGCCAATTCTGTTGATGTTGTAAAGAAAATACGTGAACAATTACCTAAGATAACAAAAAACTTACCTAAGGATATTCAATTCGAAGAGGTAATGAACACTACTGATAATATTGAAAACTCTATTAGCTCTTTGTTTGAAACTGTTATTCTTGCTTGTTTATTTGTTGCAATTGTGGTTCTATTTTTCTTAGGACAATGGAGGGCAACAGTAATAATTATGATTACTATTCCTGTTTCCCTTATTGCATCATTTATTTACTTGTTCGTTACTGGAAATACTATAAATATTATGTCTCTTTCTGCCCTGTCAATCGCAATTGGTATGGTCGTGGATGATGCCATTGTGGTACTGGAAAATATTACTACGCATATTGAAAAAGGTGCGAAACCAAGAGAAGCTGCTATTTATGGAACAAATGAAGTAGGTGTTGCCGTTATTGCATCAACTCTTACAATTTTTGCCGTATTTTTCCCTTTCACAATGATGTCTGGAATGGCAGGAATTATGTTTTCACAATTAGGTTGGATGGTATGTATTGTTATGGCTATTTCATTAGTATGTGCTTTAACTCTTACTCCTATGCTTTGTTCTACAATGTTGAAAAAAGATAACAAACAGAGCAAAACATTCCAGAAATTTTATGCACCAATTAGAAGATGGCTTGATAAATTAGATATTAATTATTCTAAATTACTAACTTGGGCTGTACATCATAAAACGGTTACTATTATAATAGGTATCGCATTATTTATAGGCTCTTTACTTCTTAGCTTTGGCATAGGTTCTGAATTTATCCCTGCTTCTGACAATAGTCAAATATCTGGAAGCTTTGAACTACCTGTTGGAGCTAATGTGGATAGGTCAAAAGAGATAGCAAAAAAATTCGAATCATTTGCAAAGAAGAATTATCCTGAAATTAAAACAATATCTTATACTGTTGGTATTCCTGGTGATGATGATAATAATTCTTGGGCACAAATGCAAACATCTGGCACCAACTACATATCTTTCCGTATTAAATTATCTAATGTAAAGGAAAGAAAAAAAGATATGTTTGAAATATCTGATGGTTTACGTAAAGAATTAGCATCATATACTGAACTTAACAAATATAATGTTATAGCAGGTGGAACAAATAGCATGACCACAGGTTCAACCGTTGACGTAGAAATCTTAGGTTACGACTTTGGAGTAACTGAAAATATAGCCAAGGACATAAAAAATAAGATGCAAAAAATAAAAGGATTTAGAGATGTAAATATAAGTAGAGAAAGTTATACCCCTCAATATCAAGTAGAATTTGATAGAGAAAAATTAGCTCTTAATGGACTTAATGTTGGCACAGCTTCATCTTTTATTCGTAATCGTATGAATGGTTTAACTGCGTCTGTATTTAGAGAAGATGGAGACGAATACAAAATAAAAGTACGTTATGATAAAGCTCATCGTCAATCAACTGAAGATATTGAAAATATATTAATTTACAATAATGGAGGAAAAGCTATTAGAGTAAATGAAGTTGCAAAGGTTGTTGAACGATTTGCTCCACCATCAATTGAAAGACAAGATCGCGAACGTATTGTAAAGGTAAGTGCAACACTTTATGGAGAAACACTTGACAAAGCAACAAAAAACCTTCAAGCTGAAATTGACAAAATGGACATACCATCAAATATAGGAGTTCAAATCGGAGGAACATTAGAAGACCAAAAAGATTCATTTGGTGATATGGGAATATTAGCATTATTAATTATTATGTTAGTTTACATTGTAATGGCAGCTCAATTTGAATCTCTACGTTATCCATTTATTATAATGTTCTCTATTCCATTTGCATTAACAGGAGTATTGATAGCCTTATTTATATCAGGAGGCACAATTAATATGATGAGTGCGATTGGTAGTATTATGCTTATTGGTATTGTTGTTAAGAACGGTATTGTACTTGTTGACTATATTAATCTTAATCGTGAAAGAGGAATGAGTATTACATCTGCTGTAATAAATGGTGGAAAATCTCGTCTTCGTCCAGTAATTATGACTACTGCTACAACTGTATTAGGTATGATACCGATGGCTATTGGATTTGGAGAAGGTGCTGAATTATGGCAACCTATGGGATCTGTTATTGTTGGAGGTTTAACCGTTTCAACATTAGTAACTCTTCTATTTATTCCAACATTATATTGTGTTTTTGCTTCATCAGAAGTAAAGAATTATCGCAATAAACATAGAATTAAATTAAATCGTAGAACCTCAAAATTAAACTAATATGAAAGCAGCATTTATAGCATATAATCAAGCTCATGTTGAAGACGTGGAAGATATTTTAAGCCAACTTTCAATAAGAGGATTTACTCGTTGGACAGATGTCCAGGGAAGAGGGACAAAAGATGGTGAACCTCATTTAGGAACTCATGCATGGCCATCAAAAAATATGGCAACATTATGTATTGTTGATGATAATATTGCACCAATACTTAAGAAAAGAATACAGGCTCTTGACCGTGAATCCCCTGATCAAGGGTTAAGAATTTTCTTCTGGGAAACAATAGATGTATAATCCTTAATAACAATACAACAACTAATATACAAAAAGAAGACGTCTTTAATTAAAGGCGTCTTTCTTTATATATAAATCTATATGAGATGAAATAAGATAATAAAAAATTTAAGTTGTGTGGTTGTGTACCAAAGAAGTGTGTATATTGCTATATGTTAACAATGCACGGAGCAATCATTATTATATATTATATTGAACTAATGCATAACAAAAAAGCTCTTCTAAACGTTAATTATTTAGAAGAGCTTTTATTTATTTATAATTTAAGGACAATAAATAGTCCATACCAAATAGAATCAAATTACAAGAAATTAAAACTTGATTACAAAAAAATAGAGTTTGATTCTAATTTCTTAGCATCAAACTCTAATTAATTTATTGTTTCATCAAGTTAAAAATCTTTATCTGTTAATGATTTATCTATATTTAACTGTGTTACATCAACTAATTTATCTTCAACAGGCTTAAATAAAGGATGTATTTTCAAGTATTCATTTTGAAATATCATTTTAGATGTTTCAAATGGAATATTTTCTACTTTAGTTCTTGTTTGATCTAATTGTAGAGATTTAATTTTATTCACCATTAGTTGCTTAATAAAATAGAAGTAGTTCATTAGTAATTGACGAGTGAAATTAAAGTCATAATCGTTATTTTTAATCTGATTTATAACTATAAATCTCATATCTGAAAGAACATTGTTATCTCTTAACGAAGCATATCTACTTCGCATATCTATTTTATTTTCGCTTATTAACCTTGAAGTTATTTCTCTAAAGTACATATTTATTTTTGGTTGAACCTTAAATCCAATGTTAATATCTATTCTAATCACCCTATTTGGGACTATTTCATAAACATCATAAGTTAGTTGCTTTGGATCATCGGTTTGATTAACATGCACAAACCAATACAAGTCTGCTCTTTTTACTCTGTTTATTAGAATTGAATAAAATATAATATGTTCTAATCTCCTTGGGCTAGGACTTTTTGTTAAGTAAATTAAGTTTGTAGAATATTTCGGTATTGATTCATCTTTTGAGATTGCTGTGAATAAATCTTTGAAACGGTCTATACTTAAATACTTAACAAAAGAATTTTCAATTAATGAACCTCTATGCCAAGTGTACATTATTGAAATAAATAGTAGCATTAAAATAAGTGATACCCAACCTCCTTCTACAAATTTTGTTAGATTTGCAAAAAGGAATACACTTTCTGTTGTCATAAATATGGTTCCTAAAAATAATGCAACAAAAGTATTATATTTCTTTTTAAGATATATTGTTAGTAATATGGTAGTCATAAGCATTGCTATTGTAATTGACAATCCATATGCAGATTCCATTCTTGCTGCTGATTGAAAGAATAGAACAACTAAAATACATAATATCCAAAGAGTTTTGTTAACCCAAGGTATATACATTTGACCTTTTACGTTTGTTGGATATTTTATTTTTATTTTTGGAAAAAAGTTAAGAGAAATAGCTTCCGAAATTATTGTATAAGAACCTGAAATTAGAGCTTGAGAAGCTATAATTGCTGCAAGAGTGGCAATAACTACACCATAAGGTAATAACCAAGATGGCATTATTGCAAAAAATGGATTTATACTTGAATTCCAATTTGCTTGATTATTTAATACCCAAGCTCCTTGACCGAAGTAATTTAACACAAGACTTAGCTTAACATATATCCAACTTATTCTAATGTTTTTCAAACCACAATGTCCTAAGTCAGAATACAAAGCTTCTGCACCTGTTGTAACAAGAAATACTGCACCAAGTAATATTAAAGTACTCGGATAATGAGTAATTAATCTTATTGCATATATAGGATTTAAAGCTTTTAATACTTCTGGATATGTTGTTAGCGCTACAATACCCAATATTAGTAGCATTGCAAACCAAATAAACATTATTGGTCCAAAATATTTACCAAGTGATGATGTGCCAAATTGTTGAGCAAAAAATAGTATCGATAATATAACTACTACAACTAAAACTACATTTATATTTGGAATAAACTTTCTAACACCTTCAATTGCAGATGTAACAGTCATTGCAGGTGTAATAATACCATCCCCTAATAAGGCACAAGCACCTATAATAGCAATTATATATATCCATCTATGACGATTTTTAATTAAAGTAAAAAGTAAAAATATACCACCCTCTCCCTTATTATTAGCATTAAGAGTTATTAATACATATTTAACTGTCGTTTGAAATGTAAGAGTCCAGAATAAAACTGATAGGCTTCCAATTACAAAGTCTTTAAAGTTGTATGATGTATAATCTGCTATTCTTAAAATAGCTTGCATTGTATATAATGGAGATGTCCCTAAATCACCATAAACAATACCTAGAGTTACAATTAAACCTACTACAGATAAATCGGTTGCTTTATCTTTCCTCCACTTTATCATTTTATCTTTTTGTTTTTTTTAAATTGTAGTGTATAAATGCCATTTCCATATATGATTTTTTTAATAAAATCAACTCTTTCATTGTTTAAGGGGAAAAGTCAACTTTTTTTGGGGTTGCAAATGTATAAATATTTTATTAATAAATTGGACTAATTGAAAAAATTAGGAGATTTACACATTAAGATTTCTCATAAAACATTAAAATACAAATCATTTATCAATACTAAATTTGTATAATTAAACACTTCCTAATTTATTTATTTTAGTCTTTTACGATTTTTCAAATCTGTTTTTGACAATAATAAATATTTTTTTTATTCATAAGCACTAAATGCCTGCAAAGATAAATAAATTGAATTTATTTAAAAATATTGCAACCAATTTTTATTCATAACCCAATTTTTCAATACTCAAATTAGCTTTTTATCTTGTTTTATTATCTAAAATCATCTATATTTTTGAACATTTTTTTTAATGCCATTTAGTATCTTACTCATATATTATTACTTAAAACAGCTATGACAAAGGAAAGCACGTGAAAAATAATTGTATAAAATATGTAGTATTAGATTTTATTTTATATATTTGCCCCTTGGTAATTATATAAAATTAGGGATAGTAGAACAAATTAATTATTAATCAAAACAATTATTTATGAAACGTTTATTATTTATTTTAATGGCAATGATATTTGCCATTCAAGTTTGGGGACAAACCCCATATACCGCAACAATTGGGTCTGGGACATCAACAACTACGTACCTCCCAATTTATGGTTATACTGCTTATAATTATTCACAGCAGATTTACACTCAACCTGAAATTAATACAAAGGGTGAAATTACAAAAATTCGCTTTTATTATGTCAGTGGTGGTAGTCTAGAAACTATTAAGGATTGGGTTGTCTATTTAGGACATACTACAAAAACTTCATTTAGTTCAACCACAGACTGGGTCCCTTTGACAGAATTAACAGAAGTATTTAATGGAGAGATAAATTTGCCTTCAGCAACAGGTTGGATGGAAATTATTTTAACTACTCCATTTGTTTATAATAACACTGATAATTTAGTAGTTGCAGTTGATGAAAATACAGCTGGAGGAGTTACTACAACTTGGAGACAATACTCATCAGCTTCAAATAGAAGTATTGCTTATAGAAATGCAACAACCAATCCAGATCCATCTGCGCCTCCTACTGCAACCGCAAGATATTCTTATTGTAACCAAATACAATTTGATATAATAGAATCATGTCCTCGCCCTTCAGAACTTGCCGGCTCTAATATTACTCCTTATACTGCAAATTTTTCATGGACTAATGGAAATAGTTCAAATAATGCTTGGATTTTATATTACAAAATGGCTTCTGATGCTGAATATAATTCAGTAAATATTTCTTCAAATCCGTATACTTTAACCGGTTTAACTTCCAATTCAAATTATACTGCTTACTTAAAAACCAGTTGCGGTATTGAAAGCTCCACATCAACTAATATATTAAATTTTGGGACATTAAGTAATTGCCCTGCACCAGCAAATTTAATGATTAATCCCGGTAATCTTTCTGCCCATGCTGCTATTATTAATTGGACAGCTGGCGGAACAGAAACACAATGGACTATTCAATATAAACCAACAACTGTAACTGATTGGGCTAATGCCACAGTCAAAATTGCGAATTCTAATTCTGTTCTTCTAAATGAATTAGCAGAAAATACTAATTATGAATTAAGAATTAAAAGCAATTGTACAACTAGTGATATAAGTTGGAGTACAACATTGAATTTTTCTACGCCTTATGGATGCCCTCGTCCTACAAATCTAACTAATATTGAATCTGATCTAACATATTCTTCTGCAAAATTAAATTGGAATCGTGGTGGAGAAGAAGCACAGTGGGTTATAGAATATAAACTTTCAACAATTACAGATTGGAATTACGCAACAACATTTTATTCTAATGATACTACAGTTACAATTAGTGGTTTAAATGAGAATACTACATATAATGTTAAAGTAAAAGCAATATGTAATGGAAATGATGAAATGATTTTTACTAATCCTATTTCATTTACAACTCCATTTTTATGCCCTCCTCCAACACAATTATCAGCAAACACTGCTACTGAATCATCAATAGAACTAAATTGGACTAATGGTGGATCTGAAACACAGTGGACATTAGAATATAAAGAATCTAATCAAGATTGGTCTAATTCAACCTCTGTTAATGTTGCATCAAAACCTTACACAATAAATGGATTAAATCCTGCTTCTGCATATAATTTTAGAATAAAAGCTAGTTGTGGTGGAGAAAATCAAAGTGCTTGGTCAAATGAAATTTCTAGATCAACATCAATTGTTATAATACCTTGGATTGAAACATTTGACACTTATACATCAGGTGTGTTCCCTCCTTCTTGGTCCAGACCTATAGTTTATAGTACTTATCCTAAGACGAGTTCATCATATTATTATAACGCACCTACAAGCTTAGAAATTCACTCTGCTTCAGCTTTATTACCTACTTATGCTGTAACTCCATCTTTTAATGTAAACATTAATACATTAAGAGTTAGATTCCAGTTAAAAGCAGAAAGCACTACATCTTCAGGAACTATGGAAGTTGGAGTTATGTCTAACCCAAATGATACTAATACATTTGAACTTGTACAAACTATTCAACCAACAACAACATCTTTTACCCAATATGAAGTTCAGTTAAACAATACATTATTAACTGGAAGTAATAAATATATTGCATTTAGGCAGAAAACTGTTTCATCTTCTTATTATTATTGGATTGATGATGTAATAGTTGATTTAATTCCTACTTGTTATCCTCCAACTAATATTAATGCTTCAAATGTGGGTTCTTCGCAAGCTACTTTAAATTGGACACCTAACGGAACTGAAAGCAAATGGGCTCTTCAATACAAACTTTCTACAGAATTAGATTGGACTAATTCAACAACTATTAATAATGTTACAACAAATCCATATACATTAACAGGGTTATCAAATAGTTCTTCTTATAGTGTAAGAATAAAAAGCAATTGTTCAACGATTGATTCTAGTGAATGGTCAAATAGTATTACATTATCTACCTCTTATAGTATTCCTTTTAATCAAAACTTCTCATCAACTACATTCCCTCCAACTAATTGGGCTTGTTTAACTGGTCTTGCATCTGCAGCTTTTACAGGAACACTTCCAACGACAACAACTAGCGGATGGGTTAGTATATCTGGTGGAAATGGAATTTCTAATGCTCATGCAAAGACAAATATCTATGGAACGGCTTGGAATTATTGGTTAGTAAGTCCGTCTATTGACTTAGGTTCATCAACAAATAATGTACTTAATTTTGATTTAGCTTTAACTGCTTATAATAGCGCAAGTGCACCTTCATTATTAGGTACTGATGATAAATTTATGGTTATAATTTCTACAGATAATGGAGCAACTTGGGCTCAAGCAAATGCAACTATTTGGGATAATGCTGGATCCACAAATATCTATAATAACATATCAACTACAGGTCAAGAAATATCAATAAATTTATCTTCATACGCAAACCAATCAGTTAAAATTGCATTTTATGGCGAATCTACAGCTGCTAATGCAGATAATGATTTACATATTGGAAATATTTATGTAGGACCTGCAATAACATGCCCTTCTCCTAAAAATTTAGCTGTAAATAACACAACAATTACTGCTACTACCGCAACATTAAATTGGACTCTTCGTGGCACAGAAACTACATGGGCTATTCAATACAAAACTGCTGCTGCTACAGAATGGACAATAGTTAATGCAACAACTAATCCTTACACTTTAACAGGATTAACTCCAAGCACTACATATAATGTAAAAATTAAAGCAGTTTGCGGTGTTGGTGATGAAAGTTATAATACTGAAGAGATTTCATTTACAACTGCATTTAATGCTAACCTTTTATTTTCTGAAAATTTTTCAAATACAACATTTCCTCCAACAGATTGGACAAGATTAAATGGACTTGCTTCTGCTGCATTTACAGGAACAAATCCTATAACTACTACAAGTGGTTGGGTTAGATATACAAATGCATATGGACTTACCGCTCCTCATTCTAAAATAAATGTTTATGGTACAAGTTGTAAATACTGGTTAGTATCTCCAACTATTGATATGGGTGCATTTAATGCTTCTACCAATGTTGCATTTTTGACATTCAAATTAGCTCAAACAGCATATAATAGTTCAAGCGCTGCTTCTGGAACTCGTACTGATGATAAATTTATGGTTATAGTTTCTACAGATAATGGTGCTACATGGTCTCAAGCTAATGCTACTATTTGGGATAATGCAGGATCTTCTCTTGTATTTAATAATATTCCAAGTACAGGTCAAAATATAACAATTGATTTAGCTAATTATGTAAACAATCCAATAAAAATTGCATTCTATGGTGAATCAACAACTTCTGGTAATGGTGATAATGATATACATATTGGCAATATATTTGTATATGGTCCAGCTGTAACATGTCCAAAACCAACAAGCATAGCTATTAACCATTCTTCTGTTACAACAACAAGTGCAACAATTAATTGGACTAATGGTGGAGCTGAAACAGAATGGACAATTCAATATAAACCTATTACAGATATAGATTGGAACAATGCAACATCTGTTATTGCTTCAAATAATCCATTTACATTAACAGGATTAAATGCTAACACTACATATAATGTTAGAGTATTAGCCAATTGTTCTCCAACAGATCAAAGTTCATATTCAAAGGAGTTTACTTTTTCAACAGCTTCTACGATCCCTTATGTAGAAAACTTTGACACATATGGAACAGGAACAAGTAAGTATCCTTCAGCTTGGTCAAGAATTAGTACTTATGGTACTTCTCCTTATCCTAATTCTTCATATTATGTATCATCTCCGGCTTCTTTATATTTCTATTCTAGTTCAACAACATATACAATAGGAATTACACCTAAAATAAATCCTACTATTAACATTAATACATTGAGAGCAAAATTCAAATTATTAAAAACAAGTGATGTATACTCAATAAAAATTGGTGTAATGACTAGTCCAACTGATACTAATTCATTTGTACAAATTGGAGACACTCTTTCACCAAGATTACTTAATACATGGCAAGATTATGAAGTATCATTTGGTTCTTATGCTGGTAATGGTCATTATATAGCATTCAAGTGTGGATCTACAATAACAAGTGCTATGTATGTTGATAATCTTGAAATATCATCGATTCCATCTTGTCAAACTCCAACTAACATAACAGCTTCTTCTATTACAACAACAGATGCCAATATTAATTGGAATACATTAAATGAAACAGAATGGATTATTCAATACAAACTTTCAACTGAAGCTAATTGGGCAAATTCTGTAACAATTAATAATATTACAACAAATTCACAAACTATATCTGGATTATTCGCAAATTCTTCTTATGATGTAAGGTTAAAAGCCATTTGTTCACCAACAGATCAAAGTGACTGGACAAATATTACATTCCGAACAGCTTGTGGTATGATTTCTACATTACCTTGGTCGGATTCATTTGACACTTATGGAAGTGGTTCAACTGTCCAACCTAATTGTTGGACAAGAATAACTACTAATAGTTCATATCCTTACATTTACAATAATACATATAATACTCCTCCAGCTTCAATGTATTTCTATATAACTTCTTTAACCGGTTATGAAATTATGACTACTCCTCAATTTGATGAATCTATCAATTTAAACACATTGAGAGTTAAATTCAAATTATACTCTTCAAGTTCTTCTACAAGAATGAAAGTTGGAATTATGGATAATCCTAATGACTCAACAACATTTTCACAAATAGCTGAAGTATATCCAAGTTCAACATCTACTTGGCAAGAATTTGATCTACAATTAAATAATTATACTGGTAACGGTAAATATCTCTCTTTTAAATTTTACACAGGATCTACATATACCTCAATGTACCTCGACAATCTTGTAGTTTCTTTGATTCCTACTTGCTTTGAACCAACAGCTTTAAATACAACAAATAATAATACAACAAGCGTTGATTTAAATTGGACACCTACAGGGAGTGGAACTGCTTGGTCTATTCAATATAAACCTTCTTCGGATACAAGTTGGATAAATGCAACAACAATTAATACAACAACAAATCCTTATTCTCTTTCAGGTTTAGCTGTTGCTACATCTTATGATTGGAGAATCAAAACCGTTTGTTCTCAAAATGACCAAAGTTTTTGGTCAAGTACGTCTTCATTTTCAACTTTATCCCCAATATCTTCATTACCTTTTGAATGCGATTTTGAAAATATAAATCAAAACTCTACATATTGGTTAATAAATAATGGAGATCAAGTAAACAAATGGTTTATTGGAAATGTTGGTGGCAAAACAGGAAATGGATTATATATTTCTGATGATGCTAATGGCACAACATTAAATTACAACATATTAACAACTACCATAACACATGCTTCTACTAATATTCAATTTGGTTCAACCGAAAATTATGAACTAACATTTGATTGGAAAGCTTATGGTGAAAGTACCTATGATTATATAAACGTATATTTATTACCTGCATCAGAATTATTAGTTCCTGGTACATTACCAAATTCTAGTTATGCTTTGGCAACAAATGTTAACTTAGATTCAATTTGGAAAACTAAAAAAATTATTATTTCAGGAACATTGGTAAATAACTCTATTAGAAAACTTGTTTTCGTATGGAAAAATGATGGATCAGCAGGTACATTACCTCCTGCTGCAATAGATAACATTAAACTTAATGATTGTATTTCTCCAAGTGGATTAGTTGTTGTTGACACAACTATTAGTCAAACAAATGCAACTATAAAATGGAATGCTGGTGGAAACGAATCAGAATGGGTTGTTGAATATAAACTTCAAAATGCTCCTTCTTGGACTATCATTAACAATGTATCGGATACAAATTATACATTTACAACATTAAATCATACTTCAGTTTATAATGTTAGAGTAAAAGCTGTTTGTAGCACAACAACTCAAAGTAATTATTCAAATATAATTTCATTTAATACAGCTTGTGGTACTTATGATCCATTAACGTTGAGCACTGATTTTACAACCATGCTTCCTAATACATGTTGGGAAAAGAGAGTTGGTTTATTGACTAACTCTTGTACTCCTACAACAACAACGGGAGGTTGGATTGCTTCAACTGTATTACCTGGATATGCCAAGGCAACAATGTATAGAAATAATATGAGTTGGTTAATAACTCCAGCTCTTGATTTAGGTCAAGGTAATATTTTCTATCAATTAGAATTTGATGCTGCCCTTACCACTTTTGCAAGCATTAATAATCCTAATTATAATAACTTTGATGATAAGTTTATTCTTGCTATTTCTAATGATAATGGAGAAACTTGGTCAAATGCAAATGTTTGCAAAATGTATGACCAAAATGGTAATCCTTTATTATTAAACAGTCTTAATCCTACTCCATCTCATGTTTTTGTTAAATTAGTTTACGACGACGGAACTCCTTTCACTGGAAATGTTAAGTTAGGTTTCTATGTTGAATCAACAATTGCTAATGCTGTTAATGATTTACATATTAATAACATTTCGTTCTCAACTTATTGTCCTGAACCAACAGCTATTTCAACTATTCCTTATACAGACAGAGTTGATGTTAGATGGACTGGAAATACAAACAAAAATAATTTAGAAATTAAATTAAATGAAGGTACTCCTATTGCAATTAATAATGTAAATAATTATACGTTCAATAACCTTTCTCAATCTAATGAATACACTGTATCTGTAAGAACTGTTTGTAGTAATACAAATCAATATTCTGAATGGGTATCTAACACATTTACAACGCAAGTATCTCCACAAGTTTCAACCAACGATGCAACAGAAATAGCTGAAACATCAATTACATTAAATGGTTATGTTACTGATGGTAGTGAATTTATTTCTGCAAAAGGTTTTGAATATAAAAAAGCATCAGAAACTGATTGGATTACCGTTACAGCTACAAACCAACCATTAGTTTATAACTTAACTGGTTTAGATGATGGTGAAGATTATGAATTTAGAGCATTTGCAACAACTCCATCATACCCATTCTACGGTGATATTAAGACTTTCCATACTCCTGTTGCTCCAGAAGTTATAACTGACCCTTCAACTGAAATTCTTCAAACATCTGTAACTTTAAATGGTAGTGTTACCCCTGGTGAGAACCCAATTTCTAACTACGGTTATGAATATAGAGTAGTAAATGCTAATTCTTGGACTATTCTTCCTATAAATGCTACTCCTTTAACATATACATTATCTAGCCTTCAAACAGGTACAAATTATGAATATAGAGCATTTGCTACTACAACTTCAGGAACAACTTATGGTAATGTTGAAACATTTACAACTCAAACCCCAGTTGATCTTTACACAGAAGATATAACTAACTTATCTCAAAATTCTGCAACATTAAATGCGAACTTAATACAAGGTAGTGAAACAATATCAGAATTTGGGTTTGAATGGAAAGCAACATCTGCAACAGAATATAATATTGTTCCATTAACAAATATCAATTCACTTACTTATAATTTAACAAGCTTGTTATTAAATGTAAGTTATGATTTCAGGCCTTATGTTGTAACTCCTTCTGGAAGATTTTATGGTGAAAATAAAACATTTATTACACTTAATCCACCAACAGTTCTTACAACTCTTGCTTCTAATTTAACATCTACTTCTGCTTTATTAAATGCAACAATAATTGAAGGTACAGATGCAATGCTTGCTTTCGGTATTGAATGGAAATTAGCATCCTCTCAAGAATGGACAACGATTCCTTTGACAGTATCTAACCCATTAACTTATGAATTAACAGGATTATCTGCAACAACAGAATATTCATATCGTGCATATTCAACAGTTGCTTTAACAACAATTTATGGTAATACAGTAAACTTTACAACTCTTGCAGAAGGTATTAATCAACCAACAGTTACAACTTCCCAAGCTACAAATATTACACAAACACTTGCAACAATTTCAGGTAATGTAACAGCTGGAGATAAGTCTATAATAGAAAAAGGATTCGAATGGAAACAAGCAAATGTTCCAACATGGACAGTTGTTCCTGATTCCGACCTTTCATTCAACTTTATGGATTTAGCACCTGGAACTTCATTCAATGTTAGAGCATATGCAATAACAGAAGATGGAACATCTTATGGTTCAATTGAAACATTTAGTACATTAGCAGCAGAACTTGTTACAATGTCTATTTCTTCAATATCACAAACAGATGCAAATGTTTCTTGGGCTCCTATTAATAATGCAATTGGTTATAGAGTTAATGTATATCAAGCTGGTGTATTAATAACTGGTTATCCACAAACTTTAACATCAACAACATTTGATTTAATAGGTTTAAGAAGTAATACAAACTTTACAGTTAAAATAGAAACACAATACACTGCAACAAGATTCTCTGCATTTGCTTCTAATAATTTCACAACACTTCAATACCCTGCTCCTAATGTTTCAATTACAAATACTACACAAACAAGTTTAACTGCATCTTGGATTGCAAATCAAACAAGTGGTGCAAAATTTAATATTTCATTATACCAAGGAGAAACATTAGTTCACATATTTACAGAACAAACTGCTACTTCTATGACTTTAGATTTATTAAATCCGTCAACAACCTATACAATCAATGTTACTGAAATTTACAATACCGATGAACTTTCTGTTACAGCTACAGAATTAAATACTACATTAGCAACTGAAACTCCATTAGTTTCAGACACAACTGTCGTTTATAATTCTGTAACTATTAATTGGTCTCCAATGAGTAATGTTATTAGTTATAAAATATACTTATATAATGAAAATGGTGACGTAATTGATTCCGCATTTATTAATAATAATATGAATAATGTTCAAGGACAAGAGAGAATGCCTATAGGACTACATGTAACATTTATAGGATTATCTTCATCTACAAATTATACAGCTGCTATATATGGTGTTTATCAAGGTAATGTATTATCAGATCCTTTATTAATAAACTTCTCTACTCCATATTATGAATACCCTAATCCAATGTATATAAAAACATCTAATGTTGCTCCAACTTCAGTTACTCTTAACGGTAGAGTTTCTGCTGGTCAAGAACCAACAGCTATTAAAGGTTTCTTATATAGAGAACTTGGTTCAACAAATTGGGATTCTGTAGTTGTAGCAGTTGCTGATACTAACTTTACTTATAATTTAACAGGATTATCAATAAATTCTTTATATCAAGTAAGAGTATTTGCAAAAAATCCAAGTGGTACATTCTATAGCCCTATTTTAGGATTTAGAACTGGCAGAACAAATGTAATTGTTCCTAATGCAACTAATAGAATTATTAGAAATACTGCAGATTTAATTGCTGCTTCCTCTTATGTTAATTTAGGTAATACAAACGTTAATCTTTACTTTGATGTAACAGTTTCACCTATTAGTGGTAGTGGATTCACAACTTCAATTGGTCAAACAGCTAGTTTCTCAGGAAGTATTAAATTTGTAGATGCATCAAATCAAGAAGTAATAGATGGTAATATTACTATTGATGGATTAAATATTCCTTTATTCCATATAACAAGTGGTGCTGTTATTGAAAACATCAATTTAACTAATGTTAATATAACTGGACGTAATGCTTCATTAATTGAATATTCAGATAATACTATAATCAGAAATTGTAATGCTGAAAATGGTACTGTTAATTCAACTTCTGATAATGCAGGAGGTTTAGTTGGAGAAATCACTAATTGTTCTTCAGTTGAAAGTTGTTCAGCAAATATTAATGTTACAGGACTTAACTACGTTGGTGGTATAGTCGGTAATAATGCATCTTGTGCTATAACTAAATCTTACTCAACAGGTGATGTTGCAGGTAATGATTATGTTGGTAGCTTTGCTGGATATAACCAAGGTGGTACAATTTTTAAATCATATTCAACAGGTAGCGTTAATTCAACTACTATTCCAACAGTAAATGTAAACTTTGGTGCATTTGTTGGTGGTGGTAATGGTAACGAAACTAAGTGTTATTGGTTAGAAACAATACTATCTAATATCAACGCTAATATTCCTAATGCAATTTATAACTACCGTGGCACTCCAAAGAATGCTATAGAAGTAATAAGAGCAGTTGACTAAAAACGTTTTGGTTGAGTTTTTCTCAATCTAACAAATAACCCTAAAGAGGTCGCCTATCATAGCGACCTCTTTTTATTTTAATTAGGCTGATTGAAAATTATGTCTATATTTGCATCATGTTTATACAATTAGGTTATTGGGGGCTATTTATATCTAGTTTTTTAAGTTCTACTATTATTCCTATGAGTTCAGAAGTTTTTTTAATAACACTTATTGGACTTGGCTTAAATCCTGTTTGGTGTGTGCTAATTGCTACCTTAGGGAATTCTCTTGGAGGAATGACTTCTTATGGAATTGGTTATCTTGGTAAATGGGAATGGATAGAGAAGTACTTCCACACACCAAAAGAGAAAGTAATAAACTTTCAACATAAGATAAAGCGTTGGGGAGCTGTTGCTGGATTACTTGCTTGGCTACCTTTTGTTGGTGATTTAATTGCTATTGGACTTGGGTTTATGAGATTGAATCCTTGGCTTTGTTGTTTGTATATGACAATAGGACGTTTTGTTCGCTTTGCAATAGTGGGTGGATTGATGCAATTATTTTAATTTTACTATCTTTGCATCCCATTAATCTATAATATTAAGTATGAAATCAACTAAAATAATTTTAAGCTTATTATTTTCAACAATATCATTATCTGTTTTTTCTCAGACAGATACAATTGGATTAATATCTGATAGCACAAAATATCTTTCTCCTACAATCAATTACTACTCAATTATAAAAGAATACGAGAATTTAAAATCAGAAAATGAGAAACAAAAAAACGAAATTGAAAAGATAAAAGCAGAATACAAAAAGATATTAGTAGATTTTGAAGAAGCTGAAAACGAAATAATTTCTTTCAAAAAGCAATATACAAGTGATACCATAAGACTTTCTTCTCAAATAGATGAACTTCGAACCAATGGACATAATCTAAAAAGCATTAACGACACCCTTGCAAAACTTAATGAAGATTATAGAATACAACTTAATGAAAAGAACAAACTCTTAGAAGGGAAAATAAGGATACTACAAGAAAAAGAAATACTCTTTGCTGAAAAAGAACAATTATATAAAGATGCTATAAGTACTTCTAATATTGATAAAGCAAAACTAGAAGGTTTGGTTGAAGCAAAAAATGAAAAGATAGGCGGAAAAGAAAAAGAGATAGACCTCTTACAGAAAAACATAAACGAAAAAGATATTTCATTAGCTGCAAAAGACAAAAACTTAACTCAAGTAACTCAAGAAAAAGACATGTACTATAAAATGGCTGATACTCTACGGTCAAAACTTATTGATGCTGAAAAACAAATCCTAACCATAAATGAAGAACTTAAATACACTAAAAAACGTGCAGAAGATGCTGAAGCAAGAATAGCGGCAGCAACAAACAGGAAAAAGAAAGTAAGAGTGCTTCAAGGTATTGCAATGCGATTCTTCCCTACTCCTAATTGGGATATTGTTCCAAGAGCTACAGAAGATGGCTATGAAAACATTATTATAAACCGTAATTCATCTAAGGTAGAATTTGACTTTGTTACAGGAGCTTCTGTTATGCTTTATGACCTTACAAAACCTAATTCAAAATTTTCTTCCGATATTTCAGTATATGTTGGATTTGGTGGTGCTAATCTTTTTAAGAACTTTTATTTCGGAGGATCTTATCGTTTCCTTGACTTCTTCAATTTCTCAGCAGGAGTAAACGTTGCAGAATATACTCTCCTTGCAGAAAACTTCAATAGAGAAGGTGATGCTCTTAAACCTGGATGGTCAATACAAACAACAAAACAATGGAAAGTAACGCCTTTTGTTTCTCTTTCCCTTGACTTAGAATTTCTAACCTATATGGGTAAAAAATAAAAACCAAATAATAAAATTATGAATACAATACTTATCAGAAACATAAGCCTTAAAAATAGAATAGTAGATATTCTTATAGAGGATAATTATTTTAAACAAATAGAACCAAATATTGAAGCAAAAGCCGATAAAATAATTGATGGAACAGATAGGGCAATTATTCAACCATTCTACAATTTGCATACTCATACATCTATGACTTTACTTAGAGGTTATGGTGATGATATGCGATTATTTCAATGGCTTTCAGAATATATTTGGCCACAAGAAGCAAAACTTACTCCAGAAGATATATATGATGGGACACGTCTTGCAATAGTTGAAATGATACGTTCAGGTACAGTATTCTTCTTAGATATGTATTGGCATCATCAATCAATAATAAGAGCTGTTGAAGAAATGAAGATTAGAGCAAATATTGGAGTTACATTTATTGAAGAGAGAGGGAAAAAAGAAATAGAAGATAATATCAACTTTATAAGAAACTTCAAGCCAAGCTCAGACCTAATAAATATAAGCGTTGCACCTCATGCTATATATACTTGCGGAAAAGACCTATATCAAGAGCTACATAATCTATCAAGAGAAAAAAACATAAAACTAAATACACATCTTGCCGAAACAGCAAAAGAAGTAAGAGACTGCAAAAAAGCAAATAATAATCTTACCCCAATAGAATACTTAGACTCAATAGGAATATTAGATGAAAATACAATAGCAGCACATTGCGTTCATCTTTCAGAAAACGATGCAGATATATTAGGCGACAGAGGAGTAACACTTGTTCATAATCCTTGTTCTAATATGAAATTAGCATCAGGAGCTTTTAACGTTCCATTAGTAGATAAATATGATTGTAGAGTATGTTTAGGAACAGACGGCACAAGTTCAAACAATAACCTCTCAATGCAAGAAGAAATGAAATTTGCAGCACTCTTAGCAAAAGTATCTTATAATGACACCTCTTTGCTATCAGCAAACGAAATATTTGCATGGGCAACTAAAAACGGAGCAGAAGCAATGGGTATAAATGCAGGAAAAATAAAAGAAGGTAAATTAGCCGATTGTTTAATAATAGACCTAAACAACGACCGCCTAATCCCAAACCACAATCTCATCTCCAATTGGGTTTATTCAGCAGATAGTCGTTGCATAGAAACAGTAATCTGTAATGGAAATATTCTAATGGAAAACCACATAATACCTAACGAAGCCGAAATCCTTAACAAAGCAAAAAGAACGCTATCATAAGATTGAAACAATAATAGATAGTAAAAAGGGAATAGGAGAAGATAAATAACTTCTCTTATTTCCTTTTTATTTATTAAGTGAAATTATATAGGGAGTTTCTGAAATTAAAAGGTATCTTTTTCTAAGAAAACGGGATATAATTCTTCAGAAACGAGATTAAAAACTATTTAAACCTTGATTTTATATCAGTAGGGTATATACCGTAAGGGTGTTACGGTATATACCGTAGGTGTTCTTGGGTATACACCGTAGATGTGTTTAGATGTACACCTAAGGAATTAATGATGCTTTTGGAGAATTTTGTTCTTAAACTCTACTATTTTGACTATTAGTAGGTTTACAATGCAAAGATAGAAAAATATTTTGGATTTTGCAAGGGTTTTTAAGGAAAAATTATTCAACTATTACGTAGATTTGTTGGTTATCTACTGAACCTGAAATATTGTTTTTTGTTCCTTGGGTTAGGTTAAAGATTGCTGAATTTATATTTGCTTTCTTTAGTTCTATTATTCCTTTGTGATTTTCTAATACAAAATTATCTACTGAAAATCTTTTTTCTGAGTATAGTTTTGAATTATTTAGCTTTACTGTCATTGAGGGTTGGCTTATCTTTGTCTCATATATTAATAATGCGCCTTCACTTAAATCAATATCCATTAATGGGTCTTTTAGGAATATTCTTATTTGACCACTAACTTCTGTTGCTTCTGAATTTATTGTTAGCGTTCCATTAGAAACAAAACTACTTCCTTCTTTTTCTTGCCCTGATGATATATAATTTTTTAGATCTGTGCCAAAATCATAGTGATTTGTCTTGTCTTTAAGAATTGTTACCCTTACTTGCCCACTAACTACTATCTTATATACCCCATTTGGAATATTTGACCATTGATTTACAAGAGCTTCTTTCTGAATTTGTGCTGAGGCTGATAATGTGAAAAAGAATAATGTTATTGATAATAATAATTTAGATTTCATATTTCTTGGTATTAAGATTAATAATTACTTGCAAAGTTAATTAAGTTTCTCAGATATACAATCTATTAATTATAATATTTTTAGATAAATAAAAAAGGGATTACTCTTTCGAATAATCCCTTAGTATTTAATTATGATCTGGTTCTAATTATACATTACAACTAAGAATTTGCTCTTTCCCCAGAATGCGTTTCTATCTTTTATTTTAATTGATGTTGGAGCTTTTACGTCTCCTTCAATTGAATAAGATGAACTTGGATGAGTTGTCATTATCTTCATTCTCTTTCCTTCAAGTGGAATTTCATTAATCTTTCTAATATCTACCTTTGTGTATTTTGAAAGATCAGAATCACTACTTACTAAAGTTTTCTTTCCCATTCCTAAGAATCCACCTGTTGAACTAACAATACCGTCTGCTTGTAGAACTTTCTTTAATCCTACTATATAGTATGCTGTGTTCTTTTCGGTTTCAACTTGTAGTATTTGTTGGTCTTTAGCTTGATTTTGTTGAGATAAGTCATTAATATTCTTGTTTAAGTTTTCAATAACGATTTTCTTATTTTGTAGTTCTGTTGTTAAAGCTTGAATTTGTGCTTCTTGTTCAGTTACTTTAGCTTGAAGTGTTTCAACAAAAGCTGCTAATTCTTTTCTTTTATTTCCATCAGCTTTAAGCTTACCATTTATATTATTCAACTTTTGTCTGTTACTGTTCAAAAGTTCGTTTATATCTTGAATTTGTGCAGTAATCTTAGCACGTGAATCCTTACTAATTTCACCTGAAGTGTTTTTAAGCTTGTTTACATTGCCGTACTTTGATGATACTTCAGAAAGGCTTTGTTCAATTGAATTAAGGTCTTGAAATAAACTTTCTATTTCATTGTCCTTTGACACAATAATTGCTTGTATTGAGTCATTTAATTTTTGTTGAGTGATAATTTTATTTTCAAGTTCTTTCTTTCCACAAGAAGACACAAGAAATACAATAACACTAATTGCTAAAATAATTTTTTTCATGGTAATTCTATTTTATATTGGTTAATATTTCTACCTTTGCATAAAATAAAACGAGTGTATTGCCGTTTTATTGTTAATTATTATATTTAATTTAATTTGGGGTGCTTACTGTCGTTAAATGTAGGCTGAGATTATACCCTTTGACCCCTCTGGTAATGCAGAGCAGGAAAGAGCATTTTTTCTTACATAAGTTATCGCCTCAACTTATAAAACATAACTTATGATTTCATATCCAATAGCCCTTACAATAGCAGGTTCTGACTCTGGAGGCTGTGCTGGTATTCAAGCAGATTTGAAGACTTTCAGTGCTTTAGGTGTTTTTGGCATATCAGTTATTACTGCAATTACTGCTCAAAACACAATGGGAGTTTTTGATGTTATGGCTATTCCTGAAAATATTGTTCACAAACAATTAAAGGCTGTTCTTGACGACTTCAATATTGGAGCAATTAAGGTTGGAATGCTTTTCACAAAAGAAAATGCTTTAGTATTAAAAGAATTATATAATAATAAAATCCCTTTAGTTTTAGACCCTGTTATGGTTTCCACATCAGGAAATTCTCTTATTCTTGATGAAACAATTCAAGCAATTAAGCAAGAATTATTCCCTTTAGCAAGAATTATTACACCAAACCTCAACGAAGCTTCTATTTTGCTTGGTAGAGAAATTATAAGTATTGATGATATGATTGAAGGAGGAAAAGAATTTATTAAAAGTTATGGGTTAAATGCTGTATTGATTAAAGGTGGACATTTAAATGGAGATGAAATGGTTGATATTTTCTATTCAAAAGATAGTAAAGAACCTATAATGTTAAAATCAAAAAAAATAGAAACAAAAAATACACATGGAACTGGTTGCACTCTTTCTTCTGCAATTGCCGCTTATCTTGCTATTGGTAATAATTTAGAAGATAGTGTAAGAATGGCAAAAGATTATATTACAAGAGCTATATTTGAAGCAAAAGATATAAAACTTGGAAATGGACATGGAGCAGTTAATCATTTCTTTAACCCTAAAAAACTAATAATAAGATGAAAATAAAAGTAAACAAAAGAGAAAAGATAATGCCAGACAATATCTCTGTATCTGAATTAATCAAGTTACTTGGATATTCAGATACCTCAGGAACAGCTTTAGCAATTGACGAAGAAGTTATTCCTAAAGCACAATGGGATAATACTAAATTATTTGATGGTGCAAATATTACAATTATACAAGCTACATGTGGAGGTTGATAGGAATCACTCCTGAAAAGGGTGTTATAGATGAACAAAATAAGATTGTTTATTGGCTTAATAATGGAATAGATTTATTTCATATTCGTAAACCATCTCTAACAGAAGAACAACTTAAATATTATTTAGATGTTTTTCCTTTAGAAATAAGAAATAAACTAACAATTCACGATAATCATTCCTTAGCATTAGAGTTTGGTTTGGGAGGTGTTCATTATAATTATAGAAATCCTTATATTAAGCCTATACATCAAAACCTGAGAAAGAGTTATTCTTGCCATAGTATAACAGAAATGTTAGAAACAAGAGATTGTTTTGATTATGTATTTCTTAGTCCTATTTATAATAGTATATCTAAAGAAGGATATAAAAGTAATTTCTCTCTTTCAGACTTAAAGGAATCAGGATTAATAAATGAAAAGGTAATTGCCTTAGGAGGAGTTAGAGAAGATAAATTTGAAGAACTAAAAGAAATTGGTTTTGGAGGAGCAGCATTACTTGGAACATTATGGAATTAGAAAATATACAATTTATTACACATTGCAATTCTAAGTATAATTATTTAGATTCTGCTCTTTTAGCTTTGGAAGGTGGTATTCGTTTTATTCAATTAAGAATAAAGAATAAAACAGAAAATGAAATAATTTTAATTGGAAAAGAACTTAAAACTCTTTGTGATAAGTATAATGCAAGATTAATTATTGATGATTATGTTGAGCTTGTAAATGAAATTGGAGCTTGTGGAGTACATTTAGGATTAAATGATATGCCTATTAAACAAGCAAGAGAAATTTTAGGAAAGAAAAAGATAATTGGAGGTACTGCAAATTGTTTTGAAGATATTCTTAATCACTATAATAATGGAGCAGATTATATT
>JBAZSY010000006.1:53049-105986 GCA_041662185.1 Bacteroidales bacterium
AACAACAAAAGAAAAATTAAGCCCTATTTTAGGAATCGATGGATATAATAGAATAGTAAAAGAATGCAAAAAAAATAATATAGATATACCTATACATGCAATAGGAGGAATTAGATTAGATGATTTAAAGAGTTTGAAGTCTACAAATATTTTTGGACTTGCAATAAGCTCAATTATTCTTGAGAGTTCTTCGCCTGTTGAAACAACAAAAGAGATAATTAATAACTGGAAATAAAAAATTAAACAATAATTATATGAAAAAGTTAATAATAGCAGATAAAGAATTTGACTCACGTCTTTTTCTTGGCACTGGTAAGTTCTCTTCCAATGCTATTATGGGAGAAGCAATAATTGCTTCTGGGACTCAAATGGTAACAACTGCAATGAAAAGAGTGGATATAGAAAATAGCAATCAAGATGATATGCTTAAATATATCCCAAGACAAGAAATTATTTTACTTCCAAATACATCAGGAGTAAGAAATGCAAAAGAAGCTATTTTTGCTGCACAAATGGCAAGAGAATCACTTCAAACAAATTGGTTAAAATTAGAAATACACCCAGACCCTAAGTATTTACTTCCCGACCCTATTGAAACACTAAAGGCAACAGAAGAATTAGTAAAACTTGGATTTATTGTATTACCATATATTCAAGCAGACCCTGTTCTATGTAAATTATTAGAAGAAGCAGGTGCAGCAACAGTAATGCCTCTTGGAGCTCCTATTGGAACAAATAAAGGATTAAAAACAAAAGATTTGTTAGAAATAATTATTGAACAATCAAATATCCCTGTAATTATTGATGCAGGTATTGGTTGTCCTTCACATGCTGCTGAAGCTATGGAAATGGGAGCTGATGCTGTTTTAGTTAATACTGCAATTGCAATTGCAAACAATCCTGTGGAAATGGCTAAAGCTTTTAAATTAGCAGTTCAGGCAGGAAGATTGGCTTTTGAAGCAGGACTTGGAAAAGTTTCATATTCAGCTAATGCTTCATCTCCTTTAACGTCATTTTTAGATTAAACAGAAGAAATTAATAAGATTATGGAAGAAAAACAAAATATATGCAACGCCTTCGATGCTTCGGAAAAAGTTTATGCTGAAGGTAAAATGCACCCAATTAAAGTGGGTATGAGAAAAGTATCTTTAACAGATACTATAGAAGATGGTGTTAGACATTCAAATGGAGATGTTTTATTATATGACACAAGCGGTTTCTATACAGACCCTAATGTAGAAATAAATATGAAAAATGGTCTTCCTCGTTTTAAAGAAGAATGGCTAAAAAATAGAACTGACCTTGAAAAATTAACAGAATATACTTCTAAATATAGTAATCTAAGACTTCAAGATGAAAGCTTAAAGGGACTTCGTTTTGGAATAGATCATTTACCTTATAGAGCTAAAAAGGAAGAAGAAATAACTCAAATGGCATTAGCAAAAAAAGGAATCATTACTCCTGAAATGGAATATGTTGCTATAAGAGAAAACCAATTAATTGAAGAATCTGGAATAAAAACTTATATTACTCCTGAATTTGTAAGAGATGAAGTTGCTAATGGTCGTGCTGTTATTCCTGCAAATCCTAATCACCCAGAAGCTGAACCTATGATTATTGGAACTAAATTCTTGGTTAAGATAAATACAAATATTGGCAATTCTTCTCTTAGCTCAGATATTGAGAAAGAAGTTGAGAAAAGTATTTGGTCTTGTCGTTGGGGTGGAGATACTTTAATGGATTTATCAACAGGAAAACATATTCACGAAACAAGAGAATGGATAATTAGAAACTGTCCTGTTCCTATGGGAACTGTTCCAATTTATCAAGCCTTAGAAAAGGTTGACGGAATAGCAGAAACACTTACTTGGGAAATTTATCGTGATACACTTATTGAACAATGCGAACAAGGAGTTGATTACTTTACAATCCATGCAGGATTATTACATAAACATGTTCCTATGGCTGCAAAACGTTTAACAGGTATTGTTTCTCGTGGAGGTTCAATTATGGCAAAATGGATGAAAGAAAACAATCAAGAAAACTTCCTTTACACTCATTTTGAAGATATTTGTGAAATATTAGCTCAATATGATGTTGCCGTAAGTTTAGGAGATGGTCTTCGTCCAGGAAGTATTCATGATGCTAATGATGAAGCTCAATTTGGAGAACTTGAAACACTTGGAGAATTAACTAAGATTGCTTGGAAACATAATGTACAAGTTTTAATTGAAGGACCTGGACATATTCCAATGCATAAGATTAAAGAAAATATGGACAAGCAAATTGAAGTTTGTCACTCTGCTCCTTTCTACACATTAGGACCTTTGACAACTGATATTGCACCAGGATATGATCATATAACTTCTGCAATTGGTGCTGCTCTTATTGGTTGGTATGGAACTGCTATGCTTTGCTATGTTACACCAAAGGAACATCTTGGATTACCTAATAAGGAAGATGTTAGAGTTGGTATTATGGCTTATAAACTTGCTGCTCATGCTGCTGATATTGCAAAAGGACATCCTTCAGCTATGGTAAGAGATAATGCTCTTTCAAAAGCAAGATTTGAATTCCGTTGGAATGACCAATTTAATTTATCAATTGACCCTGATAGAGCAAGAGAATACTATGGAGCTGAAAAGGTACATGGAACTCCTTTCTGCACAATGTGTGGACCTAATTTCTGTGCAATGAGAATTTCAAGAGAAGTATCTGGACACGGGAAAATAGAATAAAAAGAAAAGAAAAATGAACACAACATTTTATGATACGATAAAAGATTTAGATTGGGACGAAGTAACAAAAAGCATATATGCCAAGACAAGTGTTGATGTAGAGAGAGCATTAAATGAAAAACATTTAAGCATTGAAGGTTTTAAAGCTTTAATATCTCCCGCTGCAAGTCAATACTTAGAACCAATGGCTCAAATGAGTAGAGAAATCACTCAACGCCGATTTGGGAAAGTAATGCAATTTTATGTTCCTCTTTACCTTTCAAATGAATGCACCAACCATTGCATTTATTGTGGGTTTAACCATAATAACGATATAGAAAGAATAACCTTAAATGATGAAGAAATATTAGCAGAAATAAAGGTTATAAAATCAATGAATATGGATAATGTTCTTCTTTTAACAGGAGAACATCCTCGTCATGCTGGTATTGATTATATTGAAAATGCTGTTAAACTATGCCGACCATATTTTTCTACAATCAACTTAGAGGTTTATCCCATGAGTGTTGAAGAATATGAAAGACTATTTAAAGCAGGAGTAAACTCAGTTTATGTTTATCAAGAAACATATCACGAAGCAGTTTATAAGCATTACCATCCAAAAGGAATGAAGAGCCGTTATCAACATCGTTTGGAAACACAAGAACGTCTTGCTCAAGCTGGAGCACACAGAGTTGGATTTGGAGCCTTAATTGGATTGGAAGACTGGCGTACTGAAATGGTTTTTATGGCTATGCACCTACGCTTTATGACCAAGAACTATTGGAGAACAAAATATGCAGTAGCTTTCCCCAGAATGCGTCCAGCAGCAGGAGGTTATCAACCAAATGTTATAATGTCAGATAAAGAATTTGCTCAAACAATATGGGCTTATCGTATATTTGATAACGATATTGAAATCTCAATGACTACTCGTGAATCAAAAGATATGCGAAATCACTTTGTATCTCTTGGTATAACTTCAATGAGTGCAGGAAGTAAAACTGACCCAGGTGGATATTCTAAAGCAGAAGAAGAACTTGAACAATTTATTATCAACGACAATAGAAATGAAGTTGAAATGGAAGCAATTGTTCGTTCCCAAGGCTATGATGTAGTTTATAAAGATTGGGACAAAATCCTTAATTAATGGTTAGTTATTAATGATTAATGGTTAATACCTGTAGGGGCAGGGTTCGCCTCTGCCCCTGTTTTAAATATATTATATTATGCTCACAAAAGAAGAATTAGATAGATATAATAGGCAGATTATTTTGCCTGACTTTGGGGAAGAGGCTCAAGAAAAGATTAAGCTTTCTTCTGCATTAATTGTTGGACTTGGAGGGTTAGGCTCTGTAAGTTCAGAATATTTGGTTGCATCTGGTATTGGAAGGATTGGGTTAATTGATAACGATATTGTATCTATCTCAAATCTTCAACGTCAAATACTTTATCGAGAAGATGAAGTAGGAACAAAGAAAGTTGAAAGAGCTAAAAAAACTCTTTATAGATTAAACTCTAATGTTGAAATTCAAACCTATCCTTGTTTCTTAACAGAAGAAAATGCAATTGATATTATAAAAGACTATGAATTAATTATCGATGCAACTGATAATTTCAAGACAAGGTATTTAATTAATGATGTTTGTGTTGGTTTAGGAAAACCTTTTGTTTATGGCTCTATTCAATCCTATACTGGACAAGTTTCTGTCTTTAACTTAACAAAAGATTCTTGCACCTATAGAGATTTATTTCCAAATTCAGAAGAGTTATCATTAAAGGAAAACACAAATAAAGGAGTAATGGGAGTTCTGCCTTCAATCACTGCCTCATTGCAAACAAATGAAGCAATAAAGATAATTACAAATACTGGAGAAATTCTTAGCAATAAACTCTTAACATTCTCTATACTAACAAATGAATTTAATACTCTTAACCTCACTCCTATTTTAAAATCAAGAGAAGAAAGTTTAGTGGCATTTGAAAGGATAAGAAAATGAAAACATATATATCAATATTAAGGGGAATTAATGTAAGTGGACATAAACTTATTAAGATGGACGCTTTACGAAACTTGTATGAAAATATGGGATTCGTTAATGCCATAACTTATGTACAAAGTGGAAATGTTATATTTAAAGGGGAAGATATTGAAATTAATAGTTTGGAAAAGAAAATATCTCAACAAATAGAAAAAGAGTTTGGATTTCAAGTTCCTGTAATTGTATTGTCAATTAAAAAGCTGAAACATATTATCGACAATAATCCTTTTGCAGAAGACAAAAACAAAGATAAATCCTTTTTTCATATTACTTTTCTATCTTCAATACCAGAAAAATACGACACCAATATAATAAAAGACAAAAAACAAGACGAAGAAGAAATCGCTTTTTCTGACTATGCTGTTTATCTTTATTGTCCTAATGGATATGGAAGAACAAAACTTACTAATAACTTTATAGAATCAAAACTAAAAGTTGGTGCTACAACAAGAAATTGGAAAACAACACTGGAACTTTTAAAAATAGCAGAGAAAATAATTTAGTTTGAAGCTTAATTTCGTTACTTTTGCAAATCTAAAGCTCTAAATAATTAATATGGATTTTGAATTAGTATCTGAATTTAAGCCTACGGGGGATCAACCTGAAGCTATCAAACAACTTGTGGCAGGAATAAGAGATGAATCTCCAAGTCAGGTTCTTCAAGGTGTTACTGGCTCTGGTAAAACTTTTACTGTGGCTAATGTTATTCAAGAAATTCAAAAGCCTACATTAATAATGAGTCATAATAAGACTCTTGCAGCTCAGCTCTATACTGAGTTTAAACAGTTCTTTCCTAATAATGCTGTTGAATACTTTGTTTCTTATTACGATTACTTTCAACCAGAAGCATATATTGCACATACAAATACCTATATAGAAAAGGATCTTCAAATTAATGATGAGTTGGAAAAGCTACGTCTTAGTGCCTCTTCTGCTCTTTTGTCTGGACGAAAAGATGTTATTGTTGTTTCTTCTGTTTCCTGTATTTATGGTATTGGAAATCCTGAAGAGTTTCAAAATGGAACAATAACTCTGAAAAAAGGAGATAAGATAAACCGTAACGACTTGCTTTTATCTTTTTCCGAAAGTCTTTATGCAAGAAATGAACTTGAGTTTGCGAGAGGAAAGTTTAGAGTTAAAGGAGATGTAATAGATATTCATCCTGCTTATGCTGACTATGCTTACAGGATATGTTTTTGGGATGATGAAATAGAAACACTTGAAAGCTTTGACCCTGTTAGTGGACAAAGAATAGAATATAAAGATGATATTATAATATATCCTGCTGGTAACTTCTTAACAAATAAAGAATCTCTTAATGCTTCTCTTTTGGAGATACAAAGAGATATGTTTGAAAGAAGAGATTATTTTAATGAAATTGGTCGTCCTCTTGAAGCAAAAAGAATTGAAGACAGGGTAAACTATGACTTGGAGATGCTAAGAGAATTAGGTTATTGTTCTGGAATAGAAAACTATTCTCGATATTTTGACCGTCGTAAACCAGGTACTCGTCCTTTCTGTTTAATGGATTATTTTCCTGAAGATTTTCTTTTAGTAATTGACGAAAGTCATGTTACTATTCCTCAAATCAGAGCAATGTATGGAGGAGACCATTCAAGAAAAGATTCTCTTATTGAATATGGTTTCCGACTTCCTTCTGCATTTGATAATAGACCTCTTAAGTTCGAAGAGTTTCAAGCAATTCAAAACCAAACAATTTATATTAGTGCCACTCCTTCCCCATTTGAAATTGAAGAAGCTGGTGGAGTAATTGTAGAACAGATTATTCGTCCAACAGGTTTATTAGACCCTCCAATAGAAATTCATCCTGCAAAGAATCAAGTTGATGACCTTTTGGAAGAAATAAGTATTGTTGTTGCCAAGAATGAAAGGGTTTTAGTTACAACCCTAACCAAGAAAATGGCAGAAGAATTAAGCCGCTATCTTACTAATCTTGGAGTTAGAAATAAATATATACATTCCGATGTTGAAACACTTGAACGTGTAGAAATAATACAAGACCTAAGACTTGGAGTATTTGATGTTCTTATTGGAGTAAACCTTTTACGTGAAGGATTAGATATGCCCGAAGTTTCCCTTGTTGCAATACTTGATGCCGACAAAGAAGGATTTCTTCGTTCTGACAAAGCCCTTATTCAAACCATAGGTCGTGCAGCAAGAAATGCAAATTCAAAAGCAATTCTTTATGCCGATAAAATCACAGGCTCTATGCAAAGAGCAATGTCTGAAAACGAAAGGAATCGCACAAAGCAAATAAAATATAATAAGGAAAACAATATAACTCCTACCCAAATCATTAAGAATATCTCAAACATAATGAGTAATCGTTATGATGCAAGTCTTGATGCAATAATGCCAAAGGTTGAAGAATCTCCTACATTCTACAAATCAGCAAAAGACAAACAAAAAGCAATAAAAACCCTTCAACAATTAATGCAACAAGCAGTAAAAGACCTCGACTTCCTTGTTGCCGCAAGATACAGAGATGACATAGAAAGAATAAAGAAAGAAAAATAAAATCTCCATAAGTATTTTGGGAGACTACCATTCTTGGAGTTTTTTATTGCCAATATTTATAATAATATAGTTGAAAATAATCGAACTCTTTCTCAACTTATATAAACTATAATTGCAATTATATGGAGTCTTTTTTGATTTATATAAACTATAATTCTGAAGATTCTATTGTTGATGTCTTTTTCTTTGCAATAAGAAACAATCCTATAAATGTTAGGAAACCATTTAAGACTAAGAGTTCAAAGTCAAAGCTATAATTAAACCATGCTTTTGAATTTAGATTTAGTATAAAGCATATTATTGGGGAAAGAAGACAAACTATTGGGACATATTTGTCTTTTACTTTTCTCTTTGTTAATAAACCGAAAGCAAATAATCCTAATAATGGACCATAGGTTATGCTCGCTACTTGGTAAAGTATATCTATCAGGTGTTGATTTTGATGTTTTCCGTAAAATATTATTACACCAACAAAAAGCATTGCAAAGAATAGATGAACAAAATGACGGATTCTTGTTTTCTTCTTTTCGGTATAATCTTGTCTTTGCTCTAAATTAAGAAAATCTATACTAAATGCGGTTGTTAGAGATGTTAATGCTCCGTCAGCAGATGGGAATAGTGCTGAAATAAGACCTATAATAAATACTATTGCTGCTAATGGTTCAAGATGATTAATCGCAATTGTTGGAAAAAGACTATCTCCTTTGATATCTAATCCTATTTTATTTGAATATATATATAAGGCTGCTCCTAAAACAAGGAATAAGAAGTTTACAAAGAATAATGTTATACTAAAGGTAATCATATTCTTTTGTGCTGACTTTATATTCTTGCAACTAAGATTTTTCTGCATCATTTCTTGATCAAGTCCTGTCATTGTTATGGATATAAACATACCTCCAAGTATTTGTTTCCACCAACATAAACGACTTGCAGAATCTGTTTCAAATATTTTCGTGTAGTCGCTCTTCCATACTGTTGAGAACAAATCACCGACTGACATATTCATTGCTTGTCCTACCATAACAAAACACATAACCAAGGCTGTCAGCATGCAAGTTGTTTGAAGGGTATCTGTCCATATAATTGTTTTTATTCCTCCCTTAAATGTAAATAAAAGTATTAATCCAAGGAAAAGGATTACTGTGAGTTCAAAAGGTACACCCCAATGGCTAAATACAAAGTTTTGAAGAACTATAATTACAATAAACATTCTTAATGAAGCACCTAATGTTCTTGAAAGCAGGAAATAGAAAGAGCCTGTTTTATGTGAAAATCTGCCAAAGCGAGTTTCCAAATACTTGTATATAGAGGTCAGGTTTAACTTATAATATGTAGGCATAAGTACAAAAGCAATTACAAGATAACCTAAGAAAAAGCCAAATACTGTTAACATATAAGTAAAAGAACGTTCATTTACCCAACCAGGAACACTCATAAATGTAACCCCTGAAAGAGAAGCTCCTATCATACCATAAGCAACCACAAACCAAGGAGACCGTTTATTACCAGAAAAGAAAGATTGATTATTTGCTTTACGTGCTGTTAAATATGTTATTCCAAAAAGTATTAAAGTATAAATGATAAATATCCAAAAGATTATTTGTTCCATAAATCAGAAAGAATTTGTATATTTGTAGTCTATTTTACTTATTTAAGTAGGTACAAAAGTAATTATATTTTTCCAAACCATTCAATTATTAATATGGAATATCCTTCAAGCTTGATTGAAAATGCTGTAAACGAATTATCAAAACTTCCTGGCGTTGGCAAGCGTTCTGCTCTTAGATTTGCACTTTATCTTCTTAAGCAACCTAACCAATCGACTGAAAATCTTTGCTATGCTCTTAATAAAATGAGAACAGAAATTAAATATTGTAAAGTATGTTATTCACTTTCTGATAATGATATTTGCTCAATTTGTTCTCAACAAAAAAGGAATCATTGTCAAATATGTGTTGTTGAAAATATAAGAGATATTCTCGCTATTGAAAATACACAACAATATCAAGGGGTCTATCATGTTCTTGGAGGAATTATATCTCCTATTGATGGAGTTGGAATTAACGACTTAACAATATCGCAACTAATTGATAGAGTAAGAGAAAATGATATTGAAGAAATAATACTTGCACTTCCAACAACAATGGAAGGCGATACAACTGGATTTTATATAAACAAACTATTGCAAGAATTTAATGTAAGAGTATCTACTATTGCTCGAGGAATAGCAATAGGTGATAATATTGAATTTGCAGACGAAATAACTTTAGGACGTTCAATAATTAACCGTATACCATTTAATAATGGTTAATGAGTCAATTTTGTCCATCAATTCATCAATTAATTAATTCTACTAAAAATATGAAAAAAGTAATTATAATAGGTGCAACATCGGGTCTTGGAAGAGAATTAGCTAAGCATTATATTGATGCAGGGGATATTGTTGGTATAACTGGTAGAAGAGAAAACTTATTAAAGGAAATTCAGGGAATAAATCCTTCATCTGTTTATATTAAGCAAATGGATGTTACAAAACATGAAGCTCAAGAACAACTATATTCTCTTATTGACGAAATGAAAGGAATGGACGTATTCGTTTATTGTGCGGGTACTGGATATGTGAACAAAGAACTTGACATGCAAAAAGAAATGGAAACAATGGAAGTAAACGTTTATGGGTTTACTCAATTAATAAATATTGCTTATAATTACTTTGTCGAAAAAGGTAAAGGACATATAGTAGGCATTGCTTCCGTTGCTGGTATCCGTACTCTTCCCATTTGTCCATCTTACTGTTCAACCAAACATTATAATATGATGTATTTAAAAGCAATACGTCAATTAGCAAAGATAAATAAACATAATATTCAAGTTACAACCATTATGCCTGGCTTTATAGATACTGCTATTATAGAGAATAGAGATTATCCACTTACAACTAATCTTGATAAAGGGGGAAAACTAATTTATAAGGCTATTGAAAAAGGGAGAAAACGTATATTTATACCTTCTTATTGGGGATTAATTTCCTATTTTATGCTTTGTATTCCTACTTTTATTTGGAAAAAAATAATATAATTTGTATATTTGTACTTGCAAAATTCAACAATTAAATAATTAAACTTATGGAATCACCAGCAAAAGTTATTAAAAAGTCAGTTATTTTAGTTCCTTATGATTTTGGGTCTAAATCAGTAGCAGCTCTGAATGAAGCTATTACAATTGCAAAATACGTTAAAGGAAAAATTTTCCTTTTATCTGTAGTTCCTAAGGAAGATTTCTTTTCGCAATTATTTAGGAGTGAAAAAAGTAATCGAAGAATACTAAGAGAAGTAAGAGTTAAGTTAAAAGAGAGAGCTAAAGAAAAGAGAGAAAAGTATAATATTGTAGTAAGCATAATTGTTGAGCAAGGAAATCCTAATGATGTTATTTTAGAACAAGCTGAAATTCTAAAAGCTCAATATATTGTTATGGGAAAAATGGGAGAAAGTTCAATTATCGATTTTAGTATATTTGGGACAAGTACGCTACCAATTATTGCAAGATCACCTTGTCCAGTAATGACAGTATCTGATAAAAACCTTCAAGAAAAAGGTTTCAAAAATATTGTATTACCTATTGACCTAACAAAACAAACATTTGAAAAGATTCTTAAGGCTGTTTCATGGGCAAAATATTATAAGTCAAATATTCATCTCGTAGGAATTTTGACAGGAGGAATACCTATTCCAAAAAGTCGTTTAGCTTCTAAGTTAGAAAGAGCAAAATTTATTATTGAAAGAGAAGGCATTCCTTGCACCGCAGAACTATATGAAAAAGACTACAATACACCTATACATAGAGTCATTCTTGAACATGCTAAAAAAGTTAATGGTGATTTATTAATGATAATGACTCATCAGGAATTAGGTGTGATTGATAATTATATTGGTGCTGTTGCTCAAAAGATATTAAGAGAAAGTGATATACCTGTTATATCGTTTTCAAATCAAGCTATTGAACATAATGATTACTTTGTATCAAGCTTCTTACCTTTCGAATTACTTAATAATAAAGGAATTGAACATCTTAAAGGGTAAAAGAAAAAGGCATTAAAGATTCTATACCATTAAATATTTGGACTAATTCCGTATCTTTTTGAACAATGATACGGAGTTTTTGTTTTGCTCTTAATTGTGTTTCCACCATAACTTGCAAACACGCTCCACAAGGATAAGCCTCCGTTAATTCTCCTTTTTCATTCTTTGCCGTAATGGCAATTGCAATAACATCATTATTTTTATAGTTTGCCCCAGCAGAATATAAAGCAACTCTTTCTGCACACATTCCCGAAGGATAAGCACAATTCTCTTGATTAGCCCCTCTAACTATTTCTCCATTGTCCAATAAAACAGCAGCCCCTACACTAAATTTTGAATAAGGAGAATAAGAACCTTCTATTGCATTTTGAGACTCCTTAATAAGATTTCTATCAATGGCTTCTAACTCAGAAATAGCACATTGAAAATAATTAATAGTTATTGTTTCTGCTTTCATATATCATTATTTTACAGAACAAAAGTAAACAATTATTTTTTGAAACAAAACTTTTACTATCTTTGTTTCGTTTTTTAAAGCAAAAAAAATCAAAAAAGAGAGATGAAATCATTAATTGTAATAACAGTTGTTGTAATACTATCAGGAGTACTTTTATATTATGTGATTAAGGAATTAATCAAAACATATAAGAACAGACCTTATAATACTGGTAAAGGAGATAATAAAAAGACAAAAGACCTTTTATAAATAACTACCAAACAAAAATAAAGATTTGTTCAAAGACCTTATTCCTCAATTTTCATTAGTGTTGTCTCCTATGGAGGCTATTACCAATAAACCATTCCGTAAGATATGTAAACATTATGGAGCGGATTTATTAATAACAGAATTTATTGCTTCCGATGCTTTAGCTCGTGATATTGAACAAAGCATAATAAAAATGGATTTTGAAGAAGAGGAACGTCCTTTGGGTATTCAAATATTTGGAAATAATATTGATTCTTTAGTTAAAGCGGTTCATATTGCAGAAAAGAAAATCCCGATTTCATTGATATTAATTGGGGTTGTCCGGTTAAGAAAGTAGCAGGAAAAGGTTCAGGTAGTGGGATACTTAATGATATTCCTAAAATGGTAGAGCTAACAAAAGCAGTAGTGGATGCAACCTTTTTACCTGTAACTGTAAAGACAAGATTAGGTTACTCTGGTGACTCTAAACCAATAGTTGAGATAGCAGAAAGACTTCAAGACATAGGTATTCAAGCAATAAGTATTCATGGAAGAACAAGAGCTCAAATGTATAAAGGAGAAGCTGATTGGACTTTGATTGGAGAAGTAAAAAACAACTCGAGAATGAAAATACCTGTATTTGGTAATGGAGATATTGACTCTCCCGAAAAAGTACTTGAATATAAAAATCGTTATGGGGTTGATGGAATACTAATAGGACGTGCAACATTAGGTAATCCTTTTATATTTAAACAAACAAAAGAGCTTCTTAGTGGGAAAATTCCTTCAATAATAACAGTAGAAGAAAAAGTAGAAGTTTGTCGTGAGCATCTTGAAGGATTAATTGAACTAAGAGGAGAAAGAAATGCTATAAACGAAATGAGAAAAAACTACTCGGGTTACTTCAAAAGCCTATATAATTTCAAACCCTATAGACGAAGACTTGTTACAACAACCGATTATACTGAAATTCAAAATACATTAAATAATATCTTAGAGACTTATTCAAATAATTAATTACTAATCACTAAAAAAAATGAAATCAAAAGACCTTAAAGCAGAATACGATGCAAAAATATTAGTTATTGGAGAAGACTCTAACTTAGTTTGGTCAGAGGAAGTACCAGAATATGTTATGTTCGCCGATTATTACTTTAAACCTATACCTGAAGACCATGGCGAAAGAAGTAGAAATGTTGAATCGAGAAGACTGTTTGAACATATTATTTACCTAACAAGAAGCAAAGTTAAGTCAAAAGAAATATACTTTACTAATCTATGTAATGAATTTGTTTCTCCTCCTCCAAAAGGAAAACATGTACTTATTCCAGAAGAGAAAGCAAAAGAAGGAGTAGAAAGAATAAAAAATATACTAAAAAACAATCCTACAATTTCATATATATTCTGTATGTCATTGCAAGCTAACTATTGGTTACAAAAACTGGGTTTATATTCTTGTCAAGATGAAAACTTCCTTCATGATGCACAACCAAGAAGAGTTGGATTAGAACCTTTTAATACTTATTATCAACCAGTTAATCCAAAAGCATTATCTTCAATTGTTGGAAACATATATGATGTAAATGGCTTTGATTCTAAGATTGTACCTATTCTTACTCAAAAAGACTTCCCTCTTAAAGACAAAAACATAGACCTCTTTCAAACTCCTTATTTACAGATTAAAGAAAGCCTTGTTTTCAATAAATTGATAAAAGAAGAAGAATAGAATACATCCCTTTCTATTTGAGAAACCAACTGATTAATATAAAGCTTTAATCTACTTTTTGATTAAAGCTTTTTATTTTATATGGTGCGTCGTAAACTTCCATTATTGGACATTGATCATAATAGACATTCTTTTCAAGGTATTTTTCCATTGCAGAAGAAAGCTCTAAATATTACTATAGATAATGTACCTTCAAACGGTATTTGCACAATAACATAATCTTCAATTCTGTACACAATAGTTTCTCCTCCTTGTTTTGAAAGCAAAGTTCAACTTATAAATGCAACTTTTATGGAGTTCTGATAGTAATATACTATAAAAATATTGCTTAAATAATTTATAAAGTAATAAAAATCGTTTTTAATATTCTCATAATACAGATATTAATAAATGCAAACATACTTTTTTTAAATCATATATCATTTCAATGATAAATTTATAATATATATCACATTTACTCGTTTAAGATGGATAACAATTATTAACAAACTTTTATCATTATGAAAAGAAATCATTTCATTTCATTAACTGCATTAATAGCAGTTATATTTACTATTCTTTTTTATAAAAATAGTATTGGAATTAACTTACTAATATTTGAATGGGTAATTATTCCATTAATGATTTATGTAAACAAACCTTTTAAGCGAAGCATTATAAATAATACCCTATTATTATCGTTAATAATAAGTTCAATAATGATTGTTATAATACACACTCCATGGACAATATTTATTAATCTGATTTTACTTCTTAGCTTTAGTGGAGCTCTTTCATACAAAGATTTTCGTTCCTATATTCATTTATTAATAGATTCATTTGTAAGAATATTCACTACACATTTTTCAAAACAAGACCTAAAAACAAATAAAAAAAACAAAACTAACACGCCTTCAATTCTTAATAAAACATTGCTTTGGGTTATTGTCCCTCTAATCACATTATTAATCTTTACTGGTTTATATACAACAGCAAGTTCTAAATTTGCCGAATTAATAAAGCCAATCTTTCGTTCAATATTTGATTTCTTAGAAGAAATAAACATAACCCTAATATTAATTTTTATCCTTGGTATCATTATCTCAAACATATTATTACGTAGATCTAAAAGTATAGGGCTATTAAAAGTTGACCAAGAATCTTCAGACATACTTTTCCGAAAAAGAATATCTCATATTTTTCCATTTAAAACTAATGCACTAAAAACACATTACTTAATGGGAGTAATTATACTATCAATTCTAAATATTCTGATACTTATATTTAATGTAACAGACTTCTTTACCGTTTGGTTATTTAATTGGGATGGAAGATTTTTAAAAGAATTTGTACACACTGGAACATGGGTACTTATATTTTCAATATTATTATCTTCCATAATTGCACTATATTTCTTTAAAGACAACCTGAACTTCTACAAAAATAACAAATGGTTAAAAAGGCTAACAATAGTATGGATATTACAAAACATATTTATGACCCTATCAGTTGGAGTTAGAAATTATTGGTATTTAACTTATTTCGGACTAGCCTACAAAAGAATAGCAGTCTTTTTCTTCCTAATTCTTGCAATTATAGGATTAATAACAATAATAATCAAGATTATTGATAAAAAAAGTGCTTTTTATCTTTTGAGAGTAAATAGTTATATGGTTTTAATTGTTTTAGTAATCTCTAGCATCTTTAATTGGAACACAATTATTGCAAAATATAATTTCAAAAACGCCAATAAATCATTTATAGAATATAAATTTATGGCATTTCTTGACTCATCTGCTCTACCTTACACAATAAAAACAATGGAAGAGTTACAACAAATCAACACACTTCAAAAAAAGAATATGCCATTCGACATAAATAAAGAATTCTACTGGACAATAGAAACCTATTACAATGAAATTAATTTAGCCAAACAAGATTTTATAACCAAATATAAAAACCAAAAACCATTAGAATGGAATCTTTCCGACTACCTAACATATAGGAAAATTACTAAAAAATAAGAAAAATATTCACCCTTATTGTTTACATTTTATATCATTTATATGTTATTATATATGTAGACTAATATCTATCAAATATAATTATCAAATATTTAAAATCTAATCAAATGAAAAGGTCAAACTCTTATATTAAATTATTTATCAGTACATTCTTACTAATATTTCTATTTCAAACAAACACATATTCACAAGATGGAACTAATTTTGATTTTGCTTATGGCACAGCTGGTAGTTATTTTGGTTGGAAAGCTTATCAAGCTCAAAACATTAGTTCATCATCAACTATATCATTCACTCCTTGGGTAGAATTTACTGACCCAACAACTTGCACTTGGACATATTATGGCACTACGGATAATTGTTTTGTAATTAATAGTGATTTAAATGCTTATGACACAATTGCAGGAGGCGCAAATATTAAAAAGATTCCAACAGGATATACAAGATCAACACGAATTAATTGTCCTGTTCCTGGAGCAAATGCTAATATGCTTACTTTTGATATCTTATTAAATGACACAAATTGCCTTTTAACATTTAATTATGCATTGGTTATTGAAGCTCCTGGACATTCTGGATATGAGAATCCTTTTTTTAAAATTGATATAGTAAGACTAAATGCTTTAGAACAAGAAAATGGATTAATTAACAGTTCTGCCACTGATGAAGTAATTGGACAAACTCCAGCTCCATCTGGTTGGGGAACATTCTCTGGAGGAATTTGGCAGAATTGGAAACAATTAGCTTTCAACTTAAAAGAATATGTTAATCAAAAAGTAAGAGTAAAAATAATTCTTGCAGCTTGTGTACCAAGTGGTCATTTTGGATATGGTTATTTTGTTGGAAAAGTAGCGACTCCAGAATTAACATTAAATTATGGAAATGGAGATACTATTGCTGTTCTTGAATCACCTTCTGGATTTCAAAAATATGAATGGTTTAGAGCTACATCAGCTGGTATGACAGAAACTCAAATGGCAGCAATAGCAGCTGTTCCTAATAATGCATTATACACAAGTACAGCAACTGCAACAATATCTGCAAATAATAAATTTAATATCTTAAATACAATGTATGCAACAAATGGTGGAAACTATTTTGTAAAAATAACATCACCAAGTAGTTCCTCAACAAATCCAGGTCACGTTTCTTATATTCAAAGAGTAGTTAATAACACACAAAATATAAACACATACGATACAATTTGTTATGGAGACATATACACAAACTATGGTTTAAATACAGACACAAGTGGAATATATACCCATCAATATACAATTAATGATTCAAATATATCATTAACAGTAAATTTAGCAGTAAGAGACTCAATAGCAAGACCAACTAATTTAGTAACAAATAGCACCTCAGAATATATTCAACTTGCATGGCAAGGTAATGCTTCAAGCTATAAAATTTTTAGATTTGATGATCTTATAGGCATCACCAATAACACCATGTTTACAGATACTAATGTTGTTGGAGGAAATAACTATTGCTATAAAGTAACAGCAATAATTAATAATTGTGAAAGCGAATTTTCAAACATATCTTGTCAAACATGCTTAGGATTAAACACAATTTCAACCAATGATTTTAATGTAATGCTCTACCCTAACCCAACAAATGATAAAACAATATTAAATGTTGTAGGATTAAAAGAAGATGCAGACGTTATTATTTATGACTTAAGTGGTAGAAAAATAAAATCTTATAGATTAAAACAAGGACAAAAAGAATTAGAAATAGATGTTAATGGTTTTTCTACTGGAGTATATAATATCAATATTATAAATTTGAATTGCAACATAACTAAGAAATTAATTATAAAATAATAGAAACTCTATCGATGTGCATCATCTCATTATCTAAACTAAGTTTCTCTTAACCAAAACTTCTTTTAATTTCAGAAAGACTAAGATTTACTAGTCCTAAATAAGCGTTACAGATTTTTACACTTATTTAGGACTAGTCAAATTAGACCTCTTTTACATGAAATTAAAGCAAGTTTATTTGAATTTATATTAACTCTTTTTGGAAATATATGGAGTTTATTTTCAATAGCGTTTAGAATCCTCCTTGTCCTAAATTTATTTTTGGTTGTTTTTTGTCGTAAAAAAGATATCCTATCTTTAAACCCGCTGTACATGTAAAATTAGATCCTGATTGATAAGACGAACCTAATGAATAATAATTAATATCCTCATCATCTATATTTGAAAAGCTATAACCAATTCCAAAATTTAAGTCTATTAGGAAACGATTTGAATAAACCCATTGTTTCCCCCCTGTTATTAATATTTCCAATGTTGCAATATTTTTACTCTTTTTGGCTTCATAAACATAGCCAGAATAATTATCATATTGATAAATAGGATATTGCATATCAACATTACACATAGCTAATTTTATCTTAGGCATAACATAAGAGCCTTTTAAGATATGTGCATATTTCATCTTTCTAACATAATAATCAGGAGAGCGATAGAAACGATATCCTCCAGAAATAAAAGCACCTACTGCATCATTTTCATTATTTAATCCAAGTCCAATAATTCCTAAACCTGCTTCCCAACTTTGACCTGGCTTAATGCTTCTTTCATAATCAAATTCTGTATAACCAATTAAAGGTGAAAGAAAATTAAATTTAATAGCATTATTTGTATTGTCTTGATAATTATTTTTTCCAAACATTGCATCTTCCATACTTAATATTTCTCCATTCTCAAATTTAATATATTCAATATTATTTTTGTCTATACTAAATCTTCTGTCTTCACCTCCTAATTTAGCAGAATAAGAGACTAAATCTTCTCCTATTTCAATAATTTTACATTTAATTTCGGCTTTTGGATTCTTTCTAATAATTAAGTCTTGAGCCATTAGATTAATTGAAAATGAAACTAATAAAATTAATAAAGCAATCTTTTTCATGGTAAGTTAAATTATAAATTGTTCAACAAAGATATGAATTAATCTTAACTTAACAAATAATATGCCATATAAGATAGAAATAAATATTATCTTTTAAAAACAACAACATATCAAAGAATAAAAAAAGGCAGGTTAATAACCCGCCACTATAAATATTTTTTTTAATTAATAATACTAATCTTCTTCCAATGTGGTTAGGTTTTCTACATTAAATACAAATGGTTTGGTGCAGGGTTCTTTTCTATGACTGCAATTTTGCATATTACATTGATAGCAATATGTTTCGTCGCATGAGTCACTATGGACAGTGAAGTATAAGTCATGGGATTCACTTTGAAGGGCTTCTTTTAACTTATCTGTTGCATCATGTCCTTCTTTTATTGTATAGTAAAATGGTAACGTTAGGTCGCAATCTATGTGTAAAGAATTACCATAACGAATTGCTTTTAAGTTATGAATATCTATCCAGTCTTCTACTTTGTATTGGTTTATTTTTTCGGCTATTGCTTTTAGTTCTTCCTTATCATTTTCATCAACAAGATTTGCTATTGTTTTGCAAAGTATCTTTATTCCTGTTATAATAATTATTGAACCATAAACTAAAGCAAGTAAACTGTCTAATATTATTAAGCCTGTAATTTGAATTAATAATAAACCAATAATTAATCCAATTGATGAATAGGTGTCGGATTGTAGATGCTTCCCTCCTGCTATTAAGGCAACAGATGAAGTTTTTTTACCTTTTTTAATACTCCACATTCCAACTAAAAAATTTACTATTCCAGCAAAAGCAACTATTATCATCCCTAATTCAAGTCGAGGTAATTCTTTTGGTGGATTATATAGCCTTGCTATACCTTCGTAAATAATTAATCCTCCTGCAATCATTATTAATGAACCTTCTAATGAAGCAGAAATAAGTTCCATTTTTCCATGTCCGAAAGGATGTCTCTCATCTCTTGGTTTAGCTGCCCAACGTAGAGAAATTAAGCTTACTATTCCTGCGACAACATTTACGATGCTTTCCATTGCATCAGAGTATACACCTGCTGAGTTTGTTATATAGTAGGCTATGAATTTACTTATTAATAATATAGCTGAAATTGCTACAATTAGCCTTTGAAATTTCCACTTAACCATAAACTATTATTATTTATACAAAAAAAAGAGCCTTCGTTATGAAGACTCTTTTTAAAAAAGATACTAAAAAACTATCTTATAAATTTTCTATTCTGACTATATATTTTTCTATATCACGAGCTTCGCTTGATGCAGGGAATTCTGTTTTAATTCTCTTGTAGTTTCCCAATGCTTTTTTATTGTCTTTCTTTACTTCGTATGCTAAACCTAATTTAAACAGTATAAAAGGTGTTGTCATATCATTAGGATTGTCTAAAGCTTTGTTATAGTTTTTGATTGCATCATCTATTTTATTTAATTCCATATAGCAGTCGCCTATCATTGCTTTTGCTTGATTACCTAAAAAGACATCTTTTGAATCATAGTCTTCTAAATATTCTATTGCTTTTTGGAATTCTCCTTTTGAAAGGTAAGCACTTCCTGTATAGAAGTTAGCTAAATTTCCACTTTGTGTATTTCCATATTTATCTATAATTGCAAGAAATCCTAAATGTTTTCCATCTCCTTTTAGGGCTTTATCCATATCGTCATTTTTGAAATATTGCTCAGCTGCGAACATTTCTGAAGAAGCTGTTACTTCTTTTGGCTCTAAAATTAGTTTTTTATAGCCAAAAAATCCTCCCACTAAAACTAAAATTGCTACTATCGCAATTAAGATTATTTTTTGATTTTTCTCAATGAATAGTTCTGATTTTGAAATAACTGAACCGACAGCAAGGTTCTTTTGTTCAGTCTTAGGTCTTTGTTCTGTACTCATAATATGTATTATACTATATTTAAATTTAGAGTGCAAAGATACATTTTTCTTTAAAACTACGAAGTAATATGGGCTTTTTTTAAAAATATTTTGATTAATTGCAGTTTTATTTGTGAATTAGAAAAACTATTTGTAGTTTTGTGGTCTGAAAAATATATAGTTACTATGAATATTAGTACAAATTTTATGGGCTTTACTATTAAGAGCCCAATAGTAGTTGGAAGTTGTGGACTTACATCTAACATAGAAACACTAAAAAAAATAGAAGCTTCTGGTGCTGGTGCTGTAATTTTGAAATCTTTATTTGAAGAGCAAATTACACAAGAAATGAATGTAAACGTAAAAGTATATAGTGCTAATTTTAGTGGTTATCCTGAAGCATATAATTACATTCAAGAACATACAAAAGACAAAGCCCTCGAAAAATATATTAACTTAATCAAAGAAGCTAAAGCTAATTTAACAATTCCTGTTATTGCAAGTATTAATTGTATTACTGCTTCAGAATGGTTACCATTTGTTCAGAAAGCTGAAGAAGCAGGTGCCGACGGAATTGAATTAAATATGTTTATACTCCCGTCCGATATTAATCTTTCCCACGAAGATATTGAAAGGCTTTATGAAGATATTGTGCATATAATTAAACGTGCAACTTCTCTACCTATTTCTCTTAAAATTAGTCCTTATTTTTCTTCCTTAACTCGATTTGCTCAAAAAATTTCTTGGTTAGGCATTTCTAATCTAAATATTTTTAATCGCTTCTATAAATCAGATATAAATATTGATACTTTTGAGACTAAACCTATTGATATTATTAGTAGCCCACACGAATTATACAACACACTTCGTTGGACAGCTATAATATCTCCTGAAATACGCTGTAATTTAACTGCAGGAAATGGAGTCCATAAATATGATGATGTAATAAAATTATTGCTTGCAGGAGCTAATACAGTACAAGTTGTATCTGCTTTATATAATAATGAAGGATTTGATTTTATTAGAAAGGCTAATGATAGATTGCAAGAATGGATGACTGTAAAGGGATTTAAATCTATTAATGATTTTAGAGGCAAGATGGCAGTGAAAAAGAATAAAGATGCCTCAGCATTTCAAAGGGTTCAATTTATGAAATATTATTCTGGTATAGAATAAAAGGATTTGACTTTAAACTTAAATATAAGATTAAGCTTGTCGCAAGACGATTTACTAATTAAAAACAAACTGAAATTATGGAAAATCAAAACAAACCTGTAAGTTTTTTCCGCTTCGAAGATTTGAGAATTTATCACAAATCATTGGATTATTTTAATTGGATTGTTGAACAAACAAAGTCAACTAATCCTTTTGAGCAAAAAATAGTTCTTGAACCATTAGCGAATGCTGCTTTTAGAGTTTCTGTAAACATCGCAGAAGGTTCTTCACGCCACAAATTACAATTTGTTTCATTTTTAAAAGATGCTAAGACTGCTGTTAGAGAATGCGTCGTTCTTTCTACTATGGCTCAAAGATTTGGAGCTTTTTCTGATGAACAATACGACCAATCAAAAGAAACTTTAGTTGAAATGACTAAAATGCTTGGAGCAATGATAGTATCGCTTCAAAGAACATCTCCTCGTGAAGATTCTGATGTAAAACCAGAATTCATTCCTCCTAGCGAAATAGATTTTGAATATTAGAATATTTCGATTTTAATCGGAATTTGCTTTTAATTGAGAGAATTGTCGTACATTTGTCTTTCTAAATAGAAAGATAAAACTGTATGCAATTCTCTCAAATTGTTGAACAACATGAGTTAATAAACTCGCTAATACACATTGCAGACCAACGAAGAGTTAGTCATGCTCAGTTGTTCTTTGGAGAAGAAAGATCTAAAGGCTTTGCATTAGCACTTGCATATGCTCAATATTTGAATTGCACTAATAAAGTACGTTTCCATCCAGAGCAAGAAAGTTTAATTACTGCTGACTCTTGTGGAACATGTCCATCATGTAAAAAATACTCAAAGCTTGTTCACCCAGACCTTCATTTAATATTTCCAAATACAACAACAAAAAAGATTGATTCAAAGAATTCGTCTGAACTTCTTTTAAGTGAGTTTCGTGATTTTGTTTTAAAGAATAATGGAGTTATTAGATTAGATGATTGGTACGATTATTTAGATGTTGGCAATAAACAAGGGACAATTAATGTTAGAGATGCCAACAATATCATTAAGGCTTTAAGTGTAAAGTCTTATGAAGCAGAATATAAAATAATGATAATCTGGTGTGTTGATAAATTATATTATGAAGCAGCACCTAAATTATTAAAGATATTAGAAGAACCTTATGATGATACTTTGTTCTTCTTAATAACAGACGATAGAGAAAATATTTTACCAACTATTCTTTCACGAACACAATTAGTGAAGGTGCCAAAAATTAATTATAATCAAGTAATAGAACATAAATATCTCGATTTGTTTGTTGATTGGTTGAGAAGTTGTTTTCTATATCGTAGTAAAGTAAATGATATAGTAAAGATAATAGAACAAGAATTAGCAAAACTTGGAAGAGAAGAGCAAAAACAGTTTTTGGGTTTTGCGTTAGAGGTCTTTCAAAATAGTTTTCTAATTAAAATGGGATTAAGCAAAGAAAGTAATTTGCTTGAAGGATGTGATGAGAAGTTTAAGAATAATTTTCCATCATTTATTACGGAAAATAACATTGGCAACATATACAAAGAAATAAATAAAGCAATTTTACATATAGAAAGAAATGGTAACGCCAAGATGATATTTCTTGACCTATCAATTCAATTAGGTATTTTATTGATGAATAAATAGATATGAATAATAAAGAAGATATAGACGAGTCAGTTAATTCTGGTAACGAAGAGAACGAAAATAATTTTGTTTTGGATAATGATGCACAACAGGATTCTATTGTTGAAGATACTACAATAGCTAAGAAAAACACTACATATAAAAAAGACGAAGAAAATGAAATAGTTTATGGTGAACAATTTGTACATCCTTACTATGATGAAGACCCTTATGTTGGTAGAAATACATTTACTCCTTCAATAATGCTAACCAGAGGATGTATTAATATTCCTCAATCCTATGTTCCTGTTGATAAAAGTGAGTTAGAGCGAAACGCGAAACTTTCTATTCACGATTGGATGAGTAAAATTAAACCCCCTTTTATAGAAAATACTTTTGATTGTGCTGAAGTAAGATTTAAAAATTCACGAAAAGATTTCTTTAAACTTTCTGATGGATTAGAAATAACAGAAGGAGATGTTGTTGCTGTTGAAGGCTCACCAGGACATGATATTGGTATAGTAACTTTGATTGGAGAGCTTTGTCGTGTTCAGATGAAAAGGAAAAAAGTAAATCCTAAGGCTGAAACTATGAAAAAACTATATCGCAGAGCTAAAACAACAGATATAGAAAAGTGGATACAAGCAATAGAAAGAGAAGATAAAACTCTTTTCAGAACAAGAGAGATGATTAGTGAACTTGCTCTTGACATGAAGATAAATGATGTAGAATATCAAGGCGATAATACAAAAGCAATATTTTATTATACAGCAGATGATAGAGTGGACTTCCGTCAATTAATTAAATCTTTAGCTGAAGAATTTCATTTAAGAATTGAAATGAAACAAATTGGAGCTCGTCAAGAAGCTTCACGCCTTGGAGGAATTGGAACTTGTGGAAGAGAATTATGTTGTTCCTCTTGGCTAAATACATTTAATTCTGTTTCAACACAAGTAGCAAGAGTTCAACAAATATTCCCTAATCCTCAAAAATTAGCAGGACAATGCGGAAAATTAAAATGCTGTTTAAACTTTGAATACGACGTTTACTTAGATGAACTAAAAACATTCCCTGAAATAGGAGTTCCTCTTTTCACTAAAAAAGGAAAAGCAAACTATATAAAAACAGATGTATTCCGTAGATTAATGTGGTATGTTTACGAAGATGGTTCTGAATTTATGATGCTTTCTGCCGATAAGGTAAAAGAATTAATACAAATGAATCGTAATCGTCAACCAATTAATGACCTTGAAACATACCAAATAAAGATTGAACCAAAATCAAAATTAAATATTTAATTTCCTAACAAATAAGAACTTTAACATCATAGGATATGAAGAAAATACTATTGGGATTTATTTTACTATCTTTTCTCTTTACCAGTTGCAACCCTGATGTTGTTTACGATGAAAATAAGAAAGTAAACGAAAAAGGTTGGAACATGAATGATAGAGTTGAATTTGATGTTAATATTAAAGACACCCTACGACTTTATGACTTTGCAATCAATCTTAGAAATACTATAGAATATCCTAACTGTAATATATTTTTCTTTATTAAAACAACATATCCAGATGGTTCAATAACAAGATGTGATACAGTAGAATGTTATTTAGCATACTTAGACGGTCCATGGACAGGTAAAGGAAGTGGAAGAATAAAAGATAATAGATTTTGGTTTACTAAAAATGTTGTTTTCCCTCAAAAAGGAAAATATAGATTTGAAATCCAACAAGCAACAAGAGATACAAATTTAGTTGGTATTGCAAATGTTGGATTACATATTGAATACCATAAGGCTGAAAGAAAATAAAAGAATAGGTAATGGCTCAAAATAAATCATCTAATAAAAAAGATAAGAGCAATAAAAATGATTCCTCATCCTATGTAAAAGGAATGTGGAAGATATTTGGAGCATCAATGATTTTACTTATCGTTTTCTTCTTCTTCTTATCATTAGGATGGATTGGATTTATGCCATCGTTTGAAGAATTAGAGAACCCAAATTCAAACTTAGCTTCTGAAGTTATTTCAGAAGATGGAGAAATATTGGGTTATATAGGATTACAAAACCGTTCAAATGTACAATTTCAAGAACTTCCAAAATGTTTAGTGAATGCCCTACTTGCAACAGAAGATATTAGATTCTATGAACACTCAGGAGTTGATTTTAGGAGTTTATTTAGAGTATTGGGCAAAACTGTATTATCTGGAGATAAAGGCTCCGGAGGAGGAAGTACAATTACTCAACAATTAGCCAAAAATCTTTTCCCTCGAGAACAAAAAACAAAGTTAGGACTTATATACTCAAAGCTCAAAGAATGGGTAGTTGCAATTAAGCTTGAGAGAAACTATACCAAAGATGAAATACTTACAATGTATCTTAATACAGTTGATTTCGGCAGTAACGCATTTGGCATAAAAACAGCCTCAAAAACATTCTTTGACAAACTCCCCTCAGAACTCAAGACAGAAGAAGCTGCAACACTAATAGGATTACTTAGAGCCCCAACAGCATATAATCCTGTAAAAAGAAATGAACGCTCAACAGAAAGAAGAAATACTGTATTATCTCAGATGGCTAAGTATGGATACTTAGATAAAGCAGAGGCAGAAAAACTAATGCAAAAACCATTAGATGTTACTCATTATAATCCACAATCACATGATGAAGGAACAGCAACTTATTTTCGTGAATATATAAGGAACTATGTAAAGGAATGGAGTAAAACTCACAAGAAACAAAATGGCGACCCTTATGATGTTCATAAAGATGGATTAAAAATATATACTACAATAGACTCAAGAATGCAGAAATATGCAGAGGAAGCAGTAAAGGAACACTTCAAAACACTTCAAAAGCAATTTAACAACCACATGAAAGGAGTTGCTAATGCACCATTTGCAGGAATTTCAAAAGAAGAAATTAATAAAACATATATTCAATCAATGAAAAACTCCGATCGTTATCGCAGCCTTAAACTTGAAGGATATAGTGATGATGAGATAAGAGATGAATTTAATAAAAAAGTAGAAATGAGAGTATTCTCATGGCAAGGAGCAAGAGATACCGTAATGAGTCCTTGGGATTCTTTAAAATACTATAAATATTTCTTGAATACAGGCATGGTTTCAATTGAACCACAAACAGGACATGTAAAAGTATACATTGGAGGAATAAACTATAAATATTTGAAATTTGATAATGCAACAATGGGACAACGTCAAGTTGGTTCAACATTCAAACCATTTGTTTATGCCTCAGCAATGAAAGAAAATCAACTCTCACCATGTTTTACTCTTCCAAATGTTCCAGTTACATTTGAAAGCTATGACAATTGGACACCAAGCAATTCTGGCTCAACTCGTGAAGGAGAAATGATAACATTGAAATGGGCACTTGCAAACTCCATAAACTATATTTCTGCAAACCTAATGAAGAATTACACTACGCCAAATTCTGTTATATCTTTAGTTCGGAGAATGGGTATAAAATCTAAAATTAGTGCAGTCCCATCAATATGTTTAGGCACATGCGACCTTTCAGTAATTGAAATGGCAGAAGCAATGGCAACATTTGCAAATAAAGGAACACATATAGAACCAATATTTATTACAAAAATAACAGACAATAAAGGAGTTGTTTTATATGCACCAAAACCAAAAGCAAATGTAGCCCTTGATGAACAAACATCATATCTTGTACTTGACCTTATGAAAGGAGTTGTAGAAAGTGGAACAGGAGGAAGAATAAGATATATCTATAATGTAAAAAGTGTTATTGCAGGAAAGACAGGAACAACAGATAATAACTCCGATGGATGGTTTATAGGAATTAACCCTAAATTAGCAACAGCCGTTTGGGTTGGAGGAGAATTACGTTCAATCCATTTCCGTTCAACCAACCTTGGACAAGGAGCAGCAATGGCTTTACCTGTCTATGGACTGTTTATGCAAAAATGCGAAAGAGACAAACGCCTGAAATTCTATGAAGGAGATTTCCTTAGACCATACGATATGTCAATTGAAATGGACTGTTCAAAATATTTAGAAGAAATCCATACCGACTTCTCCTCATCAACACCAACAAGCACAGCCTCGGAATACAATAAAAACTGGTAAAACAAAAAGAGCCTGATTTTTTGAAAAAAGACACCGAGTTTCTGCCGAAAGACGCCGACTTTTTGGAGAAAGAGCTTGATTTGTGACAGAAAGAGCCTGATTTTTTCCAAAACCGTAGGGAGTTTTTTTCAATGGTTAATGGTTAATGATAAATGGTTAGTGATAAATGGTTAGTGATAAATGATAAATGGTTAATTTTTAGTATAGTTGTTCTCCTTTATAACTTCTAATGCTATATTTATTCTGTCTTTTATCCGTTTTGGAAACTTGTAAAGTTGTAAAATACCCCTATATATTTTACAACTTTACAAGAATTAATAGTTAATGGGTAACCCCAATATAAATATTGGGGATTACCTCAATAACATAGCTATTAAAAAATGGGGTGTAAGGAGAAAATAAAAAAACAAAATCTTTATATACACTTTTTATACAGGAAAAACTTTTTACTATTTTGTGTGCATATAACTTTCAAAAATTGATTTTCTCCTTACACCCTACCACTTAAATAACTGTTAAATAACAATATAACAAAAATACCTCCTTACACCCTAAACGCTCCTTACACCCCATTTCTCAGAAAAAAATAAAATAAAACGCCTCAAAAAATTCCATTAATCACCAAAAAAACGCAATTTCTCCTTACACCCTACACCCTCCTTACACCCTAATTTTATCAATAAAAATAGAATCAAATTACAAGAAAATAGAATTTGATTTCAATAAATTAGAATCAAGTTCTATTCTTTTAGAATCAAATTACAAATGTAGGGGTAGGGCTTGCCTCTACCCCTACGTTTGTTTTAAAATGAAAATAATACAATTAACAATTGGGTTAAATTGAAATAAATGTAGAGACGTCGAACCGAAGACCGAAGGTCAAGCTCGACGAAGTCATTTATCGCGTCTATTCTTTATTATTGCATTTCAATTTTGTATTTTTGTGCCGAAGCAACAACATATATATGAGCATTTCAACAAAAGTGAATTGTAAATTTTATTTGATCTAATGTATTTTCAATTATTATCTTCAATATATTTTAAATTTGTACCTTTTGGAGTAAACAAAACATCTTTTATATTAAGTAAAGAATTATCAAATTACTATTATATTGAGTTTAACTAATTTGCAAAATAAATTGAAAAAATATGGAATCAAGCAATTGAAATATTAGGCTAAGGTCAAACAAATGTAAATTCTATTATAAAAAGAAAAATAATCACTAAAATAATTAAACCAATAAATATTGGTCTTTTTTGTTAATGGAATAATAGATTCTCGCTAAAATAATATTCTATTATAGAGGGTAAAAAGTATAGGGTAAAAAAACTAATAATAAAAAAGCAAAATATTAAATATTCGTAACAATTTATTTATAATATTTATACTGAAAAATCAAACTTATAAACGCCTTCATTTAATAAAGTAACTCCAATATTATTTCTCCCATATGCATTTAAATGATGTCTTCTAATTGGACATCCATGAGGAATTCTCAATCTATCTCTAATGTAATTACCTAATTCACTAGCATGAGGAAACGAAGTAACTTGTTTTGGATATTTAATCCCATTGATAACTACATTTCCGAATAACAGACCGTCCATACAAACTCCATCATCCCATATTATTTCTATCGAATCATTATGCCTATGTCTTCTTCCCCTTTTTTCATCCATTTTAATTGGAGATGATTGTTTAGGATGGAATAATTGTGGGAAATCTTTAATATCCTGAACTCTTATTTTAATATAAGAATCATTCTTTGTAGTATGATTATTAATATTTTGCCCCCAATTTAAACCTGCATTATTTTGTACGTCTTCGCCTCTTCCCAAAAGAGACAAAAAGCAAATTTCATTTGCATTAAGAACTCTATCGTCAATTTTGATAACATCAAGTTCTATACACGACAAGCTATTTTGTAAAATAAGATCTAAATAAGCATTAAGAGGAGAAAAAGTATCTATGGTTGTTTCTGCTAAGACTTCTCTATTTGGAGTTGATAAACCATTAGTCGAAAAATTTGCAGAACCTACTAATGCATGTACAATTTTACCATCTTTCTTCCAAACATAGCACTTTGCATGAATAGGCAATTTAGAATAAAAAATATTAATATTATTAATATTATTTTGCAAACCTAATAAGGAATCATGTAAAGATCTTTTAATTCCTTCTGAACCATACATTCCATAAATAACTTTTGTATTAAATGGTAAGTTTTTTAATCTCTCAATAGGTTTCGGTCCAATATATCCTGATAAAACGATCAATTCGTCACTTTGAAATATTTCATGCCTATGAAAAATAATACTATCTAAATTATCTGTATAAAGCATAGTTATTATTTATTATTTATTAATACAATATTGTGTTCTTTCTTATTTGCGTTTGAAAAAGATTTATTAAACGATCTTGTTGTCTCTGACAACTTAGTACTTTCAATATCAATAATTTTATAATTAGATACCTTGCAAATATCATCTATTACCAGACTCATATCGATTATGTTTCCATTAACAATTCCATCTCCGATAATCATTACTAGTTTTGAATGAAGTTTTGACACTCGAGATAATTCATCCATAATTTCTTTCATTGAAATAATATATTCTGATTTTGCTATTTCAATTTTTTGTGAATCTATCCTATGATGGTTACCTATCTCTTTTTTTCTTATAGGAATATGGTCATAATCTAACCAAAACATTCTTAGTTTATGATATAAATAATAATCAAATGTATTGATATAAGGAGGTGATGTAATAATAAAATCAAAAAAATCATTTTCTAATTTTTCTAATATTCTAATAGAATCACCATTAAAAATTTTCGCAGAACTATTTACTTTTATCTCATTTTTTGACAATAGAGCTATGTAGCTATTTATTGTTGAATTAAATTCAGAAAAAACGATCCCATCTAAATGATTTTTTTTCTTAGCACAATATCTCACTTCACTATCTTGATTAGAAACTTTAACTATGATTTTTGAAAATGCACATAGAAATAAATCCTTTACGTTACTTTCATCTATATTTTTAATAAAATTCTTCAGTATGGATAATTCTTTACTAACATTTTCTTGAAACCAATGATCTCTATTTTTAAAATTAGGAATAACAGCTTTATTAATATTATCCTGATAATTAATTTGATTTATTTCATTAAGTATATCTTTGATAATATTAATATCATTAGCTGAATATAAATTTGTTTTTGCTTTTGAAATAATAAATGCTATAGGATTTAAATCTATTCCATAAGATTCCATTCCATTGATTATTCCTTCTACTAATGTAGTCCCACTCCCACAAAACGGATCAAGTATTCTATCTCCAACTTTACAATATCTTTGAAAAAACTTATTAACTAGCTGAGGAGTAAATTTTGCAGGATAAGGATGAAAGCCATGAGTATAATAAGTGCTTTTTTTATCTTGATTATTTTTTATCATTAAAACTTTTCTCCTTTTATGTTTTTTCTAAAAACTAGAATTATTGAGTAACCAATATTGAAATAAAATCTCCTTGATTTATTTCCTCCCAATTTTACTAATTTTCTTTGATTTGATTGATCCCAAATAACCATATCCCACATAATCCATCCTGTTTTTGACGCAATATTTATTAAGTCACAATGTAAATTTACATATGGAATATTATTTTTCAAATCTCGATAATCCCTAACAACCCATACATTATATGTTCCTTCTCTTGAGATATTATTCAAAGATAAAAATATATTTTTTATTTGAATCAAATATTCTTCATATACAACATTACCTAAATCAAATTCATTTTCTGAATATGGCTTTGCTAATTTTCTACTTTGATTTTTGTATGTATTGCCTTTAAAATCCTTATCTGCAAAATTATCTCTAATATTATTTAATAGATTAGCATATGGAGGTGAAGTTAATATCATATCAATACTTTCACTTTGAATATGATTTTCTAAATTAGTTGCAGAATCATTAATTATTTTTCTATAAAAATTAATATCTTCTATGCCATCTTTTTTATCTATTCCCTGATTGAAAAGCATAATAAAATCCTTATTTAATTCTGTTCCGATCGCATTTCTCTTCATAAGATTTGCAGCATCTAAAGTAGTTCCCACGCCTGCAAAAGGATCAAAAATAATATCATTAGTTTTAGAATAAATACTAATGAAATGCTTTGCTAGAGATAATGGAAAAGCTGCACCATGAATTTTCCTTTTTTCTGTAATGCATCCATTAAAATTTTGTACACTCTTACTAAATTTAGTCCAATCACTACCTCCCAATTCATTTAATTCTTTATTATATGGCAACATATTCATTTTTAATTTTTGCATCAAAGATACTATTTTTTTTTTACATAATCATAGATAAAATATATTCTTCTTAGATGTTGTGATATGATAAGATAGTATATTTATAAACACTCAGTTGTGTTAGATTTGTAATCCTAAAATACTTAATCCTTATTTCAGCATTTCCTAATATTTTGTTGTTATCATATGTCAACATTACAAAATGTACTTTTATTAACCTACCTTTTCATTGTGCTATTAAAAAATTACAATGTATTCTTTCTACCAAGAAGTTGCCTTTGGGTTATGTTAAATAAGGCTTTCTGCCTTTATTGAATATATGTAATTGATGATGTATGTAATTGATGAGACGCGATAAATGACTTCGTCGAGCTTGACCTTCGGTCTTCGGTTCGCGTCTCTACGGGGGTTGGGTTATAATATTTGGTTTTATTTTTAGATGCACTAATTTGCTTGAAACAAAAAAAAGGAATAAGTTGGGCTTATTCCTTTTTTGTATTTAATATTTCTTCTTTAGATAAGATGATTGATATTTTTAGTCTTATTAATTCTCTCTTTTTAATAATACCTCATCAATACGAGGTTCTATTTCTCTAAGTTTATTTATTGTTGTTCTTGATACCTTATATTTTTCGTAAATATGGTTTAATGAAAAGCCTTTCTGTAAATCTTTAATGATAGCTTCTTTACGTCTTTTCATTTTATTTAATTTCACAGTACTACCTTCGGTACGACCAAGCTTTATTCCATTTTCTTTCATTATTCTAAGAGATTCTCTTGCTTTATTTGATCTAAACTCACATAGTTCAACAAATAAATTTATAAGAATATTAAGTTCTTTTGAAACCTTGGCATTAAAGCAATGGTCATCATCAACACTATAAATAATAATATCGTTTACAGAACAATATTTTATAAAGTGAAGAATAGTTTGAGGATTGTCTCCAAGTTCATATACATTTTTTACAAATAATATGTCCTGAGGATTAATTTGTTCTTTTAAATCTTTTTCTTGAGTAAAAACATCAATGCTGATTTTTTTACTCTTTGCATAATGTGCTAGTTCCTCTTTTGTAGAAACATTTTCACTTTTAGTGTATGCTATAACCATAAATAAAAAAAATATTAAATAATAAACCCCCACTATAAAAATCATAGTGAAAAAACTTTGCAAATATAGAATTAATTTTGAAACTACCTACAAAAAAAAATCAACAATTAGATTTTTTTTCAAGTAGGAAGTAAACTAAATTATATATGTGATAATGTATATTCTTATAAAACATCAAATAATTAGGGATAAAGCACTTGATGTTTTATATAAACTTCAAATGCTTTATCTCATATCAATTGTTTGATGTATTGCGTTACGTTAATAACTATCTTGTTCTTGTATTCTTTGTTTCTTTAGCCTTTAGAGTTTTTGATTCTTTTACTTTTTCAGTAGTCTTTATTGTTCTATTTCTCGTATTTGATTCTGTAGTTTTTACTTCTCTTTTTATTGGAGTTGTTGGTTCTATTGTTCTTTTAGTGTTATTATTATTACGAGTATTAATATTGTTCTTTTCTGTGTTTATTCTGTTATTCTCTAAATTTTGGTTCCTATTATTAACCTTATTTTCCTTATTAATATTGTTTTTATTAACATCAATTTGGTTGTTTCTATTTTTTTCTGGATTAATTACTTTAGTACCTGTATTATTAGTTTTATTAGCTTTTATTTCTTTGCTTCTATTGCTATTATTAATTTCACTAATACGTTTTGGAGCTACTATTTGAATATTCTTTCTTGATGTTTCTGGAGTACTTTTCTTGAAGCTTTGAGCCTTTGTACGATTTTGATTAATTAAAACAGTGTTATTTCTTACACTTTTATCATCAAACTTTACATCTTTATTATCTTTCTTGAAATCATTTTCCATTGAAGTTTCTGCTGGTAATTCTTTCAATAATCCAATTTCATTTTTATCAAAGTAGTTACTTGTATTTAAATTTTTGGTGCTATTACCATTTGTAAAGTGTCCTGTTTGTGTACCATTATTATTTGGTTTATTTGGATCAAAAGCATCTGATCTTCCATTGCTTCCTCTTCCATCATTATAATTATCAGGACGATTAGCATTATAATTGGTATTATTTCCATGATTATTATGATAATTATTGTAGTTATTATTATAGTAGTTATTATAATTACCGTAATGATGTCCATTATTAGATCCTGTATAATATGGGTTGTATCCATAAGTTCTACTCCATCCATAATTATTATAGTAGTAATAATCCCAATATTCATCACAACCATCAATTACCATTAAAGCATATTCACGAGCTCTGAGAGAATAATAAATTGCTGTACGGTAGTTCCTATGAGAGAATTGTCTTTGTGCATAATCATTATAGTAAACAGCACGTGAAAGATTACTTCCTGTCCAATAGCCATAGTAATCGGCCACTGAATAAGCTTCTTCAATAATATATGCAGTCTTGTTAATTACATTACTTGCATTATATCTATTATAAGGGTAAGCACTAAGGTTTAAGCTTACTGTAAGAAAGGCAATAACCAATGTTGCTAATCTTACTAATTTTCCGATGTTTCTCGATTTAATTTGCATAATATTTATTTTTATTTATTGTTTCTACTTTTAATAGAAACAAATTATGTGCCAAAGGTACAAACAAAATTTGTTTAAACATAATAGTAATGGTAAAAAAGGAAAGGATAACTCTTAAAAACAAATAGATCTGTAATCGCAATAATCACAATCATTCTTTCTTTGAGAACAAAATTCATCTTCTTTATAAGATAGCATTTCTTCAAGGCATGTTTTTAATTCTAATTCAAAGTCAGAATTGAAAATAGAATAATTATCCACAAGAATATTACTCCCTTTTTCTGAATCATTTAAAATAATATCTCCTACATAATCATTTGAAGTGGCTTTCTTAATATATAGAATTTCGGGCTTAATCTTGTCTATGTTTATTTCAGAAAGTAATTTATTACATTCTTTATCTTCTTTATTATCGGTTATAAGCCAAGAATATAAAAATGCTTGTAGAATATAATCATTTCTTTTTGCGGGATCATTAATATTATTGATGTCAAATATTTGATTAAAACTAACATTACCCTTTGGTGTGTTATTCGTTTTATAATCTATTATCCTTAATATCCCCTCTCCATTTTCATTGACTTTATAATCTAATCTATCTATTGTGCCTCCAATAATAATATTATGTCCATTAATAGTAATAGGCTTTTTTATATTCACTTCCATTGCCAACATAGTAAATGGAGTATAAGCTTTGTCGATTTCCAAGAGTTTATGTAAGTATTTTGTTAGTATTTCAAGCTTTATTTTTTGAATTTGATTGTATTCTATTTTTCCTTTATTCCTGTTTTTCTTATTTAGATATTCCTCTTCAAAATTCTTCTTTACGATATTATAAACATTAATCTCTTGTTTTTCAATATCTGACTTAGTGATTATGCTTGTCTTCTTTTCTTCTTTTATTCCATTATAGAAGTCTTTTGCTGATTTATGAAATATTTCACCAAAGACATTATCTTGCAATTCTTCTTCAAACTCATCAACTGTTGCTAATCCAAGAACTCTTTTGAAATAAAACTTTAACTCACAATTCAAATAATCATTTAAGTAAGTTGGAGAAATATATTCTTGTTCTGCTTTATTTATTATCTTATCAATATAGGTTTTATATTTTTTTACTTCTATAATTTTCTCTTCTGGAGAATTAATACTTGATATAAAAGTGCTATAAGTAAATTTCTTATTACTTTCAATTCTTAGTTGTTGAAGAAAACGTGACATTTCCTTAGGCTTAACATCTGTTGTTGTTGAGTTATAAAGGAAGTGCATTGACTCTGCATGATGAAAAAGACGATAGAAATAATATGCAAATACAGCAATCTTTCTTTCAATTGTTGTAAGGTTATATGCTTTACGTATTGTAAATGGAATAAAAGAACTATCCATACCAACATTGGGCAATAAATCATCATTAGTCGAAAGGAAAAGAATATGCTTAAAGTCTAAGCTCCTACTTTCCAATAATCCCATAATTTGAATACCATCAATTGGATCACCTTCAAAAGGAATCATTATACTTGTTAATGCACTCCTTATTGTTTGATATAGTAATTTGCCTGTAATCTTTATTTCTTCGTTTTCGAATAAGTCTTTTAAGTTATTTATTGATGTTGATAAACGATACATGGTTTCAGAAATCACTTCTTCAATTCCATTATGTCCTTTTGTTTCTTTATTTATATTTGTTTTAGCAACAATATATAGTATTTCTTGTAAGGAGGAAAGTATTTCTTTTGGTGTAGTTTTTTGTTTTAATAAGTCTGATATTTCTACAAAGCTCTTTATATCATCTCCACTTAAAGAAATAACCATATTACGCTTTAAGTTATGGATAATATCTTTATAACTACCTGCAAAGTAATTATGCTCCACAAAAGGTAAAAGATTTTTTAAACGTGCAGTAGGGTTCTTGATAAGAGAGGATTGATAATTTAAATAAGCATCAATTAATCCATACATTGGAGTTGATTGGAACTTATAACCCATTGTAATATTTACTTTGGTCTTCTTCTCTCCTATCCTCTCCGGCAAAGCCGAAAGAACAGAAGGCAACAAGTCTTCATTACAAAGGATTATTGCTATATCTTTTTGTTCTAAGTTTTCATTAGTTTTTACTAATTCTTCTAACCATTCATCAATATAACCAACTTGTCCATTTTCATTAGGAGAAGAAATTATTTCTAACTTTGTATTATTATTTGAGATTAGGTTTGTATTTATCTCAAAATCTTTTGGTGAGGGAAAGTTATTAAGATTTTCTCTCATAAACAAACCGGCTTCTTGCTTTAGGTTATTTAGATAATAGTCATCATAATCCCAGTAAAACCTTGTATCGTAAGTTTGTTTTAACCAAGAAAATATTTCTTTTTCAACCTTATTCAATACATTGAAACCAATAACACAGAAATTTTGTTGAGTTTGGATATTGTTTTCCGTCTTTAAGCTTTCAACTAATTCTCGATAAATCATTCCAGAATAACCTATACCTAATTCTACTAATCTTTCTTTGTATTTATTATATATTTCAAGCAAACAATTCCAAACAGAAACAAAATGACTCTTTATTTCCGAAGGTTTATCCTTAAAACAACCTTCAAAAAAACCATTAAGCAATTCTTTTTGCTCTTGAGTTAAGAAGTCAAATTTATTATCCAACTCCTTATAATCTTCAATAGTCTTAAATATATTTTCAGCGCAGGCAAGATTTTTATCAATATCATCAAAGTCCTTTAAAAGCATTATTCCCCAATAATAAAACTGTTCAAAGCTTTCCTGTTCTATATTTTCTTTATCTCTATAATATATTTCAGAATAAACATTATATAGATTATAGACCAAAACAAGTTCTTCTCCTTGAACAAGGTCAGAATATTGATTTATGAAATCATTGATTGTATAATATTTTGGAGAAAAGAAAGGTTTTTGCAAGTGATTATAAAGAGCTTCATTGAAAAATGTTTTAGCTCTCTTATTAGTAAAGATAATATTTAAATTAGAGAAATCTCTATTATAAGTTTCTGCGATATTAATTGCTACCTTTGAAAGAAAGCTTTCTTTTATCATTATTTATCTTATTACTTCAACAGAACCATTTAATTCTAATGTCTTATCGGGTCGTTTACCCAAAAAACGATAAAAATATGTCCCTTCTGGAGAATTTGTAAGATTAGGATTCCAAAAATTAGTCTTCTCTTTTATGTTCTTGAAATAATAAACTTGTTTACCTTGACGATTATATACCGTAAGTTCATTCTCTGGAAAAGCATTCTCTTTAATAAGATTATGTATTTCAAAGACATCATTTATTCCATCTCCATTTGCTGTAACAACATTTGGAAAAATAATTTTATCAACCTGTAAATCAAGGTAAATAATACTATCACACCCTAAATAAGTTTTCAATGCTTGTTCATAAACTCCCGTTTTAGTTTCACTAAAGCCAAAGAGTGTATAAGCATTTCCGCTATATATTTCAGCCTTAATTGTATCATGATAAGATGGATTAACCCAAAGATTAAGCACCAATATGCTATCACAACCAAATTCAGTTTTTAAATATTGAGTATAAACACCTGAAGTATAAACACCTGAAGTATCAGCATCAAAACCATAACCATAAACATCTCCTTTGCAAATTGTATCAATTATAGTATCAAAATAAGGTTCATGAACGATTAAAGAAAGATTTATTATGCTATCACACCCATACATTGATTGAAATGGATGAGAATAAAACCCCGTCGTATCTTCATTAAATCCATTCTCATTATACACACTTCCTTTACAAATATCGGCATATATTGTATCGTGATATGTATCTTTTACTATTAGATTTAGATTAATGATACTATCACACCCTAAATAAGTTTGATATTCTTGTTTATAGAAACCTGTTTCTGTTTCATTAAAACCAAATTGATCATATATTTGACCCTGACAAATAGTATCGGAAATAGTATCATTATATGATGGATTAAAAGTTAAAAATAAATAGAACATACTATCAATATCTCTTCCATCAGGCATAATAGTACAAATTAACTTTTGGAAAGAACCATTTATTCTACTTGATGTATCTCTTATACTAATACTATCAAATATATCATTAGAAAAATACTCATTACTGCAAATAGTTGCATAAGTTGTGTCATAAACAGTATTATCTTGTGCTTTCGCATTAAAAGATAATACCAATAACAAACAACTTATTACTATTTTAAAAAAACTCTTCATCTATTTACTCTATCCATTTAACTGGCAAAATTACAATAATTATTTCACTTCCACTATCTCTAAATGAAATTCTTCACTATCAAAGCTAACGAACCAAAGGTATGCTTTAATATTTTTATATCCCATTTCTTGTAGTAAAAATCTATAATTATTCAATTGGTCTGAATATAATTCCAAATTATTCTTAGGGGCTGCAAACTTATAATCCACAATAATAACCTCATTATCACTAATCATTAACCTGTCTGGACGTTTTGATGAAATGGTATCTTTTTCCTTAACAATAATATCTACCTCATTCAATACCTTATATTTCTCACCAAACCACTCTTGAACATCTTTCCGAGAAAACATTTCTTTAATCACCTTTTCAAAGAATTCCCTATTTTCCTGTAAAATATCTCCCTTGACCAATAATGTATTTAATGCCTTTGCAGCATCTTCTTTTACTATAATATTAGACAAAATATTATGCAAAATAATACCTTTAAGCCTTGGCGTTAATTCTACTGATTTACCTTCTTTCAATGCATTAATAAATTCTTCTGCCTGCTTTGTTTGAGAATATCTTATCTCGGCTCCATTAAAACCACTTTGCATTTGCTTTTGTTCTGGAACTATCTTAAATATGTTTTCAATTAACTCCTCTTTTGCCTTATTATCTTCTTTGTTTCCTCCTTCTGATATATTATAATAATAGAATTCCTTTTCTTCTGTTTTCTCATCTATTTTTTCCTTCAACATCCCTTTTGAAAATAATAATGAAAAAAGGAACTTAGAAACATCATTTATTTTCTCAATATTAATATTCTCATCTTTCAACTGACCAATAATTGATAAAGCATTCTTAGGACGAGTAAGTGCAACATACAATACATTTAAGTTATCAACATATTGTTGCATTGCTTCAAGTATATATTCCTCATTATATATTGTATTTTTAAGATTCCCCCATTTTGCAAAGAAGGCAGGAATAGTGGTGCTTGTTTTATTTTCTAACCATAATTCTGTTTTGAATCCTTTTATATCATATAACTCCCAATTAGCATAAGGAATAATAACTACTGGGTATTCTAAACCCTTAGACTTATGAATAGAAAGCAAACGAATCCCTTCAACATCATCACTAATTGCAATCTTCTTTTCACATAATTCATCATCCCAATACTTTAAGAAAGAAGTAATATCAGAAGTATTGCCATTAGTATAGTCTTGTAACTTATCACAGAAAGAAGTAATAAATGATAATTCTTTTTCTTCTTTCTCTAAAGATAATCCTTTAACAATACTAATCACTAAATCAAATAATGGCTTTCTGATTAATTTCTCTCTATCTTTTAACCAAGATAACTCTTCCGAGACTTCTTTTATCTTATTAATGGTTTGCTCAAAGACCTTATCATCATTTAATTTATATCTCTTCAAATTACAAAGAGAGATTGTATTTCCTTCATCTGCAATATATCTTAAAGCATCGATAATTAAATTAATACTCTTTGAAAAACGAAAATTAAAAGCAAGGTCTGAAACAACAAGATAATTATTCTTTGCCAAGAATTCAACAGTATCTGCAATTTCCTTATTGGTTCTTAATAATAAAGCAATATCATTTAGTTTATACCCTTTTTCTTTATAATACTCTATCTCTTCTAATAACTTATCTTTTGTTTTTACTCTGCCTTCTGTTGCCTTATCGTTTAAAACAAAACTACATCTAATATCTCCTTTTCCCTTAGCATTGTCTTTCACACTCTGTTTAGCATCAGCAAAAACTCCTTTTATCAATTCCTTTTGCGAAGGTTCTAAGATTTCAATATTCTGACATAATGTATCTATGCCTTCTGAAAACAGTAGGTTATTAAACTCAACAATATCTCCATCTGTTCTGTAATTATTTGTTAAAGATTTAATCTCTGGTACACGAGGATTAAACTGCATATAAGGCGTTATTCCCTTATCAATATCATTTAATATCTTCCAATCCCCATTTCTCCAACGATAAATAGATTGCTTAACATCCCCTACAATTATGCTTCTATTTCCACTATCAATGCTTTCTGAAACCAAAGGACGAAGGTTTTCCCAATTAAGTAATGAAGTATCTTGAAACTCATCAATCATTATATACTTTAATTGAGTGCCAATCTTTTCATATATAAACGATATATCTGAATTATTATCCAAACTAATAATATCTGACAATAACTTAGAAGTATTTGAAAGCAAAAACTTATTCTCTTCTTTTAAAATATCATCTCTATGATTAGCAATATTCTTTAACAAACCAATATTATCGATATGAGGCAAAATTGCATTCCAAGTATTTATAGTAATGATATTAGCATCATAGTATTGGAAATAATCATTCAATAAAGGAAGTAATGTATTATCAACTAAACTTAAATTTCCAACAGTATAATTAGCCTTAGAAAACCAGCCTTCTGAACTCTCTAATGCTTTAATAGTATATTGCTTATCTCTAAAATCAAACCCTCCATTCTTAATCTTAATTATTCCACCAGCAATGCCCCTACTCTTACCAGAAAAATCATCAACACTCATTCCATTATCTGCAATTATCTTTTCAAACCTCTCTCCATAACTTATTAAGCCTTTTCTTATCTCTTCAACCTTTTCTTTTCCTTCTTTCTTGAAATCATTTAATGTTTCTTTCTTAATTGCCTTTATCTCTTTCTCAAACTTCTTAAACGTTTCCTTGCTTAAATTCCTACTAAAATCCTTTAACTCTTTCTCTATATTAAGCCTCTTTCCATCTTCCATCTTTTTATTAACCATTTCCATATACCAATCCAACAAAGCCTTATCTCCTCCTGTTGAATCAATCAAACGTTTAATTGCTTCTTCAATAACCTCATCATCATCAAGAATTAAGTTATAATTAGATCCAACTCCAAGCTCCTTAGCCATATTCCTCATAACCCTTTGCAAGAAAGCATCAATGGTTTGAATATTAAAATAAGAATAATCATGAAGAATATTATCCAAAGCCTGCGAAGCATTTTTACGGATTATATCCTCTGAATAATAAGAATTCTTTTCAACCAAAGCCTTAAAGAAATTATTATCCTCACCTATTTTAATACTATAAAGCTCCGAAAGAATTCTTTGCTTCATCTCAGCAGTTGCCTTATTAGTAAAAGTAACAGCAAGGATATTTCTATAAGCCCTTGTGTCCTTAATTAACAAAGAAACATACTCCAAAACCAAATTAAAAGTCTTTCCACTTCCGGCAGAAGCCTTATATACTATTAGATTATTATCAGTCATTATTTTAAAAATATATTCTGCAAATATAAAAAGAAACTCCTTCTTTCTGAAATTAAAGCTCTTCTTTCTGGATTTATATTTAATCTTTCTGGGAAAAGATTTAATCTTTCTGGATTTATATTTAATCTATTTGGGAAAAGATTTAATCTTTATGGATTTATATTTAATCTATTTGAGAAAAGATTTAATCTTTATGGACTATTAATTGAGTTAAATTAAGAATTCTTAATTACCCTATCTATTCGTTACAGAACCAAAAATATTATACCTTTGTAAAATAAATAATGATTGATGACAAAGATATTGATTATTGACGATGAACCTCAAATAAGATTATTACTTTCAAGGATAATATCTCTTGAAGGTTATGAGGTTTTTCAGGCTGAAAATTTAAAGGTTGCTCTTCAACAAATTAAGCTTCATAAACCTGATATTATTCTTTGTGATGTTTTCTTACCAGATGGAAATGGAGTTGACTTTATTCCTCAAATAAAATCTGCACTTCCTAATTGCGAAGTTATAATGCTTACTGCTCATGGTAATATTTCAGATGGAGTTCAGGCAATTAAAAATGGGGCTTTTGATTATTTGACAAAAGGAGATGACAATAATAGAATAATTCCTTTAATTTCCAATGCTTCTGAACAGATTGAACTAAAAACTCGCCTTGCTAAGCTTGAATCAATAAACAATAAACAATATACTTTTAATTCCATAATTGGAAAGTCAAAACAAATACTATCCGCAATAGAGCTTGCAAAAAAGGTTTCGGTAACTGACACTTCCATTTTACTAACTGGTGAAACGGGAACAGGAAAAGAAATATTTGCAAATGCGATTCACTCCGCAAGTCCTCGTTCCAATAGTGCTTTTGTTGCTGTCAACTGTTCTGCACTTAGCCATGAATTACTTGAAAGTGAAATGTTCGGGTATAAGGCTGGTGCTTTCACTGGTGCAATAAGAGATAAAAAAGGTTTATTTGAACAAGCAAATAATGGAACTATTTTCTTGGACGAAATAGGTGAAATGCCTCTCGCGCTTCAGGCTAAACTCTTAAGGACTTTGGAGAGTGGCGAATTTATTAAGGTTGGCGACTGTAAAAACACTAAGGTTGATGTTAGAATTATTGCTGCCACAAATCGTGATTTAAAAGAAAGCATTTCTAAGGGAGAATTTAGAGAAGACTTGTTTTACCGTCTGTCTGTATTTAATATTGAGCTTCCTGCTCTAAGAGGTCGTAAAGAAGATATAATACTTTTGGCAAACAGCTTTATTGATGCTTTTTCAGTCAAAATGAGAAAGTCAATCAGTGAGGTGGAAAAACCTTTTTATGATGCATTATTAAATAATCCTTGGAAAGGAAATGTGCGTGAATTGAGAAATGTTATTGAACGTAGCTTAATTCTTGCCAATGATAATAAACTTAGAATCTCCGACCTTCCTTTAGAAGTTCAAATTCAAGAAAACAACTCTATTTCCAACATGGAACTCTGCAATATGGAAAAACAACATATTCAAAAAGTTCTAAACTTCACAAATGGTAATAAAACAGAAGCTGCACGTCTTCTAAAAATAGGGCTTACCACACTTTACCGTAAAATGGACGAATACGGTATCAAGATTTAGTAAACATACATAAACCACACCAAAACGACATCCAACCTTTCCATTTTGGAAGGGTTTCCCATCACAACAAAAGACGTAACTTATTAATTGCAAGTAACGTTTAAAGTCGTGGCATGTATTTTTCTTATAGTGTTATCAAATAAAACACTAAAAAGATGAATCAATTACTACTTTTCGTATTACTCCTTATATTGGGAGTTGCATGTTTTGGCATTTTCTATGCCTCAATCAAATGGTTTAACAAAATATAAATAAAATCATGTTTACAGCATTATTAATACTAAGTATAGCCGTATTTATTTATTTAATATACGTGCTAATTAAACCTGAAAAATTTTAACTTCTATGAATTCAGAAATTACAGGAATTATTTTCCAAGTGTTATTAGTTATAGCCTTGAGTTATCCACTTGGATATTACATTGCAAAGGTTTACAAAGGAGAAAAAAACTTTCTTGATTTCCTTTCTCCATTGGAAAACAAGCTATTTAAGTTATGTCGAATTGACCCTAATGAACAAATGAATTGGAAACATTTCCTCGTTGTTCTACTTACAGTAAATCTTTTTTGGTTCCTTTGGGGAATGATTTTACTTGTTGCACAAGGTGTATTACCTTTAAATCCTGATGCAAACATTGGACAGAATGTATCTCAAGCATTTAACAGCTCAATCAGTTTTATTGCCAACTGTAACCTGCAACATTATAGCGGAGAAAGCGGATTAACATATTTTACTCAAATCTTTGTTATCATGCTTTTTCAGTTCTTGGCAGCAGCCACGGGTATGGCAGCCTTTGCAGCAGTGCTTAAAGGAATGGCAGCAAAAACAACTAACTCTCTTGGAAACTTTTGGGTTTATTTAGTAAAGAGCGTTACTCGTATTCTGCTTCCATTATCTTTAATTGTTGGAATCTTACTCGTTATTGGAGGTGTACCTATGACTTTTGAAGGCAAGCAAACCTTCACTACTATGGAAGGTAGAACTCAAACAGTTTCGCAAGGACCTGTTGCAGCGATTGCAGCAATTAAGCAACTTGGAACAAATGGGGGTGGATTTTATGGAACCAACTCTTCACATCCTCTTGAAAACCCATCATATTTCACTAATATATTAGAGTGCGTTTCCATAATTCTTCTACCTATGGCTCTTGTTTGGGCTCTTGGGTTTTATCTTCGTAAAAAGAAATTTGCAGTCAGTATATTTGGAGTTATGCTTTTTGCCTATCTCTTTACTGTATTTGTGTCAGTTGATCAAGAAATGATAGGGAACCCTCGTATTGATAAAATGGGAATTTCTCAAACATTAGGTAGCATGGAAGGTAAAGAAACTCGATTTGGTTCAGCGGCAACAGCTCTCTGGGCTATGACTACAACAGTAACTTCTAATGGCTCAGTCAATGGCATGCACGATAGTGCAACTCCACTTTCAGGAATGTTAATGATGCTTAACATGCAAACTAACTGTTGGTTTGGTGGGGTTGGTGTTGGCTTTATGAATTACTATATATTTATTATTATTGCTGTCTTTCTTAGTGGATTAATGGTTGGACGAACACCTGAATTTATGGGCAAAAAAATAGAAGCAAAGGAAATGAAAATAGCTATCATTATAGCCCTTCTTCATCCATTTATGATTCTTTGTGGAACGGCTATATCAAGTTATTTGGCAAATTCAAATCCAGCATTAGCTTCACAATGGTTGGCAAATCCATCTTTTCATGGTCTAAGTGAAATGCTTTATGAATTCACTTCTTCCTCTGCTAATAATGGTTCAGGATTTGAAGGACTTGGCGACAACACTAATTTTTGGAATATATCTACAGGTTTGGTTATTATAATTACTCGTTACTTGCCAATAATAGGACAAATTGCAATAGTTGGTTTACTGGCTTCAAAAAAATATATCCCAGAAAGTGCAGGAACTCTACAAACCGATACTTCCACATTTTCATTAATGACATTTGTTGTAATAATAATAATTGCTGCCTTAGCATTTTTCCCTTCACTCACATTAGGACCTATTACTGAATATTTAACTCTATAAACAAGATGAAAAAGAATAATATTTTTATAACTCGTGAACAACTAATCTCAAGTTTGAAAGAGTCTGTCGTTAAACTCAATCCAAGGAAAATGTTTAAAAACCCAATAATGTTCACAGTACTCATTGCTAGTTGTGTAATGTTGGTAATAACTGTTAGCGTTTTATTTGGGTATAAGAATCAAGGCTCTTTTGGATATAATCTAACTATTTTTATTATTTTACTCATCACTATGCTATTTGCCAACTTTGCAGAAGCAATAGCAGAAGCTCGAGGAAAAGCACAAGCAGAAAGTTTGCGAAAAACTCGTGAAGAAACCCCTGCTAAAAAATTAGTTGATGGCAAAATAGAAATAGTTAGCAGTTCAATTTTAAAGAAAGGAGATATATTTGAATGTTCAGTTGGCGACATAGTTCCAACAGATGGAGAAATTATAGACGGAATTGCTTCAATTGATGAGAGTGCAATTACAGGTGAATCTGCCCCAGTTATCAGAGAAGCTGGAGGAGATAAAACATCGGTTACAGGAGGAACAAAAGTACTTTCTGACCATATTATAGTAAAAGTTACAGCTCAACACGGTGAAAGCTTTTTAGATAAAATGATAGCACTTGTTGAAGGAGCATCTCGACAAAAGAGTCCTAATGAAATTGCATTAACAATACTACTCTCTGGCTTTACTCTTATTTTTGTTATAGTTTGCGTAACACTTAAACCTTTTGCAAATTATACAGGTACAATGGTTACCATAGCATCGTTAGTATCTCTATTTGTATGTCTTATTCCAACAACAATTGGAGGTTTACTATCTGCAATAGGTATAGCAGGAATGGATAGAGCTCTTCGTGCCAATGTAATAACAAAATCGGGGAAAGCCGTTGAAACAGCAGGCGATATAGACACATTATTACTTGATAAAACAGGAACAATTACAATTGGAAACCGTAAGGCAACTAACTTTTATGCCATAGAACCTGAAAATCAAAAAGATTTTGTTGAAGCTTGTATTTTAGCATCTATAGCTGACCAAACTCCTGAAGGAAAATCAATCATTGAACTTAGTAGAAACCAAGGCTTTGATATTGATCAAACAATTCTAATTGGTTGCCGTTGGATTGAATTTTCTGCACAAACTAAATGTTCTGGAGTTGAACTTCGTAATGGAGTATCAATTGTTAAGGGGGCAACCGAAGCAATTTCTAAACTTATTGAATCAGCAAAAGGCACTTTTCCTGCTTATGCTAATGAACTATCAAAAAAGATTGCAGAAAATGGTGGGACTCCACTCGTTTTGGCAAAAGACAACACTGTTATGGGTGTAATTGAACTACAAGATATCATAAAACCTGGCATTCAAGAACGTTTTGAACGACTTCGCAAAATGGGTGTTAAAACAGTTATGGTAACTGGTGATAATGAACTAACCGCCAAATATATTGCAAATAAAGCAGGTGTTGATGATTTCATTGCTGAAGCCAAACCTGAAGATAAAATGGAGTATATTCGTCGTGAACAAAATAATGGGAAACTTGTTGCAATGATGGGTGATGGAACAAATGATGCTCCAGCTTTAGCACAAGCCGATGTGGGAGTTGCAATGAACAGTGGTACTCAAGCGGCAAAAGAAGCAGGCAATATGGTAGATATGGATAATGACCCTACAAAACTTATCGAAATTGTTGAAATTGGAAAACAATTACTTATGACTCGAGGAACACTCACAACATTCAGTATTGCAAATGATGTTGCCAAGTATTTTGCAATTGTTCCTGCTCTATTTATTAAATCAATTCCAGCTTTAGCAACTTTAAATATAATGAATTTACAATCACCAGAATCAGCTATTCTATCTGCTGTTATTTTCAATGCTCTTATAATTCCAATGCTTATACCTCTAGCACTAAGTGGTGTACAGTATAAGCCAATTGGTGCATCAGCTCTATTACGCCGTAATCTATTTATTTATGGATTAGGCGGAGTAATAACTCCATTTATAGGTATAAAATTAATTGACATGGTTATTGCCACAATACTTTAAAACAAGATGAAAAACTTTTTAATCTCAATAAAAATAACAATTGCATTTTGCGTAATACTCTTTATTGGTTACGTATTAGTTCTATGGGTTGTGGCAAAAATAACCACTCCTAACTCAGGTAATGCAACAGTTTTAACATTAAACAACAAGATTGTTGGAGCTGAAAATATTGGACAGAAATTTACCTCCACAAAATATTTTTGGTCTCGCCCTTCTTATGTTGATTACAATGGTTCTGGCTCTGGTGGAAGTAATAAAGGAACAACAAATCCACAATATTTAAAAGAGTTGTCTTTACGAATAGATAGTTTCCTTATTGCTCACCCTTACCTCAACCGCCAAGAAGTAACTGCTGAAATAGTAACAGCAAGTGGAAGCGGACTTGATCCACATATCTCAATTCCATCAGCAAACATACAAGTTAAACGTGTAGCTCAAGCAAGAGGAGTAAAACAAGAAGACATAAAAAAGATTGTTGATAGTCTTATAGAAACGCCAATAATTGGCGTTCCTGTAATAAATGTTTTGAAATTAAATATTGCTCTCGATGAAAAATATAGAAATTAATAATCCTCAATAAAGAATACTCATATTATTTTTTGACTATCTTTGAAAAGTATAATTATATAATTATTATGGAATATCAACCTAACGTTCAACATTTTTTAAATCTAATTAAAAAATCTCGCCGAGGAAAGTTCAAAGTCTATATTGGAATGGTGGCTGGTGTAGGAAAGACTTACAGGATGTTACAAGAAGCACACCAATTGCTAGAGAGTGGTATAGATGTTCAAATTGGATATATTGAAACTCATCAACGCAAAGAAACCCAAATGCTACTTGAAGGACTACCAGAAATCCCACGCCGCAAAATTTTCTATAAGGGAAAAGAGCTTGAAGATATGGATTTAGAAGCTATTCTTAGAATACGTCCTGATATTGTAATAGTTGATGAACTTGCTCATACAAACGTTGATGGCAGCAAAAATGAAAAACGATGGCAAGATGTACTTGATATTTTAGATGCAGGAATTAATGTTATTAGTGCTATTAATATTCAACATATCGAAAGCTTAAATCAAGAAGTAGAAAGTATCACTGGTATAGAAGTTAAAGAACGTATTCCTGATAGTGTGCTTGTAATGGCTGACGAGGTTGTAAATATAGACCTTACGGCTGATGAATTAATAGCTCGCCTAAAAAGTGGAAAAATATATCAAGCTGATAAAATAACCATAGCATTAAGCAACTTCTTTAAGTCAGAAAATATACTACAACTTAGAGAATTGGCATTAAAAGAAGTTGCTCTTAGGGTTGAAAAAAAGATTGAAATTGAGGTATCTCAGAATGTTAATATTAGACACGAGAGATTTCTTGCATGTATAAGTAGTCAAGAAAAGAGTCCTCGAAGAATAATAAGAAAAGCAGCTCGACTATCAACTCATTATAATTCTACTTTTTCAGTACTATATGTAAGAACTCCTAATGAGAGTGCTGATAAAATAAGTCTTGCATCTCAACGCTATTTGATAAATCATTTTAAACTTGCAACAGAACTTGGTGGCGAAGTAATTCAAGTTGAAGCACCTAATGTTGTAACTGGAATTATTGAAGTATGTCAAACTAGACAAATAAGTACAGTGTGTATCGGTAAACCAGAAATAAGAGCATGGAATATAATAATTGCAGCATTTAGATATAGACATCTTTTTAACTCACTTGCTAAATCAAATATTGACCTTATAATCCTTTCTTAATATATATGAAAATAAAAACCAAACTAACCTACTCGATAGGTTCTCTTCTTTTAATTATTATTCTACTGGGATTGTTTTCAGTAAGATATATAAGTAAAATAAAACGAGATACAGAAAATATCTTGGCAGACAACTATAATTCTGTAAAATATGCACAACAGATGCAGGAATCTCTTAATAATTTCCATCAAGATAGTACATCTTTGGCAAAATTTAGGATGAGTATGAAACTACAAGAAAAAAATATTACTGAGCCTTATGAAAAACAAATAACAGAAGATTTAGTACAAAAATTTAACACTTTTGCAAAAGAACAAAATGAAACAAATTTCATAGACTTAAGCCAATCAATAAACAATATCATATTACTAAATACTACATCAATATATCACAAATCGGAAATAGCTAAATCGAGATCCAATACAGCAATGATCTGGATAATAGTATTAGCAACAATTAGTGCAATTGTAGCAATGTTAATGTTAGTGCTTTTTCCAAAGTCTTTAACTCGCCCAATAAAAGAATTAACTGATGGTATAATAGAAGTATCAAAACAAAACTATGATAATCGTTTGAATTTTGATGAAAAATCAGAATTTGGACAAGTCGCAGAATCATTTAATAGCATGGCGGAACAACTTGCCACATTCCGCAAAAGCAGTTTAGCAAAAATAATAGCAACCAAACGTTACTTGGAGATAATCATAAACTCAATAGATGAACCTATAATATGTTTGGACAATCAGAAAACTGTACTTTTTGCAAACAATGCAGCAACAACAATCCTCAATATCACACATGAAAAAATCATAAACCAATCTGCATTAGACATATCTCTAAACAATGATCTATTTCGTAGACTTATTCGTGGAATGGATCCTGATTTCACAAAAGATGAGCCTTTAAAGATATATTCAAACAATAAAGAAAGTTATTTCCAAGTAAATTATGCAAATACCAGCAACACAGGTACAGTAATAATACTCTCAAATATTACCAAATTCAAAGAGTTAGACAACGCAAAAACAAACTTTATATCTATAATTTCACACGAATTAAAAACCCCAATATCAGCCATAATGATGAGCCTAAAATTATTAGAAGATAAACGTATAGGGGAAATGAACAAAGAACAAGCTGAATTAACTCAAAGCATACATGAAAGTAGTGATAGGCTACTTAGCATAACAAGTGAATTACTAAAAATGACTCAAGTAGAAACAGGAAAATTACAACTAAATCCAAAGGTAACAAAACCAATTGAATTGATAAATTATGCAATAAATGCAACCAGAGTTCTTGCCGAAAAGTTTGGTTGTAATATAGAGATAGAATACCCCGAAAAACTTCCAAAACTATTTATTGACAGTGAAAAAATAGCATGGGTAATAACAAATCTACTTTCAAATGCTATACACTACTCAGAAGAGAATGCAAGAATAATTGTTGGAGCACGTCAAGTTGATAAAACAATTGAAATTTATGTTAAAGACTTTGGTAAAGGAATAGACCCTCGCTATCATCAGAGTATCTTTGACCGTTATTTCCGTGTACCAGGAACTAAAGTACAAGGGAGTGGATTAGGACTAGCCATTTCAAAAGATTTTGTTGAAGCTCACGGTGGTACTATGCGTGTTGAAAGTGAAGTTGGTAAAGGCAGCATATTTATCGCCTCAATCAATATTCCATAGAAAACATTAGTATTACATAAATAAATAAACTACAAGGATTTATCAATCTATAACGCTTATATCAATAATCAGGCATTTCTATATAAGAGAAATAGACAAAGACTTTTTGAATTTAAACTCCTTCTTTCTGAAATTAAAAGGGATCTTTTTCTAAGGAAACGGGATTAAAAAATATTTTAATAGGGAATAAATTGTACTACGATGGGCATCGTGGTGGTGTTACGATGGGTATCGTAGACTATCTACGATGTACATCGTAGTTTTTAAGATATTTTAAGGGAAATTTATTTCTTCTTGGTCTACTCTTTTGAGTTTGAATATATTTATTAATGCAAAGATACAAAATATTTTATTTTTATTGTGCATAAAAGACAGAAAATTTGCAGATAATTTATATCCTTTTAAACAAAAATAGGGACAGGTTTTGAATATAATGGGAACGGGTTAAAAAAATAGGGGCAGGTTTAGAACCTGCCCCTACGATTAATTGATATTGATTAAATTTTATTTCTTCATTCCGTTGTTTCTTAGGACTGCATCTATTGATGGTGCTTTACCACGGAAACGTATATACATTGCCATTGCATCATCTGTGCTTCCTCGAGAAAGAACTTCATTTTTAAATTTATCTGCTGTTGTCTTATCAAATATATTACCTGCTTCTAAGAATGCATCGAATGCATCTGCATCTAATACTTCTGACCAAACATAAGAATAGTATCCTACTGCATATTCTCCACCAAATACATGTGCAAAATATGTTGAACGGTATCTTGGTGGGATTTGAGAGATTAAACCTATCTTGCTCATTGCTTTATTTTCAAAGGCAATAACATCATCTATTTTGTCTGTAGATTTAATAACATGGTATTCCATATCAAGATATGCTGCTGCAAAACGTTCTGTCATTCCATATCCTACATTAAATGTTCCAACTGATTGGATTTTCTTAATTAAAGCATCTGGTATTACTTCCCCTTTTTCATTCTTAGCAAACATTTTTAATACTTGTGGTTGTGAGCACCAATGTTCAAATACTTGTGATGGTAGTTCTACGAAATCTTTTGGTACTGATGTTCCTCCTGTTGAAATATATGTACAATTAGAAAGTAGTGAATGTGTTGCATGTCCCATTTCGTGGAATATTGTTGAAGCTTCTTCGGCTGTTAGTGTTGTCCTTCCTGAAGGTGATTTAGCAAAATTGAAACATACTGTTGTAATTGGAGTTATTTTCTTTCCACCTTTTATATACTGTTCTCTATAGCTATTACACCATGCGCCACCTACTTTTGATGCTCTTGTGAATGGATCCCAATAAAGAATTCCTACATGCTCTCCCTTTTCGTTTTTACATTCGTAAACCTTAACATCTGATGTATAGGCTGGTATATCTTTTCTTTCTGTAAAGTTTAATCCATAAAGCTTTGTTATTACATCAAAACAACCTTGACGTACATTGTCAATTTCAAAATATGGTCTTGTTTGTTCTTCATCAAAATTATATTTTTGTTTCTTTAGCTTTTCAGAATAATATGACCAATCCCAAGCTTCAAGTGTTGCTCCCTTTTGGTCTTTATCAAGAAGTTTTTGTAGTTCAGCTGCATCTTTCTTTGCTGCTGGAATAGAATACTTCAATAAGCCTTCAAGTAAATCATATACTGCTTTTGGAGTCTTATTCATTCTTTCTTCTAATACATAATCAGCAAATGATTTATAACCTAATAGTTCTGCTTTTTGAGCTCTAAGGTTTACAATTTTCTTTATTACTTCCTTAT